>JBGSKQ010000072.1:0-163583 GCA_041741095.1 Saprospiraceae bacterium
ACTGCTTGGCCAAACGGAGCAACCCCAACTTGTTTTTGATAATTTTGTCTTGAGTAGTCATGATTCTAATCTTGTTTTAGTGATGAAATGTGGTTGTTTCAAAATTACTAAAACTGTCAGATTAAGTCGTGACTACTTCAGCTAAGGTTACCAACGATATGGAAGATGCTTCAATTCCTCTTGATCAAATACAATTCCCTGGGTTGTTTCATCTAATTGGATTAGAGGGCGAAAAAAACCGCACACCGGTCCACAGCATAAAGTCAAACCTGTTCTGATTTTCGCATCCAATTTATTGGCTTTCCCCGCGAGCACTTCAACACCTTCTACCTTCAATTCCTGGTAGCCCGTGTAACTGAAGACAAGGTCATATTTACCTGGATCCAATTCGGTGATGGAATAAAAACCATCCAGGTCAGTTTCCGTACCGGTGGCAAGGACGCCATTTTTATAAAGTGCAACCGTGCCAAAAATAATTGGTTGACCATTTTCGGCATCAGTGACTGTGCCTTGAAGAGAAGTTTGGGAAAGGGCGGTGGCCATCGAAAGCCACCCGATAAGTAGCATTGTAAAAGTTTTCATAGCTCTAATATTTTCTGCAAATGAAAACTATAATGCAATAAGCAACAGTTTAATTTTAGCTAAAATCAGGTTTTAGATTTGTAGCAATGCTTAATAAATCATCTAAATTTCACCCCTCCTCGCCGCCTGCGGCGGCTCGTCGGGGGAGAGGTTTCTTGGGGCGTACCGCCCCAAACCCCTGTTTCAGAAAACTTAAATGACATTGTATTTACAGAGATGCTATGCCCACCCGACATTTTAAATAGTTGTTTTCTGAAAGCTCTTTGACCATAAAATGGGCTAAATCGCCTGCGGAAATTTGCTGGATACCTTCTGCTGGGTAATTGCAATTAGTGGCGTAGGCTTCAGTAGCCTTTGCATCTATGATGGTTGGTGGGCAAACGATGGTCCAATCCAAGGAAGATGCGGCGAGCATTTCGTAGGCTTGTTTGTGTTCCAAAGTGACGGGCCTCAAATGGGAAGGAAATCCTGGCTCTTCATAAATCATCTTTTTTTCGTCAGCATTCAGGATGCCCCTGCCGCCAATGGCGATAATGCGTTTAGGGCCTTTTTTTTCCATTGCCTCCACGATTCGCTTCATGCCCAATGACCTCGCCCTGTCCGTGCCATCCATGCCGCCGCCGATGGCCGAAAGCACTGCATCCACTCCTTTCAAGGCGTCTTTTACATCGTCGAGGGAAAAGAGGTAGCCTTTGGCCAGTTCCAAATAGGTACGCTCGGTGGAAAGCGTTTCAAAAACATTGCGCCCAAAGGCACGGGCGGTATGCAGTTTTGCAATGGTCTCGTTTATCAAGTATTGGCCGACCATGCCGGTGGCACCGAAAATAGTAACTTTCATAGTTTGTTGTTTCGTTGACTCATGGGTTCATTGTTTCATTGTTTCATTGTCACTGACACATTGTTTCATTGTTTTAAAACTCGCCTCAACCTTTCAGATCAGGGAGAGGGGAGCAGCCATGAAACAATGAAACCATGAAGCCATGAAATAATCCCCATCAAACAAGGTGGCTCATCCGCTCCTGTTTGATGGAGTTAAAGATATTCAGGATTTTTTTGGCAATGCCAGTCCAGCCGAAATTTCTGCGGGCAAACCTGGCACCTTCTACAGAAAGCTGGTGGGCGATGTCTGGATAAAGCATCGGAAAGGCCAGCATGGTGCCAAATTCGACCGCCCGATTCGGATCGGCATACAAGGCGTGATAGCCGTATTGGACGAGGTTGAAAAGCCCTCCATGTACAGTAATGACCGTAGGGGAGCCGCAGGCCATTGCCTCAATAGCTACCATGCCAAAGGGTTCGTAGCGGGATGGCATGGCAAAAACGGTTGAAGAACGGTAGTAGTCGGCCAAGTCTTCATCGGCAACATAACTGCGCCACACGATTTTGTCTTCAATGCCCAGTTCGCTGGCCAGTTTTTTTAAAGTTTCAACACCAAGCTTGTCTTGCCCATTGTCATCGGCACCGATGGCGGCCACCAGTCGGGCATCCGGCACCAATTGAAAGGTGGTGGGGAGCGCCTGCAATAGCAGGTCGTAGCCTTTGTTGTGCGCCATACGGCCCAAGGTGAGCACATCATTTGGCTGAAAACCAAATTTTTTCTGCAATTCGCATTGTTCTTCTTTTCTGACGGGCGAAAAGCGATCCTCGTCCATGCCCGGCGGGATGACGGATACCCGTCGGTCGAGCAGGTCGTAATGTTCTTTTAATAGATCGGATTGCTGTTCCGTGGTGGCGATGACGTGGTCGCACATTTGAAAAATCAAAAATTCCTTGCGGATGCGCTCCACGAATCGGTATTTTTTCTCCATCTCCCCTTCGTCCATGTCCACTCCCATGTTGCGTTGTTTCCACCATCCCAAAGAATGCGGCGTGTGGACATGCGGGATTTCCATTTCTTCGGCAATTTTTTGCCCGGCTGCCCCGGCATCCCAATAATGCGTATAAACAATGTCGTAGCGGTTGCCCCGCTTGCGTACCGCCGACAGGAAATTGGTGACGAAATTGGGGAGGCGGTCGTGCATGTCTTCTTTTCTGATAAAACTTTTCCCCCCAAAAGGGATCCGCCAAACCCGCAGGTTTTCATTGATTTCATCAAATTCTGGTTGGTCTTCAAAACGCCGGGTTACCAAATCCACCCCAAGGCCCAGGCGGCTGAAGCGTTTGGCCAGTTCCAAAACATAGACTACCTGGCCGCCTGTATCGGGCTTGCCCAATTCTGGCTCGGCCCCAACGTAGCCATGCAGTGAAATCATCAGGATATTGTTGGTGGATTGGTCAAAAATTGTCATAGAGTTGATTTTAGATGTGAAGGGCGAAAGGCATTAATGCCATTTTGCTCCATTTCAAAATTCCGCCCTGTGTTGCTATCCCGCAACAATATTGAGGTCATGGCAGGCACGGACATATTCCGATGCCGACCAGGCTTGGTAGGCTTTGCCCATCGGTCGGCCTGTGTGCCCGTGCGCCCATTCGTTGAACTCCCACTCTTTGGAAGTACCTAATTTGTTCAGTTCGGATAGGCTGTACAGTTCTTTCAAAGCCAAATCACGCAAGCCCAATTTATTTAAAAACCTCACCCAATGCCCGCCTACCAGGGGCCACACACCGCCATTATGGTAATGGTGGGGCAGGTTGAGCAAATTGACCGCATAATAGGGCCTCCAATCTTTGTCGCCCATTGTAACAACTGGGTAAATATTGGCGACCGGATATGGTTGGTTGATGCCGACGCCCCACAAAAAGCGGAAGGTCTGGCTGGCTTGGTTGACATTGGTCACATCGTACAAAAAGGCCAGCAAGTTGCCGAAAGTATCGCAGCGCCAGCTAAAGTCGAAAGGGGTTATTTGTGCCAACAAATACCTGGCATCGCCGATGGAAAACTGTTGCTCTGCAAACGAAACGGGCTGATACACCTGTTGTTTAGTAGTGGGCCAAAAGTTGGCCAATATCTCACGTTTGATAACCCTCGCCCAACGCAAAAAATCGCTGGCCCGCTGGCTGTCGCCAAGCATTTCGAGCATCCGGCTGAATGCGATATTGCATTTATACCAAAGCACTTCGTCGTACAAGACATTATAGCTGCGGCCAAATAAATCCGTCCAATCGCCCGCTTCTGGTATTTCGAGCAGCGCATCGTTGTTGCTGTCGTGGGCAGATAGCCAAACCATTACCTGATGCAGCGTTTCTATGTGTTTTCGGAGAAATTGAATGTCCCTCGTTTGCGACACATAAGCATGAAAGGCAATGACCAGCCAGATGCCGCTGTCAATGGAAGCAATGCCGCCGACGCCCGAATAATCAGGCGTTTCGGTTTCGATGCGCACGTTGGCCGGTATTTGCCCATTGGGCGAAACATGCTGGAGCAAAGTCTCCAAAGTATTGATTTGGCATTGATGTATGGCTTCGTCCTGATTGGTCAGCGGCAGCGAACCTATGACGGTCACGGCACCGTCCCTTGCCCACACGCTCCGATAGTTTTCGTCCGTGCCGATGACTTCGTTATCGTCAGTAGAGCAGGCGGTAAAACCCAGTGGCGTGATGTTTTTTTTCAAAGCCTCAATGGCCTTGTGGTATCCCTGCCTGATTTGGCTGGACTGTTCTTTGGTCAAATTGCCAATAGGTTCTTCGCCCGAAGCCCGGATAACTTCCAATAGGGTGGAGGTGTCCACTTCTTCTTTGGGTTCAATGTCCGTTTCTGCCAAAATGCCGTAGTATCGAAGACCGCTGATGACGGCGAAGGCGCAGATTTCGTTGTGCGGTGCCCGGTAAATGGAGGCGGTTTGGGTCATTTCCAAGAGTTCAGGCTGGGCATTTCCCACCACGATGCCCCTGACGCCCTTGATGGCAAACATGGCGCTGTCGTTGCCGCTGTCACCCGCTACCAGTACCTCCTTCGCAGGCATGTTGATGTGCTTGAGCAACCAATGCAGCGAGTTGCCTTTATTGGCGGCATTGGGCAAAATGTCCAAATGGCGGCTGCTCGAATAGACCACCCGCACCTCCAGGCCGGCTTCCTCCATTGCACTTTTGATGTCTTCGATTTGCTCAGGTGTGCCTTCGTTCAAAAACCAACTTGACTTGTATTCATTTTGGTAAAAATCGGGTTGCTTTTCAATGGGCAATTTCAAGGCGGTCAGGGTCTGTTTCGCTTTTTCGATGTCCCATCCTTCGTCCAGTATTTCCGTGAAACTCCTGACCAGCGATGCCGAACGGTAATCATAAATACTGGTGCCGACACCACTGATGATGTAATCGGGAGCCGTCAGGATTCCAGTTTTGATGAGGTTCAACACATCGTCCAACAATCGTCCGGAAGTGTAGCAGAGGAGTGGCTTGTGGTGAGGGGCCAGTTTTTCCCAGATGTTTTTAAACTGGCGGGCAGCTTTGTCGTGGCCAAGCAAGGTGCCATCGAGGTCGGTGCAAAAGAATCTAATGTTGTTTTGGGTCATTGGCTGTCCTTTGATAGTCGGCCCCAAAGTTACGAAACATGGGGGCGGTGTGGGATTTTGGGCTTAGTAAAAGCCCTTGTCGTTCGTTGTTATAAAAAACTTAGCGGCGATTAGTTCAACCAGGTACCTGTTCGGATGTTTTTTTGAAATACATGCACTATTTCATTTTGCCTACCTTTGAACTCCCATTTTTGACAAAAACAAAATTTGATTTTGAATGAAACAAATAAGCATCCTGGCAACCATATTGAGTCTTTCTGTTTCCTGTATTTTTGGTCAAACTGACACTGCTCCCGCCACACTTAATTGGGGCGACGAGTACAACGAACCAAGCGGCACGACTGCCACGAAGATAATTGGCACGACCGCCGAAGGCTTCTATGTGCTACGCCAAAAAATATTGAACAACCCGAATGCAAAACCCCGTGCATGGGTCGAGTTTTTTACCAGGGACATGAAGTTGAAGCGCTCGGAGGAAATGGAACTGAAGTACAAAGGAAAACAGCGGGATTTCGAGGAAGTGGTGCTGCTGAACGGTCGCCTGTACCTGCTCACCTCCTTTAACAACACGGCCAAAAAGCGCAATTTCCTTTTTAAACAGGAACTCAGCGACAAAACGCTCATCCCTTCCAAAAACCTGGAAATGATCTGCGAAACAGAGGCGAAAAACAAAGAGGTGGAGGGCACTTTTGATTTCAAGATTTCAAAAGACAGTTCCAAGTTGCTGGTTTACAATAGTTTGCCCAATGAAAATAAAAATCCGGAACGTTTTGGCTTCCGTGTTTTCAATGAAAATTTTGACCTGATTTGGGAAAAAAATATCGTGCTGCCGTATCCAGACAACCAGTTTACCGTGGAGGATTATCAAGTTGACGGCAATGGCAATGTTTACCTGCTTGGTGTGCTGTACAAAGACGAAGCAAAATGGCGCAGGAGGGGCAACCCGACCTACAATTACGTGGTGCTTTCCTACACTTCCGACGGCAACGAGGCCAAGGAATTCCGGATTGATCTGCCGGATAAATTCGTCACCGACCTCACCTTTCGGGTGGCGGGCGATGGCACTTTGATTTGTTGCGGTTTCTATTCAGAACGTGGCACCTATAGTATAAAAGGTGCCTATTATTTCCGCCTCGACCCTGTTTCGGGCAACATGACCAACCGTAATTACCAGCCTTTTGACTTTGAATTTTTAACAGAATTTATGTCAGAAAAAAACAAACAAAAAGCCAAAGAGGCCGAAGAAAACAACGACGTGCGGCGGGGAGCGGAATTGTACAATTATTCACTGGACGAACTCATACTTCGCAGTGACGGCGGGGCGGTTTTGGTAGCAGAACAGTTTTATATAGAACAAGAAACATATCGGGATTATCCTTTCGGATATTATCCATATAGCTATTATTCACCTTATTCTTATCGGTCAAATTACCAAACGGATTATTATTACCATTACAACGATATAATTGTGGTAAATATCAGGCCATCTGGTGAAATAGAATGGGCAGCCCGCATTCCAAAACAACAGGAAACCAAAAATGATGGCGGATATTATTCGTCTTATGCAATGTCAATTGTTCGTGACAAATTGTATTTCATATTTAATGATAATGCCCGCAATTATAGTTCTAACAGAAAAGAAAATCGGTTTTATAATTACAACGGCAGCGAAAGTATTATGGTACTTGCCCAAATAAATACAAGCGGCGAAGTGGCAACCTTTCCATTGGCTTCCAACAAAGATGCGGGCGTCATCACCCGCCCGAAAATGTGCAAGCAAATCGGCAAACGGGAAATGGCCATTTTCGGCGAGCGTGGCAGGGGCTTTCGTTTTGCGAATTTAAGCTTTGAATGATGTTATACACTGCCCATTACCATTCACCTTATGGTTGTTTTGAAATAATAGGAAACGACCATAGCATCACCCAGGTTTGGCTGTTGCAAAGCCAGGAGGCGCCGCCTGAGAATTACCACGATGCACCGGAACATATAGTCGAATCTGTACGCCAACTTTCGGAATATTTTCAACGGAAACGCACCGAATTTGACCTGCCGCTCGATATTTCTGACGGTACCCTTTTCAACCAAAGCGTTTGGCGGGAATTGTTGAAAATACCTTACGGCCATACGTCCAGCTACTCGGCTATTGCGAAGCAACTCGACAATCCAGAAGCCGTGCGGGCAGTCGGCCTGGCCAATCGCAGCAACCCCATCGCCATCATCATTCCCTGCCACCGGGTCATTGCCAAAAACGGTGATTTGCATGGGTATTTTTATGGCCTGGAGATGAAACGGAAGCTGCTGGAACTGGAAAATCCGATGAGCTATGGGGAGCAGGGGAGTTTGTTTTAAATAACATAAAATAGCTACCTTGCAAACATAAAATTGAAATTAAAGCAATATGAAAGCAGATATTAAATTCAACTTGATAATCGAACCGGATGCTGAAGGAGGTTTCTTTGCATTCATTGAAGAAATGCCAAATGTCTGTTCGCAAGGGGAAACAATTGAAGAAGTAAAGGAAAACCTCAAGGATGCATTGGAATTGGTACTCAATGCACAAAGGGAAATATCCAGAAAAAAAGGCTACCATAAAAATGTTATTAGGGAAGAATTGCATTTAGTTTAAATGAAACGAAAAGAATTCCTGCGACACTTAAACGAATACGGCTGTGTTCTTTTCCGTGAAGGGGGCAAACATGCAATTTATATCAATCCAAATGAGCCAGATTCGCCTCCTGTAGCTGTGCCGAGGCATCCTGCCATCAAAAAACCATTATGTATTCACATTTGCAAACAACTTAGAATTCCATCTCCTTTTTCATGAACCACCAACCCACACTTTCCTACGCCCGCCAACTTGACAAAAACGACCCCCTCCGCCGATACCGTCGGCAGTTTTATTATCCAAAACACAATGGCAAAAACGTCCTGTATTTCTGCGGAAACTCTCTGGGCCTACAGCCAAAAGGCGTGAAAGAAGCCTTGGAAAAAGAAGTGATGCATTGGCGGGAACATGCCGTAGAAGGGCATTTTCGGGGTGAAATGCCCTGGATGTACTACCACAAGTTCCTACTGCCGCAGAGCGCCCGCTTGGTGGGCGCCAAAGAATCGGAAGTGGTGGTAATGAACACCCTCACGACCAATCTCCACCTGCTCATGGTGTCGTTTTACCGCCCGACCAAGGATCGGTTTAAGATCATCATGGAGGCAGGTGCATTTCCTTCCGACCAGTATGCGATGGAAAGCCAGGTGCGCTGGCACGGTTTCGACCCAGAAGAGGCTATTGTGGAAATTGCGCCGAGATCTGGAGAAGATACCTTGCGCACGGAAGACATCGTCGCTGCGATTGAAAAACATGGGGATTCACTGGCGACCATCATGTTCAGCGGGGTGAACTATTACACCGGGCAGTTTTTTGATTTGAAAACAATCACGGAGGCAGGGCATAAAGTGGGCGCTTTTGTCGGTTTCGATTTGGCACATACCGTTGGGAATTTGCCTTTGAAACTGCACGATTGGGGCGTGGACTTCGCCTGTTGGTGCAGCTATAAATACCTCAACTCCGGCCCAGGCGGGCCAAGCGGGATTTTTGTTCATGAAAAACATGGCAACAAACAGGTTTTGCCCCGATTTGCAGGCTGGTGGGGCCACGACGAGGGCAGTCGTTTTTTGATGAAAAAAGGCTTTGAGCCCATGCAGGGGGCCGCAGGTTGGCAACTCAGCAATGCACAGATTTTCAGCTTTGCCGCACACAAGGTCAGCCTGGACATGTTCGACGAAGTGGGCATAGAAGCGCTGCGGGAAAAAGCCGTTAAAATGACGGACTACCTGGAGTTTTTAATAGAAAACCTGAACACGGGCCAAAAACGGTTCAATATCATTACTCCAAAAAATCCAGCAGAACGAGGTTGCCAATTGTCTATTTTGACGGGCCAGGAAGGAAAAAAATTGTTCGATTTCCTCACACAAAATGGGGTGGTGGCCGATTGGCGGGAACCGAACGTGATCCGGGTAGCGCCCGTGCCGCTTTACAACAGCTATGAAGACTGTTGGAGACTGGCAGACTTGTTGGAAAAATTCCATTAACAAGATAGGTTCGGTTTTTATGTTTTAAAATATTATGTTTCAAACCCGGCTGAATAGCATTAATTTTCCTCAAATCGTTTTGAAAACAAAAGGGATGTACGCAATACATCCCTTTTGTTTTTATGGCTTTTTTCAAAACATTCCAACTGCTGCCATACTTTTGCCGCAATGAACCTATTCAACGAAATCAGCTTCTTGCTGCGCAAGGAATTCACCCTCGAATGGCGGCAGAAATACGCCATCAGCGGCATTCTGTTGTACGTGCTTTCAACGGTTTTCATCATCTATATTTCCTTTCAAACCGTCAGCCCGCAACTTTGGAACGTGCTGTTTTGGATCATCATGTTATTTGCTTCCATCAATGCCGTGGTAAAAAGCTTTGTGCAGGAAAGCGGAAACCGTCAGCTCTACTATTACCAATTGGCCAACCCAATCGCTATTTTGTTGTCAAAGATGATATACAACGCAATGCTTTTATTGTTGCTGGCAGTTTTGACATTTGCTGCCTTGGGTTTTATTGCAGGTAATCCAATAGAGCAGGCAGGCCTGTTTGCTTTAGCGCTTCTGCTAGGCAGCATCGGCTTTTCGGTCACGTTCACATTCGTGTCGGCCATAGCAGCCAAGGCAGACAACAGCAGCACACTCATGGCCATTTTGAGTTTCCCGGTGGTCATACCCATTTTGTTGTTGCTGGTCAATTTATCGGCGCATTCGATTGGCCTCCTGCAAGGCACGATGATAGGCCGTGACATCATGATGCTGGCAGCCGTGGACCTCATCCTGGTGGCTTTGGGATTGGTATTGTTTCCCTACCTTTGGCGGGATTGATTTTCTAATGAGCACATAACAAAATTATGTGGGCGATTGAAAGCTAAGGGGGTTAGGGGGCGGCGCAGCCGCCCCCTAACCCCCTTCCTCGACGAGCCGTCGAAGGCGGCGAGGAGGGACAGGGAATTTTGGGCCATTTTCAAAACCCTTATTATTGTTGAACTCTCTTTTCAAATGAATATTCAATTGTTATGAAAAAAAACTGGTGGAAAATATTGGGCGTATTGCTAGTAATTTACTCATTGGTAATAGGTCTGTTGACCCCATTGAAAACAGGAATTCTCGATGCGCAACCGGCCAGTGTGAAAAGCGGCGGCGAAGTCACCCTGGCGATAAAAGGCTACAATTCATTTTATACTAAAAGCTCAAATGAAATAAGGGCCTGGCTGAAAATGGACAACAAGCGGGCTTTGGCCGCCAAAAAAGTTGCGGTGCTGGGCGACCGAAATCTCACGGCCACATTCGAACTGCCGCAGTTTTTGCCAGTTGATCAAAAAGTCCAGGATTTCACCTTAATTATTGATAGCCCATCCGATGGTGCATCCGTTCTTCCAAGTGGCATTTTCGTGACCCAGGACAGCATCGCCCCAAACCTTGGCGAAGCTCAATGGCCCAATGCCGATATTTCCAACCTGCACCAAAAAAGCTCCATCACTTTTCCTTTCAGGAACATATTGGGCGAAACCATCCGCAACACCTATTACCACGTTCCGCTTTGGTTCGCCATGTTCATCTTGTTCATTGCGGCGATGATTTTTAGCATCCGCTATCTTAGAAAAATGGATCCTGCCGACGATGCCAAAGCATCTGCCTTGACAACGGTCGGCATTTTGTACGGGATGCTGGGTTTGGTGACCGGGGCAATTTGGGCTAAAAATACCTGGGGCGCATATTGGAGTTTTGATGTGAAACAAAACATGACGGCGGTCGGCCTGCTTATTTACTGCGCCTATTTTGTGCTGCGTTCTTCATTTGAGGACCCTGAAAAAAAGGCCCGTATCAGTGCGGTGTATAATATTTTCGCTTTTTCTACCCTGATCCCTTTGCTTTATGTCATTCCAAAACTGACCGACAGCCTGCACCCAGGTGCTGGCGGCAACATTGCATTTGGCAGCCAGGATCTGGACAACACCATGCGGATGGTCTTTTACCCTGCAATTATCGGCTGGACGCTGATGGGGGTTTGGATGGCCAACCTGGTTTATCGCACAGGCAGGTTGAAACGATTTTTATTGGAAAATTGAACTTGGGAAAAATATATGGAAGCAAAGCGTGAAACACTTCCGTAAAGTTGACAACTACCAAAAATTCTCCGACTTTAGCGCCCGTTTTTGGACAGGAAACAGTTTAATGAAATGAACATGTTAAACGCAGTAAAAAAAACGGCTGCTACTTTTTCCCTTCTCCTTTTTTCTTTTTCCATACTTATGGCACAGGAAGATGTAAATTTCATGCGCAGCATGGGAAAAATGTACGTCGTGGTGGCTGTGATTGCCGCTATTTTCATTGGCATTGTCATTTTCCTCGTTTACCTGGACAGAAAGCTTACCAAATTGGAGAACCAAATTAATAATCATGGCTAAAGTACAACAGACGCTTACATTCTATCAAAGCGTCGAAAACTACTTCGAAAAAGCGGCCCCTCATACTGGACTTGACAGGGGCCTGCTCGACCAGATCAAAGTCTGCAACTCCGTTTATGCCATCCATTTTCCTGTGGAAATCAGGGATCCTAAAACTGGCAAAACCAGCGTTAAGGTGTTTGAAGGCTACCGGGTGCAGCACAGCCACCACCGCCTGCCTACCAAAGGCGGTATCCGTTACAGCAACCACGTCAACCAGGACGAAGTGATGGCATTGGCCACCCTGATGTCCTACAAGTGTGCAATTGTACACGTGCCTTTTGGCGGTGCCAAAGGCGGCGTAAAAGTGAACCCCAAAGATTACGACGAAGAAACATTGGAAAAAATCACCCGCCGTTACACCTACGAACTGGTGCGCCGCAATTTCATTGGCCCAGCCATTGATGTACCAGCACCCGACTACGGTACGGGCGAACGGGAGATGGCATGGATACTTGACACCTACCGCACCCTTCGTGAAAACGAGTTGGATGCCGCCGGTTGCGTCACTGGAAAACCTGTCAACCAATTTGGCATCAGGGGCCGGACAGAGGCAACAGGCAGAGGGGTTTTTTACGGCCTTCGCCAGGCTTGTGATCATGCCGACGACATGAAAAAACTCAAGTTGTCGAAAGGGCTTGCTGGCAAAAAGGTGGTCATTCAAGGCTTTGGCAACGTGGGCTCCTACTCCGGCATGATTTCCCAAAACGAGGGGGATGCCATCATCATCGCCGTGGGTGAGGCCGACGGGATCATCTACGATGAAAAAGGCCTGGACATGGCGAAATTGAACCAGATCAAAAAGGAAACTGGTTCGATCATGAACTATCCCGACGTCAAAAAATACTCCAGGGAAGATCGGGAAAAAATACTCGAAATAGAATGCGACATCCTCATTCCTGCTGCACTGGAGGAGGTCATCCATGCCAATAATGCCGGTAAGGTGAAGGCCAAAATTATTGCCGAGGCAGCCAACGGCCCTGTCACTTCGCCTGGCGAAGAAATCCTTTTGAAAAAAGGTGCGCTGATCATCCCCGATGTTTTCCTGAATGCCGGTGGGGTGACCGTCTCTTATTTTGAATGGTTGAAAAACCTATCCCACATGCGCTTTGGCCGTATGGACAAACGTTACCGCCAACAAGGCAGGGAAGGCATCATTGATTTGGTAGAATCAATGGTAGGCAGAAAAGTACCGGAAAACTTGATGACCAAGTTTGTCAAAGGTGCCGATGAAGTGGATCTCGTGCGTTCAGGCTTGGAGGAATCCATGATCAATGCCTACAACATCACACGTGAAATCATGAACCAGAAAAAAATTGATATGCGGACAGCCGCTTTCGTCAATGCGGTTCAGTTGATTGGACAAGATTACCAGTCAATGGGAATTTTCCCATAGTAGGGTATAAAATCTGAATTTAAAAGGCTTGAAAGCAAACCGCTTTCAAGCCTTTTTTTTAAGAATCGTTTGGAAAAGTACCGAACGAAAATAGCTTTCATTCAGGATTTGACAACATATATTGAAATTTATCTGTTATCTTTGTATCCAGATACAGTAAAATAGAGAATCGGGCAACGTAACCAAGACTTTAAAACACTTAAAACCCATGAATGTCCTCAAGCCCCTTATCTTAGCCTGTCTCCTCCTGCCTTCCCTTAGCCTGTCGGCGCAAAACTGTTTTGAGAATTGTTGGGAAAATTTCGACTCCATATCGAGAAACGTTCCATTGGCCGATCGTTTCAAAGCCCAATATTGGATGCTGCAAAACCTCATGGGCTGCCCCATGCCCGAATTTTCAGTGGAAACGATTGATGGTAAGTCTTTAAATCCCAATGTTTTACAAGGAAAAATTGTGGTGATGAACTTTTGGTTCGAAAGCTGCCCGCCCTGCCGCAACGACCTGCCCGGACTGAACCGGCTGGTGGAATATTTCAAAAATGAAGAGGTGGTTTTCATCGCTTTTGGCCGTGACAGAAAGGAAAGTATTCAGGCTTTTATTGAAAAAGAGCCCTTCAATTACCTGCATGTAGCCGATTGTTTTAACAACGGAATCCTTGACCAATTCTGCTCCCTGGGCGGATTTCCGGCCAACATGGTTTTTGATAAAAACGGCAAATTGGTTTACCTCGCCTCAGGCGGAACCTTGGACGACGCTTTGCAGGACGAAAAATTTGAACAGTTGAAACCTGTCATTGAGAAATTGCTGGTGGCCAATTATGGGAAAAATTGAATGGATGCCCACTATTTTTTCCGTTCCGAGTAGGGTTTTATCATGCTTTTTCGTTCTTGCCCTGTCATGGATTTTTTGGCAGCTCACTGAAATTTAAATTTTCACCTCCGCTTTAAACCTCCCCACCTAATCCAGGTCAATAGTTTACATGAATAGAAATTACCCAATTGTTTTCGAGGTGTACAGCGTAAAACAAGGCCGTAACTACTAAAAAAATTCACCAAAAAAATTAAAAAAATGAATCCTTTAAAATGGTTTGCATCCGCTATAATCGTGTTAGTATTGACTATCACTGCCTGTCGTTTGGACAAAAATGGCAACGATTTAGATGAAGGTTTTACAGAGAAAATAACCGTGACCAGCGAAGACCAATCCAATGCTGAAAACTACTTCCAAGACGCTGAGGATCAAGAAGATCTGGTCATTGAAACCAGGGACGGAGGAGGTTCTTTCACTGGCTGCCCCACCGTGACCGTCGTGCCTGACGACGCCACTTTCCCCCGCACCATTACCATTGATTTTGGCGAAGGCTGCGAAGGGCCCAACGGACGTATCAGGAAGGGCAAAATCGTTGTAAATCAGTCTGATGCAATATGGGTTGAAGGTGCTGTCCGCACGGCCACTTTTGAGGACTTTTTTGTGGATGATGCACAAATGGAAGGCGTTCGCACCATTATAAACGAAGGAAGCGATGCCGAGGGCAACCTTACCTTTTCCCGCACAGTGGTGGATGGCAAAATCACCTTTCCAAATGGAAAGTTTATCACTTGGGAATCAAGCTATTTGCTCACCCAAACAACCGGAGGCCAGACGCCGAATATCCTTTCCGACAATGTTTTTGAGGTGACCGGAAATGCCAGCGGCACCAATCGCAATGGCCACGATTTTACAGCGACCATTGACGAACCCTTGTTAAAAAACAAACTTTGTCCCTGGGTTTCGTCAGGCCTTATCACATTGATAGTGGAAGATAAAACGCTGACCTTGAACTATGGCAGTGGATCTTGCGACAACAAGGCCACGTTGACATTGCCAAATGGAAATTCACGTGAAATCAATATCAAACGTTGGTGGTAATTTTTGAATAAAAAAGGCCCGGCCGTAACCAGCCGGGCCTTTTTTGTAAGCAATTATCCCATAAAGAAAATGAAAAAAATATCGTGATCAAGATTGTTTTGAAATCAATTTAATAATCAATTGAAAGTCAGGTCACTGTTCATCGTTCATCATTTATCGTTCATCATTCACTCAATCTTTCTGGGCAATTTTCGTCCAGGCATCCTTAAGCGTCACCGTCCGGTTGAAAACAGGTTTCCCCGGTTCCGCATTGGTATCGGGCGTGAAATAGCCCAATCGGATAAACTGAAAGTATTCCCCAATTTTTGCATCCGCCAAACTCGGCTCCAGCCAAGCATTTCCTATCACTTTCAACGAATCGGGGTTTAGCAATTCTTTGAAATCCCTTGGATCGTCGGCCACATCTTCCACTATGAAGAGGCGGTCGTACAGGCGCACCTCGCCAGGAATGGCATGTTGTGCAGAAACCCAATGCAGGGTCGCTTTAGGTTTCAGGCCTGAAGTATCGCTGCCGCTTTTCGATTCGGGGAAATAGGTGCAATGCAGTTCGGCGATGTTGCCCTCACTGTCTTTTACCACTTCATTGGCCTGTATGATATAGGCACTTTTCAGTCTGCCCAGTTGGCCGGGCGACAGGCGGAAAAACTTCTTCGGAGGGTCTTCCATAAAATCTTCCTGCTCGATCCAAAGTTCCCGTGAAAAGGGTAGGGGACGGGTGCCGCCGTTCGGGTCTTCCGGGTTGTTTTCTGTTTCCAGCCATTCGGTTTGGCCTTCGGGATAGTTGGTGATCACCACTTTTAATGGGTTCAGCACGGCCATCACACGTTTGGAGATTTTGTTTAAATCTTCCCTCACACAAAATTCGAGCAGGCCCACGTCCACCAGGTTTTCCCGTTTGCCAATGCCGATCCGCTTCGCAAATTCCCGAAGGGCGGAGGCTGTGAAGCCCCTGCGCCGCATGGCCGAAATGGTGGGCATGCGTGGGTCGTCCCAGCCGCTCACGATTTTATCCTGCACCAATTTCAGCAGTTTCCTTTTTGAAACAACGGTGTAGGAAAAATTGCGGCGGGCAAATTCGTATTGTTTGGAGGGAAAAATATCCAGATGCTCTATGAGCCAATCGTACAATTCCCGGTGTGGCGCAAATTCCAAAGTACAAACCGAATGTGTGATGCCTTCGATGCTATCGCATTGCCCATGCGCCATGTCGTACAGTGGGTAAATGCACCAATCGTCGCCCGTGCGGTGGTGGTGAGCCACTTTGATTCGGTACAGCACGGGGTCACGCATGATCATATTGGGGGAAGCCATATCAATATTGGCCCGCAACACCCGTGATCCTTCCGGAAACTCGCCGTTTTTCATGCCTTCAAACAAGCGAAGGTTTTCCTCCATTCCACGTTGGCGATAGGGGCTTGGCTGGCCAGGTTCAGTTGGTGTGCCTTTCATTGCGGCCATTTCTTCGGGCGTACTGTCGTCCACGTAGGCCAAGCCTTTTTTGATGAGGGTGATCGCATAATCGTAGAGCTGGCCGAAATAATCGGAGGCATACAGAATATTGTCCGGCTCAAAACCCATCCAGCGCACATCCTCCAGGATGCTGTCCACGTATTCGGTTTCCTCGGTCACCGGGTTGGTGTCGTCGTAGCGGAGGTTGCACTTTCCGTTGAATTTTTGGGACAAGCCAAAATTTAGACAGATGCTGGTGGCATGACCGATGTGCAGGTAGCCATTTGGCTCCGGCGGAAAGCGGGTATGCACTCGGCCCCCGTGTTTGCCCTCGGCAATATCACGTTCGATGATTTCTTCAATGAAGTTTAGGCTTTCGGTTTTTTCTTTTTCGATGTTGTCGGTGGTCATTTATGATGTATTTGTACAACTATAAAAAAATAATGGTGAATGGGTTTTCAAACGAGGCGCAAATTTCTACGAAAAACCCAAACCAATGATGCTTTAACAAAAAAAGCAAAGTTGATTTTGCTCAATTTTAATCACAATCCTCTTGCAAAAAACAGTTGTGGTATCTTACATTTGGCCCTGTTAAGTACTAAAATCTGGTCTAAAACAAAAAACAACACTCACTTGAAAACAATTCCTACCATCCTGGCAGATCTGCCCGTGCCTTTTAAAGGCAGCACTTTGTACCGTATTGGTTCCAAACTTTCCAACAGCCGGCCATTCAACGGAACCACCATCACCACTAATCTGGGTATGGACAAGCACTACCGTATGAAAATGCCTGCCTACAACCCTTTGTTTGCCTTTGGCAACCCAATGACCTATAAAGGTGAACGTGGCGTTTTGTACCTGAGCAAGGCACTTTGCGACAAGGTGGACGCTGTGGCAGATATTGGTGCCAATTGGGGCTACTACACTTATTTTTTGCGGCCCTACCTCGCTTCCCATAAGCCACTTGTTTTTTTTGAACCCAATGAAAAACTGTTCAATATTATTCAAGAAAACGTTGCACTTAATGGACTTCAAAATACCACTGGCTTAAAAAAAGGCATTTCGAGCTACACTGGTACGGCCACTTTTTTTGTGAATTTGACCAATGACCTGAGTTCCTCCTTGGACGGAACATTCAAAAACGAAGGCGAGGAGATGTTGGAACAAAGCATCGAGGTTATTTCTTTCGACGATTTTTTGGAACAACAGCCCTCCATGAAAAAATGGTTGGTAAAAGTGGACATCGAAAACGCAGAGCCTGAATTCATCAAAGGCGCAGCCAAACACATGGATCAGGTCGAATTCCTCATCATCGAGTTTTTGGAAAAAGCCCGAAAGGCAAAATTGGCGGATCTACTGACAGAACGCTTTGGTTTCAACGCCTTCTACATCAACGATTTTACTTTGGAATACATGCCCAAGGAAGATGGCCGCTACACGCCACCGGAGTACAATTTCCTGTTTTGCAGGCAATCGCCTGCAGAATTAGCGGGTTTGTTGAGAGGGACGAATTTTACAATTAAGCAATAAATTACAGAGGATTGATGAGTTTGAATTGTTTATTCCCGTTCATCATTCATAGTTCATCATTCATCGTTTAAAAAATTACATCCTTTCCGGCATCTCAATCCCCAGCAGCCCCATCCCAGTTTTCAGCACATTGGCCACTGCTTTTGACAATTGCAGGCGGAAAGCCTTTGCTGCCTCCGATTCCGCCCTTAGAATGGAATGTTCGGTGAAAAAACGATGGAAGTTTTTCGCAAGGTCATAGCAGTAATTGGCCACCAGCGATGGATCGTAAGTAAGGGCAGCGTTCAGTATCAATTCGGGAAAACGGTAAATCTGTCCGGCCAGTTCTTTTTCCAATGGCTCCAAACTTTGGTAGCGGATGGCGGCACTGGTATCAGCATCGCCTGCTTTGCGCAGTACGGACGAGATACGCACGTAGGCATATTGGATAAATGGTCCGGTCTGGCCTTGCAGATCCACACTTTCTTTGGGGTCGAAAACCATCCGCTTTTGCGGGTTCACTTTAATAATGTGGTATTTCAGGGCGGCCAGGGCAATTTTGCGGATGGCCTCTTCCTGTTCAGTCTTCGATAGTCCGGCCATTTCGCCACGTTCGTTGGCGGCTTCCCTTGCCTCATTTATTACTTCAGAAATCAGGTCGTCGGCATCTACGACGGTGCCTTCCCGGCTTTTCATCTTTCCAGTGGGAAGATCCACCATTCCGTAGTTCAGGTGGTAAAGCCCATCTGCATAAGGCTCGCCGAGGCGTTTCAGAATTTCAAACAAGACCTGGAAATGGTAGTTCTGCTCGTCGGCCACCACATACACCATTTTTTCTACGCCGAAATCTTTGTAGCGCATCTGCGCCGTTCCCAGGTCTTGGGTCATATATACAGATGTGCCGTCGCTGCGCAACAGTACTTTGTGATCCAGTTTTGCATCCGTCAAATCCACCCACACGCTGCCGTCGTCTTTTTTGTAAAATGCATTGCTGGCAAGACCCTGATCCACGATGTCCTTTCCGAGTAGGTAGGTGTTGCTTTCGTAGTAATATTTATCAAAACTGACCCCCAATTTTTTAAAGGTTTCTTCAAAACCCGCATACACCCAGCCGTTCATTTTGGTCCAAAGTTCAATGGTAGCGGGGTCGTGGGCTTCCCAACGCTGGAGCATTTCACGGGCTTCCTTGCCGAGCGGGCTGTATTCGTTGAAATAGGTGTTTTTAAAATCCTTAAAAAATGCTGATTCGTCCTGATCGGCTTTTGCCTTCTCTTTGAAAACCTGCTGACCAACAGCAGAAGCCTGCCAAGCCTTGTATTCCTCCTGAAATTTTTGCTCGAACATCACATAATAATCCCCCACAAAATGGTCGCTCTTTATACCTGTGCTTTCAGGTGTAGCACCATTTCCCCATTTCTGCCACGCCAACATACTCTTGCAAATCGCAATGCCCCGGTCGTTGATGATCTGCACCTTCACCACATCGTAGCCTGCGGCTTCGTAGAGTTGCGAGCAAGACCAACCCAACAAGATGTTGCGGATATGGCCGAGGTGCAAGGGTTTGTTGGTATTGGGCGAGCAATACTCGATCATCACTTTGCGACCATTGTTTTCTTGTTGCCCAAATGACTGATTACCAGCCGTTTCCAGCACAAATTCCCGCCAAAAGCCATCGGCTATCACGAGGTTTAGAAAACCTTGCACCACGTTGAAACGATTAATCTGCGGGACATTGGCCACCAGGTATTGGCCCAGTTCTTCCGCTATTTCGCCCGGTTTCTTTTTGGCAAACCGGGTAAAAGGGAAAGTCACCACGGTATAGTCGCCCTCAAAGTCTTTGCGGGTGACGTTCATCGTGATTTGATCGGCGTTGATGTCTTCGCCGTAAAGGCTTTTGACGGCTTGGATGGTGCCTGCTTGTATGGTTTCAGAAATGCTCATAACGAGAGAATGAGAGAATGAGAGAATGAGAGAATGAGAGAATGAGAGAATGAGAGAATGAGAGAATGAGAGAAATCGGTATTAGCGCTAATCTCATGCCTCTGACCTCGCTCCTTTTTTTAAGGGTGGCAAAATTATCATTTTTTCAACCGCTGCCTAACTTTGACGCTATGCGTAAAATTGCATTGACAGACATACACGGTTGCCGCCAAAGTTTGGAGGCATTGCTGGACCAATTGGCCCTGACCACGGCTGACGAACTGTATTTTCTTGGCGACTACATAGACCGGGGGCCGGACTCTAAAGGGGTGATTGACACCATTTTTTTCCTCAAAGAAAAAGGCCATACCGTGCGCTGCCTGATGGGCAACCACGAGGATGCCCTGCTGATCGCCTCCAAGGATCGCAGTTTTTTTTATGATTGGTACGATGGCTGGGGAGGGCGTCAAGCACTCGAAAGTTTTGGGGTACATGATGCCACCTCCGTCCCCATGCAGTACATGGATTTTTTTAAAAAACTGGAATACTGCATTGAAGTAGATGGCTTCATCTTAGTACACGCCGGCTTGGATTTTCGTTTCCGAAACCCCCTTTCTCCCGATATCAATATGCTTTACCTGCGGGACTGGTACGAAACCATTGACTTTGGCTGGTTGGGCGACCGCATCATTGTACACGGCCATACGCCCATTTCAAAAGATAAAATAGAAACGATGGCCCGCAACCTGAAATACCGCCAGGTACTCAACATTGACGGGGGCTGTTTTGCCCCGCACCTGCCCGGCAAGGGTCATCTCTGCGCCTTCGACATGACCAACCGGGAGTTGTATTTTCAAAAAAACCTGGACGATGTGAGCAGTTACTGGAAGGGGAGGTGAGTTTATTTTTCGAGTTGGGCGAGGAGCCATTCTTTTTCTGCTACGACCTTGGTTTCGGTTATTTCTTTGATGAGTTGTTGATGGTTGCCCTGTACCTTTGTATGTGCCAACTTTGAGGTAAATGTTAAAAAGTTTGCATAACTTTCCTTATAACTGCCAGTCATTTTCTTACGGTTAATGTAAGTCTTAAAACTTTTTAAAAGGCTGTCGAGCGCCTCGGTTTCTTTCTGTTCAAAGTGCATTTTCACAAGCAAAATCTTGCCCAAACATGTCAATAGTGCATCCTTGTACTCCATCTGTAATAGCAGCGGCATGGCTTCACTATAGTTTTTTTGCTCAAAATAAAACCTCGCCAGGTTGTAGTTAAAAAAACCATCCCTTTGAGTCTCCGGTAATGCCATCTTATAATTAAAAATGAAGTGATGTACCCAGTCGAATTCTTCCTGTTTCAAACCGGACATAATAATGTTACTGTAGGTTCTTGGTGTCATATATCCGTTTTTGACAAATGCATTCACTTGCATCCCAATTTTGTAAATCTCGAATACCTCTTTCATGTAGTCTTGTTCCCCGGCGTTTAATTTCCTAATGCAATAGTTTATGGCAAAAATAAAGATGTCATGAAGCTCGTCTGTCTTAAATGACTCCTTTCCCTCGTCAAGCAGTAATTTCAATTGGAGGAAGTAAAAATCATCATTGAAATTGGTAATCGTTTTTATAGCCAAATAATAAACGGAGATAATTGGTATTGAAAGATACTGGTGGTTTTCAAGATAGCGCATTACCTCGTCAAGCATTCCTGTTTGATAATTGCGTTTGCTGACGGTCTGGTTGCTAAGCAAGATACAGCAATTTCTCAGTTTTTCAGCAATAAAGGCTTTGTCATGGGCATCGGATAACTCTTGGAGCCTTAATTCAGGAGCGTTGCTCTGCGTTCTTAAGTTGTTAAACCGTTCGACTTCCAAGCGATAGCATTGATTAAGGTAGTTGACATCCTTCTGGGAGTTGCTGGCCAAGTACTTTATCAACTTTTCCTCCACAGTTTTAAATAAATTTCCCTGATGGTGTTCGTTGTAGGCTCTCATCAGATGAAGTTGAAAACTTCCTTCATCCTTTCTCCATTCTTGCCAGGCCAAAAACTCTTCCACGGTTTTCAAAAGGTAGGAACTGATGTAATGCACCTTTTGCATGTTGAACGCTTCGCCCGGGTACAAGTGGGCAAAAACCTGTTCTTTTTGAAGGGCACGTTGGCCACCATTTATATACTTTCTAATGTACTGGAAGAGTGCCACCACCTCGTTGTGATGGTTGTGTATTGGCGAGCGGACGAACTTGTCCAACTGCCGGATTTCTTCGGCCTGAAGCGATTTTAACAACTGGACTACTTTATTTTTGTGCATGAACAAAGATAATTTTCCGAGAGTTAAACCTATTGGAATGCAATTGTACAATTGTTGACAAAAGTAGCGTTTAATGCGGACTTTTTAAGGTTTTGGGTACTTTTATGGCCTAATTTTAACTCCCCAAAAAATCCGAGAATCGTGAATAATTGTTTTTGACAACACAAATAATTAGATTGAACTTAGCACTAGAATATTTTTCAACCTAACAGGCTTTTACCAGGGGTGTCTCCGACCGGATCGTCGGATTTGGTTCGGAGATACCACTTTTTTAAGTTGGAAACAACTTTCACGATGCCTTCCTGTCCTTAGGTTGGATGGGTTCCTTGGGGGTTTCCTTCCCCGCAGGGGCTAAAAAGAAGTTCTGAAAGATATTTTAAAACCTGGCTCATGGGGAATTATCTTTGGAACTTGATTGACCCTAAAAAATAAATGAATCGAGAAACCCATCATTGCCCATGAGTTTGAAGGTTATAAAATTTTGCTTCTTTGCGGCCATCTTCTTTGGCCTGCAGTTTCCCATTTTTTCACAAGGCTGGGAAAGGGCTTTTGGTTATGCCCAAAACGATGGTTTGGCCGATGTGGTCACTACTCCAGATGGTGGTTACATGGCGGTGGGGGTAACACAGGTAGATACCCTGGATCGGGACATATTGTTGATCAAAACCGATGCAGATGGAAATCAACAATGGTCAAAATCCATTGGTCATAATATGTACCTCGACTTTGGGGCAAGTATCCAAGCTACTTCGGACGGAGGTTTTATTATAGGTGGTACGACGATTGGCGATGGGAACTCTTATGCATATCTTGTAAAAACCAATGAGTTTGGCGACACGCTTTGGACGGTCCGTTCCTCGCAGGATTCTGTCCAGGGCCGCCAAGTTTTGCAACTTTCCGATGGTGGTTATGCTATCATTGGCCTAAAACTCAATCCACCTGTTACCAACCAGACTCAGGGGCAGAACAACGAAATGTTCCTGATGAAAGTAGGTTCGGACGGGCTTGAAAAATGGTGGAAAACGTATGGCGGGCCCAACAGCGACGAGGGTTTTGGGCTGGTGGAACTGGGCAGTGGAGAGATGCTGCTTGCAGGTAAAACGAACAGTTTTGGGGCAAACCTTGCTGATATTTTCATTGTAAAAACGAATGCTACCGGCGACCAGCTTTGGGCCAGCCACTATGACAAGGGATCTGCCGAATCTGCATTTTGCATTACCCCTTGTACTGATGGGAATTTTGCACTCACTGGCAAAATAGAAGATAATGGGGGAGAGGATGGTTTCCTGTTCAAAATAGATGGAACAGGCAATGAGACGCTTTGGAAAAGAATTGAATTGCCCAATTTGGAAACGATGCGTTCCATCCGGCAGACCGATGTGGGAGGGTTTGTAATTGCAGGCGAATCAAGCATCAATGGTTCCGCACCACGACAAGTAATCTTGATAAAAACCTTGGCCAATGGTACGGTTGAGTGGCAAAAAGAGTTCGGCGGTGCGTTGGGCGATGGTGGCAATGCGATAAAATTAGCCCCCAACGGCGGTTTCGTCATTGCAGGTTTCACCCACAGTTTTGGGGCAGGCGGCAGCGATGGTTATTTGCTCCGCACGGATGGCTTGGGAATTTCGCTCTCCAATTTTATTCATGGGTATGTCAATTCAAACTTAAATTCTACTTGCGAGCCTGAATTTTTTGGCCAGTATATCCCCAATTATTTGGTTGAAATTAGCGGCCCTTTTACCTATTACGGTACAACGGACGAAAATGGCCACTATTGGGTGCCTGTGCCTGCAGGTACTTATAATGTACATGTCATTAATCCCTCGCCTTATTGGGAGGCTTGCCAAGACAGCATAAACGTCACTGTATCAGGAGTTTTTGATACTGTGACAGTTGATTTTTCATTAAATACGAACGTATCGTGCCCTTACATGGAAGTGGATTTGAGTGCCCTGGGCATGAGGCGTTGTTTCAGCAATGCCTATACTATCAAGTACAAAAATTTGGGGACAGAAATTGCCAATCCGGCGATGATCGAAGTTGATTTTGATCCGTATCTGGACATAGACAGCAGCAGTATTCCCTGGGTCTCACAAAGTGGTAACCATTATGTTTTTAATGTGGGACTGGTAGCCCCGTTTCAGGAAGGGGCATTTCAGGTTTATTTTACCGTTGATTGCGATTCAACCATTTTAGGGCAAAGCCATTGCAGCGAAGCGCATATTTCACCTGCACAATTTTGCCTGCCACCCGACCCAAACTGGGACGAATCAAGTGTCCGTTTAAATGCTTTTTGTCAAAATGATTCTATCATTTTTTTGATAACCAATGAGGGCAGCGGTGATATGCAACAGGCCTTGGATTTTATTGTTATCGAAGAAGTAATTATTGGCTTCCAAGGCACTTTCCAACTACCCGGTCTCTCCGATACTACCTTTGCTTTTCCCGCCAACGGCTCTACTTGGCGTATGGAAGCCGAGCAAAGCCTGGGCCATCCAGGCAACAGCCAGCCCAGCATTGCCGTGGAAGGTTGTGGCGCTTCTCCTTTCAGCACTGGTTATGTCGTGCAATATCCCTTAAATGACGCCAATCTATCCGTTGACATGGACTGCCGGGAAAACACTGGTTCCTTTGATCCAAATGACAAACAGGGTTTCCCGATAGGGTATGGCGAAGAACATTTTATAGACCCAAACACAGATATTGAATATTTGATCCGGTTTCAAAATACTGGAACTGACACAGCTTTTACGGTCACTATCCGTGATACACTGTCGCAGTTTTTAGATAAACACAGCATCGAAATAGGGGGTGCAAGCCATCCGTTCCGCTGGGAACTCTACGGCAACGGCATCCTGAAATTTACTTTTGAAAATATCATGCTGCCTGACAGCAATGTAAACGAAGCTGCTTCCCATGGTTTTGTGAAATTCCGCATCGGGCAACGGGCTGGCAATGCTATCGGCAGCAAGATCAGGAACAGGGCGGGCATCTATTTTGACTATAACGCACCCATCGTCACCAATAGGACCCTGCATACTATCGGTGAAAATTTCATCGTCATTGATTCTACCATTTTGAGCGCCTCAAATGGTGCAGAGCAGACTTTGGCAAATGTTGTGGCCTACCCCAATCCTTTTGTAGAAACGGCTACTTTCGAGCTGGAAAATGTGCAGGGCAACAGCTTCATTTTCAGCTTGTTCGATTCAAATGGACGGCAATTACGCAGCGCCGCTTTTACTGGCAAAACCTATCAATTCCAGCGGGAAGGCCTGGCCTCCGGATTTTACATTTTCCAAATTTCACATGAAGGAATACCCGTTGCTAAAGGCAAAATCATGCTGCGTTAAATTCTTATAAGTGATTGAAAAAATAAGATAGGCCACATTGATTTACATAATCATGTTTAATCAATGCTTTGCAAGTTCATCGTTCATCGTTCATCATTTATTTAGCATTTTTCCCTACCGTTATTTATTTGAACAAAAGTTACTTTTGCTATGAAAAATACGTTATACCCAGGCTCATAAGGCTTGGGTTTTTAATTTTTATAAAAATGAAAAAAGCAATTTCAATCCTGTTTCTTTTGATGGCGTTTGGGTCAATTTCCTGGAGCCAAAGCGACAAAGACCTTATCACCAAAAGGATAGGGGAATATTTCAACGCCACGGAAAACAAGGACTGGGAAACCGTCATCAACCTGATTTACCCAAAACTTTTCCAATACATCCCCAAGGAAAACATGGCGCAGGTTTTTGCCGATCTGGAAAGTGAGGGCATGGGCATGGAAATGAAGGATTTTGCCGTCGCAGACATTTCAAATACCATTGAAGCCGACAGCGAAAAATTTGCCTTGATACATTATAATGTAAGCATGACCATCCGCTTTACATCACAGGAATACAGGGAAGCCAGCGTTCAGGCTTCTTTAAAAGATAGTTTTGAAAAATCTTATGGCCTTGGCAACGTGTCCCACCACCCAGAAGATTTCAGTTTTGACATACAGGCTGCCCGCTCGATGTTCGCTGTCGCAACTGTAGGCAGCGCTGATTGGTTTTTTATGGAAAACGACCCTTCGCAGGAGGCACTCACGGGCATGTTGATCCCGGAAAGTGTGAGAAACCACTTGGCCGCATTGGACAAACGAAATTGAAACGAGTGTTTAGCATTTTCGCAGGACCACCGAAGTACCGTCGAATACATTCGACGAAAGGAAGTGCTGCCCACCTTAATATTTCCCAAAATTTAATGACCCGCTCCAAACCTATGTTTCCCTGTGGCGTTTCCGCTTAAACTCATCTTTCACCATCCTTTGGTAGTAATGTATCAAAACACCTAACTGCCGGGAACAAACAGCCATTGATATTTATGAGCAATCTACAAGGAAAAACAGCCCTCATTACCGGGGGAAGCAAAGGCATCGGCTATGGTATTGCCGAGAGCTTGGTTAAAGAAGGCATGAACGTGGCCATCACCAGCCGCCACAGGGAAGGCGTCCACGAGGCCGCGGTGGCATTGAACAAAATCGGGCGGGGAAAAGCCATCGGCCTGGTGTCCGATGTCAGGGATTTCAATTTGCAAAGGGCCGCTGTGGAAGAGGTTTTGGAAAATTTTGGCAGCCTGGATGTGCTGATCGCCAATGCCGGACTGGGCCATTTCGGCAACATTGCCGATCTGACACCCAACCAATGGAGCGACACGATTGATACAAATTTGACCGGCGTTTTTTACAGTGTGAAAGCTGCTTTGGATGCACTGGAAAAATCGCAGGGCTACATCATCACCATTGCCAGCCTGGCCGGCACCAATTTTTTTGCAGGCGGTTCGGCCTATAATGCCAGCAAATTTGGCCTCGTTGGTTTTACCCAAGCCATCATGCTCGACCTGCGTGACAAAGGCATCAAAGTGACGACCATCATGCCCGGCTCGGTTACCTCTTATTTTAACGAACACGAACCCAATCCAAAAGATGCCTGGAAAATACAACCCGAAGACCTGGGCCAGATGACGGTTGATTTGTTGAAAATGCACCCCCGCACTTTGCCGAGTAAAATTGAAGTGAGGCCCTCGCAGCCGCCAAAAGGGTAGTTTTTTTCATAAAAAAAGCCCGCCGGAGCAGCTCCGACGGGCAGGTTACGAAGAAAACCAGATTGCTCTAATTGCTTATTTGAATTTCCAGAAAGTGATATTTCAATCCACTTTTACAAAGCGTTGTGAGACGACTTTGTTGTCGGAAGAAACCACTTGCAGCATATACATGCCTGCTGGCAATTCGCTGATATTCAATTTGTTGGGTACGTTGCCATCGTCGAAGGAGTACAAAACTTGGCCTGTCATGCCCACGATGTGGCCAGCCACGGGTTCCATGTTCATCCAGGCGATGTTCACCAGGTTTTTGGCAGGGTTTGGAAAAAGATTGAATCTGCCAGTTTCAGATGTGCTTGGGTTAAAGTTGAAACCGTCGTCGCTGCGGCTACCAGATCCGATCAACTCGCCGCCATCCAGTGCCGGCAATACTTCGATGCGGTAGTCTTCCACTTCGCCATAGCCGATATCGCCGCAAGGGTTGGGAAATCCGGCATAACGCATGGAGACACGGCAACCGTATTTTCCGGCAGGCAATGTATCCGGCAGTGCAAAAGCGCCGAACACCAAACCTTTGCTGGGGCCGCCTTCAAAAATCTGTTCAGTGTCATCAAAAGATTGGTCGCCATTGAAATCCACCCATACCCGCCAGTTTTCATTGTAGGCTATTTCACCTGTAAAACCGGGGATCAGTACGATGCCAGTGGGTTGCCCGGCGGTCACGGTAGCTGTCAGGTCGGTGAAATCTTCGTAGCCACCGTCGTTGCCCGATTCGTTGAGCAGGCTGCCGATGCCAACCGTTTGGATAAATTCAAATCCCGTATTGCCTTTGGAGGCACAGAATGGAACGAGGTTGACAAGGTAATCTTCCGTTTCACCATAGAAAGAATAATTGCAGCTTGTCAAGCCATCGCCGCCGTAAAACATGGTGATCCGCATCCTCGTTTCACCCGTAACGGCACCGAAAGGCACGATAAATGAACCGTCAACTGGAAGACTAGATGCAGTGGCAGTTTCAAAAACCACTTCATCGGCGTCGAAATTGAAATCCTGGTTCATATCAATCCAAACTTTCCAGCTTTCACCATAAGACGAGGCAGAAAATCCAGGTGTCAAGTTGATGATATTGCTGTCGCCTTTCAAAATTTCTATTGGGGCAATGCTGCTGGTAAAATCTGCATAACCGCCGTTGTTGCCAGAGTTGTTCACGGTGCCGTTCAGGTCAACAGTTTTGATAAACTCGTACTTTGTATTGCCGAGTGACGGGCAGTAGGGTTGAATGTCCACAGTATAGTCTTCCACCTCGCCAGAGAAGGTGCCGCAGCTTGTTGGCAGAGAGCCAAAACGCATGGCCACCCGCATCCTTGTTTGACCCAAGCTTGCTATTTCTGGAATATTCAAAGTACCAGTGATAGCTGCGCTCGAACCCGATGGGCTGGAGAAAACCAATTCCCCGGCATCGTTGAAGTCGTCGTCTTTGTTGATGTCAATCCAAATTCTCCAGAATTCGCTCCAGGTGCCGCTGATAAAACCAGGGGTTAATGTGAAATCCACCGAACCGCCACGGTGTACGGGCGTGCTGATATTGGTAAAATTGGCGTAGCCGTAATTGTTGCCCGAAAGGTTGTCAATGGTACCCAATTGCACCCGGTTGATGTATTCAAAATTGGTCAAACCAGTGGTGAAGCAATAGCCGCTGCAATCAACCGACAAAGTAAAATTGCCCTGTGCGCCATTGTACCCATCCACCACGATGATGTACATGCCGGGAGTGGCGTTGGCCACGGTTGCAGAGTTGTTGCCTTCGGCGAGGCAGTTGCTTTCGCTGCAAGCGTCGAGGATGATCACGTCCAAATCGGCGGTCAGGTTGGACAAAGTAGCTGTGATAGTGGTCGTTTCGGTAGTTTGTAAAATAAAGACCTTCTCCGGGCCAGACTGAACCCAACTGTTGCATCCGTAAGTGGTCACGTTGTTCACGCCACCGATGGTAGTGCCGTTCACGGGTACGCCACAATAGATGTTTTGGGCTGAGGTACAGTTCAGGTAGGATTTGCTCAAACAAGCAGCAGCGGCGACTTTGTTCCTGATCAAATTGCCAGGTTGTGCGCCGAAGCCCTGGTTGAAATTTTTGCCGCCAGCCGTTAAATGGCAGTAGCTCATAATGGTGCCGCCGTTGGTAGGTGCGGGTCCGGTAGCACAGCCGCCCGAAGGGGTGTAGCAATTGTCCAATGCCTGGTTGCCGCCTGCACCCCAAACGCAGTCGTGCGTATGCGGGGAACCCAAGTTGTGGCCCATTTCATGTGTCACGACATCCACGGTCCAGGAGTAAAGCGGAAAGTTGTTGTAAGAATTGGAAATGTTGCTGTAGGCAGTGTGATAGCCGATGGTCGGATGGCACAATATGTCTATCCAGGCGATGCCGCCGTGACCGACTGGCTTGGTGGAAAGTAGGTGCGCAAGGTTTCCGTTGATTCCGCTCACATTTTTGGCATCACGGAATGCATTGAGGACGGCTCCAGAGCCAACACTCGAATTGATAGGGTAGGGGTCGGCCACTGTCCAAACGGACACTTGGGAAATCTGTGCCGTGATGCCTTCATTGTGGTAAATCGTGGCGACCATGTTGAAAAGGCCCGTCACGAAATTGACCACATTGGCCACGCTGCTGCCGTTGTCCTGGAAGGTGCGGAAATCCGCCTCAAATTGTACCTTGACGATGTTTTTTGCAACTGGCAATTCGGCCACGTTGACGTTCATACCCTCGCCTTTCAGGTGTTTTTCCATCGTAGCTCCGCAGTAGTTTGTATTCGCCGCTTTGAGGTTTTCATCTTTGTAAAAAACATAGGAAGACGATTGGCGGCCGTTGTTTTCTTTCATGGCGCCCAGCACGAAATTCTCGCCTCCCATGCTCAGCATGGCCATCACTTCGCCCCCGGTAATAGAAAGCGACGCAGTCGAAATTTCCTTGGACGCTCTGGTCAAAACCTGGCCAGTGTAAAAATCGCCTGCTTGATAGGGGATTTCTACGCCTTTTTCATTGGTCACTTTAAACTCAGGAGCCAGTATTTCCTGCCTTTCCAGCAGCAGTTCGACCTCCTGGCCGCTCTTTTGCGGAATGCGGAAAACGAGTTCCCGTGGCTTGCTTTTCAGGGCTGTTTGCAATTTGGCGGCATCCAGTTGAAGGTAGGTCGCCCCGTCAACGATGTCGCTGTATTCGCCCCGGTCGGAAGTGACTGAAAATGGAGAAACAATGGTGGAAGGAAGGCTGGCCGTTTTGTCGGCCTGCGTTTTTTGCAAAGGCTCCCGCTGTTGGGCGTCGGCCATTGTAAAGGTGAAAAAAAGGATTGCTATGGTCAGCAATGGGGTTGGGTAGAAACAATTGTAAAGTTTCATAAAAAAAGGTTTTTTGGCGCTTCCTGCGTTCGGCATTTGCCGAGCCGCAAGCCGCATTGTTTAAGAAAATTTGAATGGAAGAAAAGAGGTTTTAAGGGGTTAAAAAATGAGATTACTCAAAAACTATTGGGTTTTTAAAAAAGGCAAAAAAGTGGTTTTCTGGCGGTTAAATCCATTTGGTATTTTGGATATGAATTTGGGAAAATAAGCTGGGTTGCCTTGTAAATATTGGATGTTGTTGGAAATTGGATGACGATTATTGCTGGATCATTCCTTGTGAAAATCGGACTGCCAACTGTCAACTGAAGATTTAAAGCGGTGGGCTGAAATTGGGTGTGTTGTTGTCAAATACGTCCGTTTATCGGGAAGCCTATCTTTGCGTTACCAATTATTTGAAAAAAAATTTTCGTGGATAAAAAAATGCAGGATTTGCGGGTATTGCACATCTCTTCGGCCATGAGCTGGCGTGGCGGAGAGCAACAAATTTCCTATTTGGTGGACGAGCTTCTGCAACGGGGCATACCGCAATGGATACTTTGCGCCAGTGGATCCAAAATGGAGGAATGGTGCCAACGGGCAGGCGTGGATTTTTTTACCTATCAAAAAATTAGCGCTATAAATCCACTGGTCGCCAGGCGCATCCGCCAGATTTGCAGGCACACCAGGGCAAACGTTATACATACCCACGATTCACATGCACATACTTATGCGGTAATGGCGGCCAGCTTTTTTGGCAACAAAACCCAACTGGTGGTACATCGGCGTGTGGACTTTCCCATTGGAAAAAACTGGCTTTCAAAATGGAAGTACAATCACCCCGCCGTTTCGGCCATTGTTTGCACTTCAAAGGCCATTTTGGAAATAATAAAACCAGACATTAAGGCCCACGCCAAGTTGAAAGTGGTTCACAGCGGGGTAGATTTTGCCAGGTTTGGGTTGGATGGAACTGGAAAAATTTTGAATAGACATCCCATCCATTCAGATGTCCTAAGAAAAGAATTTAGCATTGCTCCCGGTCATTTTATCATTGCAAATGTGGCTGCCATCGCCCCGCACAAGGACTATTTCACTTTTGTAAACACCGCTGAAATTTTGATCCGGGAAAACTTTCCGGCCACATTTTTCATCATCGGAGGCGATGGTGGCGAGGAGCAACAAATCCGGCATTTTATCATGGAGAAAAAGCTGGAAAGCCATTTTTACCTGCTGGGCCACCGTGACGACGTGCCGAGGATTTTGCCCGGTGCGGACGTCCTGCTTTTCACCAGCAAAACTGAAGGCATAGGCGGTGCGACCTTTGAGGCATTTGCTTGTGGAGTGCCAGTAGTGGCAACAGCCGCAGGAGGAGTGCCGGAAGTTGTTGAGCATGAATTATGTGGCCTTTTGGCACCGGTCGGCGATGCAATTTTGTTGGCTAAATATGTCCAGCGGGTGCTGGTGGAACTTGGATTGAAGGAGAAATTAGTAAAAAACGCCTACCAAAAACTATCCTATTTTTCAAAAAAAAGAACTGCCAAAGAAATATTGGACGTCTATATAAGTTTGTTCTGAAAGCTTCCTGCTTATCCATTTTGCAGCAGGCGAACAAGCTTGTTTGGTCATCCTACCGTCACAAACTTGGACAGTGAAAAAGCGATTTATACCAAAAGCTTTACCTTTGCCAACCTTTGAAAACAGTGAGGGTCGAACGGGCAAAAATCAAGGCAAATAGCCAGCCCGGATCTTTTTTAAAAATAGCGTTACATGAAAAAAAATCTCTTTTTTGCCTTGATGGGCAGCTTGCTTTTTCTGGCTTCTTGTTCCAATGATTTTGAAGTGGCCGCTCCTTGGAAGGACATCCCCGTGGTGTACGGGCTATTGAATATACAGGATCCCGTTCATTATATCCGGCTGGAAAAGGCTTTTTTGGATCCCGATGCCAGTGCCCTGGACATCGCACAAATTGCCGATTCCCTATACTATCAAAATGCCACGGTAGAGTTGGAAAAATTAGGAACCGGCGAGCGTTTTACGCTGGAGCGGGTGGATGGAAATTTGATCGGCTTGCCGAGGGACAGCGGCATTTTCGCTTCCTCGCCCAATTGGCTTTATAAAATTGACTCTTCCCAACTCAAACTGGGAAGAAATGACGAGATAAGGCTTATTATCAATAGGAACAATGGCCTGCCCGAAGTGACAGCTACTACTTCCATCATTGACACCAGTTTGCTCAGCACCCCCACCACGCTTAAAGGAATTGGCTTTAATTACAACCTTGATACCGACATAGAATGGTCGTCTCCCGAAGATGCCCGGATATTTGATGTCAAGTTGATATTCCACTATGCAGAATTCAATACCGACAATCCCACCGATATCCAGGAAAAGGCTTATGAATGGGTATGGGCGCAAGGCTACCGGGTAGATTTCCCTGAGTCGGTTTATAGGATTTCTAAAATTGGAAAGGAATTTTACCAGTTGCTCCAACAAAATCTGGAGGTGAACCCTAAAATAAAACGGATTATACAGCCATTTGAGGTTCAAATAATTGCAGGCGGCGAGGAGCTCGAAAAATATGTCAATGTTTCTCTGGCCAATTCAGGCAGCATCACCAGTTCGCAAGAATTGCCCATCTACACAAACCTATCTGAAGGAAGGGGGATTTTTTCCTCCATCAACTACCGGATAAATAAAGGAATTCAATTGAGGCAAGATTCAAGGGATTCGTTGCGCATGGGCATTTATACGAAGGACTTGAATTTTCAATAGCATTTTACAGAATGCACAAAAGGCCGCAGAGGGAGGGTATCAAACCGCTTCTGCGGCCTTTTTTTTATGCAAATTTCAAATTGGCCTGCCCGACATCCGCCTCAAAATTTCTGGATTTGTTTACCTTGGCTCACATCAATTTAGTTTTTTCACTTAATATCACCTTAGTATGAAAAATATCCTGTTACTGCTGGCATTCTCATGCCTTTCCGTACAAGTTTTTACCCAGGAAATTTCAGAAGACTCCATCATTTCCGTCATCAAAAAACATGGGCTTGAGAAAAGCAAAGTTATGGACATAGCGGCCTGGATTACAGATGTTTATGGCCCCAGGCTGACAGGTTCGCCCATGCTTGACAAGGCCACCAATTGGGCACAACAACAACTAAAAGATTGGGGCTACCAAAATGTCCACCTCGACGAGTGGGGGCCGTTTGGCAGAGGCTGGGAAATGGAACATTTTGAAATGCACTGTGTTGCACCATCGTATTTTCCCATCATCGCCTACCCTAAAGCATGGTCGCCCTCAACCAAAGGCACCATCCAGGGTGAGGTCGTTTATTTGGATGCCGCTACTGAGGAAGATTTGGCCAAATACAAAGGAAAACTGAAGGGCAAATTTGTCTTCATTGACACCTTGCGGGTTTTGAAAGAATGGGAAACCCCGCTGGCCAAACGCCTGACACCCGAAGAATTGCTTGAAATGGCCAATGCACCCATGCCTACAAAAAGGCCTTTCAGGAACATGCCCAGGAGCGGGCGTGAATTTTTCAAATCGCTCAATAGTTTTTTATATGAAGAACAGCCACTGGCTACTGTTGACAGGAGTTATAAAGGCGATTTGGGGACCGTTTTTGTATCGGGGGCATATTCAAAAGAAGGCAGCGCCCGTGATGAAGGTGCCTTGGTTTTACCCCAGGTAACCATGTCCGTTGAGCATTACAACCGCATTTTCAGGCTTTTACAAAAAGGCATTCCCGTTACACTCAGCATGGAATTGAAGGCAAAATATACCAATCCGGACGGGATGGAACATAATATTATCGCCGAAATTCCAGGGACAGATTTAAAGGATGAGGTGGTCATGTTCGGAGCGCATTTTGATTCCTGGCATAGCGGCACTGGCGCTACGGATAACGGTGCAGGCAGCGCTGTCATGCTCGAAACGGCCCGCCTGCTTATGGAAAGCATCAAAGAAACTGGCATTAAACCACGCCGCACGCTGCGAATAGCGCTTTGGACAGGTGAGGAGCAGGGCCTCTTAGGTTCAAAAGCTTATGTGAAAAAACACCTGGCCGATACGGATGACCTTGGCAATTTGCAGGACGTAAAACCAGCGCAGGAAAAGATTTCAGCCTATTATAATCTGGACAATGGCACCGGGAAAATACGGGGCGTTTATTTGCAAGGCAACGAACAGGTTGCCCCGATTTTCCGTGATTGGCTCGACGATTTCAAGGATTTGGGAGCAACCACCCTGACCCTGCAAAACACTGGCGGCACGGATCACTTGTCGTTTCATGCGGTAGGCATCCCAGGTTTTCAGTTTATTCAAGACAACGTGGCCTATTGGTCACGCACCCACCATTCCAATATGGACAATTGGGATCATTTGGTGGAAGAAGATCTGAAACAAGCTTCTACCATTATCGCCGCTTTTGTCTGGCATACCGCCCAACGGGACGATAAATTGCCCAGGCGGAAAATGGAAGAAAACAAAGCAGCAACAGGCGGGAGCCGTTGATTAGATACCTTACTATAAAGTGTTGGGGAACTATGATTTTACCCCCAGCACTTTATAGTTTCTAAAAATGTAAATTCTGGGTTGCTTCAAAATCAAATTTTCCTATTTTTGCACCCGCTTTCCCAAAGGGGGGCATTTTTTGAAAAATCGGGTCGTTAGCTCAGTTGGTTCAGAGCGCTGCTTTGACAGAGCAGAGGTCACTGGTTCGAGTCCAGTACGACCCACTTTTGAAATGATGAACTGTGAATGAAGAACGATGAACACAGAAAGGTTCATCGTTCTTCATTTATCGTTCATCGTTCCAAAAAAGGGTGATTAGCTCAGTTGGTTTAGAGCGCACGCTTCACACGCGTGAGGTCACTGGTTCGAATCCAGTATCGCCCACTTCACAGTCAGCAGTTCGTCAGTCTTCAGTTAGCAGTTAGAATGTGTTAAATTCTCCTTGACTGAGAACCTCCAATTGTCAAACTGCTGAATAAAAAACGGGGTGTAGCGCAGCCCGGTAGCGTACATGCCTGGGGGGCATGTGGTCGCAGGTTCAAATCCTGTCACCCCGACAGTCAATTCTACATGCCTTTGTAAATCAATGATTTGCAAAGGCTTTTTTCTTTCCCGCCCTGAATTTTGTTGCTTTTTTTACCTTGCCTGCCAAACATCCATGTAATGGGGCAGGAAAAATATTTTTATAAAACGGAAGACTTCTGGGCAATGGCGATTGGTGGTTTTTTGCTACTTGCGGCCATTATGATTTTTTTTTCGCAAATGTCCGCAGAACATAAAAGTATCGTTGAGAGGCATTCAAAGATTCTTGAGGCGGAATCTAAATTGCCTTTTAATACAATTGCCTATTATGAGTCAGAGGCAGAAATTGAAAAACAAAAACTCTCCTCCACACCTGTTGGAAAATTTTTGAAAAAGCTAACAGCCAAGCCCAATAATTGGACTCGCAACCCAGCCGAAGCATTCTATAAACCAGCTTCTGAGAATAAAGCAGACTCAATCAATATCGTTGAAACTGCATATCAACAAGCCTTGTCAGCGGAAAATGCTGCAAGGGTAGCCGATTTTAAACATGAATCTTTGAACAAGGCCGTATCAAGTGCCATTTCAAATTGGCAAGAAAGGCTCAAAACGCAGGAGAAAAAACTGACAAAACTCAAAGCTGGCTCTTTTTCAATCTTTTATGCATCAAGTCTATTTATACTGTTTGCCATCCTATTCGGAATAGGGGCCTGGGTACAAGGGACGCCATTCCCCAATTTTGTAAAAGGCTTTGTACTGGTTTTTTTGTTGGCTTTGGTTTCCCTTTTTCTGGCAGGGCAAAAAAACCTGCACGATCTCGGCATTGAATATGCCGTGTGGGCCATCGTCATTGGGATGTTGATAAGTAATACTATTGGCACACCAGCCTGGGCAGCGGGGGCATTGAAGACAGAATTTTATATCAAAACGGGTTTGGTATTGATGGGTGCAGAGGTGTTGATCAACAAAATTTTGGCCATCGGCCTTCCAGGCATGTTCGTGGCTTGGGTGGTGACACCCATTGTGCTGATCACTACTTTTTGGTTTGGGCAAAAAATTTTAAAAATTACTTCCAAATCGCTCAATATAACAATCAGTGCAGACATGAGCGTTTGCGGCGTGTCGGCAGCGGTGGCCACAGCGGCAGCGAGCAAGGCGAGCCGGGAAGAATTGACCGTGGCCATTGGCTTAAGCATGGTTTTCACGGCCATTATGATGGTGTTGATGCCCCTTTTTATCAAATCCGTGGGGATGCCAGAGGTGTTGGGCGGTGCCTGGATCGGCGGTACAGTGGACAGTTCGGGGGCGGTGGTGGCAGCGGGGGCGGCACTTGGCGACAAGGCTATGTATGTGGCTGCTACGATTAAAATGATCCAGAACATGCTGATCGGCTTGGTGGCATTTGGGGTGGCCGTGTATTTTGCTACCAAAGTGGAGAAAAATGAAGGGAAACCCAATATCGGGCTGGGTGAAATCTGGCTGCGATTTCCTAAATTCATTTTGGGTTTTATTGGCGCAAGCCTTTTATTTTCAGCGATTTACGCCTTGCTTGGCGAGCATTTGGCCTATACTGTTATCGAAGAAGGTGCATTGAATAGTTTCACCAAAAATTTGCGTACCTGGTTTTTTTGCCTGGCATTCGCAAGTATCGGTTTGAGCACCAATTTCAGGGAGCTTCGGCAATATTTTTCAGGCGGTAAACCACTTATATTATATGTGTGCGGTCAGTTGCTGAACATGATTTTGACACTGGCAATGGCCTATCTGATGTTTTATATTGTTTTTCCTGAAATCACTGAGAAAATATAACTGCATTGGAACAAAATACAATTTTCAAAAACCTAAAAATTATAGAGTTGGCTAGCGTGCTGGCTGGTCCGGCCGTTGGTCTGTTCTTCGCTGAACTGGGTGCTGAAGTGATTAAAATTGAAAACAAGCTCACGGGAGGGGACACGACCCGTCATTGGAAATTGCCCCAGGAGGACAAAAACAGTCCAAGCTCTGCCTATTTTCAATCCGTCAATTGGCACAAACGCCACATTTTCATGGACTTATCGCAAGAGGCGGACCGTAGCCAGTTAATGGAATTTGTTAAAACAGCGGATATTATCATCAGCAATTTTAAAATGGGTTCGGCCAAAAAACTGGGCCTTGATTGCAAAACGCTCCGGGAATGTAATCCACGACTTATTTATGCCAGCATTTCTGCTTATGGAAATGACGACCTCCGTCCAGGGTTCGATGTGGCCATTCAAGCCGAAACTGGCTGGATGTTCATGAACGGCGAAGCTGGTGGGCCACCTGTGAAAATGCCCGTGGCGCTCATGGATATTTTGGCGGCGCATCAACTGAAAGAAGGAATTCTCATCGCCCTGTTGGAGCGGGAGCGGACAGGCAAGGGCTGTGATGTCAGCGTTTCATTGTTCGACTCAGGTGTTGCTTCACTGGCCAACCAAGCATCCAACTGGCTTAACGTGGGCCATTTGCCTCAACGGATGGGCAGCCAGCATCCAAACATTGCGCCTTATGGGGAGATTTTTTATACGAATGATGAAAAGGCGCTTATACTCGCTGTCGGCACAGAACAACAATTTCAGGATCTGTGCAAAATCATTGGATTGCCCTTGCTCTGGGAGGACGACCTTTTTAAGACTAATACCCTAAGATTGTCGAATAGGGCTATGTTGATTCAAATTTTGGCCAAGGCTTTCCGGCAATATTTTGCTGAGGAACTACTCCAAAAGTGCCATGAAAAGCAAGTGCCCATTGCGCCAATACGCAATTTGCAGGAAGTATTTGATTTACAAAGCGCAAAAGAGTTGGTATTGGAGGAAGCGCACGACGAAAGAACTGTGAGCAAACGTGTTAAAACAGTGGTTTTCAAAATAAATGAATAGCTGGATGGGCGATTTTCTACCAAACAAAAAAAGGGTTGTAGTGCCAACTACAACCCTTTTTTATTAGTGATCCCGACAGGACTCGAACCTGTGACCGTCTGCTTAGAAGGCAGATGCTCTATCCAACTGAGCTACGGGACCTAACTTTTATAGAACTTTTGTTGGGGCAAATGTAGCGCTTTTTAAAAATGATGTTCCAACCAGTTGTATTTTTCAAAACCAAAAAAGGGAGTTCACGTTCCATCTACATGAGATTTCTTACCTTAACGGCCTATCAATAACCTGGGACTATGAGCGTAAAAATTGAAGAAAGCTGGAAAAATGTTTTGAACAAAGAATTTGAACAGCCTTATTTTCAGGACATTACACAATTTATCAAAAAAGAAGTGGCGGCAGGAAAAACAATCTATCCGCCAGGGCCACTAATTTTTAATGCCTTCAACCAAACGTCGTTTGACAAAGTAAAAGTGGTCATATTGGGCCAGGATCCGTATATCAAGCCTGGCGAGGCGATGGGGCTTTCTTTTTCTGTGCCAAAAGGGGTGAGGGTTCCGCCTTCCCTACAAAATATTTACAAAGAATTAAAAGATGATTTGGGCTGTGAAATGCCTCAACATGGCGACCTCACCAAGTGGGCAGAGCAAGGAGTTTTTTTACTCAATGCTGCTTTGACGGTAGAACGGGGGACCTCAAATTCTCACGCCAACATTGGCTGGCACAAGTTTACGGATGCCGTTATCAGCAAACTTTCGGAAGGTCGGGAAGGACTTGTTTTTATGTTGTGGGGCAATTTTGCCAAAAACAAAACCAGCTTGATTGACCCGTTTAAACACCTTGTATTGGAGGCCGCACATCCTTCGCCCCTGGCCGGAAACCGCTTCAATGGCTGCCAGCATTTTTCCAAAGCCAATGAGTACCTTGCCCAAAACGGGAAAAGCACCATTGATTGGTGTATTCAATAAGTCAGACTTAATGTATTGAAAATTAGCGTTTTATCAGATTGGTTACGATCCAAATCCCCATTTTTATGGGTAGTCCCGAGAGGAATCGAACCTCTATCTCAGGTTCCGGAAACCTGCATACTATCCGTTGTACTACGGGACCATTTTCAAGAAAGACGAAAGGTAAACTTAGTGCAAGAAGGAAAAGTTCACCTTTTGAAGAGGGGGCAAAGTTAAAAACTTTCTTTTTATATCAGCAGGCAAAAAGGATAGACCAAAGATGCACCCTGCCATTCCTACAAAAAAAATTCCCACCAAATACTAACTTCCATAGACGCTTTTGAATAAAACGCCACAGCTTGAACTGCCACCTAAATTGCATCGTGTAATTTGGACAGAGACAAAGCTAAGAGCAGGAAATCAACTGGTAATAGAAACTTTGGAAGGAAGTTGTGCATAGTTTTCTCAATATGTTTAATCCGGCAGGGTGCAACGCTGCAAAATAATTTGATACACCTGATTTTCAAAACAAAACCTGCAAGATTTTTTACGGTATAACAAAGTTTACGAACAAATTATTATTAAACATTGTTGATGGGAATTGATTGAGGTTTTCTAATTTTGCGCCGCCAAAGTGAAAACAAGCCTCACTTTGAAAATTTCATTAACCAATAATTTGATTTGACTATGAAAAAGGTATTTGCCTTCTTTGGTTTTGCTCTGATCCTTTCAGCTTGCAACAACACTGCTAAGTTCAAGCCGATGGTGGACGAACTGTCTTCCAAATGGGATAGCACTACATCTGCAGTTACTGATTTTGCCACGACTATTAAAAACGAACAGTCCACTTGGACTACTGCTATGAGCGGTATGCAAGTGGCTCCAGAAGCTATGGCAAAATGGGACGAAACTGTGAAGACTCAGTACAATGAAATCCAGACTGCAGCCCAGACTAACACGACCAATTTGGCAGGAATTTCCTCCGAAGTTGATGCTTTTGTTACCTCTTGGCAAGCTAAATCACAAGAGCTTCAGTCATTGAAGGAAGGAATCGCAGCTGGCAAAGTGGAAGGCGATGTTCAAGCAAAAATCGCTGACCTGACCGCCACTGCCAATGAAGCTACAACAAAAATGGATGCATGGAAAACAAAATTTGACGAAGTGAAATCTGCTGCAACTGCTGCTCAACAGCAAATGGCTGATTTCATGACGAAAAATGCCCCTGCGGCCACTGATGTACGCTAATTAATTTGCGAACTTGATGATAAAAAAGGCCCCCGTTGCAAAGCGGGGGCCTTTTTTATTTTGACTAATTATTGATAAAAGGGAAATTTTTGAAACAAAATTTTAGCCTTTAGAAAAAATAAGTTATTTTTGTCCCGTTAGCAGCGATTTCCTCTTCGCCAATTTTTTCCTTTCTTTTGGCGACTCTGCTAACGCCTTCTCGGAGCGTTTTTGAAAACTGTAACTCCTACTCGTTTAGGAGTTACATTTTTAGTTTAGGACAAATCCAATACGATTTTACCAAATTGTTTTCCTTCTGCCATCCTTACAAAAGCCTTTTCAACATCCTCCATTTTGTAAACCGAGTCAACTACAGGCCTGATCGCATGATTTTCTACAAACGCCAGCATGGCTTCAAAGTCCCTATCGCTACCCATCGTTGAACCTAAAACCGAGATTTGGCGCCAAAAAATTAGCTGCGGGCTAAGGTTTTGAATGGGGCCTGCTGTTCCTCCATAAATGCCAATTCGGCCACCCGGAGCACAAAGTTTGACCAAATGTTGAAAGCCCTCGCCGCCTGCACTGTCCATGATAACATCAAATCCATCGGCACTTGCTGCTTGCAATTCTTTATTCCATAACGGATTTCGATAATTGACCCCACCCTTTGCTCCCAAAGCAACAGCCCTTTCTATTTTTTCGCCTGAACTGGATGTTACAAAAACATCCATCCCAATGGCCACTGCAAATTGCAAACAGGCCAATGCCACACCTCCACCGATACCCGTCATCAGCAATTTTTCTCCAGTTTTGGCTTGGCACCTTGTAAAAAGAACACGGAAGGCTGTCAATCCAGCCAGCGGCAATGCTGCTGCTTCGATAAAGTCCAGGTGGCTGGGCAGTGAGAAGATTTGATGAGAGTTTAAAGCTATTTGTTGAGCAAAGGTGCCGTTTTTAGGTGAGCCAAGTATATGGTATTGCTTGCCCTGGAATCTTTCGTCGTTTCCCCAATTCATACCTGGCTGAATGACGACGGGATGGCCATCCATAAGACCAGATCCGTCCGAACCAAGGACAATGGGGTATTTGATGCCTGGGTATTTGCCTTTCGTTATCCACACATCCCGGTGGTTTAGCGCCGATGCTTTCATGTCCACCACCACTTCTTCTGGCTGTGGTGACGGGTCGGGAAAATCTTGTAGGATAGGGTAGGGATTGCCCTCATTCAAAACCAATGCTTTCATATAATAGATAGAGGTTTAGGTGAAAGTGGCAAGATAAAATGCAGGTGACAAAGCTCCAAAAAGAAAAAGGGCACGGAGATAATCCATACCCTTTGCTAACAAACAAAACCAACTAAAAACCAAGTAATTTCTTATGTTTTGGGGCCTAATTTATTCGGTAGAAAACTAATCACATAACTTCCTTAAACTTTAAAAAGTTCGCAATTAATCCAAAAAAAAAGTCGCACCGTAGGTGCGACTTTTAAATATCCCATGAACATATCCAAAACAAATAAAATTTTTTCTAAAAAATGTATCTTAGGTTTGGTGGAGTGGAAAATTTGCCCGTTCTTTGGCATTGAATTTTCACTAATACAACTTTTTATTTAGGGTTTCGCTATTAGCAAATTATAGTCCCATGAACATGTCCTAAAACGAGGGCTGGCTTTTTTAAAGTCAGCCTTTTTTTATTGCTTTATTTTTGATTGGGAAGAAATTTGTGAGAAAAAATAGTAAGCCGCCCCAGCAAAAATGCGGGACGACCCACTATTAACAAATTATAATCCCATGAACATATACATTTTCAAAGTCGGCTACTTTCCTTCCTCTTCTGCCATCCTCTGCTTTCTTTCCCTTTTTCACCGGCTCTCCACTTGCTTTTCAAGTGTGAGAAAAAATAGCAAGTCGCTCTAAGTGCGACCTGCTATCAACAAATTATAATCCCATGAACATATTCAATCTTGAGTCCCGGACTTTTTCCGGGATGTGGCCCTGATTTTTCCAAGGCTTTTGTATCCTTCGCCGCTATTCAACTATCACGATACAAATATGCAGCTACATAACGCCCAGGACAAATACAAAATTTCGGGCTTGTAATATTTTTATTTCACTAAATTGTATTAGCTATTTTTCAAATATGCTTGTTTATCAGTGCTTTAAACAAGCCCATCTTTTAAAATGTTCTCTATAATTGTGAGAAAAAAGTTAATTTTTCCTTGGGAAATCCTCAAAAAGGTGGGTAAAAATTTCTTCTTATTGCGCTTTTTTTAGGTTTTACTCTTGGCCGGATGAAAGATTTTCAGGCCGATTCTGTAAAATGTTAACCACTTTGGGTTTTAAAAGTTTACAAGTTGACTTAAAGAACGCCTTAACCCCTGTTTTCTGTTTTATTCGATGAGTCATTTAATTGTCACGATGGACAAAAATTGGGTTTTAGACAAAAAAATAAGTCGCACAAAGGTGCGACTCACTAGCAATGATAAAATTCCACGAATATGAATTACTTCTTTAGGTTGTGGGGCTAAGAAGGTCGTCGGGGTTCCGAACCCCGACGACCTTAGGTTCTATTAATGATTGAAAACTTCAACTTTGGTACTCAACACTTGTCCGGTGGTAGTAATGGCACGTACCACATACATGCCATTGTTCAGGTCGGAGACATCCAACTGCGAATGCTTGGTCTGAATGCTGCCCGAATCATACACCTGCTTGCCGACCATATCGAACAGCATGATGCGCCCGATCTCGTTGTTGTAGCCGTTTACGTGAAGGTTGATGGACTGCTGCGCCGGGTTCGGATAAGCAACTAACTGGCTTTTTTCACCTGTGCTTGTACTACCATCTTCTTGTTGGCCAAGATAGAAAGTGAGGCTGTTGCCGTTTAGGCCGAAGGTATGGCCGTTGCCGTTCATCAACCCTACGGAATTAGTACTGACTGTGGTTGAATTATTTATTAGCTTTAAGCCGTTAACATCTTCCACAACAATAAATTCAACAACACCTATTATTCCATATCCACTTGCTGAAACACCGCTCGTCCTAGTATAACCAACATCCAATTTTCCATTGAATGGTTTGTGCGCCATGGACAATATAGGCGAGTTATAACTCATCCATGCTGTATCGCTGAAATAAACCTTTACACTTTCAAAAATAGCTGGGTCATATTCCAGCTCAAATGTAAGGCCATAAGCGCTGATGGCTGGGAGGGAGTCATTGCCCAAGTGTATAGGGGCATACAGCACATCGCCTGGTTCGATGTTGTTAAAATCAGGCTCTGCCAAATAGAAGGGCAAAGATTTGATAGGTGGCGCAGCAACAGGCGTCAAGTTGTGGTATTTCCCATAAAACTGCCCAATAGCCGTTGTGTCGAGATGGGTAACGATGCCATTGCCATCCGTATCAATGTGCTTGGGGTTATACTCCATCGGAGGGGCCAATGGATCATTCCAGTTATCAGAATACTGGCCATACCAGGATACGGCACCGCTGTTTCTTAGTTCACCAACTTCGCCCATGCAGTAACCGATTGGGAGAATGTCCCTGACATCCACTGCTCCGTCCGTATTGGCGTCGCCTGGCCAAACACATTCGCTACCTGCACAAAATGGGTCTCCCGAAGAAGGGGTCATATCCACTACTTCCACTTCCACTTTTACCAATTGGCAATTGCCGGATTGTGGGGTAGGGCAGTATTCAAATTCAAATTCATCTTCCCCAACAAAATCTGATACCGGGGAATATACCAGCATATTGTAGCCAGAAAACTCCTGGCCATGTTGATCTTCAACTGTTTGATAGCCAGCATGGAAATTGACATCGCCATGATCCGGGGAACTCAGGTTGGTGTATTCGTAGGAAGTAATAGGCAAATGATCGCCTAAGACCAGTGGGGTATTTTTAGGAATAGAAATCTGATAAACTGGTTTGGCTGGATTGAGGTTGCTGACAATAATATAGCAGGTTGCGATGTCAAACTGACTGCTGTTCGGATAATATGCCTTGTACTTAAATTTATCTATCCCCGTAAACCCTGCCGGTGGATTGTAGCGGTAAACCCCAGTTCCCACGTTGGGAAGATAGGTCAGGATACCACCTTGTTGGGTATTTGGATAACCAATAGCATTGACGGGTGACAAATAAGAGCCGCCATTGTCGTTGGCCAGTAAATGAATTTCTTCGATTGGCTCGCCTACTGCCGTATATACCACATCATCGTGGGCGAAAGCATTGGGTGCTGGTACGTCTAACACATGAATGTGAAAAACCCTTGTTCTTTCGTTGATGCCGTCGTAAAAAACGACATGATCAAAACCTACGTAGTTATTTGCAGGCACATAAACCAAAGTTTCTAAAGTATCCAAACTGCCATGTCCCGGTGCCGACTGCACGTTGAAATTGCTGTCCAACTGCATCAACACCACCTGCGGCGTGTTTTTTTCCGTCATGATGAAAACGGAATCGTATGCTGGAGGGGCCAACTCGTTTACACAGATGCTGACCGTAGCCATGTCGCAAGAACCCTGAGCATCGCAAATCGTATAGTTTAAATGTGCCAAACCGGAAAAGCCAGGGCGGGGGGTAAATAATACTTTGGTACCACCTGCCGTTTCTACGGCATCGCCATTGTTGATATTGGCAATTTCAGCAATGGTTTGGTTGGTGCCGTTGCCGATGTCGTTAATAAGAACTGGTATTTCAATAGATTGATCCTCATAAGTCGAGGCATAATCGTTAACAGCCTTGATGTAGGAAGGAATAACCGTGATGTGATAAACCCTAAAAACTTCTATAGTTTGTCCATTGTTGCCAAAAGGCTTATTGCTCCTGACTTCGATAGTGTCTCTTCCCAGAAATCCAGTAGGAGGAGTGTAAAAAAGATGGTTAACTGAGAAATTATTTGGAGGAGTGCCTGCTAAACCTTTAATCCCATACCTATACTTATTGTTATTGGAATAAGGATCAAAAGAAGCTGCGTGGTAGTTGTTGGGCTGTCGTTCAATTTCGGGGGGGGGGCCTATACCGTGTTGTTTGAAGGTAAAATGGGCATTCGTATTCATCAAAATCACCGTATCAGTGATTTCGAGTGTGTAGGATTGGGCTTTCAACTTGCCAGACCAACCCCAAAGGAACAGGCCCAAAAGCAGGAAAACAGATTTTTTGTGTAGAAATACATTCATGGATTCGTGGATTTTCATTGCTAAAATAGTGTTTCATGTTTTACCGGACAGATGTTGCCCGGCGAGCAGTTGTAATTCTTTTCTGAAAACCTTTTTCTTAACAAAAGTCGTTCTAATGCCAATAAAAACGTAAGCTGAAGCTGGCATTTTTCAATTTTGCTTGAAACACAGTACAAGTTTAAGCCGGACAAACAGTGGAATCAAATACAAAAAAACAAAAGTGTGATAAAAAAAATGTTAAAAATTGTCCGGGCTTTGGATGTAATTCATTCATATTCAGGACAGTACTCAAAAAATGTTCAACAGTTTGATAGATGATTGTGAAATTTTTATTTTTCTTACTTTTGAACTTTCTTTTAAGCAAGGTAGCCAACATTTGAGGAATTTTAACCTGCTTTCAGGCTAAACAATTCTCACAGTGGCCAACTTTGCTGCCAAGTCTTTCAAGACTCAAATTTCAAGCCACTAAGGTAACAACTTTTTACAAAATGCAAAACAGCAAATTGTATTCCATACTTGAGAGTTTTAACAAATATGAACAAAATCGGCTCAGAAAATTTTTGATCTCGCCTTACTTTAACAAAAATGAGGCCTTGGTAAAGTTGTTTGATGCCTTGGTCTGTCTTGTCAATGCCAATCGAAAAGAGGAAATTGAGAAAGAAGAACTTTGGAGGGCAATCTACTTAAAGGAGGCTTACGATGATGTCCTTTTTAGGAAGAATTGTTCCGACTTGTTGAAATTGATAGAAAGTTATTTAGCTCAACAGATTTATGAGGAAAATTCTATACATCAAGCTGCCTACCTGATTGAAGCAGTAGCAAGAAAAAAATTGGACAAGCTCTACAATAGTACCATGAAAACTGCAAAAAGGCTATCAGATCAACAAAATTTTCGCTCTGCAGATTATTACTTGGCTCAATACCAAATTGAAAAAAATTATTATGACCTGATTACCTTGAATTATGACAGGTCTGCAAAGAGAAACGTTGAAGATATTTTGAACAATTTAGATTGGTTTTACTTAGCTGAAAAGTTGAGATTCAGTTGTTCGGTTTTGAGTCAAATTTCAATGGTTTCACATGAATATAAGTTATTATTCATTAATGAAATAAAACAACATATTGAAAATTATTCATACAATGAAATTCCTCCCGTAATTATATATTATCAAATATATTTAACCCATGTAGAGGTGGAGAACGCTGATCACTATTATAAATTAATGACATTACTTGAAAAATATGGTGATTTATTTCCAAAGGGAGAGGCAGAATTTATTTACACTACTGCGTTAAATTATTGTGTTAAAAAACTTAATCAAGGTAGCAGGGAGTTTTTGGAAGAATACTTTAATGTTTTTGTAATTCTTCTTCAGAAAGAATTACTTTTAGTTGATGGGGAACTTTCTCCCTGGCATTTTAGAAATATAGTTGCAATAGCTTTGAGGCTAGGAAAAAACGAATGGGCCGAGAAGTTCATTAAAGATTACCAGTCTCATTTACCTGGAGCAATGAGGGAAAATGCTGTTTCATTTAACTTAGCGCAGTTATATTTTACTCGTAAGCAATACGATAAAGTGATAAGGTTGCTGCAAACGGTAGATTATGATGATTTTTCTTACAATTTAAATTCAAAATCAATTTTGCTAATGACATATTATGAAATGGATGAAATTGAACCTTTATATTCTATTTTGGATAGTTTTAGAACCTATTTGAATCGTCATAAAGATATTTCATCAGTTAAAAGAATTCCGTATTTAAATCTAATTAAATTTGCTAAAAACCTTACCAAGATAATACCTGGCGATAAAAAAGCAATAGAAAAACTAAAAAAGGAGGTTGAACTTGCCGAGCCAAAAGGTATTTCGTCAAGTACCTGGCTCAAAGAAAAAATCGCCGAACTCGAAGCCTAAAAAAAACAGCGGACGCAACGGCCCGCTGCCTGTTCGTTTGTATTAAAGCCCACTTACATCATCAATCACAATAAACGCCGTAGAGCTCCCCCCACCGCATAAAGCAGAGAAGGAGAAAGTGTACCTCCCACTCGGCAGGTTGCTGAACGTGTGGCTGGTGCTGCTGATGTAAATATCCCCGCTGGAGAAGCCATTTCGGGAATAGGACAATTTGTACTGATCTGCTCCGCTCACAGCATTCCATGAAAAGGAGATGGAATTGGCTGTTTGTCCTGTTTTGGTGACATTGGTCGGCGTGTCGCAGCTGGCGCAGGTGGCTACCGTCTGGTTTTTCCATGTAAAGGCAAAAGCTAGCGGTAGCATGAGAGTGAGAACGATTAGAAACTTTTTCATAAAAAAATTTTTGGTGAAAAAAATTGGGTTGAAAGAGTGGACAAAATACATGTAAAAAAAATAAAATACAAGCTTGGCCTACATTTTTTTCCGGTCTCGCTGCTTAAATACCCCAAGGTCCACCACTCATTCGACAAAGACATGGTCACATGCACCAGCACAGGTATCCAGATCGTCCCGGTCTGCATGGCGAGCAGGCAAAAAACAATGCCCAAGGGGATAGCCCCGACCGTTTCTTTCCAGCCTTTTTGCACATGTACCAAAGCGTAGAGTGAAGTGTTGATGGCGATGGCGGGCAGGGCGCCCATTTCTTCCAAGGTGGTGAATAGCAAAAATCCCCGGAACAAGAACTCATAAGCCAATAAATAGCCTGTCCAACTCAGGGCACTGGCCAGTTTCATGCCTTTGCTCCAGGGCGGCTGTACCCGAATGGCGGGGTAAATGGCGAGGCTGTCCGGCTTGCGGCAAGAGAAATTGGTGATGGCAACTATAATAGAACCTAAGCCCAACCACCAGAGCAAGGTGGCTCTTCCTGCTTGAAACCGTACGCCAATGCTTTGAAAATCAATACCTTGCAAGAATACTACAGCGGCAGGAACAATCCCATACAACAAAACGCCTAACCATAATTGGGCATAAACTTGGTAAGCTTTGGCTTTCTTCCCACCCCATTTTTTTTCAAAAAAAAGCCTGAACTGCGGAGATTGCGTCAAGAAATGGTAGCATAAAAACCCAATGGTCACACAGGCAATGGCTAAAGTTGCATTCATATTCTTAGGCAGTAATTTTTGGGCAGCGAAGGTAGAATTTGGTCAGTATTTCCCGGCCAAGTTCATCATTCATCGTTCATCATTTATCGTTAGCTTTATTCCTCTTTCCGCTTAACCACCTTCACCAAAGCCCGTTGGTTTCTACGGCGCAGGGGGTACTTGTCGTCGGTGATGGCGGTTTTGTTTTTACCGAAAATCTTTTTGATGATGCGATGCTCCGCTATGCCCTGGCCCCTCAAAAATGCTATGACATTGTCGGCACGTTTGCCGGCGAGTTTGTTGCAGTAATCGTCGGAGGGAATGCTGTTGGTGTGGCCTTCCACGATGGCAATGTATTCAGGGTCTTTCGTCAAATAGGCGATTATTTCGTCCAAGACTTCCTTGTCTTTTTCTTCCAGGTTGAACGAATCGGCTTTGTAATAAATGGTGGCCATGTATTCGGCCAAATACTCCACATTTTTAAAAATGGTATCCCGCTTGGGAGACTGTGGCGGCGACGGCTCTACTTTTTGTGGGCTGTTGTGCTGTGCCACAGGAGCTTCAATTTTTTCTGGTTCTATCTCGACCTCTTCTTCCCGATCCTCTTCGCTGATGGATGCTGAAAGTGTTGGCTTTGGAATGGTATCCTCGACTACAGGCGGAGGTGGTGGAGGAGGAGGTGGCGGTGGCGGTGCAGTGACCTGAACCTCCCTTACTTTGGTGACCTTGCAGCCATTCGCTGTTACTATGGACAAGGAAATAGATTTTTTGCCTGTAGAGCTATAGACAACCTTATGCGGGCCGGCCCCTTTGGCCGATTGCGGTTTTGCATCCACCCCAAAATTCCATTCCCATGTTTTGATACCGCCGGAAAAACTGGAAGCGTTTTTTATCCATAACTCGCTACCCTGCGGGATTTTTAGTTTGCTTACCGTAAAATGTGCTTTTGGCCCGACAAAGGTTCCCGAGCCGCCAAATTCAATCGTAAAGCCGTTGCCCGTATTGTGAAAATTATTGACCATGAGCGCATAGCTCTTTCCACTTTCCATCAGCAAAGGGGCCAAAAAGTTGTCGTCCAATTCCTGGCAACCTTCCCGCTCGATGATGTCCGAAGCGGTTGATCGCAGGCCTGTTGCACCGCTGCATCTTTTCCAAAGTTCATAGGGAAGCCCACCGTTTTCCCCGGATGCCATGCAACGCACGGGCATTTTAAATGAACAATCGCTGACACCATTGGGCAACCAAAACAAAACGAAATCCAAATCGTCGGATGGATTGATTGGTTTTAAAGTAAAAGTCAATTGGCCAGGGCCTTCGCAAGTCCATTTGTACCAGGCTGATTGCGATTCCTCTGGGATGCAAATCCCGCTGGAAATTTCAAACCTGTTCAATCCTGCACCTGTCACGCTTGGCACAGTAAACGGAGATTTGTCGCAAAGCACCACTGCCGTTGCGCAATCGGAGGATGGCGACGGCACGGGATTGAAATTGTTGATGCAAAGTTGGAAAGTGCCCGTGCGGTTGTTGCGGGCGTCCACCCGCAAAAGGTAGGCTTGCCCCACCGTGATATTGTTGACGAAAGTTTCTACAATATTGTAGCCCTGTGCATCGGAAATGCAGGCGATTTCATTCAAGCCTTTGGAACAAGAACCCCCATAGAGCGCAAACTGCGGCATCTGCAAAGTGCCGCCTGGGTTGTTGTCTATGGCACCAATAACGCTGATGTTGACTGTGGTAGCTACAGCCGTGAATTTGAACCAAACATCGTTGTCAGCTTCAAGTAGGAAACTGGGAAAGCATCCCGGCCCCTCCAAATTGGAGCCGCTTGCGCCTGCGTTGGTAAACTGCCTGGGCGAACTGCACCAGTTGGTCACATCTTTCAAAATATATGCGCCGGAACAATTGTCGTAGGAAGGGGCGGCCAGTAAGGCAGCATGGGCCGGAACCTGCACATATATATATAATGTGTAAATGAGAAACCACGCCCGGAAAAGGAATTGGGTTTTGCGGTTTTTGATAAAACAAAAGCAACGGTTACACTTTCCAGGCGAGCGGGAGGTGGCAGCACAATTTTTTTTATGTCTTTCTTTACAATCGGGAAATCTTAAGTTCATTTTCAGTCCTTTGTACTTTCGGAATGCTAAAATAAAACGGATTTTCTTTGCTTAAAATTGAAAGGGTAAAGGTTTAATGACCTTTTTTATTTTCCATCAAATTTGCCCAACAAAATCTTTAGGGTCTTAGTTAAATCCTTAGTCCAAGAAAAACAAAAACATGAAAATTTTCTTAGCCACTTTTTGTATCTTATTGAATTTCAATGCTTTGTCGCAAAGCCTCACCCTAAAAGAGGCCAAGCAGCAAAAGGCGGAAATGTTGGCCCACCAATTCATCATTGCCGATGGCCACGTGGATTTGCCCTATCGGCTTCGGGTTAAAAACTTTCGGCTGACCAAAGAGTTCACCGGCATTCCGATTGAGACAAAGGAGGGCGATTTTGATTTTGTCCGTGCCCAAAAAGGCGGCCTGGATGCCCCTTTCATGTCCATCTACATCCCTTCCGACTACCAGGAAAAAGGTGGTGCCAAAGAATTGGCCGACTCCCTGATTGATATGGTCAATGGCATCATCCAAATGCACCCCGACAAATTTGCCCCCGGCCTTTCTCCCACTCAAATCGAGGAAAATTTTCAGGCTGGTAAAATTTCGTTGCCGATGGGCATGGAAAATGGTGCGCCTGTGCTCGAAATTCCAGATGTGAGGTATTTTCACAAAAGGGGCATCCGTTATATTACCCTCACGCATGGCAAGGACAATCAAATCTGCGACTCGTCATACGATACGACCCGCACCTGGAATGGCTTGAGCGATTTTGGCCGGGCAGTGGTAGCCGAAATGAACCGGGTGGGCATCATAGTGGACATTTCCCATGTTTCCGATGCCGCATTTTACCAAGTTATTGGAACAACAAAGGCACCCGTCATAGCCTCACACTCCTCCTGCCGCAAGTTCACACCCGATTTTCAACGAAATATGAGCGACGATATGATCAAGGCGTTGGGTAAAAACGGCGGCATCATCATGATCAATTTTGGCTCGGATTTCCTGGACAGCAAGGTTACAAAAATGCGTGATGAGATGCGGGCAGAATTGCTTAAAGAACTGAACGAGAAGGGTTTAAGTGAAAATGACAGCTTGGCCAAACCCATTGTGAAAGATTTTGAAAAAATGTACCACGATCAGCTATTTTCTGATGTGGAAAAGGTCGCCGACCACATTGACCACGCCATTAAACTGGCGGGCATTGACCACGTCGGCCTCGGCTCTGATTTCGATGGGGTGGGGGATTCGCTGCCAACGGGCCTCAAAGATGTGGCCGCCTACCCAAACTTGATATTTGTGTTGATGGAAAGGGGGTATTCGGAGGAAGATATTGAAAAAATTTGCTCAAAAAACCTCTTCCGTGTGTGGCGGGATGTCGAAAAAGTAGCCCAAAAAAATTAGGTTAAAACAGAACCCATTGCCTGGCTCAAAGCAGTCCATCTTTCATCTCCAGGGTCCGGTCGCTCATGTTGGCCAATTCCATGTTGTGTGTAACGATGAGGAAAGTTTGACCAAAGTCTTTTCTCAACTGGAAAATCAACTGGTGAAGCTCCTGAGAAGATGCTGAATCCAGGTTGCCGGATGGTTCGTCGGCAAAGACCACAGCGGGTTGGTTCATCAATGAGCGGGCCACTGCCACCCTTTGCTGCTCACCGCCGGAAAGTTGGGTCGGCTTATGGGTAAGCCGTTCGCTAAGTCCCAGATAATCAAGCAGTTCTTTCGCCCGCTTCTTGGCGATGCCTTCTGTGGTGCCTTTGATGAAAGCTGGAATACACACATTTTCAAGTGCCGTAAACTCCGGTAACAAGTGGTGGAATTGAAAAATAAAGCCAATGCGCTGGTTGCGAAATTGCGCCAAATCCTTGACGTTCAAGCGGGAAACGTCCGTCCCATCGAACACTACATGGCCCTTGTCGGCTTGATCCAAAGTGCCCAAAATGTGCAAAAGGGTGCTTTTCCCTGCGCCCGATTTCCCGACGATGCACACGATTTCTCCTTGCTGGATTTCGATGTCCACGCCTTTCAGGACGAGCAGTTCGCCGTAGGATTTATGGATGTTGCTGGCTTTTATCATAGGCTGGCAAAGGTAAGTTGTCGGTAGGTTTCTTGTACGTCCAACACTCGTTTTGAGGAAGCACAAAGCAGAAACGGCTTGGTGGAAAATTGGGAAAATAAAAAAGAGCGTAGGCAAAAAACGCCCCGCTCTTGTAAGAAATCACCCGACTGTTATTATGAAGGAATTGAAGTACCTTCACAAAAATAAAAGTTGTACTACCATTTAATCATAAACCAAGTAAACGCTGGCATTTTGGCAAACCATCTGGCAATCTAACCAAGGAATCATCAAGCCAAGTATGCCCTATGCCAAAAATAAAAAGTTCTTTAACGTTTTATGGAGAATTGTAATCTACCAGATGGCAAAAATACACTTGTTTATTCCGACAGGCAAATTAACGTTCTTTCCACAATAACTTCGAAATTTTTTTAAGAAAATTTTAAGTCTTTAGTAAAAATCACTGTTTTTACCCAAAATCCCACCGTTTTTTACCTGCTCACCAGTCTTTTGTTGGCAGGCGTTTCCTTTTTTTTTCCAAACTTAATTTTTAGCCTAAATTACCGCCTCAATAAAACGAAAACCATGCTGGATAGACTGAAAAAACCACCACTGACTTTTTCCCAAATCATCAACATGAACATTGGCTTTTTTGGGATCCAATATAGTTTTGGACTGCAACAAACTGCCATCAACCCGATTTACTCTTTCCTCGGTGCCAATCCAGAAGAACTTCCCTTGTTAAATTTGGCCGGCCCTGTCACCGGGCTGATCATCCAACCGCTCATAGGTGCCATCAGCGACAAAACCTGGCACCCCCGTTTCGGCCGCCGGAAGCCTTTTTTTATGATAGGAGCCATTTTTTGCAGCCTCTGCCTGTTCCTGTATCCATTTAGCAGTGCCTTGTGGATGGCGGTTGGGCTCCTGTGGATATTGGACGCAGCCAATAATACGGCGATGGAACCTTACCGGGCCTTCGTCACGGATATTTTACCTGATAAACAACAACCTACAGGCTTTTTGACCCAAAGTTTTTTTACCGGGCTGGGCATCACTTTGGCCAACCTTTCCTTGTTTGGTTTTCAAAAATACATCGGTGGACAGACGGAGGCGGGCATTCCTTATTGGGTGTTCGGTTCCTTTTTTTTAGGTTCTTTTTGTTCCATCGCATCGGTGATGTGGTCGGTGAGCAAAACCAAGGAAATACCGCCTACGCCAGCCGAGCTTGAACAATTGCGCAGTGAAAAAGGCGGTATTTTCAAACCCATCCAGGATATTTTTTCAGCCATTGCCGACATGCCCAAATGCCTATGGCAATTGGCCCTGGTCTATCTTTTTCAATGGTACGCCATGTTTTGTTATTGGCAATTTATTGCTCCCTGCCTCGCTAAAAGTATCTGGAATTCGGAAGACTCGCACAGTCCCCTCTATCAGGAGGCCGTGGCTTTTACGGGTCTTGTCAATGGCTTTTACAACATTGTCACTTTTGCATCGGCATTTATACTGGCCTATTTTGCCAGGAAATACAAGGCGAAATTCGTCCATTCTATTTGCCTTATATGGGCAGGTTTTTCCCTAATCATGTTGCCGCAAATCCAGGGCGAAGCCAATCAATACTTTGTACTGGCAGCTATTTTCGGTTTTGGTGTGGCCTGGGCCAGCATGATGGGAGTGCCTTATGTCATCGTGGCTGGCGACATCCCTTCCCATCGGCGGGGCGTCTATATGGGCATTATCAACATGATGATCGTCATCCCGATGATTATCCAAAACCTGACTTTTGGCGGTATTGAAGGTGTGTACAAGGGAATTTATCCTGTTTTCCTCGGCGCCGATCCTTTAAATGCCATCCGCTTTGCGGGCGGCTTGCTGCTTGCGGCGGCTGTTTTGACACTGTTTATCCATGAACGTAGGAATTTTCAGGAGGAAGTGGTGCTACAAGGAGGAGGGCATTGATCGGGCTTTGTTTTGACGTGGTATCAGGATCAAAATAAAAGCTTCGAAAGTGAAAAAATGACCTAATAAATATTGCAGACTCTTATTTGGGAGGGCGGGTTATCAAACCCGCCAGCTCCGAAACCCGCGGTTTTGATAACCCGCCCTCCCAAAAGATTAGTGCTGAACTTTTCACATACCCTCATTTGCAAAAAAGATTGATTATCAAAATTTTACAAAGGCTTCGTTGCCTACCTCACGTTGATTTAACAAAAAAAAGGCCTGCCAGATTTCAAAATCTCTGGCAGGCCTATTGTTTCTAACATTTTATCAGCTACTGTTTGACCAATTTCCCACTGGCCAAGGCCTGGCCATTTTCTTCTTCTATTTTGAAAAAATAGAGTCCTGCAGGCAGCTCATTTTTCCTCAGCTCAAAAGAGGGCGATTCAAATTGTTTTTGGTAAACTGCTTTTCCACTATAATCAAACAGCTTGAAAATCAGGCTTTTGCCAGGGTCAATGCCCTCCATTTTTATCGTAGCAGATGCGGCAAAAGGATTCGGGAAAACGTGCATTGCCACTCCTGGCCTGAACACTTCCACACTGTTTACCATGATGAAATCCTTTTCTATGGTATGGAAAACTGAATTCGTGATGATGGGCGGGTTGAAGTCGAAATAAATTGCCGCCTTGTTCTTGATTATTGTGCCCAATGGCACATTGGCCCTTGGTTTTACTTTGAATTGGATGAATCCATTTGATTCGTGCTGGTTGGCGGCACTGTCGGGCAGCATGATGTTCGGGAACAAAATTTTCAAAACGCCCTTGCCGTAAATCTCGTACTCATAGCTGTGGCTGCTGGCACCTGGCCGCAAGCTGGTCAAGTCCAGATACTCGGACAAGGTGTCACGGATAGCCACATTGAAAGCCGTGTCGGTGCCAGTATTTTGAAACCTGATCATATACTCGATTTCAGTTTCTGGTTCGATGAAATGCTCGTTTCCGTAGCCAACCGGCATGGCCTGTTTGTCATTGGGGTCATAGCTGCCCACATTTTCGGTGCAATCTATGTCCACAAATTCGGCTTCGTCGCCAAAGGCAAACTGGCTGACCATGCCCAGGCTGAAAGTGCCTGACTGGTTGGTGCCGCAGCCCTCAATGGACAATACAGGCAACACTGCTTCCGGGTGAAATGGCACTTGTTCCACATTCAATAACCAGGTGGAGCCATTGGCCGGGAATGCGACGGTAAACGATTCGCCAATGCCCAAAATGGGGCCATTGTCCGCCTGCATATACATCACCGCATCCTCGATGACGACATATTCCAAGGGTTGGGTTGTGGCGGCATTGCCCACGTTTGTGATGGTAAAATAGATAGAATCGGCATTGCATTCCGAGGTGACCAACAGGCTGGCACCAGACCAGTCCACATTATTGGGTACGCAGGTAGTATCAGGAAAAATAAGTGCTTCGGTGCAATGGGTTTGACCCAATACCGCATCGCAACTGATATAAACTGCTGCCCAGAAATTGCCACACTCACCCGGTTCAATATTGCCCACTTCAAATCGGTAAATATTATTGCCCAAATCAATAGCTGGGATGCTCGAATTATTCAACTCCATAAAACTATCGAACGTGACGTCCACATAGGCATTGGTAGCGGTTTCCACGCCATAGTTGCAATATTCTACATGATATATATTATTGCTGAAACATCTCCGCAAAATAGGTGTGCTGATATCCACTGACATCAAAGGGCAGCCCGGCAGGCGTTTCATCAAAAAATCAACAGTTTCACTATCGTCAATATTCGGCAATGAGATTGCAATATCATTGGCGCATGCTTCCCAAAAAACATTGACAGGAACTACAGATACAGTATAATTGCCCGGCGGTACAGGGATGAAATAATAACCGTCCGCATCCGAAGTGCCATATAGTGTATCGTTGCCTTCGGCAATGATCAACCAGCCCGCCAGGGTGGTGTCGCCTGCGTTGTATTGGCAGTTTTGATCCATATCTTCCAGAACATGTCCTTCGATATAGGCACAAGTGCCGGAATAATCCACTTCCACATATATTGAGTCCACCGTCGTACACCCAAAATCATTGGTGACCGTCAAATAGTACTGGCCAGATGTGGTGGTGGTAATATTCGGGGCAGTTGAGCCATTGCTCCATAAATAAGCAATCGTCAAAGGCGACGGATTGCCACTAAAAGCCGCATAAACATTGACCGGATTGCAGCCATCTTCAGTGATGGTAAAATCAATGTCGCCTTCAAAAATAGACGTTGTAAGTTCAGAAGTATCGCTGACACAGCCATTGTTGTCAATGACCCATGCTTCGAAAGTCGTGGTACCTGTAATATTATGCAGGAAGGTAAATGCCCCGCTCTGGTCAGCATAAAGTGTAGGCAGCCCTCCATTAACAGAAATATAAACATCTACTGGAGGGCTGGAAGAAGTTGAAATATCAATAATATACACCTGCTGACCGGTATCGCATACGGCAATTGGCCCATTCAAAAATGCTTGCGCTATTGGCCAAACATAAGTACAAGACTCGGCGGCACAACCGTTTGCCAAGTCGGTGACGGAGAGGCAGTAAGGCCCAGGACTGGGATCGGGCAAGATAAGCGTAGGCTCGCTGGTTTGAATGGTGCTGTTGTCGGGCAATATCCAGAAATAGGCATAACTGCCTGATTGGGGGGCCACGGCCCCATTCAGTATGAGTGGACTTCCATTGCAGGGTAGGGATGTGGGCTGCAGGGTGACGGCTGGAAGAACAATGTCGCTGATGACAATCATACAATCCATTGCCTGGCAGCCCGTATTGTTGTCAGTGACAAAGAGGCAATACATGCCAGGAGAATTCACTGTTGGGGTCATCGTATTAAGGCCATTCAAAATATTCCCATCGGGTGTTGTCCAAACGTAGGATATATCCCCTCCTGTTGAAGAGCCAGTTCCATTCAGAGTAAGCAACTGAGTGTTGCAGTTGATAGTCAAATCGGGTCCGGCATCCGCCACCAGCCCACCGGGGTCTGTGAGGGTAAAAACTATCGTGCTGTCGCAGCCTTGCCAACTGATACAATTGGCTTCATAACTGCCCGGCCCGGTGAAGTTTTGGCCGCAGATGGTGATTTGATTTTGGCACAAAGTACCAATATTTACTGTGGGCGACGGCAAATATTCGATTAGGATATTGATGATGCTGTCGCAGCCCAACCAGGAAGTTAATGCCACGTCGTACTGGCCAGGAGCGCAGTATTGGTTGCCAGCAATAGTCACACAGTCACCGGAGCCCTCGCAAATGCCCGCTGTGATAATGGTGTTTGGCAAAGGCTGGATGAAAATGGGGAAATGGATTTCATTGTCAAATCCTGCGCAGGAGTCGCTGACGATCAATTCCAGGACCGCCGTTCCTGTTTGCTGCCATTCAATGTTAACGGAATTGGTGCCCTGGCCACCGACGATGGTGCCAAGCGGTGGATCAATGCTCCATTGCCAGGCCGTATCGCAAGGGCTGGCCGGCCAGGTGTAGGTCGCCGATGCGCCGGGGCAAACATTGGTGGGCCCGATGGGCTGTGAAAAGCCCCATGTTGCGAAAAGCATGGATGCCACAAGAAGAATTGCAAAGCGGTAAAATTTTTCAATCATCATAATCTGTCGTTTAGAATTTTAGCTGTTCATGTTCATTTTTGACGCTACAAACATCCGTCATCACTTGCTAAGGGGCAAAAACAAAAAACAATAATTGTAATTAAATTTATGGTAAATTTGCATTTTAACTACTGATAATCAGTTTATTGTAAAAAAATTGTAACCAACCAATTTTGGAAAATACTTTTTTCTACCACCTATACCAAACCCTTTCCAATGCCGAACTGCGGCAATTTAGGAAATTCGCAGCCTCGCCCTATTTTAATGGCCGCCCTCAATTGTGCTTATTGCTTGACTATTTTGCAAAAAACAAAAGCGGCACTGGCGGATACGACGCTGAAAAGGCTTTTAAGGCAGCGTTTCCAGGAGAAAATTTCGATGATCAAAAATGGCGGCTCACGTTGTCCCAACTGTTCAAGTTGGCGGAGCAGTTTGTCGCCCTTCAAGAACTATCGGGCGAAGAAAAGATGGAACTTGCCCTGGCGCAGGCTTACCGCAAACGGGGCTTGGGCGGACATTTTCAACGCAGCATCCAAAAACTGGAAAAAAAACAAGCCACCACGGAAAGCCGATCCGCCGCTTTTCACGAAGACCAATACCGCATCGAATGGGAAAAATACCGTTCGCACTCGTCGGGCAAGCGCACGGAAGCTTTCAATTTACAAGAAGTATCGGATGCAATGGACGCCGCCTTTATCGCCCGCAAGCTGCGGCACGTCTGTTTTTCACTGTCGCACCAGGCGGTTTACCAGGCAGCGTACCGCTTTGGTTTTTTGGACGAAATATTAAAAGAAGTGCAAGAAAGGCCGTCCCTATTGGATTCTCCGGCCATCAACCTTTATTTCCATTGCTATCTGGCCCTGCGGCCGGGGGCTGGTGAAGGCGACTTTCAAACTTTTAATATGCTGCTGTTCAGCCAGAGCCACTTGTTGCCAGACGAAGAGCGCCGCAATTTGTTCCTCTTGGCCATCAACTACGGCATCCGGCAAATAAACGCCAGCCACCCGGAATATGATCGCCCCGTGCTCGACCTCTACCGTACAGCCCTCGACAAGGATTTGTTGCTGGAAAATGGGCAGCTTTCCCGTTTTGCATTCAATAATATCGTGGCCATTGCCGTGCGCATCGGTGAGGTGGATTGGGTGGAAAAATTTATCCACCAATACAAAAACCTGCTGGAACGGGAACACCGCAACCCCACTTTTTCCCTCAACCTGGCCCGCCTCGAATTTGCCCGCAAAAACTACAAGGACGCCTTGCTGCACTTACAACGATCGGATTATAAAGACTTGATAAACAATCTGATAGCAAAGACCTTGCAGTTGAAAATCTATTTTGAAACGGGCGAATACGAGGTACTGGAAGCACACCTGCGCAACATGAAATCTTACATCCGACGCCAGCGGGCCATCGGCTACCATAAACAGAATTACCTGAACATCATCCGTTTTACCCAGGCCCTGGTAGAGCTCAACCCTTTTGAAAAAAACGGGCGGACGGCACTGCGCAACGCCATTTCAATAGAAGAAAGCCTGACCGAGCGGGATTGGCTATTGGATATGCTGGATACCTGAATTTCACCTTTCCCCCACTAATCCACTACCCCGTACATCAAATCTTTTAGCCTGGAGCCTTGTATTTCGGGCAGGTTGTAGGTGTTGCAAAATTTGTCAATCGTACTTTTTATATCGGCTTTCAGTTCCGTGAACTGGCTTGGCAACTGTTCCTGGCAAGTGCCTTCATTTTGGTAGGTATTTACGATGTGGTCGAATTTCTGGTAATATTGGATGCCCTGGCCGATGAAATTGCTGTATTTCGTGATAAAATCGGAGACACGCTGCGTGGCAAATTCGATATTGACCAAATCCTTGCTCAATGAGAGGGAAGGCCCGTCGCCATTGGCGCTGCCGTCTTCTATACTTTGTGTTTTTTCATCCAATTTTTCAAAAAGTCCTTCCCAGTCGTCCTGTAGCCTGCATTCCTCCAGGGTGGCATGGTAACCGACTGCTTTTGCATATTCGACAAAAAGGCGTTCGCATTCCACTTTTAGGTTTTGGTTGGCATTTTTCAAAAACTCCGTTTCGTTGCGGATAATATTGAGGTCTGCATTCATGCGCAAGGTAAAATCGAGGATACAGGCGATTTTGTCCACCTCAACCTCCTTTTCCGTTTGGCTGTTTTCGCCCAGCAAAACCGAAACAAGCGTAAATGTGGCCGCTACGAAGGGGTTGCTCTCCAACAGGCCGGGCAGCCGCATGGAGTACCGCTTGTTTTTGTTTTTGTCCAATGCCTCCTTTGCCTTTTCAAAGGCAGGGTAGGAGTGTGGATTGGACAGCGCATGGATGTACTGGTAGGTGTGCAGCCCGGTAAAATGGTGGTCGAGCCCCAATATTTTCTCGTACATCAGCCGGATCAGGTCAATGCCCTTGCGGTAGCGGATTTTCAGGATTCCCAAGTCCGATTTTGCCGTCAGCGCCTCCAGGTTTTCCATAAGTTGTAGTTTCCGCTCAAGAGCCAGGTAAAAGCGCCGTTTTTTCTTGTTGGCCAAATGCTCCATTTCTATGCTGACCGCCTGCAATTGCAGGTGCAATTTTTGTTGTTTTTGGTAAAAAAAATCCCGTTCGCTCCTGGCCTCCGATTTAAAGTCAACAAAAATTTGCTCAAAAGTCAAAGAGTCGTTGGTCGTGGCAGAAGTAGTAGCAGCGGCAGACAAGCACAGGGCGAAGCCCACCAGTTTCAAACAAACAGAAACGGCGTTTTTCATAATTATTCAATTTTAAGAGATGAACAAAATAGTAACGCTGTGAACGATAGGCTGGCAATGGCTGGTTTAGACTTGGCTCTCCTTAAGATGTTTTGGTGGGACTCTTCTCAGGTAAGATGAACAACGATAATTTAAAGTTGTGTGGTTGGCGATTAGTTCCGCCTTTCCTGAAAAGTTTTTCTCCCGTGTTGGAAATGACAGTTGGCTGACTGTTTCCAGTGGTGTTTAAATAATGTCGGTAGGCGGAGAAAGGAACAGGCGAGGGTAAATGCCATTCTTAATTTCGAGGATGTACTTAGAAAGTAATAGGGCAGAAGGGTTGATAGATAATGTTGATAAGGGTTTATAAAAGGTTGATTATCAACCCTTATCAACCTCATAAACCCTCATCAACCAAGCACAAACCATCACGATTGGCAGTATAACCCGGCTCATAAAATATCATTTTACAATTTCAATGGCATGCGTTTTCATAAATACTAAATTCCTTTGGTCGGTGAGGTTCCATGATAGCCAGGAATATTCTGCTTGTTCCCTTGCAAAACGCTCCCATTTTCGATCAATTAAGTTGGAGAATTCTAAATTTCCATAAGGGAACAGCGTCATATTTTGAGCTATTTTTTCTTTATTTTCTGTCAAAAGAAACAGGTTCTTATCTGATACTTCTTCAACAAGAAATCGGGCATCAATGGGATTGGAGGCCTGCGTATTGATATTATATCGGGTAATAAATACATCCCAGTTTACAAATGATACCAATAATAGAACAGTATAAAAAGCCCAGCCATTTTGGAACCATAAATAGTAAAAGGATTTCTTTTTGCTTATTTTTATAAACAAAGTCCACAGTCCATATATGGTCAACAAAAGGAAAATAAAAACGCCAATTCGTTTATATGCCAGCCCGCAAGCATTGATATAGTAATAATTCCTGGCCCCAACAGATAAAGCCAGGACGGCATTTTGTGCAATCCAGGCATAGGCTAAATATTTGATGATCTGATTACCGGGCAGGAAATTCAGGTTTCTCCGAAAGTAATACAATATAACCCCCATTGCAGAAAGGATGGCGGCTATCAAAATATAGGTTCCTTCGTGCACGAATTGCTTCAATTTTAGCGGGTTATTGGAAATTTCACCAAACCATACGTAATTAATATCCACCAAATTCACTATTAATAAGAGTAAATTAAGGGAAGAAAACATGAGGACTGCTGTTCTGAATTCGGTTTTTAAACTATTTGTTCCAGCACTTATCAAAGCTGGTTGCTTGTTCCTTTCCCTTTTCAATATAGGCGTTTGTCGGGCCTGCCATTTTTGAAAAAATATACTGGAGGTTTTCCAAAGCAGACTACCAGCCACTATGACACTGATCGCCAATGAAATCAAGCGTTCCCAGGAAAATGTTTCGAGTATATAATTGAGAATGTGAATAAAAAAATAGCTCGATAACTCAGCAAATTGCTCATTGGCCTTGAAATACATGATGAAAAAAAGCACAAAAACTGGTGCGACCACCATCATCATACGGGACTGGCTGGCAAGCCGCCATTGTGTGGTGGGTTGTTTTCCTACACGAAATACCTCTTTCAGCATTTTTATGCGCATATCGAACAGGCTAACGACCCCCAGGCAAAATGCGTAAAAAATAAATCGCAATTCCCGGCATTGCACAAAGCCAATCATGGCGATGAAAAAGAGGATGTGGGTAGTTTTAGCCATAAAGGAATTGTTGAGAATAACCATCACGGCTGTCAGTAGTACTCCAAAAGCTGAAATTATCGCCTGTTTTGATTTGATGGCCTCGGGGTGCAGAAAAAACAAGGCGGGGATCATGATGATGGCGAAGAGCAGGGCATTCAGGCCCATTTTTTCGCCCCAAAAAAGAAAATTGTGGGCAAGTGCGCATACCGGAAAGAGGACGCTGGCAAGGAGTTGTTTTTTCATAAAATTGATTTTGGCGTGACTTAATTTCTTTAAATTCAATCAGTCGAGATGGTTTTTAGGGTAAGATATCCCACTCCCAACACACCTGCCATTACGACGGCCAGGCCTAGTGTGCCCAAATAGGCTCCTGGGTGCAGCACTACCGCTGCCATATCCCAAAAAAGCTGGTAGGGGTTGGTGAGCAAATCCCAGGTGTTCCAGCGTTGGTAGCGGCCCAGATAGACCCCAAATGCGCAAAGCAAAATGGCCGACCAGACCAAGCCCCTTACCACCATTTTGTCCAGCCTTTTTTCCAAAAAACGCTGCACTTCCAGCAAGGAAAGGTAGCCCAGCATCAGCCCGGTCCAGGCAAAGGAAAATAGCATCATCACATCGTACCAGAGCGGGACGCCATGCCGATAATTCACATGCAATAAATCGGTGACGATGTAAGGGGCATTGGGGAAAAACACCAACCAGGCGAGCAGCGCTGGGACGGCCAGGAATTTTTTGGCCGGTATTTTTTCCAAAACCAGTGCAATGAGATAGGGAATCCAAGCGAGGAATAAATTCCAAATCAGGAACATGAAAGTGGTACTGCGCCCATTGGCGATGGCCTGGACGCTGGTGAATTCAGTGGGGTCAAAACCAACAAAAATAAGGCGGTAGCCGACCAGTGCAAAATTGAGCAAGGTGCTCAGGCAGAGCAACAGGAACAAGCGGTATTGCTTGGGGGAATTGAAAAAGCTTTTGAGAAGTACAAGCATTTTGAGATTTTTAGTTTATGTCTAAAAAGTTAATTGTCAAGGCTTTATTTTAAAATAAAATCGTTTCGTCCGGAATTTTTTCGTTGTGGATCAAAGCACGGAGTACGCTAACTTGCTCGTCGAGCAGGTGCTGCAACTCCCATTTGCCAATGGGCGCACAGGACCTTCCACGGCGGTATTCCCGCCAAAATTTACCCAAATATTCTGGCAGGATGATGAGCGAAAAAATGACGGTAACGACGACCGAAACCGTTATTTTCCGATTGCCGAGCAGGAAAAACTGCATGGCCGCTTCATCCGTCACTTCGGGTGCGTAGCCCAGCAAAACGTGGTATGCATCGTGGTTTTCGTACAACGGGATCAAGTTAAATCCATGAGCAGTAAGGAAGCGTTCCAGTTCTTTGCCCAAAGAGCCAGCAGGCCTTTTTCCCAATGACGCCACAGTGGTTGGCCAGGGTTTTTTGTCACTCTGGAACAATATGGCGTAAACGGGCTTGATGCTTTCCACTGCCGAAGTGAGCAGCCAAGCCCTAAAACGATCCACTTTTTGTGATTTTTCCATAAAAGAACTTTGAAATTCAAAGTAAAAAGTGAAAAAAATTTAATCGCCTTTTGGAGCAAAGCTTCCAAGGCTTCCAAATGGTCGTTGAAAGCCTTGCGGCCCACAACGGTTGCTGTGTAGGAAGTTTGCGGTTTGCGGCCCACGAACTGCTTCCTCAATTCCACATAACTTTCCGCTTCCAATACTTTCATGTGGCTGGCCAAGTTGCCGTCCGTCAGGCCGAGCATCTCCTTGAAGGTGCCAAACTCCACCCAATCGTTCACCATCAGGATGGACATAATGCCCAACCTGATCCGGTTGTCGAGTTTGGTGTTGTTGAGTTTGTCGAGGAGATGTTTCACTTATATTAGTTGTAAATTATTAAATCAAAGTAAATTAAATGACTAATGACCCAATATTTATTACGCCCGCTCATATTTATTGTACATAATAATGCCATATACAATGTGCAATATACCAAAGCCAAATGCCCAATATTCCAGGCCATGACCTGGGTTGAACAAGGCGATCAGGCCCAGCGCAATTTCCGTTACGCCCAAATAGCGAATGTCGTCGAGCGTGTATTTCCCGCCATTCACCAGGGCCAGCCCATAAAAAATAAGGGTGGATGGGGCGATGAGGCCATACATTCCATATTTAAATAAGGCAATACAGAATAGGCCACCCGTGACAAGCGGAATGGCCAGGTTTACCAACATTTTTTTGGAAGATATATCCCATATATTTTGGCCTTTTTTGCGAGCTTTTCTGGTTGTAAAATAGATGCCCGAACTCAGCGCCAAAATAAACACGGCGGATGCTGTCAAAATGAAAAATGTCAGGTAGTCCATTCCCCAGCGGTTGGCACTGATCGCTTCCTCATAATAAATCCTTTTACTGGCAAAAGGGGGCATGTCGAGGTAAAGATACACGACGGCAGCCCCTACCAAAGCCCAGGTGCCGGCTGCCACTCCCGACAGGCCGCTCAAAGAAATGAAGCGGCTGCTGCGCTCCATCATGGAGCGTATCTGGGCCAAATTTTCGAGATGTTCGTTTTGGTTTTTTACCATGACTTTTTGTTTTCAAAAAGAACTTTGAGATGCAAAGTAACAATTTGAAATTGGAACAAGCAATAGGGTGGGCAATTTTTCACAAAAAAAAATCCCACCGCCTGTATATGGCAGTGGGATATTCACCTTTATATTCTACGTATTTACTAAACCTCTTAATGTTTCACGATACGCTCACGTTGCATCACTTTCCCGTCCACTTCCAGCGCCACCATGTAAACCCCGGTCGGGATATTGGATAAGTCCAGTTTCATTTTGCCAAAATCCTGAACCTTTTCATTGCTCAATTGACTGCCTTGCAGGGTCCAGATTTGCAGTGAAGCTTTGCTGGCATTACTCAGGTCTTGCTTGAAGGCAATATTGACCCAGTTTGTAGCTGGATTGGGCGACACATCGAACCATTGGTCCACGCTTTGCGCATTGCCGTTGCCTGCTCCATTTTCCAGCAAATAATAGGCTGGAACGCATTGCCAAGCATTGTGATCATAAATTTCACATGCACGGAAAGTGATGTCAGGCCCAAAGCCCAAGCCAAGCCCGATTCCTGAGAAGGTACTTGCAACTGGGCCGTTTTCGATAGCATGATCCAACAAGTACAAATCGTCCGGGCATCCGTCGAACTTGCGGAAAGAAAACAGCATGGTCTCTTTGCCTGGCTCCAGGAGCAGTTGGTTTTGATTCGGTTTCAGCTTAAATGTAATGGACATCATGCCTGGTACACCTGGCAAACTCATGTAGGTCACTTCTGGTTGCCAGTCGCCACCCGCATGGTTCGTGAGGTAGGAGTAATTGAAACCCTGCGGCGCCACGATGGTCACCCGGCCATTGGTAGCCTGGGTAAAATCGGGCATGTATTCATCCTCGTTGGGTTTTACGAATACGCCCCAGCCTTGCAGGTATGGCAAGTATTGCAGTTTCATTTTCAGGCAAACCGAAGCTGGCGGTGGAGGGCAAAGGCTCTCGTCCTCTGTCAGTTCGGCGGCGTCGGAATATTCCACACATTCGGAAGTTGCCGCTTTCAACCTGTATTGATACTTATCCAGGCCAGTCGCCTGTGAAATACTCAACAATTCTGAAGGCGCTCCAGTATAGGTGCCACCAAAACCCGTGCTGTTGTTTTGGTAAATATTCGTCCAGGTTGCGCCACCGTCGTTGCTCATTTGCCACTGCAATTGCATGGCGCCCTGTCCGAAGTTTTGTGCTTTGGTTGCAAAGCTGAGGCTGCTGTCCGGACAAGCGGCAGCGTCGTCGGGTTGCAGTTCAAATTCGATGGGGCCTTGTACCGTCAGCCTTGCAGACTCGCTGGTGATCCAGTCGCAAGCGCCTGTCCTTGTATTGAGCCGGTATTGGAAATTGTAAAGGCCGGAAACGGCATTGACAGCCAGGTTGTTGGTGGTGCCACCAGTATATGTCGCATTGTTTGGCACATTGCTCCATACATCATCGCCACTGCTCATTTCCCATTGGTATTGCAAAACACCGTTGCCGCTGTTTTCTACGGAAGAAGAAAACTGGACCGCCCCATTGTGGCAGGCCGTTTCATCGTCGGGGGATGTGAGGAAAGCAATCGGGCCTTCCTGGCTCAAGCTGGCGGCTTCTGATACATACACGCCGCAGCCGGCATTCCAAGTGGTCATGCGGTATTGACTGCCGTGCAGGCCGCTCGTTTCTGCAATGTGCAGGGTTACATCTTTTGCACCATCAAAATGATTGTTGCCGTTTTGGCCATCCGCCAAATCCGTCCAGGTAGCGCCATTGTCCAATGACTGTTGCCACTGGAAACTTAAGGGATAAATGCCATCGTAACTGATTCCCGTAAACAGGGTTGCTTCAGCATCGCCGCAAACAGCCACATCGGCAGGTTGGATGGCAATTTCGGGAGGATCGGAGACGAACACAGATACTTCATTGGAATACAGTTCGCTGCAGCCGCCAGTTACTTTAGCCCGGAACCTGAAGATCGAACTGATGTTGGCACTGTTGATTGTAAATTGATTGGTCTGAGTTCCAGAGAAAACAAAGTTTTCGGAAAGGTCTTCCCAAATATCTGTATAAATCTGCCACTGGTAGCTCAGTGCATTGTCATCGTCACTTTCAATATTGATGGTAAAAACAGCTACTTCGTTGTTGCAAATGGTGTCGTTGACTGGCTGCGAAACAATTTCCGCTGACACGGAAGGCACTGCAAAAACTGGGTTGGAGAAAAATTCCCCGCAGCTATTGTTCACTTTTAGCCGGATGGGCATGCCTATCAATGACGAAGCGTTTCCAACGGCCAATTCCGTGCTTTGTACGCCCGTTGCCAATGGATCATTGATGTTCAGCCAACCGTTGCCCATGGTAAACATTTGCCATTGATAGCTCAAAGAGCCAGGATCGGTGGTTGAAACTTCTACCGAAAACAGTGCAGTATCGTCACCGCAAATGGTGTCGTTGACGGGTTGCTGCACGAAACTCAGTTGGCTGGGCGTAGTCGTCAGGCTGGCGACCTCCGAGTAGATTGTCCCGCAGTTGGTTTGCGCTTCCAAACGGTATTGCCTTCCTGCCAGATCGTTGCTGTTAGAAACGCAAAGCTCATTGGTAGAAAAGCTAGCGTAAACGGCATCATCGGAAATATTGCTCCAGTTGATGCCATCGCTGGATTCCTGCCATTGGTATTCCACGGTGGCGGCATTGGCGATGGATGTATTGAAACAAATAGAACTTCCTTCGCAAACCGTAGCAGACTGAGGCTGAGTTTCAAACTCCGGCCCGTCAGTGATGGCTATGCCCACTGAACCAATGGTGCCACCGCTGCAATAGGCAGAAGAAAAGTTGAGCCGGTACCAGCAAGTTTCCAGTCCTGTCACGTCTGCAATGTCCAATTTATTGGTATTGACGCCGCTGTAGCCACTTGGGCCACCATTGAGTACAGGTTCCCAATCGTTGGCGCCGCACATTTTATCCCATTGATAGGTAATCGGAATCGAAGAATTTCCTTTAGTAATGGTTGCCTGAAACGAAGCGCTGCCACCATTGCAGGCCATCACATTTTGCAGGCCTGTCACAACATTGAAAGGGCCGTCCACCAGCAGTTGGGCAGCGGTGGAAATGGTTTCGCAGGTGCCATCCTTGGCTACCAGCCGGTATTGATTTCCGTTCAATCCATCTGCAAAGTTGATCAACAGTTCTTCGGCAAAGGCCCCGTTGTATTGGGTATTGTCGGTCAGAAATTCCCAATCAGCGCCGCCATTGGTACTGACTTGCCATTGCAACAACAAATTAATGTCGTTGGCCACATCGGCAGAAAAGATGACGGCGTCACTGGTGCAAGATGCTTTATTGGATGGTTGCTGAATGAATTCAGGAGCTGCGCAGGTCACGCCGCCGCAGAGGTCGGAAACGTCAACGCCGGGCGTGTATTCGCCATCGCCATTGGTATCCTCCAGGGCATTGGGGATTCCGTCGTTGTCGCAGTCGTTGCAGTCCCATGATTGCAAGGCGTAATTTCCATCATAATAATAGAAACCAATAGGCTGTTTGCCAATGTCCACGACAGCTAGGTCGTTGCCAGGGTTGCTGTTGGCGGAATTGGGAAGGTCGTTGAATGGGTCTGTGTCATTGTCAATCAAATAAACATCGTCTGGGCAGCCCATGGAAGCATGAAAAATAAACAGCAATGTCTCTTGTCCTTCTAAATAATCAATGTGTGGTTGGTCTTGTTGCAAACCTAAGGAACGATAAGTTTTGGTTGGGTTTTCAGGCGGCCCGATAATGGTGGCGTTGTTGACCCATTTTCCGGAAACATTGGTAATGCTATCGAATTGGTAACCATTGGGCACCACGATGGTAATTTGTCCGGAGCCTGTAGTTGTGTTCAATGTTGGATTCGTTCCAGGATCCGGTTTAACATACACGCCCCAAGACTCGCCGTTGGGCATGAGTTGGAGCTTCAGTTTTATTTGTGCGGTGAGACTTGTTGTAAAGGCAAGGCCTACAAACAGCAAGGGTAGGAGTTTGGCATTCATAATTTTTGATTTACAAACAAACTTGTGAAGTACGGAGGGGAAAGTGATGAAAGAAGGGGAGACGCTTGGTTCGTGCAAGGGTTGTGCCATACTTATTGCCCGCTGTTTTTTTACTCATTTTAAACCAAATCCCTTCCTTTGCGTATTGTTTGCAAAATTTCAAATGGAGTACAAAGAAGCAAAAGACAAATTCCTGCAGGCTTGGGGCACCTTGGGCAGCGATTGGGGCATCAGCCGTACCATGGCGCAAATTCATGCCCTGTTGCTCATTTCGCCGGAATCCCTGTGCGTCAAGGACATCATGGACGAGCTTCAAATCTCCATCGGCAATGTCAACTTAAACCTGCGGGCGCTCATGGACTGGGGCTTGGTTTACAAAGAACTAAAGCCAGGCGAGCGGAAAGAGTTTTTTGTCGCCGAAAAGGACATGTGGGAAGTGGTGCGGAAAATCATCGTCAACCGCAAGCGCAAAGAATTGGAGCCTGTACTAAAGGTGCTGGACGAAATCTCCGCCGTAAAGGGTAATTCTGCCGAAATTGAAGAATTTCAAAAAAGGGTGCAGGATATCCGCCTGTTCTCCGCCAAAGCAGATTCCCTCCTCGAAACCCTCCTCAAATCTGATTCGGAGTGGTTCGTAAAGTCTTTCCTGAAAATGGTTCGGTAAGAAAAGCAAAAAGGCCCATTTTCTATTTGAAATAGGGCCCTTTTGCTTTTGGCTCAATGGCCAAAAAAGTCAATGATCTGCTCGGCCAGTTCCATGCCGATAGAGGATTGGGCTTCCTGGGTGGAGCCGCCTATGTGCGGGGATACTGAAATACGGGGGTGGTTCAGCAAGGCCATTTTTGGCGTTGGTTCTCCTACGAAAACATCCAATCCGGCACCGCCAGCCCTGCCGCTTTCGAGGGCAGCCAATAGGGCATCTTCGTCAATCGTGCCGCCACGGGCTGTATTGATGAGGATGACACCGTCTTTCATGATGCTGAATTCCTCCGCACCAATGAGTGCTTTTTTGCCGCCCGGCACGTGGAGGGTGATGAAATCGGATTTGCGGAGCACTTCTTCCCATGAAGAGGTGGTCAACCTTACTGACATGCTTACGTCTTCGCTTTTGAACACATTGATATCTATATCAGCGGCATGTACCAATGGGTCGGTGGCCATGACTTTCATGCCGAGACCAATGCCGATGCGGGCGGATTCCTGACCGATGCGGCCAAAGCCGATGATGCCAAGGGTGCGGCCACGCAACTGGATGCCTGCCGACATTTTCTTTTTCAGCTTTTCAAATTCGGTGTCGCCTTTGGTGGGCAGTTCCCGGTTGGAGGTGTTGAGCATCCTTGCCAGGTTGAACATGTGGGCAAAGGCCAATTCGGCCACGGCACGGGAGGAGGCATTGGGGGTATTGTAAACTTCGATGCCCTTGCTTTTGGCGTATTCCACGTCAATGTTGTCGAGGCCCACGCCGCCCCGTGCAATTACCTTTAGATTGGGGCAAACATCAATCAAGTCCTTGCGAACCTTCGTGGCGCTGCGCACGATAATGGCATCGTAGGCAGGCAAAATCTTGGGCAGTTCGTCCTGTGGGTATTTGGCAGTGTCAACTTGGTAGTTGGCTTCTTCGAGGAGGAGTTTGCCATCGGGATGGATGCCGTCATTGGCGAGGATCTTTATCATGTTTGCTGGATTTTACAATGAAAGAAATGGTTAAAAGCGTTGCAAATAAAGGCATTTTTCAAAAAGAAAAACTAAGCTGGAATCAAGTATTTACAAGGGTTTTGGGGAGGTCGGGGCTTGGTTTTTTCTGGATTTTGGCCTGCGGCGAAAGAATGATTGTACCTCCCAAAGAAACAAAGGGTTTAATTTCGCCCAATCCAAGAAATACGCAATAAAATCTGAAAATGAAAAAATTACCTTTTACACTTTTGCTGGCTTTTGCCTTTTTTTATTTTGATCAAAACAGGCTCTTGGCGCAAACTCAGCGAGCCGAAGACCGATTCACCATTTTTCACCAACAAAAAGATTTAACAACCGAAGGCGACCCAGAAATGCTGGGCTACCGCTCGCCCCGACCAATCCCTTTTCAAACCAAAGGCCCTTTCACGGCCTACTCGCTGGTTTGGCATCAAAAGGACGGGATGCCTGCGCAACGGCTTTTTATTTCCTTTTCAAAAGACGGCAGCCAATGGGGTGAATTGCAATCCATTGTGCCGGATGGCCATGCAGAAAATGTTGATGGTCAATTGATTAGCGAGTTGTATTTTATACAGCCCGAATTCAGGTTTTACCGTTTGTACGCCCCAATTTGGGAAGGCATTGACAATATTACCATGCACTTTTTCGATCCTGGACATAGCGATTTGAAGGCGACTGAACAAAGCCCCGACATCAACGACCGTGCTGCTTGCCCCTGCCCGCAGCCCAGTTACATGGGCCGTGCAGACTGGTGCCCCAGCGGCAACTGCCCGCCCGATGCCACACCCGAATATACCAATGCTACCCATTTGATCATCCACCATGCGGCGGGCGTCAACACAGCCAGCGACTGGGCTGCCGTGGTTCGTTCTATTTGGGACTATCATGTAAATTCCAACGGCTGGGATGATGTTGGATACAATTGGTTGATTGATCCCAATGGCGTACTGTACGAAGGCCGGGGAGACGGACGGCTTGGTGCGCATTTTTGTGGCACAAATGGTGGCACAGTAGGCGTTTGCATGTTGGGAGATTTTACTACCATCACACCTACCTATAGTGCTATTGATAAACTGAACTCGCTTTATTCTTGGAAAGCCTGTGACAATGGCATTGACCCACTTGGCACTTCATTTCATGCAAGTTCTGGTAAAAATTTGCACAATATTTCAGGCCATCGGGATGGAACTTGCAGTACCTCCTGCCCTGGCGACGCATTTTACCCTTTGCTGCCGCAGGTGCGCACAGCCATTCAGGACAGGATTGAAAACGTTTGCTTTGGCGTTTCCAGTGCTGACGAAAATTTTGACAACGAAGCAGTTACGGTTTATCCTAATCCAACAGATGGAAAACTAACGGTTACAGTCAATTCCAACATGACCGGGCAGATGGAAATGGGTTTAGTGGATGCCTTTGGCAGGAGGGTAGGAGAGTGGTTAATATTTGATAAGAACAGCCCAAGCCAAAATTTTGAACTGGATTTGGATGGTTTGTCCGCTGGCTTGTATTGGTTAAAAATTGCTCATCCGGAAGGCACAGGCAGCTACAAAATCATTAAGTTGTGAACGCATCAATCGAAGGCTGGGGCTATTCAAAATCTTTGTACAAGAGATATTTTTTCCTCATTTTTTTAAAATTTTCAAGTCCAGCTTTCCAGCTTTCCCGGATTTCCGCCTCGCTTTTCCCTTCGATGATTTGTTGCCGAAGGGTGCTGTTTCCGGCCAATTTATTAAAAAAGAGGTTTTTCAAAAAGAAGCCATTTTTGTTGGGATAGTTTTTATAAAAATCAATTAAGTAGCTCAGATTCAGTCTTTTGCGTTGTTGTAAGTCACTGATTTTTATGTCAGACAAATCAAATCCCTTACACAGTTGGCCTTCCAGCGGCGGGTTTTTTGCGCCATCTTTTGGCATGGGGGTAAAAGAATAGTTGCCCAAGGGGAAATCGGGCGCTCCGTACACCTGAAACTGCTTGTCCGTACCCCTGCCAACGCTCACATTTGTCCCTTCAAAAAAACATAGCGACGGGTAAAGGTAAATGGCGTGCATATTGGGCAGGTTGGGAGAAGGCTTTATCGGCAATTCGTAGAAAGCAGTGTGATCGTAGTTAAGGCAGGGAATAATGGTCAAATCGCATTGTTTACTACCAGCCAGCCAGCCTTCCCCGTTCACCATTTGGGCGTACTCGCCCACCGTCATGCCATGTACAACAGGTATTTCGTGCAAGCCAATAAATGAGCTGTAAGCTTTTTCCAAAACAGGCCCGTCCATGTAATGCCCATTGGGATTTGGGCGATCCAGCACCATCATTGGGAGGTTTTGTTCGGCACAGGCTTCCATCACGTAGCTCATAGTGGAGATGTAGGTATAAAATCTGGCCCCCACATCTTGTATGTCAAAAAGCACCAGATCCACGCCGGACAGGTCGCTTTTAGTTGGTTTTTTATTGCTTCCATACAGCGAAATAATGGGCAATCCCGTGTTCACATCCTTTCCGCCTTTCACTTGTTCTCCCGCATCGGCCAAACCACGGAAGCCATGTTCCGGCGCATAGATTTTTTTGATGTCAACCCCCAGTTTCAGTAGGGAATCCACCAAATGTGTATTCCCTAGCATGGATGTGTGGTTGACGACCATGCCAATCCGTTTTCCGGATAATTTTGGCAGGTAAAATTCGATCCGTTCCGCTCCTAAGACGAGGGTTTTATCTTCAACAGTATCGGCGGCCTGGCTACTGCTTATTTCTATGGAAGTTTTATCAGGCTCAACGACTGATTTTTTTTGGCCACATGCGAAGTTGCATGTTTGAAAAACAACCCAAATTGCAACAAGAATTTGTAATTTTACAACCATAATGTTTGAAATTTTGCTGGCACTTGATTGCCACTATTTTAGCGCCTATTGAACATGGACAAGCTTTTCGCCATCATTGACATAGAAACTACCGGGGGCAGGGCTTCCAGGGATAAAATTACTGAAATCGCCATTGTACTGCACGATGGCCAGCAGATACTGGACAGTTTTGAAACACTTGTTAACCCAGAAACGCCAATTCCCTATGGGATTACGGAACTAACGGGCATCACCAATGAAATGGTGTCCCAGGCGCCCAGGTTCTACGAAGTGGCCAAACAAGTGGTGCATATGACAGAGGGGGCGGTTTTTGTGGCGCACAACGTCCGTTTTGACTACAGCTTTGTGCAGGAGGAATTCCGCCGCTTGGGCTTCGCCTATACCAGAAAACAACTTTGCACGGTACGTTTGGCCAGGAAAACCTTTCCAGGATTTAGCTCTTATAGTTTGGGTAATCTGATTGTGATGATGGGACTTCGGGCAGGCGATCGTCACCGTGCCATGGGCGATACGATGGCCACTGTGGATTTGTTTGAGCGGATTTTGGCCGCTGAAAGCACGGTGGAGAACATTAACCAAATGCTGAACCTGGGGGTGAAAGAGGCGCTGTTGCCCAAAAATTTTTCCATCGAAAAGTTGCACAGCTTACCAGAATCCTGTGGGGTTTATTATTTCCACGATGAAAAAGGCGACGTGGTATATGTGGGCAAAAGTTTGAACATCAAAAAGCGCATTGCCGAGCATTTTTCTGTCAAAACCGAAAAGGCCGGGAAATTGCAACTTTCAGCATGGGATATCAGCTTTGAGGTGACAGGCAGCGAATTGGTTGCCCTATTGTTGGAGTCGCACGAAATAAAACGCCTGCGTCCAGAAATCAACCGGGCACAGAAAATCAGGCAATTTCCTTATGTCATCCATTCCTTCACCAACCAAGACGGCTACCTGTGTTTTGATGTAGCAAAAACTACCATTAAGACCCGTAAAAACTTGAACATTGTATCGGAATATCCGAAGCTTTCCCATGCCAAGGGCTGGCTGAAAGGCGTACAACAGCAGTTTGGTCTTTGCCTGCGCCATTGCCACCTCGAATCGAGGAGCGGTGCCTGTTTTGACTACCATTTGAAAAAATGCCAGGGTGCCTGTATCGGTGAAGAATCAGCCGAAGCGTACAACGAAAGGGCGGCAGCAGCTATGGAAGCCTTGGACAGTTCGTTCGAAAAGGCCAATTTTTATTTGATTGATCATGGAAGGACGCCAGAAGAACAGGCCGTTATCATGGTTGAAAGAGGCGAATATCAAGGATTTGGTTTTGCGGAATTGGCTGAAATGAACGGGCATCCAGAAGAGCTAAGGGATGTCATTTCACATTATGAGGACAACCCGGAAGTGCGCCATATTATCCGCCGTTTTTTGGGCGATGCTAAAGGGGTGAAGATGATACCATTTTAAAATGGCCAAGAAATGAAAATGGCTTGGCAACATTACGTTGCCAAGCCATTTTTGTAAGCTAAATTCTGGGAACAATTAGGGTTTGAGACCTAATTTTTGAGCCAGCATGTAATAAAATACAGCCCTCATTCTGTTCTTGGAATTGTATTCGGCGCAAACGGCTTTGATGGCCTCGTCGAGTTTTGGCCCATCCTTTTGTCCATGTTTCTTGATAAGAAAGTTGTTTTTCACCCTGTCAAGTTCAGATTGGTCTGAGCAGGAGACAAGCGATGCATCTTTCAGATAGATGGAGGGGCCAAGACCTTTTGCAACCTTGGTCAGCATATCAGCATCTACAGCACTTTTGCTGACGCTTTTAAGCTCTGACTGGTACTTGGTCATCATTTCATCAAATTTGCTCATAAGTCGTATGTTTTTAGTGTTAAGAAAAAATGTCGGCGAAAGGTAACATTAAAATTTCATTTGCTATAGCAAGAGGTAATTATGTTTGTACGAAGTGCATTTTTTTGGTGACGACCAGCATAATATTATTGCCAAATGGAGTCCAATGAATGAAATTCTGCCCGCTTGATGGATACGCTGCCATTTTTTGCATAGAGTTTTATTTGGTCAAATGCTGAACTTGGAAAAAAAACGTCCGTCATCACGGTAGCGCCCCAGTCGGCAAACATCTCGGCTGATGCTTGGTCAAAATAGAACTGCAAATAAAAACTCCGGGAGCCGTCCAGGCGTGGGGCAGTATGCAACTTGGGGCCGAATTTTTGTGAAAAGCCTAAATCGCCCGATTTGGTGCGGTCGCTGTAATACCTGTTTTCTTGGCCATTGTATCCGATTCTATACGATTCGCCGCCGGCATTGGAAAGTTCCAGGCCGAAATCAGGTTTTTCCTCACCCAGCCATTCTACTTCCAGCAACACTTCCATTGTCGAAGGGCTGAACTGTAGGTCTTTAGTCAAATCTATTTCTCCGTTCAATGTAGTCAAATCGGCTGTGTAGGTCACCTTTCGGAGGCCTTCCAATTCCTTGGCGGGCATGGATGTAAGGCGCAGGCCGGATGCTGCTCGCCGCAAAATCAATTCCCTGGGAAGGGTCATCGCACTGCGCCATGCTTGTGTAGGTACAATTTGCGCATAGTCCCAATTGCTCATCCAGCCCATGAACAAGCGCCTTCCATCTTCCTTCGGTACATCTGACCAGGTCACCCCGGCATAGTTGTCACGGCCATAGTCCAACCATAAAGTAGTTTCGGCTGTGTTGCTGTTTTTGAAAATTTTGCCATCAAAATCACCTATAAAATACTGTGTGGCCGAGCCGCCGTTCGGCCCACCGGGGTTGATGCTTATGAGCATCACCCAGCGTTTTTCATACGTCCCATTTATTTTTATTTCAAACAAATCGGGACATTCCCAAACGCCGCCGTGCGCTCCTTCCTTTTCGCCAAATTCACTGGCCAGTTCCCATTTTTTCAAATCGGGCGAGCTATAAATACCAACCTGGGTTCCCCTGGAAAGTATCATCACCCAGCGTTTTGTCGGCTCGTGCCAAATCACTTTCGGATCCCGGAAGTCTTTGATGCCCTTGTTGGGGATGACGGGGTTGCCTTCGTATTTAAACCAAGTCCGCCCTTTGTCGTGGCTGTAGGCAATTCCTTGGTACTGAAAATCCTGGCGTCCGGCCTTTTCGCCTTCCATCAAGTGGTAGGTAAAAATGGCTATCAATGGCGGCTGATTGCCTTTCCCCAGACCGCTGGTGTTGTTCCAATCCACCACGGCACTGCCTGAAAAAATATAGCCCAAAGTATCCGGGAACAGTGCAATGGGCAAGTGTTGCCAATGCACCAAATCTGTGCTCACTGCATGGCCCCAGTGCATTGGCCCCCAAATAGTGCTATCAGGATAATGCTGGTAAAATAGATGGTATTCGCCTTCAAAATAAACCAGTCCGTTTGGATCGTTCATCCACATTTTTTCCGGGGAAAAATGGAATTGTGGCCGGTGCGGCTCAGTGTAATAGGTGCTGGTGAGGGGCGCTTCCTGTTCGACTGGCGGTTGGGGCCCCTGTTTGCAAGAAAAGATATAGACAAATAGTAAAAGCCAGGAAATTCTTAGCAGTGTTCGTAATGCCATTCATTCTGATTTTTGAATCTACGATGTTTGAAACTTGATTTTTGAATGAGGTTTTTGTAGAAAAATCAAATTTCAAACATCAAAAATCCTTACTTCTTTCCCACCAATCTTTCTTCCAATTCTTCCAGCGAGACGCCTTTTGTTTCAGGCATCATGAAGAGGACGAACAAGAGTTGCAGCACCATCATGCCAGCGAAAAAGCCAAAAAGCGGCCAAGGGTTGTCGCCAAACATTTCCATAAAAAACAAGGTAACCAGGGTGATGAGGGCTGCGAAAACCCAATGGGTGCCACAGCCCAGCGCATTTCCAAAAGCCCGGACTGAATTGGGGAAAATTTCAGAAATAAATACCCAAATCACAGCTCCTTGACCCACCGCATGTGAAGCAATAAATGCAAATAAGAACAGCACCACATAAAATCCTTCTGCCCCTGATTTAAAGGCCCAAGCCACACCGATCAACGAAAGGATGTAACCTATGGAGCCAATCAGCATCAGCATTTTTCTACCGGATCGGTCAATCAGGTACATTCCCAGCATGGTGAAAATCAAATTGGTCAAGCCAATGCCGGCAGTGGAGGCAAGGGCATTGCTGGCGTCCATCCCCGCCGCTTCCAATATGCGGGGCGAATAGTATATGACGAAATTGATACCTGAGAGCTGGTTGAAAAAAGCTATCAAAAAGGCCAGCATAATGGGCCATTTATATTTGCCGGAAAATAGGCCAACATGGACTTTACCTTCTTCTGAATGGTGGATGGCCTTCATCAATTCGTCAATGTTGCCCTGCGGATTGAGTTGCTGTAAAATGCCCCTGGCCGTTTTGTCGTCCTTTTTCTTCAGCACCAGCCAACGTGGACTTTCCGGCACAGTAAGCACCATGAGTAAGTAAGCTGCGGCTGGGAATGCCTCCGACCCCAACATCCAGCGCCAGGCATTTTCACCGATGCCCCCCAGGAAATAATTGGAAACATAAGCCATCAAAATCCCGAACACTATCATGAATTGATACAAGGCAACCAGCCGTCCCCGTTTGTCGGCAGGTGCAATTTCAGAAATATACATCGGTGCAGCAACCGAAGAGGCCCCGACGCCCAATCCACCTATAAAACGGAAAATGGAGAAGGAGTAAGGATCCCATGCCAACCCCGATCCGACCGCTGAAACCAAATACAGCACCCCTATCCAAATGAGTGTTTTCTTCCGGCCTATCTTATCGCTCGGCACTCCGCCCCAAAGGGCGCCAACCACGGTACCCCACAGCGCCATTGACATGATAAATGTGCCGTGAAAAAGCGGGCTGGTATCCCACAAAAGCTGGATAGGCTTGTCGGCCCCAGAAATGACGGCTGTGTCGAAGCCAAACAAAAAACCTGAAACGGCAACAGTTACCGACCAATAAAGTAGTTTCGTTTTGTTCATAAATCCAAGGTTTAAAGTGGAATTTGGAAAGGTCGGCGGAAGATAGGGATTTGTTTTTAAGCAGGAAGACGTAGGTAGGAATTGTTTGCATCTTGCACTTGGGCCCCGCCTCTACTGAAGGAGAAGGTTCGGGGTGATGTGTCAATTCGTACCCCGGTGTTTATGGTCAAACCTTTTTCCCGAATCCCTTTTGAGGGGCATAGATTGCCCTTCTGTTCGCTCCAACCAATCGAAAAGCCGATCTCTTAAGTAGCCTGAAAGCTTGGTATAGGAAGTGTCCCGGATCAGGTTGCGCATTTCATCGGGGTCGTTTTGCAGATCGTAGAGTTCGTTGATGTCCCAAATGCCGTTGTAGCGGATGAATTTGTAACGATCGGTTCGGATGGCGTGAACCGTAGGGGTTTGTGGGAAGGCCCTTTCCCAAAAATATTCATAAAAAACGGTATCCTGCCAGTTTTGGATTTCTTCGCCCCGCAACTGGGCAGCAAAGGACGAACCATCCATGTTTTTCGGTTTGGAAATTTCTGCCAGGTCGAGAATGGTTGGTGCAATGTCAATATTTTGAACGACTTCGTCAATGACGGTATGGGCAGGAATGAAGCCCTTTCCCATCGCCAACAGCGGAACCCTCATGCTTTCTTCGTAGGCTTGGCGCTTGTCTATCAGGCCATGTTCCCCAAAAGAAAAGCCATTGTCGCCCATATAAAAAACAATGGTATTTTTCCAAAGGTCGTGTTTGTCAAGGTATTCAAGTACCTGCCCAAGGCTCTCGTCCATTGCCAGCAGCGTTTCGCAGTACCTTTTGTAAAATGTGTCAAAATCATAGGCGCCGTGGTACATATAATCCACGCCGTGCCAAGAGTAGCGTTGGGCTTTTACCCAATTGGGCACATCCTCGTAGTTGTATTCTTTTTCAGTGACCGTGCTCTTGGGATGGCCGGGCGGGAACATGGTTTTTGGGTAATTGATTTTTTCGTTTTCGTATTTTCCCAAATGTCTTTTTGCAGGATAAAATTCGGAATGAACCGCTTTGTGGGATAGATACATGAAAAAGGGTTTTTGCTGATCCCGATTGTCCAAAAATTCTTTTGCATAATCGGTCAATAGGTCGGTCATATAAGTGCTGTCGCTAAATTCGAGGTGTTGCCCATTTTTGTTGATAACTGGATTGTAGTAAACTCCCTGCCCCTGAAAACTCGCCCAATAATCAAAGCCTGGCTGCGCCTTCTCGTCCTTTTCGCCCATGTGGAACTTGCCGATGAAAGCAGTCTGATAACCGGCTTTTTGTAAAAATTCAGGAAAAAAAGTCAGCCCCTCTGGAATGGGGGAAGAATTGTCAATGATTTGATGGCGGTGAGCGTACATGCCCGTGAGGATGGAGGCACGGCTGGGAGAACAAAGCGAAGTGCTGACGAAAGCATTTTTTAGATGGGCACCTTCCCTGGCCATCCGATCCATATTTGGTGTTTGCAAAAAGGGCACTTTGCCCATGAAACCCATAAAGTCGTAGCGGTGGTCATCGGCCAAAACGAAAATGACATTTTTTCGGCTGGGGGGCGGCATTTCGTTTTGCTTGGCCAACGCTTGAGTGCAAGATTGCCATACAATAAGGGTTACAGCAAAAAGGCAAAGCCCAATAAGACAGGGTTTCTTCGAATTCATTGTTCCAGCGGGTTTTGATAATACTGGCTTGTTTCTGTTGGGTTAATTTTGGTGAATTAAAACCAATTTAGACAGTCACTTTTGAAATTGAAATAATTTTGTTGTAAACGCTTGATTTTCAGCTCAATGACAACAATGACTAATGACTCTAAATGACAATCTCTTTCAATACTCAAAACCCAACTTATTCAATCCTGCCTGCACTTCTGGACAAGACATGAACAGCTTCCACAAAAGGCCCGAACGGTGGTTCTCCATCATCACTACGATTGGCCCTTGGTCAATGGCCAAATAACGGGGCGTCCACCAGTCATTTTGCTCACTGAAGGCATCGTAAAAACCGTATTCGCCCCACAGTTTTTTCCCCAAGTCTTCATAAAAATGCCGCATGGCCGCAGCGCTTTGCTCAGGCGTATAAGGGAATGAAGAAAGGGCGGCAGTAGGTGAAATGACGCACAAATCCTCGTCCGGGCAATGGCCGGCATAACCTTTTATGGAATAACTGGAAGTGAGGCCCCAGCAGTCTTTTCCATAACCCTTGCAGTTTTTGGGGTTTTCTACACAATATTCATAGTCAATCAGGACGTGGTTTTTGTTTTGCTCCCAATAGTTGGCGTACTTATCTTTCAAGTTGCGGGGATCCAGTCCAAGAAAGGAATAATGCGACCAGAAAAGTGGGCCACCATAATTCGTGCCTGCCTGATGCCGCAAACTGATCTTGTGGCCATATTTTTCAATCGGTTTATCCAGCACGATTGCCCCATTTTCTGCCCAGCCTTCGTGATATACCTCCGCAGGAACGCCATACGTTGGCGAACAGACGGCCAACACATAAGTAATTAGGCATTCATTCCAACCACGTAATTTAAAGTTCATTTCCCAGGCAAAATTGGGAGACCAGTGCCAAAAGATAACATTTTCCTTGTTCGGGCCACGGTGCCAATCCCATTCCACGTCTTTCCACAATTTGTCAATTCGGTTGGCCAAAGCCTTTTCTTCTTCACTTCCATCTTTAAAATATTGGCGGACGCACAAAAGCCCTTGTACCAAATAACTTGTTTCCACCAAATCGCCCCCATCGTCCTTCTTGCTGAATGGGTAAACCTTGCCAGTGTGGCCATTCCACCAGTGCGGCCAAACTCCGTGGAAGCGGTCAGCTTTTTCCAACCAGTCCACACTTTTTTTCAACCTTTCAAAACCCTCCTGGCGGGTGATAAAGCCTCTTTCGATGCCTACCAATATCGCCATGACCCCAAAGCCGCTGCCGCCGGAAGTCACAATGTCCTTATCGTGATGAGGATATTCGTTATCGGAATGGTAGCGTTCACGGGCAAGGCCAGAGGTAGGCTCGGCACCGTCCCAGAAATATTGGAAGGTTTGTTTTTGGACCAGGGTCATCAGTTCGTCGTCCGAGAGACTAAGATTCTCAGTGGTTTGGTTGGCATGTTCGGATGCTTTGTTGTTTTCCTTACAGCGTGTAAATAGTAGGATAGAAAGTATGAAGAAAGTTGCTGCCGTTTTCATGAAGTGGGTATTTACCATTTATAATTTTTTTAAAACAGGAAAAAAGTGTACATAGCTACTTTCCCAATTCTAAAAAAGAAAACCAAACATTGAAAACTTTTGGGTCTTACTCAAAAAAGATTGCTGGATTTTCAGCATGGTGTAGTAATAGTGAGGTGTTTTATTTTTTAAAACTAATTCAGGTGAGCTAACTTCACACGGTTATTGACAGATTTTTGTTTACAGTTATAAAAGTTGTTAATAACTATTCTGAAAGGATAAGGACAGGCTAATGAATAAAATTTACCCTCTGGCAATTGCCTTTTTTTTAATGTGCTTTGTGAAAGCAGGTGCCCAAGCCGATTTTTCGCTCTTGGTTGAGGGATTCGACAGCCATGTTGAGCTTCGCTGGGACGAGCCCGCCAATATGAACCCCAACAGCTACAAGGTGTACCGTTCCTCCGATGGTGTTGCATTTAGCCTTGTCAAATCTACTTCTTCTACTTCTAACATTGATTTCACGGGCCACCCGGCCGATGTTTCCGACACATATTACTACTATGTGGCAGCGTTGAATGGCATTAATGTCGAAATCGCCAAGTCCGATACGGTTGAAACAGTCGTGGCCGAAATGACTGACGACGAGTTGATGGACATGGTACAGCGTTACACTTTCCGTTATTTTTGGGATTTTGCCCACCCCCTTAGCGGCATGGCAAGGGAACGCAATACCAGCGGCGACATCGTCACCACTGGGGGTACCGGTTTTGGCATTATGGCGATATTGGTAGGCATTGAACGGGGCTTCGTGACCAGGGACGAGGGCTTGGGCCGTATGCTTCAAATTGTGAGTTTTCTACAGTTCGCCGATAAATTTCATGGTGTCTTTCCGCATTGGATGAATGGAAATTCTGGCAATGTGGTTCCTTTCAGTCAGTTCGACGATGGGGGCGATTTGGTGGAGACAGCTTTTTTGATGGAAGGGCTTCTCTGTGCCCGACAGTATTTTAATCAAAATGACCCCCTGGAAGAAGCTATACGGGATGCTATAACGGGCCTATGGGAAGGTGTTGAGTGGGATTTTTACAGGAAAAACAATTCAGGCGTGCTGTATTGGCATTGGTCGCCCAACTTTGGTTGGCAGATGAACTTCCCCATCAGGGGCTACAACGAGGCCTTGATTATTTACTTATTGGCCATTGCCTCGCCCAGCCATTCCGTTCCTGCCAGCCTATGGAATACCGGATGGGCCTCCCAGAACTATGTCAGTGGGTTGACTTGGTATGGCCACAAACTCCTGGTGGGGCCTCCTTTGGGTGGGCCTTTGTTTTTCGCTCATTATTCCTTCATGGGCTTCGACCCAAGGGACAAAAAAGATGCTTATGCCAATTATTTTATCCAAAATAGAAACCACACGCTGATAAACAGGGCCTATTGCATGGCCAACCCACTAAACTTCGAGCACTATTCGGAGGAATGCTGGGGACTGACAGCCAGCGACGACCCTTTTGGCTATCTGGCCCATGCGCCAGGTTCTGGTGCCGACAATGGAACAATTTCCCCTACGGCAGCGCTTTCTTCTATGCCCTACACGCCAGCGGAAAGCATGGTGGCGCTCAAGCATTTTTACCGTGAACATGGTGCCCGTCTTTGGGGCGAATATGGGTTTTATGATGCTTTCAACCTAAAACAAGACTGGTTTGCCGATAGCTACCTGGCCATTGACCAAGGTCCGATTATCTGCATGATAGAAAACTACCGCAGCGGCTTGTTGTGGGACTTGTTTATGTCGAACCCGGAAATCCAACCTGCGCTTGACGCCATTGGCTTTGTTGAAGATTTGACGAAAACCGAAGAAAATGTTGCGCCTTTTGAATGTAAGGTGTACCCAAACCCATCGAGCGAATTTTTGAACATTGAATTTATCTTAAAAAACAGACAGGAATGTACTGTTTCCCTAACTGATTTACATGGTAGGCAAGTGAGGGAAGTTTTGAAAAACCAAGATTGCCCTTCAGGTTTCAATAGCTTATTGCTTGAAACCGATGATTTGCCAAGTGGCCTTTATTTTCTTCGTCTGTCAACAGGCGATGGCAGTAAGGCACTTAAATGGGTTAAAAATTAAATTGTTTGAAATTAAATGTCAAACATTTTTATCGTGCAATTGTCTGACAACCAATTTTTTGTGAAAAGGCCTGTAAACAATCGCTCCTTGAATAGCTAATTCGGATTCAATCACATCTGGTAATACATCCAGTTGATTTTTCATAACCGCTTAAATTCATAATCGATGAAAAATGCTTTACTCTTTCTCATTACTATGTGCTTCAGCCTGACGATGGTGCAGGCACAAGTTATCTATGAAGATTTTGAAGGAGGCACTGCTGACCTGCCTTGGAACGGGATCAATGGAACCTACAATGGAGTAGTTGCCAATCCTGACCAATCAGGTGTCAATACCAGTGCATTTGTAGGATCTTACACGACCAATGCAGCGTCGGATTTCAACTTTGCCATTGCCGATTTGGCTATGCCGGCTGACATGGCCAATAATGGCTTAATAAAGGTGAAAATCTGGTCGCCTATTGCGCCTTCCAAGTGTCTGTTGAAATTTGAAGGCAGCGGCACGCCTGTTGAAATGTTCAGGGACATCACTGTGGCCAATCAGTGGGTTGAATATTCGTTCGACATGACGGCAGGAGCTGCCAACCCAACCGGCCTGACCAAGTGCCTTATCAGCTTTCACAGCTTTATTGTGCCTGGTGTGGAGGAAATTTTTTACTGGGACGACATCGTCGGCCAAGAAGCAAAGGATTGCTACGAAACCTTTGAAACTGGTAACGAACTTGGCTGGCAGGGCTTGGACGGTGAGTTCACTGGGCCAGTGGACAATCCGGCTCCGAACAGCGTAAACAGTTCGGCTCAGGTAGGCCAGTATGTCAAGTCAGGCATGCACGCCTACAGCCTCCTTTTGGCTGAAAGTGCAACTCCTTTCGATTTGAGCGTACTCAATCAGTTCACTTTGCAGGTTCATGCTGCTGCCCCAACCCAAATTTTGATGAAATTGGAAGGGACCGGGGGGGCCATCGAAAGAACGAAAAACATTGGCCTGGCCAATGCGTGGCAGGAATACACGTTTGATTTTTCGGATGCCGCAGCCAATACAGGCTTGACTAAGGTTATCATTTTCTTCGACCCAGGTGTGGAAACAAGCACCGATACTTACTTTTTCGACAATCTATGCGCTGTACCCAAAGGTGACTGCGCCAACGCAACACCCAACCCAGACATCATTGACGACTTCGAGTGCAACCGCAACGCCACTTATGTAAATGGTTGGGACAGCCTCACCGTTGTAGCCAACCCTGCTCCCAATCCGGTCAACAACTCATCCAAAGTGGGGAAATATGTTGACCCGCTGGCCGAGCCTTGGGCAGCATTGTTGATTGACTATCAAAATCCAATGGATTTGAGTGTCAAAAACCAGTTGAAAGCTAAAATTTGGTCGCCCAAAGCCACCCAGATTTTATTCAAATTGGAAGGAGGCGCATCCCCAGCAAAAGAAGTTTGGGTGGATGTCACCACTCCCAACCAATGGGTGGAGTACACAGTGGATTTCAGCAGTGAAGCGCTCAACAGCCACCGCAAAATTGCTTTCTTCTTCAATGGAGGACAAGAACCTGTGGCGGGAGATGTTTACTACATAGACGACATACAGTGGGCAGAACAAACTGAAACTGTCCTCGAAGATTTTGAAAATGGTGCCGTCCTGCCTTGGGAACCACTCGACCAGCAAACTGTGCTGCACGGTACTTTCGCCGTTGTAGCAAACCCAGGCCCGGATGCCGTCAACGATTCAGACAATGTAGGAAAATATACAAAGGGTAGTGCCACCTTCTCAACTTTGACGGCGGTAGCACCCGGTTTCATTGACATTTCGCTGAAACCTCAGTACAACCTTGATGTGTGGGCACCAGTCGGTGCTGTAAACGTGACCATGCAACTGGAAAGTGTTTCGCAGGGCAACAAAGAAGTTACCCGGAATTTCACCAATCAGGGGCATTGGGAAACAGTCAATTTTGATTTTTCAGAATATATAAACATCACGGACTGGGTGAGTATGAACCTCATCTTCAATCCAGGCGTAGCAGAGGCCGGTGCCATGTTTTTCTTTGACAACCTGTCTCAAAGCCCATCTACCGTGGATCCATGTGAAGGAGTTGTGGCCATCCCTACTATCATTGATGATTTTGAATGCCAACGCAACTATGATCCAGGCGCAGGTGCTACTTTGTTGACCACCGTCCTCAACCCACTTGCATCGGTAGTGAATGGTTCGACACAAGTTGGCCGCTACGAAGACCAACCAGGCGAACCTTGGTCAGCCCTTTGTTATGAAATACCAGAGGGTATTGATCTGAGCGTATTCAATCAATTGAGTATTATGATTTTGGCTGACCAAGTTGCACCAGTGCTGCTCAAATTGGAGGGCGGCAGTAGCCCAGCCGCTGAAATAACTGCCCAATACACTGATGTAGGCGAGTGGCAGGAATTGACCGTTGACTTTTCCAACCAAATCGGCATGGATCACAAACGGGTATGTTTCTTTTTCAATGCTGGCAACGATCATGCTGGCGCTGTTGAAATTTACCATATTGACAACCTTTCTTTCCAGCATGCCCCGTATAACGGTTGTATCATGAGCTTCGACGAACTTGCATTTACCTCTTTGGAGTGGAAATACTTCCCGAACGATACCGATGGTGGTTTTGAAGTGGTGGACAACCCCGACCAAACTGGCATCAACACGAGCGCCAAAGTGGGCAAGGCCATTGAAAATGCTGATAGCGGCCAGCCTTGGCAAGGCATGTATGCCGACCTCGATTCTTATATTGATCTCACAATCTCAAAGAAAGTGGTCATGAAAATCTGGTCGCCGCAAGTAGCTTCTGTTACTATGAAACTGGAAAACCCTGCCACCCCAGGTGCTCCTGGTTCATCTGGTGACTACACTGTGGCCAATACTACCAGCAACCAATGGGAAGAACTGACCTGGGATTTTTCCGCTTCACCAACCCCGCTGCCCGATGATGGCAAATACCGTCGTGTTACTTTGATTTGGGACATCAACAACATCCCTGCAAACGATGTGACCTATTATTTTGACGATGTTCGTTTGGAAGGAACCGAATGTGCTTCTCCAGACGGCGTTTTTGAAGTACCTGAGGTGGAAAAACTGAGCATTGCGCCCAATCCAGTGAGTGAAATGCTGACCATAAACAATCTCGGCGAGGTTACACGCTTGGAAATCCACAACTTGTTGGGCGGCAAAATCGCCAATGTTTGGGTGGGCAACGATGCTGCGGCTTACTTGCACACTGGCAACTTGCAGTCAGGCATCTATACATTGGCAGGTTACAATCGTGCTGGCCAATTGGTGGCAAATGCCAAATTTGTAAAATTGTAATTCTTGGTGGATAACGGTGGTCTTTCACCACCACTATGCTAAAGCAGCCAAGAATAAAATCTTTAATGAGGGGTGTTTTTGGAAAACAATGAATGATTTTTTCAAAACACCCCTCTTTATAGGTTTTAAGGATTTTCAAAAAAAGGTAACTGTGCCTTTGACAATTGCTCGGCACTATACTCCTTATTTCACAGTTAGGTTACTTTTATAGGTTGCCTTTCGACATGGTTAAGTGTCTTCGTTATAGAGGATTTGGCCTTCTTTTAAATCCTATCCAAAAAGGCCAAACCCTATTGATTGCAATGCTCAATTCTTTGTTTAGGAGGTGAAAAAAAATGTTGGATTTTTTACTCAAAACCCAAACAGCGACAATCTCAAATCGCAGCATCACATACTTTAGACAGGTTTTTCTCAAAACATTTATTATGGAAATATTTTACAAACAAAAGCCGCTCATTCTGGCAACGGCCTTTTGGCTCATGGCCATAAGCATGGTTGCCCAACACACCATTGAAGGAGTAGTCTCGGGCGAATCGGACGGCCTCCCATTGATTGGCGTCAACATAATAGAAAAAGGCACATCAAATGGGACTGTGACCGATGTTGATGGAAGCTACTCACTTACCCTTGCCACAGCCGATGCTTCGGTGGTATTTACCTATACAGGTTTTGCACCGCAAGAAATCGCCGTGGCGGGCAGAAACCGGATAGATTTGAAAATGAAAGAAGAAAGTACCCTGCTTGAACAAGTAGTGGTGGTAGGCTATGGCACGCAGAAAAAAAGCGACCTCACTGGGGCAATAGGTTCGGTGAAACAAAAAGATATTGAGCGCCTGCCTGTCGCTAATGTTGAGCAAGCATTGCAGGGCAAGGTAGCTGGAGTTTATGTAGCCCCGGCTTCCGGCACACCCGGCGCCGGTGCCATTATCCGTATCCGGGGCACAGGCACCTTGAATAATGCCAACCCGCTATTCGTAGTAGATGGCATGATCACTTACGACGCATCATTTGTCAACCCACAAGATGTGGCAAGCATCGAGGTACTGAAAGACGCCTCTGCCGCCGCAATTTATGGAAGCCGTGGGGCCAACGGTGTCATCATCATCACCACGAAAAGTGGGCAAGGACGAGAAAATGCAGTCATTTCCGTGTCGAGCTACTATGGCACTCAGCAGATTACCAAAAAAATTGATATGCTGAACGCAGCGCAGTTTGCTGAACTGTACAATGAGCTTCGGGATCAGCAATATTTTGAAGATCCTGCTGCCCTTGGTGAAGGCACCGACTGGCAGGATGAAATTTTTAGGACAGCTCCAATCGGCAATATCCAGGTTTCTGCCAATGGGGGATCGGATAAAATTAGCTACAATATCAGTGGGAATTATTTTAACCAAGAGGGCATTCTCAAAAACTCAGAATTTGAACGGACTACTTTTAGGGTAAACACAGAATACCACCTCAACGAATGGCTGACCCTCGGCAACAATGTGGCTTATACAGTTTCTGATGAGCAAATAGCACCCGGTGTAGTGGGAGGAGCCTATCGGATGCCTCCTGTCTTTGCAGCCAGGGACAGCACGGGCGATTTCAGCGATCCGACATTTTTTGGATCGGCCATTGGCAACCCGGCTGCTGATTTGTTTTACAAAAGCAATCAACACAAAAAAATCAACCGGTTGTTTGGTTCTGTCTATGGCGATGTGCATTTCCTGAAATATTTCACGTTCCGCTCCAACTTTGGCTTTGACCGCATTGACAGTGACAGGAAATATTTTGAACCCAAATTTGAAGTGAGCGCCTCTCAACGGAACAAAAACGACCGGCTCAGCGTGGAGGCAGAACTTTTCAGGAACTGGATTTGGGAACAAACCCTGAATTTTGATAAAGAATGGGGCGCACATCGGATAAATGTTTTGGCTGGCTATACGGCAGAAGAAAGGTATGATGAAAAATTCGGGGCCAGCAGGGAGAATTTTCCGGGTACAGCCGATGAGCTCCTGTTCCTTTCTGCCGGTAATGATACCACTCAGCAAAATTTTGGTGAGGCAGGCGACGAGGCACTCAACTCCTACCTTTTCCGCATCAACTATGCTCTCTTGAACAGGTATTTAATTACCCTTTCATGGCGGACCGACAAATCCAGCCGTTTCAAAGAAGATTACAGAACAGGTAATTTCCCCTCTTTTAGTATTGGCTGGAACCTCGGACAGGAAAGCTTCATAGAGAACCTGGACTTGTTTGACAGGCTAAAAATGCGCTTTAGTTACGGTATTCTCGGCAACCAGGCTTCCGCCTCACGATATCCCAGTACAAGTGCTGTTGCAGGTGGTCTTTATTCGGTATTTGGTACAGGTGAAGATTTGAATCAGGGGGCAACGCTCGTCTCAGTTTCAAACCCCAACCTGCAATGGGAAACTTCCCGCCAATCCGATATTGGGCTGGAAATTGGACTTTTTAACAACCGATTGGAATTTGAAGTGGACTGGTACAACCGTTTTACCTACGACATTATCGCTGCGGTGCCAATCCCTGATTATGTGGGCTCGCAAGCCGATCCATTTGTCAATACCGCTGAAGTGCGCAACCAAGGATGGGATTTTACGCTCAACTGGCGCAATTCCGGCAAATTCACCTACAACTTTGGCGCTACATTGGGTTTGGTGGACAACGAAGTGGTGGCCTTGGCGGAAGGCAAAAGCGAAATTTTTTCTGCCTTTCAACAAGGCGAACCTGCCACACACACCATTGTGGGCCTTCCTATTGGGGCATTTTATGGCTACCAAGTGGAGGGAATCTTCCAAAACGAGGATGAACTGAATTCCCTGCCAACGCTGGGCGGGGAAGCAGTGGGAGATCTGCGTTTCGCCGATCTTGATGGCAATGGAGTGATTGATGGCGACGACCGCACCTATCTTGGAAGCCCAATTCCCAAGGTTTTGTACAGCTTTACTGCTGGCTTTGAATGGATGGGCCTTGATTTTGCGATTGATTTTTTGGGCCAATCTGGCAATAAGGTCTATAATGCCAAAGAAACTTCCCGGTTTGCAGTTTATAATTGGGAGCAGCACGTTTATGACCGCTGGACGGAGGAAAATCCAAGCCAAACAGAACCCCGTATTTCAAATGGGGGGCACAACTACAGGGTAAGCGATCGCTTTTTGGAAGATGGGAGTTTTTTCAGGTTGAGGAATGTAGTGTTGGGCTACTCCCTTCCTGCCAGTTGGTTGTCAAAAGTGAGGATCAATAAATTCCGCCTGTTTGTGAGCGGTACCAACATTTGGACAAAACAAAAATACAGCGGCTACTCACCAGAATTCCCCAATGGCAGTAACCCCTTTGAGGTTGGACTTGACTTTGGCGCATATCCAGTGGCCAAGTCCTGGCAAGCTGGATTGGAACTGGTGTTTTGATGATTATTTTTAAGTGACGTGTGAATAATAAGTTGTTGATTTCGGCGAGTGTATTTTTTCCGATGGCACGGCGGTGGAACAGGCGCATAGCATCGCTACGCAACTGTTTCACCAACACAGCAAGCGGGAAAAAGACGCCGCCCAAAGTGATAAGTTAATATTCACACGTCACTGAATCAAAAATCTTAAAGATGAAAAGGCGAATTTCATTTCAAATAAAATGGGCAGGCATCATGGCCGCCTTGTTGCTGATGGCCGGATGCCAAAAAGAATTTCTGGAAAGGAAACCCAAAGGCCAGCTCACGTTCGATACTTTCTTTGAAAATGAAGAACAGGCTGTCCAGTCGGTAAATGCTATTTACAGCAATTTCCGATCCTGGGAAATGTGTTCCTTCCCGTGGATCAGTACCACAGATATGATCAGCGACGATTCGGATAAGGGTAGTACCCCTAACGATGCGCTTTACCTCCTCGAACTCGACGATTTTACTTTCGATGCTACCAACCAGGTTTTTCAGCAATCATGGAGTGGGAATTATCAAACCATTTTCCGGGCGAACATTGCCATCGAAAATATCCCAAACGTGCCTGAAATTGATGAAAAACTGAAAAACAGGCTCGTTGGCGAAGCAAAGTTTCTTCGAGCATATTCTTATTTCCGTTTGGTACAATGGTATGGCGAACTGCCTATCATCACCCGCCAGCTAAATTCAGATGAATTCCTGACGCAGGAGCGCAAGCCAGTCAGCGAGGTTTACAGTGTCATCGAACAGGATTTGTTGGATGCCATTGAATCGCTTCCTGAAAGGTCTGAATACAGCAACAACGACTTGGGCAGGGCAACAAAAGGTGCGGCCAGGGGAATCCTCGTCAAACTATACATGCTTAAAAAAGACTTTGTAAATGCTGAAAAATATGCCCTGGAAGTCATCAACTCTGGAGAATACACCTTACTGGATCGGTATGGTGACAATTTTTTGCCAGCAGGTGAAAACAGTAGTGAAAGTGTGTTTGAAATCGGTGCAGTAGCTTCGCAGTCTGCCGTGGCTGGCCCGGGCGCTACTCCTTATAATATGGTGCAGGGTGTTAGGGGAGTACCGAATCTTGGTTGGGGCTTCAACCGTCCAAGCGACGACTTAGTGGCTGACTACGAACCAGGTGACCCTCGTCGCCAAGCAACGATCATCTATGTGGGTGAAGTGCTGCCGGATGGGGCTACCATCGTGGAAGACAATCCCGACATCCTGAACGAGCGGTATAACCAGAAAGCTTGGGTGCCTGCCCATGCTGGTTTACAAGACAACGGGCCAGGCAACCTGCGCCTGCTTCGCTATGCCGATGTTATTTTGATTGCTGCCGAAGCTTTGAACGAAAACAACAAGCCAGGCGAAGCCCTTATTTACCTGGAGTTGGTACGCAAACGTGCAAGGGGCACCAACAACTTTATCCTGCCAGAAATCACTACAACCGATCAAACTGAATTGCGTGAAATTATTTACCACGAACGGCGGATAGAACTGGCAATGGAACAAAACCGCTGGTTCGACCTGCTGAGGTGGGGTAGGGCAGGGGAAGTGATGAGGGCCGTTGGGAAAAACTTTGTGGATGGCAAGCATGAACTTTTCCCGTTGCCTCAGTCAGAAATTGACCTGACAGGTGGAGGTTTATCCCAAAACCCTGGTTATTAACACATTAGATTGGAAACTCTTTAAAAAGGGCAACAACAAAATGGTGCATTCGGCTTTTTGTTAATAGCAAAGAGAGTAAACATTTTTCGAGCGGAATTGATCAGGTTTGGTTGGAATATTAAATGTTCAACCAAACCTTTTTTTGTTTAAAACTCCATCAAAAATTCGGTCAAATTCACCTCGTTATCCAGGTTCATTTTGGTGCGTAAGCGGTACCTTTTATTTTCAATCCCCCGCACCGAGATGTTGAGCAATGGGGCAATTTCCTTTGACGAGAGGTTCATTTTAAGGTAAGCTGCCAAGCGGAGGTCACCGGGCGTTAGGTCAGGGTAATTTTCTTTCAAACGTTTGAAAAACTGGTCGTGCAATTGGTTAAAATTGGATTCGAAAATGCTCCAGTCCTCCTCGCTGGTCAGGTGTTCTTCGATAAGGTGTTCCAATTTTAGGAGCGATTTTTTGGATATTCCATCCTCCCTTTTTTGCAGGGTTTTTTCCAATTCCCGTTTTATTTTCAACAACATTTCATTTTTCCGTACCAAGTTCATGGTCGTATCGGCCAATTTCCTGTTTTTGTTTTGGATCTCTGATTGCAGCAACTGGTTGTTGGCATGCATACGCTGCTGCTCCAGTTCCTTTTCTTTTTCTATTTGCAAATGCTCCATTTGATTCCTCATCCGGCGGCTGTGCCAATGAACCAGGAGCCAGCCAAAAGCTGAAAGCAATAATACGTAGCCGACCATGGCCCAGATGGTTTGGTACCAATGAGGCTCAATGCTAAATCGGAACGAAGCGATGGCCTCCGACTCCTCGCCCTGTACTTGAAACACATATTCTCCTGGGGCCAGGTTGGTGAATTCCTTACTGAAAACAGGAAGGTAAGCTGACCATTTTTCATCAAAGCCGATTAACCTCGTGCGCATGGACGGTCGGAAGGTAAAATTGGGACTGGTATAAAAAATTCGGATTTGTTTATTGGAAGGCTGTAAGCTGAGGGGCAACGACAGGTTCTCTGGTTCATCCAAAAACTGGTTTTGCCCAATTTCAATACCAGTGATGAGCGGGGGCGGCATTTTTTTGGTGGCCAATGTATCGTTTTGATACGGCAATATGGCATAGCCATCGTCCAGGCAAAAAAGATAGCCTACCGTTTCTAAGGGTATTATACGTTCGTTTCCGGTAATCAAGGAAATACGCAGGTTGGTCACGTTGCCATGGTAGAAGCTGGTATGAAAAGGCAAAACCTGGAACCATTCTCCCGTTCTCCCGCCAATAAGCCTGAAATTTCCTGGTTCAAGCTTGGTTTTACCAAGCACTTTTTTTTGTTTGAAAATGCCAGAAGCCTCCTCCAACGTAAAGAAAAGCGAGTCGGATTTAATGATCATTTCCCCTCCGATATTGATCAGGTCAAGGTTAAAATCTGAGGGTAGGCCTTTTTCCTTGCTGTATAGTTCAATTTTTTCCGCCTTTTTTAGTGCTGGATCCAAAGTCAGCCGATAAAGCCCTTTTTTGGGATGGATCACCCAAAGGTGGCCCCAGTTGTCAAAAGAAAGTTTGTAGGCTGAAAACTCTGCACCTTCAATTATATTTGAAAAATACCAACGACCAGTGGCCGACTTTTTCAGAATATTGATGCCTGTATAGCTGCCTTGCAACAGCACATCCAGCCGTTCGGGGTGTGGAATGGTGGTATAAACACCTGTAGAGGTAAACAGGTATCCCATTTTTTGTCCCTCAATAGTAGCGCTGCCATTGTTTAAACCGGCAATCAGTTGTCCATCAAATACTTGCAAATCCCAAACCTGTCCCTGGCTACCCGGCAATAATTGAAAACCCTTGTCTTTTATTTCAGGATATTTTTTTAAAAAAATGCCCTGGTTGCTACCGATATACATATTGCCCTTGAAAAGGCTCGCAGCATATACCGCCCCGATTTCCCCTGTTTTATCCTGAAAATATTGAAGCGGCGAATCCAGCACCACGAGGTCTATTCCTTTGTCCAGCCCGACCCAAAGTTCGTGGGCTTGATCCTCAAAAAGCGATAAGACCGTATTGTTTTGCAGCCCGTTCTCCTGGTTGATGTGGTGCTTAAGATTGCCCTGTTTATCGGTCACGAATAGACCGTTGAGGATGGTTCCAAAAACAAAATCACTATTGCTTAATTGGATGGCCTTGTTCAACTGGTAGGATTTCATGTCATTGTTGACCTCACAATTCCAGGGCACAAATGTCCTGCCTACTTGCTGGTAAATCCCGTCGTTCTGCGTACAGACCAACATGCTGCTAACCGAACTGGGCAGTATGGTGGCAATCTTTTTACCGCCAAATATTTCACTGCCTGCCACCAAGTCAAAACTTCCGTCATTTTTGTATTCAAATATGCCTTTCGAAATGGTTGGGATGAAAATTTTGTCGCCTATTTTTCTGGCAAACATGACATTGTCGGGCGGCCGCACTTTTATGATTTCCTCATTGTCATAAATGAAAAGCGTAGAAAAGGATTGAAACAAAATTTTATCGCCCATCGGAAGGATATGCCAAATTTCCTCATTGCCCATGGAGTCTTCTTTAACTTTTTCCAAAAGGGAAGTAAAGTCCAGCTTACCGTTTTTATTGGCTTGCCAGTACCCTATTGCTGCAAAACCGCCCACGAAAACCTTTCCGTCCTTGCCGCAATGTATCGCCCTGACCGCCTGTTTTGAAGGCAGGGCGTATTTATGCCAATAGGTGCCATCATATTTTAAAAGTCCAGAGGTGTTACCAAAGAAAAGTTGGAGGTCTTTGCGCTGCGAAATATCCCAATTTTGAAAATGGCCTTGGTAGTCGTTTTTTGTAAAATGTAGTACTTTGGGTACCTCCTGGGCAGGAAGCCTTTCAGACAAAATCAAAAAAAGGAAAAGATAAAAAATGTTTTTGCCCATAATAAGTGGTACCCGGTCATGTTGGAATCCACGAAAATGAGCAAAAAAATGAAAAGTAGAAATATTTGGTGGAGGATGGCTGGCCCAATACCTGGTGAGTTGGCCATAGATAAGACAAAAAATATGGCTCCTCGAATTCATCGAGGAGCCATATTTGTAAAGTTTAGCTACAATTGAATGTATTGGGCCTACTCGCCATTTACCTAATCAAAGTAGTTTCCCCTTTATAAATCTCTTTTGATTCGTCCACAAATTCGACCTCCAAATACCAGGCATAGACGCCTGGCGGCATGTCTTTTCCTTTGAAGGTGCCGTCCCAGCCAACTGTGGTGTCATTGATGCCAAAGCCACTGGCTTCGTACAGCACTTCTCCCCAGCGGTCGTAAATCCTGAAAAGGCTGATGCTTTTGACCAATTTTGAATTGCCGTGAACGTGCAGGGCATCGTTCAGGGAGTTGCCGCCCAGGCCAGGCGCAAACCCGCTCGGCACTTGGATGCTTGTGAATTTTTTGACAAAAATGTTGACCAAATCCTCGCCTGTGCAGCCTTTTTCGTCAGTTACGGTCAGGGTCACGCTGGTCGGGCTTTCTACCTGGAAAACAGCGGGAATGGCCTCCAATTCTTCGGGTTGGGTTTGTGGGTTATTGGAGTACCATTCATAGACGGCATTCTGGCTGTTGAAATGCTCAAAATTTGGGTTCAAAACAAAGGTGCTGCCGTATTCCACCGTTGTATCCTGCCCAAGATTTACAACGATGGCGGGCGGTTCTTGCACCAAAATATCACCAAGCTCAAACAGGCAGCCGTTGTTGTCTTTAACTGTTATTTGATAGAGTCCTGGCGCCAGGGCTATTTGAGTGGGAGAACCAGTGAAGGTCGCCCCGTCCCGGCTGTACCTAAATGGCGGGGAACCTCCCTCCACTTCGACTATGATCTTACCATCCCTGAAGCCCTGGCAGCTAACATCTTCCACGGTGAATCCTGCGACAATTTCTGCTGGTTGCAATATTTCTGTTTCTGCTACTTGTGAGCAACTGTTTGCGTCAGTTATCGTGAGGGAATAGACACCAGCGGTTAGTTCGTTGATTGTTCCGCCCGTCATTCCATTTGACCAAATAAAACTGTAGGCGGGAGTTCCACCTTCTGCCGATGCCGATACTGCCCCATCATTTTCTCCAAAACAAGTCACTTTTTGATTGTCAAATTCTACTGTCAAGGGCAGCGGTTCGGTGAGGCTGGTAGTAGCGGTAGCTGTGCAGCCATTGGCATCCGATACGGTTACAAAGTAAATACCGACAAATAAGTCAACGGCGGTCGGTGCAGTCTGGCCGTTCGCATTGGGATCCCATTCGTAGGCGTAAGGTGCTGTGCCGCCATTTCCGCTGGCAGTTGCCGAGCCATCGTTGCCGCCCGCACAACTTATATTGGACGTATTGGAAATAGTTGCCAATACGGCTGCGGGGTTTCCAATTTCTATAGTGGCAGTGGCCGTGCAGCCGAGGCTATTGGTGACGGTTACAGAATAATTTTGACCACCAGTAAGCCCGCTCACCGATGTGCTGCTTTGGTTGCCAATGCTCCATTGGATTTGCACATCGTTTAGCGACAAATTTTGTGAGCCTTGCATTACTGATTCAATACTTGCAGTTCCGTCAGAAGCCCCGCTGCAAGAGGCAGATGTCTGGGAAAGTTGCACTATCAACTCCGCTTGCTGCTCAATTTGTACTTGGGCAGTTGCTTCGCAACCGTTGGCATCCGTAGCTGAGACAGTGTAAGTTCCCGCCATCAAGGAATTAGCCGTTGGCGTCGTTTGGCTATTGTTCCACTCAAAGATATATGGTGAAACGCCGCCAGAAGCGGTGGCCGTTGCGGTTCCGTCGTCAGCATTGAAACAAATTTCAGCGGTTGGTGCAATGGTCACCATGACAGCCGTGGCGGGTTGGCCTATGGTCAAATTGGCTTGTGAACTGCATCCATCCTCATCCTCTACCATCAAAATAAAATCGCCCGCTGGCATATCGTTCGGATTTTGGGCAATAGAGCTGTAATTGTTTGCCCCAATCCAGTTAAAGCTAAAATTGCCCGAACCGCCCGTCACTGTTACAGTTGCCTCGCCGTTGTTCCCCCCAAAGCAGGATACATCATCTGTTTGAAATGAAATTTCGATGGCATCCGATTCCGTTAAGGTCACAGCGGTAGCACCCGAACAGCCATTGGCATCCTGAACAATCACGTCGTAATCTCCAGCACCCAGGCCGCTGATGTCTTCCGTGGTTGCTCCGTTGTTCCACAGGAAATTAAAAGGGCCAGTGCCTCCATTTACCACCAAATCAATGGCACCTTCCATGCCGCCGTTGCAACCTGCATCGGTGATATTGGCTGTGAGGATAATTTCATTGGGCTGCAAAATGTCAACACAGGCTGAACCGGTGCAACTTAGGGCATCCGACACAGTCAGGCAATAGGTTCCAGCGGGAACCCCGGATAGGTTGGCACTGCCGGCACCATTGTCCCACAAAAAGCCAAAAGGTGCAGTGCCGCCTGTGTGGGAGGAGATGGCTGCACCATTGTTTGCGCCAAAACAGTTGGCATCTGTAGCCACGATGGAAACCAAAATAGGATCGGGAGCGGTCAAATTGATAGAATCCACCGCCGTGCAGCCGTTTTGATCGCTGACGGTGACCGCATAAGTACCAATGTCCAAATTGGAGGCCGTTGCTGTCATATTGCCATTGTTCCAAAGAAAACTATAAGCAGGAGTGCCGCCATTGGCTACTGCCGCAGCACTGCCATCTTGCGTATTGGAACAGGAGAGGTTTTGGCCATTTGTGGCCAGCGTCAATTCCGTTGGCTGTGCTATTGTTGCACTTGCAGTTGCTTGGCAACCATTTAAATCAGTGACCACAACCGTGTAGCTTCCTGTTCCCAGATTTTCTGCCAAATCAGTGCTTGCATTGCCGGCTGCGGCGTCCCATTGAAATTGATAAGGAGCAGTACCGCCTGTAGCTATGGCGATTGCATTTCCAGTATTGGTGCCAAAACAGGCTGCATCTACTGATTGGGTGGAAAGGCTAAGTTCGGATGGTTCCTGTAGGTTGATTTCTAAAGAGTTGGAACAGCCGTTTGCGTCGGTTACCACCACCATGTGTGTACCTGGACCGAGGTTCGTTGCCAGGGAGTCATTTTGGCCATTGTCCCAATTGAATGTATAAGGATATGAACCGCCCTGTACTTCAACTGTCACTGATGCATCGCTGATACCAAAACAACTGATTGGGTTGATCATTATTTCCTGTAGTTCAATGGGCGTGGGTTCGGTGATGGTGATTTGGATTGAATTTCCACAATTTGTAATGTCGAATGCACTGGCGACGTAGGTGCCTGCGGACAGATTGGTGAAAATGCCGGAGGTATTGGCGATGCCGCCTAATTGATAGGTATAAGGGGCACCGTTCCCACCACTTGCACTGATAGTAATGGAGCCATTGTCATTGCCGGGGCAATCCACCGCTTGTTGGTTGACAATGTTGATTTGAGGGGCATTGCAGGCTGGGGTCGTACAGGTAGTTGTGCCAATTTCACCGTCACAATCGCCGATGGCAAAAACTTCAATGGTCACGGTGTCTTCAAAGGTCAGATTATTGACCAAATGGGTGAGCGGATCGGTGTTGGGGTTCGTCCAGGGGCCACCATTTACACTGACCTGATAGCCCATTGCGCCTGGCACATCGTCCCAGGTAAAAGTGATGGAGCCAACTGAAACGTCACTGCAAACGACGTTGGGTGCTGGCAGTACATTAGTTACCTCAATAAAAATTGAATCGTAAACTTCACAACCATAAGTATCCCAGGCCCTTAGGTTGTATTGGATGGACTGCTGTGGTGAGGCCATGGGGTCTGGGCAATCGGAACAACTTAGGCCGTCGCTGGGAGTCCATTCATAATAAATTTGGTAGAGTGGCTCAAAGGTGATGGTCCAATCGAGCAAGGTGCCATCAAAGCCATTTTTTTCATCAATAATCAACAATTGCCAAGTGCCATTGGTCGGGTAGTCGCCATCCCATAGGTCGCTCCAAACGCCTTCTGGCAGAAAAGTTCCGTTAGAAAAACCTGGCTCAATTCCAGCGGTGCAGGTGGGCCAGGGAAATACATAATTGATGGACGTAGTGCCTGTTGGTGTAAAACAAACGTTGTTATAGTTGTCGCAATTAGAGCCGTTGTTGGAAGACAGCTCAATGAACTGGCCGCCTGGTGAAAGCAAATAAACGACAAGGTCGTCCACCCATTTGTGCTCAATGTTTACACAGACAGACTGAATGACGCCGGGCCCCAGCGTGACGGGTTGAACGCCCGCTACCAAAATGGACGAATACAAAGGAGCTGTTTCATCAAAAATCATGTCCTGATCATTGGTGAACGAGGGCGGCACGGGCAGGGGAATGGGCAAGGTGCCGTTCAATAAAATGGAATCGCCCTCGCACATAGAAGTGTCTGGCCCAAGGTTGGGTGGCACAATTTCATTGTCCCGAATAAAAATCCAAAAAGTGTCCCTGTTGCATACATCCCGTTGAATATCAATGCCTATGCTCTCCAAATTTTCATCAATATTGTCCACGATGCCCACAATATCAAGGGTAATAACACTGTCTCCCTCCGGTATGAAAAGGCCGCTTGGAATTTCAACATAGTCTGTTCCATTGATGGCTGTACCGATAAGATTGTAATCCAAAGGAAAATCAGCCTCAACGGGGCCAGGCATGGAAAAAGTAACCGACCCGCTCGAACAGCCTTCCGTTATCGTGCCGTCTAAGCTAACTGTGGCCGTTTCGACTTGCAGTGAACCCGTACCAAAACTTTTCGCTTCCAGAAATACACCAGAGTCGAAAGCGCCATCTCCAACGTCAGCGATCATTAGTTTGATGGTATAAGTTTCACAGGGAATGACCACCACTTCCGCCACAAATACATCGAGGTATCCATCATAAACGGGTTGGTTGTTGGTGTTTTCGTTGAAATTGTAATACTGCAAATTGACCGGTGTGCAGGAAGGGTTATTGGGGTTTTGAGGGTGTACGCTATTGATGGCAACGGGGTCGTTGGTGCCCGGCACCAGGGCGATATTGACGCCGTTGTTTTGATAGGGGCCGTTAATGCCTGGGCCACTGATGAAGAAACCAAACACATCGTTGAATACAGAGCACCCGTATTCCGGATATTCTTCCGATGCGAAAACATATTTGAACCTAAGTGTATCGGCGGTAGGAATAAATGTGATGGTGAATTTGGCGGCATCATTGATATTCAGCGATGAAATAGCAGTGAGATCGGGGTCGCTGACGTTGCTTGAGTTGTCATTATTGGCAAAATTGCTGCCTACGCAGTTGGCACCGAAAGGGTCGTTGCAATTGGGAGAAGATGCTCGTCCGCTGGTCATCACGATGCCACGCCCTATGCCCACTTCTGTTTCACCGTCTTTAAAATAGCCGACGGCGGCCGCATCACCCTGGAAATCAACGTTGAGTACCTCTACGCCATCGCCCAAAAATATGTTGGATATCAAGTTTTCAGGGGTAATGGGAGGGGTGGAAGCGTCCGTGATTTCCATGTCTTGGGCATACATGGAATTTACATAAAACAACAGGACGGCGATTAACGACAGGGAACGGCTCATCAAAGGAAAGTTTACCATCAATCAGGTGATTTGAATTAGTTTGTTCAGTTTGTACAGTTTGTACATTGTTCAGGGAATTCCTTATTGGGCATGTGGCGAAAGAAAAGTTAAAAGTAAGGCAGACAGCCAAAATTTATTAAAAATGTGACGGGCATTTTATAGAACTGCCAAATAAGTTACAGTTCACAGGACATTTGCCAAATGGACTGCCGTCAACAGAAAACCGTATTTTATCTAAAAAAAGAAGCCTTACGTCCTCGGCAAGTTAACTTCGGCACTGTTCGCAGGTTGTATTTTTCATATTTTGAAATACTCTAACAAGAATATACATGAATCAATTTTTTAAAAATGTTTTAGCCTCCTGTGTAGGAGTGGGTTTGGCCATCATTGGCATCATGGCCCTGTTTTTTTTCATAGGCATCGGCTTGGCCAGCAGTGCTTCTGAAAAAAAAGTCAGCGTTGACGACAACAGCGTGCTGAAAATTACTTTCAGCCAAACCATCCCAGAGCAAACCAACAACCTTGAAACGAACCCTTTTGACCTCAAAAACCAACACATTTTGGGCTTGAGCGACATTGAAGATGCCATTGAACATGCAGCCTCTGATGACAAGATCAAAGGCATTTATCTCAATCTGGATGAGGGCATTCATTCTGGGATTGCCAAGGCCACTTCCCTCCGCAATGCCTTGTTGAAATTCAAGGAAAGCGGAAAGTTTATCATCGCCTATTCTAAATACTATACCCAGGGCGCTTATTATGTTTCCTCGGTAGCCGACAAGGTATATGTCAACCCCCTCGGTGGCATAGATTTTCACGGTTTTTCAGCGATGATCCCATTTTTCAAAGATATGCTTGACAAAATTGGGGTCAAAATGCAGGTGTTTTATGCAGGTGATTTTAAGAGCGCAACCGAGCCGTACCGCCTCAATGAAATGAGCGACCAAAACCGCTTGCAGCTTAGGCAATATTTGGAACCGGTTTTCAATAATTACCTAACTGAAATTGGCAAATCAAGGAACAAGTCGGTGGCTGAATTGCGCACCATGGCCGATGGCCTGAAAATCCAAAGTGCTACCGATGCTGTAAATTATGGCTTGGCCGATACCGAGGGCTATGTGGACGATGTGATTGCAGATTTAAAGGCAAAGCTGGAACTGGACGAAGACAAGGATGTCAATCTGGTCTCCTTGGAAGATTACGCCAAAAGCTACACCGAGAAGAAAGACTATTCTGCCAAAAACAAGATAGCAGTGGTCTATGCGGAAGGCTCCATTTTGACCGAAAATGGTGAAAAAGGGAACATCGTTGACGATGATTATGTAAAAATCATCCGCAAAATCAGGGAAGACGAAAAATTCAAGGCCATCGTGTTGCGGGTCAACTCACCGGGCGGTAGCGCATTGGCTTCCGATAACATCTGGCGGGAGCTTACCCTGGCGCAAAAGGTAGGTCAAAAAGTGGTCGTTTCTATGGGCGATTATGCGGCATCGGGCGGCTATTACATTGCTTGTATGGCCGATAAAATCTATGCTGAACCCAATACTTTGACAGGTTCCATCGGTGTATTCCAAATGTTGCCCAATGCCAGCGAGTTGTTTGACAACAAACTCGGCATTCATTGGGACAGCGTAAAAACTACGGCCAGTTCCACGGGGTTGAACCCATTTTTTGATTTGTCGGAACAAGAAAAAGCGGCCTTGCAGTCGTCCACCAACCGCATATATGAGATCTTTTTGCAAAAAGTGGCGGATGGCCGCAATATGACCCGTGACCAAGTGCATCAGGTAGCGCAGGGCCGCATTTGGACTGGCACGAAAGCGAAGGAATTGAACCTTGTGGATGAAATCGGCACCTTAGACGGGGCCATAGCGGCGGCGGCCAGCTTGGCTGGTGTAGAGGAGTACCGTATTTCTGAGTACCCCACCCAAAAAGAACCCTTGCAAGCCTTCATTGAAGAACTGACCGGAGAAGGCGACGACGATGCTTTTGAATCCAAAATCATGGCAAAACAGATGGGCGGCCTTTATCCGTACTACAAACAATTAAAGGAAATTATCGGCACTCAAGGTGTGCAGGCAAGGCTGCCGGTGTTGATTAATTTTAAGTAAAATATCTGTGTATTTTGTTTTAAAGTTTTGAGGCGAAAATAGCTGGACAGCAGTTTTCGCCCTGTTTTTTTTGTACAGGCTTCGATTATGCGCAAGGCGATTTACTGACTCGGCTTATTTTTTCCTTTCTTTTCAATAAGCCTGATTTGTTTTACTGATTGATGCAAAAAATCCCCAATTTTGCGCCGCCTACCGGATAAGACCATCGCCAAATTTTCTACATTCATCTGTAAATCAGCCAATTAAATGCAAAAATCTGTTGCTATCCTATGTGCAGGCGGTCCTGCCCCCGGCATCAATACGGTTATTAGTACCATTGCCAAAGTCTTTCTGAAAGATGGTTACCGGGTCATCGGCATCCACGACGGCTACAAGAACCTGTTCAACGGCAAGGCCGAAACCGTGGACATCAACTTTCACTATGCGGACAGGATTTTCCCAAGGGGCGGCTCAACCCTGCGCATGAGCCGCTATAAACCAAAGGACGCCGAGTTCTCTGCCGACTTTTTTACCCAAAACGATGTGGTGCTACTGGTTACCATTGGTGGCGACGACACAGCCTCCTCCAGCAATCGCCTGACGAAATGGTTGGCCGAACAAAGCATCAACATCCAAAACATCCATGTCCCGAAAACAATTGACAACGACCTGCCCCTGCCCGATATGATGCCCACTTTTGGCTTCAACTCGGCCAAAGACGAAGGTGTGCGCATCGGCAATACCATCTACGAGGATTCCAGGACGAGCAATACGTGGTTTGTCATCGCTTCCATGGGCCGATCGGCTGGCCACCTGGCATTTGAGATTGGTGCAAGTTGCCATTATCCGGTCATCATCATCCCCGAAATGTTTGACAAGGTGAAGGTGACATTTGAAAAAATTGTCAACCTCATCATTTCTTCCATGGTGAAAAGGAAAATCAACAAAATCGAGCACGGTGTGGCCATCGTGAGCGAAGGTGTTTTCCATATTTTGGACGCCGAGGAAATCAAAAATTCCGACATCTCCTTTACCTACGATGCACATGGCCACCCAGAGTTGGGCAATGTGTCTAAAGCGCACATTATCAACGTGTTGGTGCAGCGAAAATTAAAAGAACTGGGCATTGACATCAAAAGCCGACCTGTTGAGATGGGCTACGAATTGCGCTGTTGCCGTCCCGTGGCATTTGACTTGACCCTTTGCACCGTCTTGGGTATGGGCGTGAAAAGATTATTTGAGCAAGGTTATAAAGGTTGCATCGTCACGACGACCCGCAAGGCCGAAATCAAGCCCATTTTTATGAGTGACATTGAAGACGAAACAGGGAAAATACCGCCACGGCTTGTTGACATCAATACGGAATTCGCCCGATTGGTGTTGAGCGACCTGCACGTTTTGAACGAAAGCGACCACGACAAGGCAAGGGCTTATCTTGAAAACCCAGAAGACTTTGACTTTTATAAAATTTTGGATTGGAAGTACGAGCCTTCCGCCATGTTGAGGCCAGCTTAGTGTATTGAGTCATTGGTCAGTGGTCATTGGTCATTGGCCATTTTGTCATTGGCTAAAATATTGACAATCAATTGGTTGAATGATAATTTGCAAATTTTGACAGCAAATAACAGAAATAAAAAAGCGGGGCCCTGTTGTAAAACATGGGCCCGCTTTCTCTTACCCGGGCACTCCTCGGGATCAATCTGCCAAACTTACTTTTAGGATGTGCATCGGATATACAGAAGGTTTCAATTCTACAAAATTCCATTCGCTAAACCAATGGTAGGTCTCGCCGGACAACAAATCGTCCACTTTTAAATTGAACCAGTGGCCTTTGATGCCCAGCATCTGCTTGGGCAATTCTACATAACCTGATTGATTATGCTGTGCGTCGAGGTTGATGATGCACCACACGATATTCGATTTGTCGAGGGAAATTTTTACAAAACTGAGCAATTGATCATTGTCGGTTTGTGCAAAGGTGATATTGAAAGTATTGTGGAAAGCATCGTTCTCCTTTCTAATTTTATTCACTTTGGCGATAAAATCCGTGATGCGATTCTTTGCGTTCCAGTCGTGGTGGCCAATCTCGTATTTTTCGGAATTCAAATAACGTTCCTTGCTATCAGGGTGGCGTTCGTTTTTCATCAGTTCAAACACTGGGCCGTACACTCCACAATTGGACGATAAGGTGCAGGCCATTGCATAGCGCAGCATAAACATGTTTTCATCGGCATTGGCCAGGTAGCTTGGCAAAATGTCGGGCGTATTGGTGAAGAAATTGGGGTGCATGTACTCCTTGGTTTCACTCTGTGTTATTTCCAGCAAGTACTCCTGAATTTCTTTTTTGGTTGTTTTCCAAAAAAACCTCGAAAGGGATTGGTTGAAACCCGACATGGCCAAACGTTCCTTCACCAATGGCCTCGTGATGGCGCCCGAAAGAAAAATAGCATGTGGGTATCGTTTATGTACTTCGCCTATGAGCCAATTCCACAGGTCGAAGGGCTTGTAATGTGGAGTGCTCACATAAAAAATGAAGACCCCTTTTTCGGCCCAAAACAGCACAATACTCAATAGTTCGTTCCAAAGATTTTCCCAATCCCCGCATTCAAAATCAAACTCAACAATATCGGTGTAGTACAAGGGCGGGATTTCATCAATGGCCAGGCTGCCATCCGGCATTCGCTTGAACCAATCAGGGTGATCTTTCACATAAGGGTGGTCGGCAGAGCAGCGCAGACCCAAGTCCAGCGCTACATCAATTCCTTGTTTGGAAGCCGACTTCACAAATTTTTCAAAATCGGCCAAGCTGCCCAATTCAGGGTTGATGGATTTGTGCCCGCCGTCTTCGTTGCCAACCGACCAGGGCGACCCGACGTCATCTGTATCTGCTACCAGAGAGTTATTCCTGCCCTTGCGGTTGGTTTTTCCAATGGGGAAAATGGGCGGGAGAAGCAATGTATCGAAGCCCATGCCCGCTATGCGTGGGAGCAATTTTTCACAGTCTTTAAATGTGCCGTGCTTTCCGGGTATAGCGCTTGCGGAGCGTGGGAACATTTCATACCAAGTACTGAAAAGTTCTTTGGGCGCACCCACACGAATTTTAAGGTTTTTATCAAATGTGGTAGGGTGGTTTTTGAGCTTGGTTTGGGCAATAGTGCTTTTAAAATCCTCGCTCAAGGCTAAATTGATGGCCGCATGGTAGTTGTTTTCATTTTCAAACAATTTTGCCCAATCCGTCAGTTTTTTTGCGGAAGCCTTGTCCGCCTGTTTTGCGGCGGCTTTAAGCCAAAAGGTTCCCAAAGCCAAATCTTTGGAAAGATGTTGCCCCTTGCTGTGTTTTTTGACGAAACGATCGTTCCAGGTGGCGAGGTTGTCCACCCAGGCTTCGATTTTATACTGGTAAAAACCCTCGGAAGTCACGTAAAATTCACCAGTCCAATCGTCCTCGCCGATTAGTTGCATCGGAGCTTCGCTCCATTTTTTGTCTTGTTCTTTTTTGTATAAAATGCTTGCCCGGATGATGTCTTCGGCATCGCAAAAAATCTTGGCGCTGACCTTTACATCTTCTCCAGGGATGCGCTTGATATAATAGCGGCCTTCTTCCAGGTTTGGTTTCACGTCTGTGATGATGGTGCGGTTTCTCATCGGCAGGAATAGATTCAAAAAGAGCAAAGCGCAGTTGTTAGGGTTTTTCGGCTCGTTCAACCTTCAACTTAGCCAGCTCTGTTTGTGAGTGATAATTTGTTTTATCGGTTATCGTCCAAAGGTAGAAGGAAGTTTTTTGTATGCCAATATTAAAAATCAAATTCTTGGAAGGCCTTTCACAACTTCTTTACAAACAAGCATTTATATCCAATGAGAGTAAATAAAAAAAGGCCAAGGTTATGATGCCTTGGCCTATTCTTTATAACTAAAGTTCAAAGTTCTTCAAAATTACCGCCTTCCACCTCGGAAGCCACCGCCTCCACCGCCGCCTCTACGGTCGCCTCCACCGCCGCCACCACGGTATCCACCACCGCCGCCGCCGCCACGGTTACCGCCTCCACCATCATCCATGTATTCGTCTTCAGTGGGCATGGTGCCATCGGCTTTTGGCATCAAGGCTTTCCTTGACAAGCGGAATTTGCCAGTTTTGTTGTCTATACCGATCAGCTTCACTTTGACAGGATCGCCTTCGGAGAAAACATCTTCCACATTGTCAATTCGGCTGTGCGACATTTCTGTTACGTGCAATAGGCCGCTTTTGCCTTGGAAATCAACGAAAACGCCATACGGCATCACGGTTTTTACCACTGCTTCATATACATCGCCCACGGATGGGGTGAAGGTAATTTCCTTGATGCGGGCAACTGCTTTGTCAATACTGTTCTTGTCTGGGCTTGCCACATTGACAATACCATGTTCGCCCACTTCCGAGATGTTGATGATAGTGCCAGTGGTGCTTTGGATTTCCTGGATGATCTTGCCACCAGGGCCGATAACTGCACCAATAAAGCTCTTGTCTATGATCAATTCCACTATCCTTGGGGCATGAGGTTTCATGTCAGGCCTTGGTTCAGCCATGGATTCCGCCATTTTTGACAAAATGTGCAAACGGCCTTCTTTAGCTTGCATCAGGGCCTGTTCCAACAACTCATAGGAAAGCCCATCAATTTTTATGTCCATTTGGCAACCACAAATGCCTTTGGCAGTGCCAGTCACTTTAAAGTCCATATCGCCCAATGCGTCTTCATCGCCCAGGATGTCGCTAAGGATGGCAGCTTTGCCGCCCTCTGCAATCATTCCCATCGCAATTCCGGAAACGGCAGCTTTAGTTGGAACGCCAGCATCCATCAGTGCCAGTGAACCAGCGCAAACCGTGGCCATGGACGAGGAGCCGTTTGATTCCAAAATATCGGAAACTAAACGCACAGTGTAGGGAAAACCTTCTGGCATTACCTGTTTCAACGAACGGCCTGCCAGGTTGGCGTGGCCCACCTCACGGCGGCCAGGTGCCCTGAGCGGCTTCGTTTCACCGGTGGAATAGGGGGGGAAGTTGTAGTGGAGGATGAATTTTTCATAATACTGCTCCAGGGCATTATCAATCATCATTTCATCCAACTTGGTACCCAGGGTCACGGTGGTCAAGGCCTGCGTTTCACCACGGGTGAAAATGGCAGAGCCGTGCGGCGAGGGCAGGTAGTCAATTTCTGTCCAGATAGGGCGGATCTCATTGTATTTTCTACCATCCAAACGGACTTGATCGTCCAGCACCATGTGGCGCACCACTTTTTTCTTCACATCATCGAAATACTTGCCAATCAGCTTTTCGTTTTCACCCACAAATTCTTCGCCTTTATCTTCCGTCAACTGCGTTTTGATTCCTTCTTTGATTTCGTCGAATTTGCTCTTGCGGATCTGCTTCTCAAAGAATGACTTTGAAATTTCATAAATTTTGTCCTTGGCGTAGGACGCTACGAAGTTTTTGATTTCTTCGTTTTCGACAGGAGCATCGAATCCTCTTTTCTCAAGGGCCTTGCCGCCTACTTTTTGGGCAAGGTCAAGCTGAACCTGGCACTGCACCTTAATGGCTTCGTGCGCTATGCGGATGGCTTCCACCAGATCCTTTTCATCGCACTCGTTAGCCTCGCCTTCTACCATCATGATGTTTTTCAGGTCGGCAGCAACGATGAGGTTGATATCGGCTGCTTTCGCTGAGGATTTGCTGGGGTTGATATGAAATTCACCATTGATCCTTGCTACCCTGACTTCTGAAATTGGCCCTTGCCAAGGGATTTCGGACAGGGTGAGTGCGGAAGAAGCGGCCAGTGCTGCATAGGCATCCGGCAATTCATCCTTGTCGCCCGACATGAGATTGAGGATGACCTGTGTGTCTTCCATAAAACCGTCGGGGAAAAGCGGGCGGATGGCCCTGTCCACGAGGCGGGAAGTCAACACTTCATAGTCGGAAAGTTTGGATTCACGACGGAAAAAGTTGCCGGGGATGCGGCCAGCGCTGGCAAATTTTTCTTGATAATCAACGGAAAGCGGAAAAAAATCCTGGCCTTCCCTGACTTTTTTTGCTGCTACCACTGTAGCAAGCAGCATGGTTTTGCCCACCCGTACCACCACAGAGCCATCAGCCTGTGCGGCGAGTTTACCAGTTTCGATAATCACTTCTCTTCCATCGGGCAAATTGAAGGAAGTTGTGGTTGGAATTTGTTTACCCATTTTATGGATTAAAATTAGCGGCCTGGCCATTTGCCTGACCTGAGTTTATAATTAAGGACTTTGTATAACCTTTTAGAAAGGAGGTAAAAGCTCTTAAACAATAAATGCCCTTTGTATTGAAGGGTTTATGGTTTAAAATCGGTTAGAACAAATTACCTCGAATTGGAAGTTGGAAGGAAGCTGCCGGAATTGTAGATTCCCCAACCGGGGCGGCTAAACAGAAAAGTGCCCCAAAAAAAGTGAGGCACTTTTCCCAACCGTAATTTTTATCCACGAATACCCAGGTTCTTGATAAGCTCCCGGTATTTGTTGATGTCTCTTTTCTTCAAATAATCCAGCAAGCGCTTGCGGCGGCCAACCATCATCATCAGGCTGCGGCGGGTCGCATGGTCTTTCTTGAATGCCCTTAAGTGGTCAGAAAGTTTTTGGATGCGGAAGGTGAACAAAGCGATTTGTCCTTCGGTGGAACCTGTGTTTTTTTCTGCTCCACCATACTGTTTGAAGATTTCTTCTTTCTTCTCTTTGGTTAAATAAACTGCCATTTAAAAAAAAATTGTGCGAAAACCCGCCGTGCTCGGCTGTAACACATTTAATTTGGCTGGATGCTTAATCGTTTGGGTATGAACAGCTCACGTCTTTTAAACTGTGACAAACTGACCGAAAAAACAAGCTTTCCAACTTTGTACCCGTGGGTTTTCAGCCGTTAGTGATTACGAAAATCAGTTACAGCGGCGCAAAGGTAAATTATTTTGTTTCAACATATTCATAGGTGAACAATTTTATAAAAGTTTAATTTTATGAAAACTTAATGAAGAAATGCGCCCTGAATAAAAAGCCAGCCCTACATTGGCCCTCTTTTGTTCAATCCATTTTCTCTGTTTATCTACTAATTTGCGTAGCCTTGAAAATACCAGGGTGCATCTTCCTATTTTCAATAATAAAACAATCACAGCAATGGCGGAAAACCTTCCAACGACCGAACGTGACATTTCATGGTTGAGCTTCAACGAAAGGGTTTTGCAGGAAGCCAAGGACCGCTCGGTGCCTTTGTACGAAAGGATAAAGTTTTTGGCCATTTACTCTTCCAATCTTGACGAGTTTTTCCGGGTTCGGGTGGCTTCCTTGCGCAGCTTCAGAAAATTGGCCAAATCCACCCGCAAGGAAATGGAACTGAAGCCCCGCAGGTTGTTGAGGCGAATCAAAGAAATAGTGCGGCATCAACAGGCTGAATTCGGGCGGGTTTTTAGGGAAGAGATCATGCCAAGCCTGGAAGGCCACGGGATTCACCTCCTCAGGGAGGAGCAGTTTAGCGAAGCTCAGAAAAGATTTGCAATGGGCGTTTTTAAGGAGAAAATCCAGCCTGGCCTGCAATGGCAATTCATCCAGGCAGGCGAGCCTCCTTTTTTGGAAAACAAAGGCATTTATTTCATTGTCGCTTTTCAAGAAAGCAGCCAATTGGCTTTTGTAAAAATAGACACTACGGTTACGGGCCGTTTCGTGGAACTGCCTTCTATTTTGGATTCGCATTATATTGCATTTGTTGATGACATCATCCGCCTGGCCTTGCGGGAAGTTTTTCCAGAAAAGACAGTCAGCGGGGCGTATTCCGTGAAAATGTCAAGGGATGCCGAGCTTTATATTGACGACGAATACGCCGGCGACCTTGTTGAAAAAATAAAGGAGGGACTGCACGAGCGCCATGTTGGATTGCCTACCCGTTTCCTGTACGACGACACCATGCCGGAGGCTGTGCTTAAAAGTGTCAGGGAGATTTTCCAGCTTTCAAAATACGACCTGATACCGGGTGCCCGATACCACAATTTCAACGACTTTTTCGCTTTTCCCAATCCAGCGGGCCTGCAAATGCTGCACGATGAACCGATGCCACCCTTGCCACACCGGGAATTGGAATTGATAGAACTGCTTTTGCCAGCCATTGATCAAAAGGACTATTTGCTCCATTATCCCTATCAAAAATTTGACTACGTTTTGCGCTTGATCGAAGAAGCGGCTGCCGACGATAAAGTAATTTCACTCAAAATAACCCTCTACCGGGTGGCCAGCAAATCAGCCGTTTGCGAAGCACTGCTGAAGGCGCTTGCCAATGGTAAAAAAGTGACCGTTTTTATTGAGGCAAAAGCACGTTTCGACGAGGAGACCAATTTGTTTTGGGGCGAAAAACTGGAGCAGGCGGGCGCTTTGGTGAAGTACAGTTTCCCTGGCATCAAAGTGCATTCAAAACTGTTGCTCATCACAAAGCAAGAGGAATCTGGTTTGAAAAATTATGCCTACCTCTCCACAGGAAATTTCAACGAAAAAACGGCCTTGTTGTATGCAGATCATGCGATCCTGACAGCCAATCCCAAGATGGCCGATGAAATCGCCCAAGTGTTTGATCTTCTGGAAGGAAAACTGTTGATGCCCAAATGCAAGAAACTATTGGTCGCTCCCTACACACTTAGAGAAACATTTGAGAAGCTCATCCAGCAGGAAATTGAAAATGCAAAAAGAGGCACGGAGGCATGGATGATCATCAAACAAAATAGCCTGGAAGATAAACGAATGATGGCCAAATTGGTGGAGGCCAGCCAGGCTGGCGTGAAAATCAGGATGGTCGTGCGGGGCATCTGTTGCCTAAAACCGGGTGTGGAGGGTTTTACAGAAAACATCAAAATCACTACCATTCTCGACCGCTTTTTGGAACATGCCCGTGTCTATATTTTCGCCAATGCTGGCGAGGATTTAATGTACCTCGCCAGCGCTGACTGGATGGGCCGCAACCTGGACAGAAGGGTAGAGGTGGCCTTTCCAATTTTGGATGAAAAGCTGCACAAGGAAATCCGCCAAATCATTGATTTTCAACTAAATGACAACGTAAAGGCCAGGATCGTCAATGGAGAAAATGACAACCGATATGTGCAGCGAAAAACAGGCGAAAAAGCAATTCGATCCCAGGTGGAAACATATTCTTTCCTCAAATCTACCGCCTGAATTTGTTGCCCTGGTTCCAACGGAAACTAAGTTTTAGGCCTGCAAAGAATTGATGGATGTTTGCGTCGGAATTTGGAGCATGGAGGGCATTGTCCCAATGTGCCGAAGGGAAAAAATAATACCTGCCCAGCGGGGTAATTGTCAAAAAATCGGATATGCCAAGGTCGAGGCCTGCTCCCACTGACCCGCCAAAACTGTAGGAGGTGCTATCAAATTCGTCAATAGCTGTAGTGTTTTTCGATTGATTTTTGAAAAAACTGAAGCCTGGTGCCAATTGAACAAAGAAACCCTTTGTGAAAAAATTCCCATCTTTTGACCATACAGGGCAGTCGCAATCACTGGTCAAATCAAATGGATAAATATTGGTGAAAAAGTAAAAACCGAAGGTTTTGTGAGACACCGTGTTTGTACCCAATTTTCCTTCAAACGACCCGAAAGATAGTTCTGGAGTGAATTCGATGCGTCTTTTTTTCAGCCTGAACCAATAGTCAATGCCCAAATTGTAGCCATATATTGGATAAATGGCACCCGGTTCATTTTCTACATAAAATTTTTCCCAGTTGTCAGCCCGAAAGGATTGGAACCCTCCGATCACGCCGATTTGTGCAGAAACACTTATGGCAGCAAGTAAGCAAACGAAGATTGCGATTGATGTTTTTTTCATATCAAATTAGGTGTTTTAAAAATTACATTTTGATAAAAACATGAATAAAAAACACCCTAACAAACTTTAATAAATGCTACTACCATTCGCTCACTGGCTTAAAAATACGCTTGAACAATCGGGTAGAATCGCTGGCAAAATACGAATGGGGGAATTGGCTCGATTGAACAACAAAAGGCAAATTCAAGGTTGTATCTTGCCATGCACGAACGATGACTGGTTCTGGCATATTGCCCCCGCTTATCGTGAGCTTTTTTATTAACTTTTGATCACTGGCCGACTCCTCAAAACCATCGGCAAATTGGTCGCCGTTCATTTGTCGGAGGTTGGCGAGGAAGTTGAACACCTTGCTCGTGTCCAATGCTTCAGTGCCATTTAACAGCCATTGGTCGCCTGACCTCGTAACGCTGTAGTTTTGGTCACCTTCATAATGTAGTGTTTCAATGGCGTGGATGTTGAGGTCGAGCGCTTTTTTGTCACGATAGGCATTGAAACCCTGGCCGAGCATCATGCCCCCCATGCCCTCCACCGCATAAACGTTGTCACTGTCCGCCGTCCGGATATAGGAAGTGATTTGTCTCGCCTGTTGGTTCACGGAAAATTTTCCAACATAAAAATCGGCCAACACTTTATCGCTGCCATAAACCGTGATATGCGAAGCATTGCCTTCTTCCAGTTCGTATTCTGGCCATTTTTCCTTGCTTTTGGCGGCGATGAAATTGGTTTTTACCAAACCCAAACTGCCAATCAATTGGCCCACGGATTCATCGGTTACCTTGACGGACAACTTGCCCTTGGTGGCCGTCCAACCAGTTCCTTCCTGTTTTAAAACAACCTCTTCCAAACTGTCGGCCTTGGCATGGATGACCACCTTCGTCACTTTGGCCGAATCCACCTGGATGATATCAGGATTAAAGGAGCCTGCCTGTTTTCCGGAAAAAATCTTTGTCAGGGCAAAAACGCCCAGCAAGGCTGCAAAAAGAATGATGAGGATTTTGTTGTTCATGATGAAAGGAATTGATGTTTTTTCAATGGCGGGCAAATTTCATGGTTCTTTTGAAAAAAATGAATTTTAACAAAGCCAAATATCCCGCCCGCCCCGCTTACCTTTGCGCCGTTTTTTCAAAAAATACCAATTTAGAAAATGCTTACAGCAGCCAATATATATGTTCAGTACGGCGACCGCATCCTGCTCGACCGTGTTTCTTTTGTCATCGGTGAAAAAGACCGCATCGGCCTTGTCGGGCGCAACGGGGCGGGCAAGTCCACCATGCTGAAAATTATCGCAGGATCGCAAGTGCCGGACGAGGGGAGCATCCAGCGCCCGTCCAATTCTACCCTTGGTTTTTTGCACCAGGAAATGAATATGCCTAAAGGAAAAACCGTCATCGCCGAAACCTTGTCGGCCTTCGACGATGCAAAACTGGTGGAAAAGCGCTTGGCCGAAATCCACGAAGAACTCACGCACCGCACTGATTATGAGAGCGATAGCTACGCTAAACTGCTGGACGAAATGTCGGATCTCGACCATCGTTTCCACCTCATTGGAGGCGGCAATATGCAAGCGGATGCTGAAAAAGTGCTAAAGGGATTGGGTTTTAAAAACAGCGACTTCAACCGTTTGACCGATGAGTTTAGTGGTGGCTGGCAGATGCGAATCGAACTGGCCAAAATGCTGCTTCAACGCCCCGACTACCTGCTGCTCGACGAGCCGACCAACCACCTCGACATCGAAAGTATTCTCTGGCTGGAGGAGTTTCTCCAAACCTACGAAGGCGCTGTCGTCCTCATTTCCCACGATAAAATGTTCCTCGACAACGTGACCAAACGCACGGTGGAAATTGAGTTGGGCAAAGTTTACGACTACAAGGCCAACTATTCCAAATACGTGGAAATGCGGGAGGAGCGCCGTGAAAAAATGGCTGCCGCCCAGACCAACCAGCAAAAGCAGATTGCCCAAATGGAGCGTACCATCAGCCGCTTCATGGCAAAGGCATCCAAAACCTCGCTGGCTCAGTCCATGCAAAAGAAGCTGGAAAAAATTGACCGCATCGAAATGGAGGACACGGATACCGCAGTGATGAATATCCGCTTCCCGGAGCCGCCCCGCTCTGGCCAAATTGCTATCGAAGTAAAAAATATCGTGAAAAGCTACGGCCACCTCAATGTACTGAACGGCGTGGATTTAAAAATTGAAAGAGGGGATCGGATTGCATTCGTCGGGCAAAACGGACAGGGCAAAACGACCCTCGCCAAAATGATGGTCAATCACCTGCAGCCCACCTCCGGCGAGGTGAAACCTGGCCACAACGTCCATATTGGCTATTATGCACAAAACCAGGCGGAAGCGCTGAACCCTAAAATAACACTGCTGGAAACGATGGAAGATCACTCGCCGCCGGAAATGCGCACCAAACTGCGCAATATCCTCGGTGCCTTCCTGTTCAGCGGCGAGGATCAGGATAAAAAAGTGTCCGTCCTCTCCGGTGGCGAAAGGGCCAGGTTGGCAATGGCCTGCCTACTCCTACGCCCCATCAACTTATTGGTGCTCGATGAGCCAACCAACCACTTGGACATGCTTTCCAAAGAAGTGTTGAAAGCCTCTTTGCTCGACTATAGCGGAACTTTGATTGTTGTTTCCCACGACCGTGATTTCTTGGCTGGGCTGACCGACACCACCGTGGAATTTCGTGATAAAAAGTTGCACACCTATCTCGGCGATGTGAACTATTTCCTGGAAAAACGCAAACTGGACGATATGCGGGCAGTGGAAATGAGCAGTAGCATTGGAAATGGTGGAGGCGCTGGCAGAAATGGAAAGGAACTGAATTATGAAGAGCGGAAAAACCTGCAACGGGCCGTCTCCAATGCCGAAAAAAAGGTGGAAAAACTGGAGGCGGAAATCGCCGATTTTGAAGCCCGCATCAACTTGCCCGATTTTTACTTAAAACCTGACGGCCAAAAAATTATGCAGGAATACGAACGCAAAAAATCAGAACTGGAAAAGGCGATGACCGAGTGGGTGGAAGCGCAGGAGGCGTTGGAGGTGTAAGCCTATTGGGATTAGGCCATGGGAGCTGCGCTACCAAGGGAAGTTGCGAACATTTTTAAAAATGGGAGACCTTGCGTGTAGTCAAGTGTTTCGTACTCCAAACCCAGGGCCCGGATGTTTTTGTAATAAGTAGCGTGGTTGGCGTAGTAATATCTCTCCGATTCAATCAGCCAAGCATTCTTTCCTATTTTTTCGGCCAGGAACCATTTTTCAATGAGCCTTGCCGCTCTTCCATTCCCGTCGTCAAAAGGGTGGATTTTTACAAAAACAAGGTGGAGAAGAGCGGCAAAGAAAAATATTTCCTGGACCGTCAAATCTTGCTTTACCAGCATTTCCAAGTCTTCATAAAATTTTTCCAATTCCTGTTTCACCACAAAGGGCGATGCCGCTACGTACTCAATTTTGCCATTGGGCGTAGTCACGAACATCATGGACGCCCTGATTTTTCCCTGGCGGTTTTTCGGTAGGATATTTTTTGTCAAAAGTTGGTGGGCCTGACCAATGTTCACCTCATTGATTGGATTTTTTTGGGCAAACAAATAGGCATTGTACAGATCGTCAATTTTGCGGGTATAGTCAGGTTTGAATTGAATACCGAAACGCTTGTGTTTGATGTAGGAATCCAGTTCGATGTCTTCACCCTCTATTTTGCTGGAAAAAACGGCAGAGACGGAGGTGTAAAAGCTGAAGTTTTTGATGGATAACTCACTGTCTTTCAAATTTTTGTAGTGGAGTAACTGACGCTCGTCCACTTCTTGGCAATACCTTGCAAGCAGATCAACAGGCAATATTTTAAAATTGGAAATTGGCATTATTCAATTATTCAACGCATCAAAATTACGTCCCCTTCAAATACTTGCCGCTCCCCATTCAAAAACACCAGCTCAGCTACCCAAGCATACACGCCCGCCTGCACTTTTTTCTCCTTAAAAGTCCCGTCCCAGCCATGTGTGTCATCGTTCATCGCCATATTTTTGCCATCATAAACCAAGTTGCCCCAACGGGAAAAAACTTTCAGGTAATTCACGGTCGCCGTGCCTTTTCCTTGCAAATAAAACATATCGTTGATGCCGTCGCCGTTCGGAGAGAATGCATTTGGTGCGTACACCCGCCTTGTTTTATCCAAAATAACTGCAAAATAAATGCTGTCCCGGCAGCTATGTTCATTGGTGGCAGTGAGCAGGTAATTTGTATATTCAAGCGGGCGGGCAGTAGGATTTGGGCAGTCAAGGCAGGAAAGGGAATTTCCCAAAGGGTCAGTCCATTGGTATTGGATAGTTTCTCCTTCATTTAAAATAATTGGGAAAAAAGTCACGGTATCGCCCGACTCAATCGAGTAAGGCGCTTTTTCAAGAATCTCAATAAACGAAGATTGGATTTGGTAAAAAATGTTGGCTGTGTCGCAGCCGGCGATGACATGAACCCGATAGTTGCCGCTTTGAGTAATTGGATAGACCGCACTGGAGCTGCCGTCTTGCCATAGGAATTTTTGACCATAACTGGAGGCATCGGCCCAGAGGGTGTCGCCTTGGCAGAGCGTGTCGAAAATGGCCAATCCTTCAAAGCCCAGTTCAAGAACCTCAAGTGAGGTGCTGTCCATTTGGCCGAGTGTCTGAGGATCGTCTGAGCGTTTTTCGTCGCCACCGAATAGGGTAGGGATGCCGCTGATGCTTGCTTGGTTTTTGTAAATGCCAGCCGGGATGTCGCCCACTTCTACTGTCATTTTTACAGTAAAAACTCCTGGCGGAACCGCCATATTGACGATTTTTAAAAGCCCGCTACCGATGCCGCTGACGGCCTGGCCACCGAAAAGGTTTTGCGATAAATCAACGATTTGAAATCCGCTTGGCAAATGGTCTTCCAGTGTGAGGCCGGGCAGTGTTGAGTCGGTTAGGTTGTGGATGGTAAAAGTATAAGCCACTTCGGAGCAGGAATAAACGCTTTCGGGAAAAACACTTTTGGACAAACTGATGGTATATGGGCAAGAGCAGCCATCGCCGCCGCCCGAACCTGGGCCACTGGCAATGACCTGCATGGCCCCCGTGTTTTTATCAATGCTATATAATGTGTTTTTCAACGGGCTATCGAAAGTGCCATAGGAAAATAGATTGCCAAAGCCATCGAAAAATAACGCTCCTGCTACCTGGCCGCTGGGGTCGCTGGGAAAAACTGTGGTGACCGCCCCCGTTTCACTATCCAAAATAAAAATGCGGGCTTTGTTCACGTCGAGGCCATACAGCAAGCCGTTGGTGGGGTCGAAGGCAATGTCGAAAGTGCGGACGATTTCACCTGAAAAGGGCAAAACCGTTTGCCCAAACTGAGGATCTTCCAGGTCAATCTTTACGAGTTCTACATCTTGATAAACTCCGTTGACGGTTTTGCCGCCCACCATTACGTAATATTTTCCATCGGCGGAAACGTCGCCGCCGAAATAGTCCACGCCCGGCGTCACCTGAACATTGGTTATTTCTGAGTATAGGCCGTTTTTGTCAAGGGTAAAAATCTTCCCGCTTTCATAGCCGTAAATGAGGTGGTCTTTTTTCCTAAAACCAATGGCGTTGGTGGATTTGACGGTCAGGTTGGGAGGGAAAATGAGGAGTCCATTGCCTGTCGGGTTTGCGTTCATGGCATACAAGGTGCTGTTGCCCGTTCCGTTTACCCCTATAAAAAATTGGCCATTGCAGTCAAATGGTACTTGCCCATTTACCCAAAAAGCATGAAAAAATAGCCAGGCCGACAAAGGCAGGAGTTTGCTTTGTCTAAAAAAAGAGCGCCTTATTTTGCGGTAGTTTCTCAAGGTAATTCTTGGTATTTTTTCTGAATCTGTACCCTGCCCCGCTCGTCTTTTTGCAAAGTGGCACAAGCGGAAAGCGGGTCATGCTCAAAAATAAGGTACCAGCCATTATCTGCCGCATTTTTTAATAACATTTCTTTTTCCTCCAAAGTAATGAGGGGTCGGATGTCGTAGGCCATCACCCAGGGCAGGCTGATGTGGAAGGATGAGGGCATGAGGTCAGCGCAATAGACGAAATGTTTATCATCGGCATCAATGTGCAGCGCCATCATGGCATCCGTGTGCCCATAGACAAATTGGACGCCCAGTCCGGGCAGCCATTCGGCTATACCATCTTGAACATCAATGAATTGCAGTACGCCCGCCTCGTGTAAAGGGACAAAATTTTCTTTCAAAAATGAGGCACGTTCCTTTTCGTTGGGGTTCATTGTCGTAGCCCATTGTTGTTCGTTTGACCAATAAATGGCATTCGGAAAGGTAGGCACGAGCCTTTGGTTTTCGTCAAATTTGACTGCTCCGCCGCAATGGTCGAAATGAAGGTGGGTCAAAAAAACATCAGTAATGTCATCCGGTGCCAACCCATTGGCCGATAACGATTTCATCAAAGAATCCTCGCCATGCGGCTCAAAAAAGGAGCGCCATTTGGCGTCCTGCTTGTCGCCGAGGCCGCAGTCCACCAGTATTTTCCGGTCGTCCGTTTCAACCAGCAAACAGCGCATGGCCCAGGTGCAGAGGTTCTTGTCGTCGGCTGGCTGCTGGCGGTTCCAAAGTGATTTTGGCACAATGCCGAACATGGCACCGCCGTCGAGTTTAAAAAAACCAGTAGGTATAAGGGATAAATTCATGAGTGAATGATTGGCATTGATTCAATATTGGTAAAAATCTAAAATCTAACCTCAAAAAGCGAAGAATAAAACTACAACATCAGCCTCTAAAGCCGCCAAAACCGTCCTGCTGTCCTTTGCCGTAGGGGATATTGATGAATCCCAGTTTGCCAGGTTTTACCCTGATGTAAAAACTATAGGATCCGAGGTAAGGCCGCCAACTGACGCCCATTTCCCAGCAATGCAGGTCTCTTGAAAAGCTAAAATCGGGGTAGGTGATGCGTTTGTTTTGAAAATCGTAGCCGAAGTTTCCGACGGTGACATACCAATTATCGGTAAGGCTAATGGAGCCAACGGCATTGATCGTGTGGGCTGAAATGGCGATAGTGTCCTTTTGCAGCTTAGTGTCGTAGCGTTGGGCAACAGTGAAATTGTGGCTGATGCGGAAATTTTCAAAAATGCTGAGTAAATCCTGTTCGGGCCTGGCACCTGGCTCGCCGTCTGCTGGCTCATTGGCAATGGCTTCGTCGGTGTTTACGCCTAGTATGAAATCCCGTAGGCGCTTCACGGTGATGTTGGTGCTAAAGTTAAAATTCCAATTGGCTACCCGGAGCAACTTACCGTTTGTGTCCAAATTGTACTGGTTGATACGTGCTCCTGTTTTACGGTTGAAATCATAAGGGTCGAAAGTGGCCCCGAAACGGAAAGATGTGATGTTGTTGAAAAAACTGGTGTTTCCAGATACCGTTACTGGGCTCCATTGCAGCGAATCGGCGGCAAAATTGTAGTTGCCGTTGACGGAAAGCGAGTTGAAGAGCTTCACATTTTTGGTCGTAGAATCCCGTTTTGAAAACAACTTGGCCTCCAGCAGATTGGCAAAACTGTAGGTCATGGCCATTTGCCTGCCGCCCGTCGTCGGCTTGTCGAAACCAGAGATGTTGTTGTTTTCAAAAACATTGTACAATTCCAATTCTTCGTCCCGCAGGTCGGTTCGCACGGATTTGAAATAGCCCCAATCCGGGTTGGTATAATCTGGAGAAAAATTGAAGCCGAAATTGGGCGTCAGCACATGCCGGATGCCACGCAGTTTACCCCTTTTAAAAAGTAAGGTGCCAAATAGTTTGGTACTCATGTTGATGCCCGCCCGGTACTGGCGGAAAGGCTTAAAGCCAAAATCTTCCATTTCCAGTACCTGACCGAACTTGGTATTTGTGGAATCAACCACGTATTGAGGCGGTTCCGTAGAATCCAGTTCGTTGTAAATGGTGTCGCTGTAAACATATTGGATGGAGTCGTCGAATGTTTTGTCCACAGTTTTAAAATACCATACCTCCTTGTAATCGGCACTGGGAGTGAAAGTAAAATATTTCAAGAGGTTGAAATTGGTAGAGGCAGTCAGGTTGTGCCGTACACCAAATTTGGCATCATCCAATGTTTGCTGGGTAAAAAGGGTGGTATCGGTGGCAGTGAAAGTATTCTTGGCTTCAGACGTATAGCGGAATTGTATTTTTTCATAAAAACGTTCCCCACCGGTTTGCAGCTTGCGCTTGAAGGGGTAAATCGTTTGAGTTTGGAAATTGAGCGTGGGGAAGTTGACGGTCACCAACCTCGTTTGCGTGTTTTGTGAGTGGTTAAAACTGGCCGAAAAATCAAAGGGTTTGTCAAATCGCTGCGTGAAGTTCATATTCGAACTGATGGAACTTTGCAACTGTGAATTGGCGTCTGGATTGTTGTTTTGGCGATAGTTGTTCGTTTGCATGTTGATGCTTCCATTTAGCGAGCGGTAAGGGTGCGCCTTGGAATCCTGGCTGTGCCGCCAATTGATGTTAAAGGAAGGATCGAACACAGGCCTGCCTTCTACTTCGCCCCGCTGATAAGCAAAGCCAAGCGCTGCCCCTCCGTTATATTTGTATCGCTTCCGGTAATCGGTAGCCAGGTCAACCCGAAAAGTACCTTTCATATAAATGTCGCCCGTCACCTTCAGGTCCATATAATCATTGATGGGGAAATACCAGCCAATCGTGCGGAGGCCGAAACCCCAGCGGTCGGAATATTCATAATTGTTGGGGAAAATCAGGCCCGTGCTTTTGCCAGTTTTTAATGGAAAAAAGCCGAAGGGCAACCAAATTGGCGTGGGTACGCCGCCAATTTCGATGTTGCTGGGGCCTACCACGGCCACCTTGTCCTGTATGATTTTTTGTTTGTTGCTGCGGATACCAAAATGCGGCTCATCGAGATCGCAGGTAGAGAAGATGGCACTGCGGCTATAAACCGTGTTGCGGGCGGTGCTATCCTGCCCTGCACCAAAAAATTTTCCCTTCCGGCTCACCACGTTCATACCGTCGAAAATGGTTTGGCCATCGTAAATGATGCCTTTGTAGGTTTTAAAATTGTATCGGAGCTTGCTGGCGGTGAAGGTTTGTTCGCCCTCTTTAAAAGTAGGTTTGCCTATCCAATTCCCCCGGATGTCTTTCCGGCCATCTGCGGTCATAATGTTTTCTACCCAATCAATGATGATGTAGTCCGCTGTCATGGTCATGCTTTGGTATTTGACTTCGGCTTGGCCGTAGAGGTGGATTTGCTTGTTTTTGATGTCAAAAAACATGGAATCGGTGGCTTTGTAATCCACTTTTTCCTCCAGGGCATCGGGCGAAACCTTTACGCTGTCCCAGTTGATCGGGCCAGATTTAAAGGTTGTTTGAAAAGTTGGCAAGGAATCAAGGGCGGCGGGTTGCCTGAAACTATTGGCCGCCACGATGGAATCGGTCTTGCTCAACGGGCTGGTCTGGCCCCATGCAAGAGACATGGAAAGCATTAATAATGAAAGAATTATATTTACCTTTGTTGTCAAATTCTGGTTTGAAGTTTGAAATGGCTACTAAAGCGGACTTCTATTTTTGAAAATAAAACTATCGGCTACCTGGCTGCGAAACTGCAAAGAACACTAAGAAAATCAGCCTTAGCGTTCTTTGTGTTTTATGACAAAAAATCTTGCTTTTTGCATTTGGCTTTTGGAATTTAGCTTTCAATTTCATTTGTAAAAACAAGTGATTGCCAAAGGGGTACCACCTAAAATAACTATGAAGAAGGCTTTACTTTTCCTTCCAACGTTGCTGATTGGCCTCACTTCCTGGAGTTTGCCAAAACTTAACACCGACGGAACTTGGGCGGGCAAAATTATCAAAGCTGCCCAAATAACCCATGTAGATTCATTCGGCCTTCCGATGGGCGATTCGCTCGCATTGCCGATTTCCCTGCTTGTCCAAAAAGGCAGCTACGAAATAAAGACCGTGGTGATTGATCCGGGCCACGGCGGGCACGATCCGGGCTGTTTGGGTTCCCATTCTAAGGAAAAGCACAATTGCCTCGCCATTGGCAAGTTCCTCGCCGAGGCCATGCGTAAAAATTATCCCGATCTCAATGTCATCATGACACGTTCAACGGATGTTTTCATCCCGCTGAACGAGCGGGCTGCCATCGCTACCCGCAACAAGGCCGACCTGTTCATTTCCATCCATTGCAACTTCATACCCAAAGCATGCCAGGTACATGGTACGGAAACCTATGTGCTGGGTTTGCACGCCACCAAAGAAAACCTGGAAGTGGCCAAAAGGGAGAATTCCGCCATTTTGTTGGAAGAAAATTATCAGGAGACTTATGGCTATGATCCCAATTCTGCCGAAGCCCACATCTTATTGTCCATGTTTCAAAATGCCTTTTTGGAACAGAGCATTTCATTTGCCGAAAAAGTGCAGCAATACGCCAACAGCCATTCTTCCAGGCGCAACAAAGGCGTGAAACAGGCTGGCTTCCTGGTGTTGCGCTATGCCACCATGCCCAGTGTCTTGGTGGAAACGGGCTATTTGAGCAACAAGGATGAGGAGGATTATCTCCACTCAGAGGCAGGACAAATCAGCATGGCCAATTCTATCTTGATGGCTTTTACTGATTACAAAGCAGAAATGGAAGGCAGGGCTTCGCAACAAATCGCCATGCTGGACGAATCTGGCCAGCGGCCTTCCAAAAAGCAAGATGACAATTTACAAAATGTAGAAAAGCAACAGGCGCCACCAAAACAAGAAGTAGCAATGGCTGTGCCTGTGAATGTAGAAAGCAGTGCCGCCACGGCCACTAACGTCAAACCTGAAACCAAAGCATTCCCAAAGAAAAATGAGGGCGCTAAAACGAACGAATCACCCCGCCTGACCAATGCCGATAAGCCATCCGAACGGCAGGTAACGATCCCAAAGAAGGAGCCTGCTGCTGCTTCTCCAAAAATATTGGCTTCGACGCCCTTGATCACGGAAGCGGTCAACCTCACGCCACAAAAGGTTGAGGTTCAGTTCCGTGTGCAATTGGCGGCCTCGCCACAACTGTTGGACGTAACAGCTGGGAAATGGATGAGTGTACCCTATTTGATAGAAGTAGTGGAAGAAAGTAAGTTATATAAGTACCAGGTGCGTAATTTCGCCAGCCTGGAAGAAGCCAACTTCGCCAAAGACAAACTGCGCCAGGTAGGCTTCAACGATGCGTTCGTGGTGGCTTACCAAAACGGGAAGAGGGTGGACCCAAAGGGTTTGATAAAATAAAGTATCCTCCCTTGTTTTATTGCCCAAAATGAACAAGTCCGTTTTACATTAGTTACAGACAAACAAAATCCATTCATCCATTATCAAAACATGAGGAAAGAGACTAAAATCGCCCTGTTTACCATCGTTACCCTTGCATTGGCCATTTGGGGCTACAAATACCTCCGGGGTTTTAATATTCTCAACAAAAATCTGACAGTTATTGCCGAATTCGAAAACATCGAAGGTTTGAGGGTTTCGACGCCGGTTTATATTCACGGGCTACAGGTTGGCCTGGTGGCCAGTTTTAAACAGAAAGACCAAAACCTGGACATGATTGACGTAGAAATGCAGCTCGATCCTGGCGTGAAAATTCCCGAAACCGCAGTCGCTGAAATCGTGACCAGTGTGATGGCAGGTTCCACCGTCAACTTGGTTTTTAAAGGCAACTGTACTGGCGACGCTTGCCTTCAAAACAATGATCGCATCCCCGGTGTGTTGAAAGGTGTACTTTCCTCCCTAGCCACACCGGAAGAGGTGAAATTGTACGTGGAAGAACTGAGCACAGGCCTGAACGTCTTGATTGACACTATCGGCAAAAAATTATCTGAAAGCGAGGAATTGAAAAACAGTGCCAAGGATGTACAGGTCATCCTTGCCAACCTCAACTCCACCACCACCCGCCTTGATAGGTTGATGGCCAACGCAGCCGGGCCGTTGGAAGGCACCCTGAAAAATTTTGAGTCGGTGAGCGGCAACCTCAAAGCCAGCAACGAACAGATCAAGACCATCCTTGCCAACCTGGACGTTCTGAGCGAAGATTTGAAAAAAGCCGACATCAGCGGATTGTCGGGCGACGTAAAAAAGACCATGCAAAAGCTGCAAGGCACCCTTGCATCCGCAGATGGCGCCATTGAAAACCTCAGCGCTGCACTGAACCAGTTGAAGGCTGGCGGCGATGGGGCAATAGCCATGTTGTTGCACGACAAGGCGTTTGCCGAAAAATTGCAAATTACCGTCAAAGATCTTGACTTGCTGCTACAGGATATACGCCTGCACCCGGAGCGCTACCGCCGCATTTTATCTAAAAAAGAAATGCCCTACGAAACGCCTGAAAAGGATCCGGGAAGGCAGTAGGCAACTTATTATGCCCCTCCAAGCATTTGCACTCCGTATTGCCAATCTACCCTTTGTACTGCCCATCAGGGTTTACAGGCTGCTGTATCATATATTGAAAGGCTTCAGTTTTTTCTTTTTCAAATGGCCAAAACCAAAAAGAATTACTGATTCAATTGGTTTTTGGTGGTTTGAGCTTTCCTTCGTCCTCCTGGAGTGCCTTTGTGTACCAGAAATTTATGAAACGCTGAACGACCTTTTAAAACGCAACATCCGTGGGCTAAGCCACAGCGAAACCGAAATCGCCAAATCCGTTTTTGGAAAATCCATTGATTGCCGCCGGGTTCGCATTGACGAAAAGGCAACAGTCGGATGCCGCAAGCACCATATTATTTATGTCAGCTTTTACACCATCAATTCCTGGGGGAAATTTACCCATGACCTGCTCATCCATGAATTGGTGCATGTTTGGCAATACGAAAAAATGGGGGCGGTTTATATTCCACGTGCCTTGCAGGCCCAAAAATCCGGGATGGGATACAACTACGGCGGAGTTGAAAACTTGAAAAAATTCAAGTGTTTGGACGATTTTAACCTGGAACAGCAAGCTGATATCATAGCGGATTATTTTAGGATAAAACAAGGGCTTTTGCCTACCTGGGGCAATGGCAAGCAGGCGGATTTACACCATTACCTAAGGTATGTTGATGAAATAAGCGAGGCAGGTGGCCACCATCTTGTTCGTTGAGGGCCTTTTTTACATTCGTTTTTCCTTCTTTTCCAATACTCGTATGTTTGCCACGCCATAAACGGCGTTTGGAACCAGGCAGGCCAAAGCAGCGGTGTTGCCAAAAAAAATCCCAGCGGATATGATCAAATACTACATCAAGGCAGAAGGAAGGATTAAGGATTTGGCCGAACCTGTGGAATCCTGTTGGATCAACATTTCGCCGCCCTTTACGCCGGAAGAACTGGAGGAGGCTGCCCAGCAATTCGACATCCCGCTTGACTTCCTGACCGACCCCTTGGACATTGACGAGCGCTCCCGTTATGAAAAGGACGAAGAAAAGAGGGCCATCATCCTAAACACGCCCATTTTCAACCCATTTGAGGAGGATATTGATGCCATTTTTATTACCATTCCTTTGGGCATCATCATAACCGTGGAACACATTATTACCATTTCTTCCCAGGAAAACCCGGTACTGAACCTCTTTTTGGACAACAAGGTGAAAAACTGGGACCCCGAAGAGGATCAACTGTTCGTATTGCAAATCTTGGAGCAAACGGTTTACCGCTTCCTCAATTATCTGAAGCAACTCAATCAAAAGCGGAACTTGATTGAAAAAGAGCTTTATTTCAGCAGCCGGAACAAGGAGTTGAAACAGTTGCTCAGCATTGAAAAGAGCCTGGTTTATTTCGTTTCATCGCTCAGCGACAACGAGTTGTTGAAGATGAAAATGAAACGGACCGATTTCTTGCACCTCGGCGAAAACGAAGAATTGACCGACCTGTTTGAGGACATCATCATTGACAACAGCCAGGCCCTCCAAATGGCCAATATGTACACCAACATCCTCAATGGCACTATGGACGCTTACGGCTCCATCATCTCCAACAACCTAAACCTTACCATCAAACGCCTGACCACCATCACCATCATCCTCATGGTGCCGACGCTCGTCGCATCATTCATGGGTATGAACGTGGTCCTCCCCTTTGTTCATGAGTCGCTTGCTTCTTTTTACATCATCCTTATCATCTCACTTTTGAGCAGCCTTTTGCTGGCCTGGTATTTCCAACGAAAAAAATGGTTTTAGGACAGTTTGCCCGACCTTTCGCTGCTTGTTGACAAAACTCAATGTTTACAATTGTGTTTCTGCCTGATTTTCAAAAAATTATCTGCTTAGCCTTTCCTTGCCTTTCACCAAATTAATTATAGACTTCAAAGTTTTCCACATTTAGTTTTCCACACAAATCTTTTCTGTGGAAAAAAATCATTCCATTGAAAATCAACATTTTAGGCAAGTTATCAACATCGTGTGGAAAACTCAGGGTAAAAAAAAGTTGATCGGGCATTAATTTCGTGCTGACAAACCCGCATACATCGAGGAATACACCGGCGATCCAGCCCTAAGAAGGCATGTGTTAAAATTTTGTCGCCGTTTGGTTTTGTCCCTTTCCCATCGAATCGTCATAAACACTAATTTACTGATACTACACCATGCAGATAAAGCTTGCCTTTCGGTCTTTGGTCTCCCCCAATCCCGCTCGATTGGAAGGCAAACTTTGCTGCTTCCCAAGCCAGTATAATCCAACGTGTAACACTATAAATTTAGATTAAGAATCATGGAGACATTAGTAGTACCAAGAAAATCCCCAACCATTAAAAAAAAGGAGGCAACAATGAAAACGTACACCTTTCAGGAAGCCTTAAAAGAAGCAACCAAATATTTTGAGGGCGACGAACTAGCCGCCAATGTTTGGATCAACAAGTACGCCTTGAAGGACTCGGCAGGCAATATTTATGAAAAATCCCCTGACGACATGCACCGCAGGATTGCTACCGAGCTGTTCAGAATTGAGAGCAAATACCCAAATCCTGTCCCCGAAAAAGAACTTTACGATTTGTTGGACAGGTTCAAATACATCATCCCGCAGGGCAGCCCCATGTCTGGCATTGGCAACAACATGCAGGTGTCCTCGCTGTCCAATTGTTTCGTTATTGGTAACAATGCCGACTCCTACAGCGGCATCATCCGCACGGACGAAGAGCAGGTACAGTTGATGAAACGCAGGGGTGGGGTAGGGCACGATCTTTCTCACATTCGGCCCAAAGGCAGTCCGGTGCTCAATAGCGCCTTGTCTTCAACTGGTCTTGTGCCTTTCATGGAACGCTATTCCAACAGCACGAGGGAAGTAGCGCAGGATGGCCGCCGGGGCGCCTTGATGCTCTCCGTTTCCAGCCGCCACCCCGATGCCGAGGATTTCATTGATGCCAAAATGGAAGCCGGAAAAGTCACAGGCGCCAACGTATCGGTCCGGATTGACGACGCCTTCATGGAAGCGGCCTTGACAGGTTCGGAATACGAACAGCGATTTCCAGTGGATGTAAAAGATCCAAGTTTTAGAAGAAAAGTGGACGCATCTAAAATTTGGGATAAAATAATTTACAACGCCTGGAAATCAGCAGAACCGGGTGTTTTGTTTTGGGACACCATCATCCGGGAATCCGTTCCTGATTGCTATGCCGATTTGGGATATAAAACCATTTCTACTAACCCTTGCGGCGAAATCCCGCTTTGCCCTTACGATAGTTGCCGCCTTTTGGCCATCAATTTATATAGCTACGTGGATCAGCCTTTTACCAAAAAGGCCAAGTTCAATTTTGAAAAATTTGCCAAACACGTGCAACTGGCCATGCGCATGATGGACGACATTATTGACATGGAATTGGAAAAAATTGACAGGATTTTGGACAAAGTGGGCCACGATCCAGAATCGGAGGACATCAAAGCCAACGAACGCCGTCTCTGGCAAAAAATTCGTAAAACCTGCGAAGAAGGCCGCCGCACTGGAGTAGGCATCACTGCCGAGGGCGATATGCTGGCCGCTTTGGGCCTTCAATATGGCAGCGACGTAGCCATCAATTTCTCAGTTGAAGTACATAAAACATTGGCTATCAATGCTTACCGCTCTTCTGTCACAATGGCAAAAGAAAGGGGGCATTTCAAAATCTACGATCCCATCAGGGAAGCGAAAAACCCATTCATCAACAGATTGAAGGAGGCCGATCCGAAATTGCTGGAAGACATGGTGAAATATGGGAGGCGGAATATTGCCCTGCTGACCATCGCACCCACCGGCACTACCAGCCTGATGTCCCAAACGACATCGGGCATCGAACCGGCCTTCCTCATCACCTACAAGCGACGCCGCAAGGTGAACCCCAACGACAAGGAGGTGAATGTGAGCTTTGTGGACGAAGTGGGCGACCACTGGGAAGAATACAATGTTTTCCACCATAAATTCCTGGATTGGCTTACAGCCAATGGCTACAACCTGGAAGAAGTGAAAAAAATGGACAACGAGGATTTGAAAAAAATAGTGGAAAAATCGCCTTACCAAAAGGCTACTGCCAACGACGTGGATTGGGTACAAAAGGTGAAAATGCAGGGTGCTATCCAAAAATGGGTGGATCACAGCATTAGCGTCACCGTCAATGTCCCGCAGGAAACCTCTGTGGATTTGGTCAAAGAGATTTATAAAACAGCTTGGGAAGTAGGTTGTAAAGGCTGTACCATCTACCGTGACGGATCCCGTTCCGGCGTTTTGGTGGCAGCTGAGGACAAGGACAAAAAGCAGGAAGATAAACAAACAGCTATCAGCGCATCAACTGGCGGAACACCAACTTCCTTCCTTACAACCTACGCCCCCAAGCGTCCCAAAAAGTTAGAAACGGAAATTATTCGTTTTCAAAACAACCATGAAAAATGGATGGCTTTTGTCGGGCTGCTCGATGGAAGGCCTTATGAGATCTTCACTGGAAAGGCTGAAGACATTTTCATCCTGCCACCTTATGTAGATCATGGTTGGGTCATCAAAGAAAAGGACAACGAGGGTAACAATCGTTACGATTTCCAATTTGCCGATAAAGACGGCTACAAGGTCACGATGGAAGGGCTTTCCCGTTCGTTTGACAAGGAATATTGGAACTACGCCAAGCTAATTTCCGGCACTTTGCGCCACGGGATGCCGCTGCCGTATGTTATCAATTTGGTGGCTGGCCTGAACGTCAACCAGGAGCATATCAATACCTGGAAGAACGGTGTAGTAAGGGCGCTCAAGAAATTCGTGCCAGACGGAACAGTGGCCGTGAAAGAAACTTGCCCTGCATGCGGCGATCCTGATGGATTGATTTACAAGGAAGGGTGCCTGATTTGCAAAAGCTGTGGGCACTCAAAATGCGGGTAAAAAATATAGAAGTGAGGAGAGGGAGGAGAAGAATCTCTAACTCCTCACTTCTAAAGATCTACACAACGTTTTCTCATAGACTGTTTTCGGGTAAGCTGTTGAGGATAGCAGCTTGCCTTTTTTTATTGCTTTGTCAAACGTTCCACTACTTTTCTAACGCCTGTTGAGGCAAATTCTGATAATACTTCCAAGTTTTTTGTCAAACGCAGTTCGTAATTGATGGCAGGTTTGGGGTCAATGTAGAATACATGGGCATCTTTTTTGGCATAGCCAACCAAGCCAGCGGCGGGATAAACTTGCATGGAGGTGCCAATAATAATGGCAATATCGGCCATGCTGACCAGTTCAGCGGCGGTTTCGAGCATAGGTACTTCCTCTCCAAACCAGACAATATGCGGGCGAAGTTGACTGCCTTTTTCACACAAATCGCCTGGCCGTATATCTTTTTTCCACTCATACACCAGTTGGCTGTCAAAGGTGCTGCGGGCCTTGACCAATTCACCATGCAAATGCAAAACCTGCTTACTGCCAGCCCTTTCGTGCAGATCATCCACGTTTTGAGTGACAATGTCGACCATAAAAAGGTCTTCCAATTCAACCAAGGCCCGGTGGCCAGCATTTGGCTTAACTTCAAAAAGCTGTCGGCGGCGCTGGTTGTAAAACTCAAGTACCAAGTCACGGTTCCTGAACCAAGCCTCCGGGGTAGCCACTTCCATGATGTCGTGGTTTTCCCAAAGGCCATCTGCATCACGGAAGGTTTTAATGCCGCTTTCTGCACTCATGCCTGCACCGGTCAGGACGACGATCCGTTTTTTCATGCTGAATTTGTGTTTTGAATTTGTTTTTGAACTTACAGAACTTCCGCTTCTTCTATCGGGGCAAGACGGGCAGGATATTTTTCTTGTATAAACACGACCAAACCTTCTGCTACTTTTTTCGCTCCTATTTCATGCAGGTGGCCCAATATCCGCTGAACCTTAATGGAAGGTTTGATGCCCAAATGATTGGAAAGATAAGTGTCCAACAGTTTTTTGTACAATGACAAAAGTTGTGGGACATGGTTTTTTGCCAAAAGCTCATCATAAATGCACAGAAGTTCCAAAGTACCTTTTTTGTGCAATAGTTTTAACAATGCCTCCCAACGTAGGTCCGCGACATACAGGTCGGCCATTGTTCCAATAGGTGCTTTTTGGTGAAACAGTGTCTTTTCCAATTCATTGAAAAATACCTCCCAATCGCCTGCGAAATTTTGTTTGCATAAGCTGAAATACGCAATGTCATAAGTTTCCAAAAACAACTGCCTAGCGTTTTGGATGATATTTTCGGAATCGTTTTCGGTAACGGAAACCGACAGTAGAACGGATTCCAATTTCATCTTTACCTCAGTGTCCTTAACAAAACGAAGTCCTTTTTCAGCCAGGGATTTTACTTTTTCGGGCCTGCCGTTTTCAAGCGCAGCTTCGACCGTATGTTGCAAAAGCTCAGGGTTGGCCAAACATTCCAGCAAGAATACTTCGGCTTCACTTTTCAAGCTTGATTTTTCCAGCAAAACCAACTTGGCATAGAGGACGGTTGAATGGTATCCTTTGGGCAGAGTCTTTCTATTCCATTCATTTTCAAGAACTTGTAAATTAGATTCCGCCTTGTCGGCATCGTCGGCCAAATGGTTCAATACGGCAAAAAACCGATGTGAGAACCCATTGATCCGATAGGCAGGGCGGGTACAATCTTCCAGGAAAAACGACCATGCTTCTTCCCGTAAAGAAGGGGGAATTGGTTTTGACAATAAAAGTTCAATTTTATCCAAAACCTTGCTTATCAACGGTTTAAACCTATCCGATTCGCCTTCGATCTTTCGCAAAACGGGCGTTATTTTCAACAAAATATTCTGCAAAATGGCCCAGGCCTCGGTGTAGTGATCCAGTGAAATGGCATCGTCAGCCTGGCCGAGCAGATCTGTCATGGTTTTGTACAATTGGACGCTGCCCGCAACACTGATGCTTTCGTCCTTTTTGCGGAATGCCTGAATGGTGGTTTCCAATAATTGGGCGTACTTCTCCTTGCTGTCGTACATGGGCACGCTGGCTGCAAAGCGGGCCTTCAGTGCCAGGGAAAAATTGCGGTTGTTTTTTGCATATTGCCCAACAAAGGCTGCCAGTTCGTCGGGGTGAACGCTGCTGATAATGGAGGAAGTAGTCAGTTTTTGAAAATGCTTCTGGTTGGTGGAAGCTGGCCGTTCCTCCTTTTTTTCAGAAAGCTTCCGGCGTAAGGCCAAGAGGCCGGCTGCCACATGGCTGCACATGTTTTTCGCCTGAAAAATGCTGCACTCGCACGAATTGGCTTTCACCTTGGAAGGAGAAATCTGCATTTCAACCTCATACTGCTCGACCTGGGCAATCCAAAGATTCCTTTCGCTTTCAAAAAGTTGAGTGACCTTGCCCTCCTCCAATAACTTTTCCCCAAGCAGCAGATGCTGCTCGTCAAGTTCCAATTCAAGGTTTTTAAGCAAAAAATTCACGCAAAATGCAATTTTGATTATCCACGCATCCCTGTTTAGAGGCATTGGACAAAACGACAAAGTTAAGGCCAGCATCCGTCTATCTCAATCGGCTTTTTACTAACTTTGGTGCAATGTATTGCATGGGCAAGCTAATTATCTAAAAATCAAACATTTATGAAGAAAATTTTTCTGATAAGGCATGCAAAATCAAGCTGGGACAGCCCGGCGCTAAGGGACATCGAAAGACCCTTGAACGAGCGTGGGCTGTCTGATGCACCTTTTATGGCCAAAGTGGCCAAAGAAAAAGGATTTAAACCGGACGCCATCCTCACCAGCCCGGCGGTTAGGGCTTTGACCACGGCCACCTATTTCAAGTTGGAATTGGGCGTGGACGGCGGAGATTTTTTAATTCAAGATGAAATCTACGAAGCTATTCCGCATACCATCGTACATTTGATCAACACCCTACCCGAAAAGTACGATGCAGTTATGCTATTTGGCCACAACCCCACATTTACCCATGTTGCCAACATGTTTACCAACGATTACATCGCCAATATTCCGACCTGTGGCATGGTTAGCATCCATTCAACGGTTGGTGCCTGGCCGGATTTTTCGGTAAAAAATGCCAAGTTGGACGCCTATTTTTATCCTAAGCAATTCACTTGAGTATAATGGTCAAATCAGCATATAAATACTGGCTTTTGTTTTTCATTGTTATTTTTTGCTTTGCTTGCAGCAAAAAAGAAAGCCTGCCAATAGGGGAGGACAAACTAATTGATGTTTTATCCGACGTCCACACCGCTGAGGCTGCCATGTCGGGCCTTACTGCTGTGGAAAGGGATACGCTGGCATTGCGTTTTTACGACGATATTTTTACCCTGCACCAAGTGGCCCAGGAAGATTTTGATACCTGCATGGCCAGGTTGATGCGGAACCCCGAACGCTTTGTCAGTATTTATGAAAAGGTGGAGGCGAAACTTGAAAAAAGTTTGGCCGGACAAGGGGAATTGCCTAAAAATGATGAAGAAGAGTAAATTTAACGTGTTTTACAATGATATAACTTAACGATTTCTTAAACCAAGCCCTACATTGCCTCGTAAGAGAGATACTACCTTTGCCGACAGTTAAACTAGCTTTAATGCATGGACGATTATAAAATTTTGGTGGTTGACGACGAACCGGACATTTTGGAGATTTTGAGCTATAATCTTAAAAAAGAGGGCTTCAACGTAACCACCGCCAACAATGGCGAAGAGGGTTTGAAAAAGGCGGAGAAAGAAAGGCCAAACCTCATCATTCTGGATATTATGATGCCCCAAATGGACGGCGTCGAAGTGTGCAGGCGTTTGAGGGACAACAAGGATTTTGACAATACCTTGATTGCCTTCCTCACCGCAAGGGAAGAAGATTACTCGCATATCGCTGCCCTTGATGTTGGTGGCGACGACTATATCACCAAACCTATCAAGCCACGTGTTTTAATGAGTCGTGTGAAGGCTTTGCTTCGGAGAAAAGGCCGGGCCAATGATGAAGAGAAAAACGACAATCTCATTGAAGTGGGCGACATCACGGTTGACAAGGAAAAGGTCATGGTAAAACGGGGAGAAGAGGAAATAGAACTTGCCAAAAAAGAATTTGAACTGTTGAACCTCCTCATCAGCAAACCGGGCAAAGTGTTCACCCGTGAAGAAATCTTCAACAAAGTATGGGGCACCGATGTTATCGTCGGCAACCGAACCATAGACGTACATATCCGTAAATTGCGGGAAAAATTAGGCGATGATTACATCAAAACCATCAAAGGAATTGGCTACCGCTTCGAGTTCTGATAAAAAAAAAGAAACCGTTCCTGAAAACGGTCACACAGGTATTTTCCATTTCAATTTGCCCATCAAAGAGGTAGATTTTCTTTCCAAGCAAAATATCAAAAATCCAACTCCCCGACGGATTGCCATCTACTCAGCCTTATCTGTGGCAATCATCCTTACAGCTTTTTGGTTCATATTGGAGTTGATTGAAATGCCGCCATCCGATTGGTGGGTGCCTTTTGCAATGGGCCTCATTGCGTTTTTTGTTTCCTACCGCATCTTTAGCTTTTATCTGAAGCAATACATCTATCGCAAAATCAAGGTCATTTATAAAAGCATCCACCAGCACAAATTGTCTTCCACTGAAAAAAGGGAAGCCGTGGATATGCGTTCTGACATCATGGACGAAGTGGAAAAAGAGGTAGAAGAATGGGCAGCCAAGCAGGAAAAGGAAATCCAGCAATTAAAGACCTGGCAAGACTACCGCCGCAAGTTTCTGGGCGACATTTCCCACGAACTAAAAACACCCATTTTCAATATCCAGGGCTATTTGGAAACCTTGCTCGATGGTGGCCTGGAAGACGAAACCATTAACCAGGTTTACCTGCAAAGGGCGGCTAAAAACGTGGATCGCCTCAATACCATCGTAGAAGATTTGGAAATTATCTCCCGCCTCGAATCGGGCGAGCTTATTTTGGACAAACAGCTTTTTGACATAAAAACCCTGACGGAAGAAGTGTTTGAAGATTTGGAAATAAAAGGTGCAGAAAAAAATATAAAACTGACTTTCAAGCAAGGTGCCGATCAACATTTCAGGGTCAGGGCCGACCGTGAATACATCCGACAAGTGCTGATGAACCTGCTCACCAATTCCATTAAATACGGCACGGAAAACGGAACAACAAAAGTGAGTTTTTACGACATGGACAAAAACGTGCTGGTGGAAGTAGCCGACAGCGGCATCGGCATCCCGCCGGAACACCTCAACCACGTTTTTGACCGTTTTTACCGGGTGGACAAAAGCCGTTCCCGGGAACAGGGCGGCTCCGGCCTTGGCCTTTCCATTGTAAAGCACATCATCGAAGCCCACAAGCAAACCATCAACGTAAGGAGTGCCAAGAACGTAGGCTCCACCTTCGGCTTTACCTTGGAAAAAGCGTAATCGGGCTTAATTTTTCATCGCTGAAATAATTTTGTTCAACAACCTGGATAACAGGCTTTTATCTTCTGTTATGATGCGGGCAGTGCCTTGCATTTCCTGCCTGAACTGAATTGGTTTTTCATAATTGGTGGTCAGATTTTCAGGCAGGGAAATGCCCATTTCGTAACCTTGCTCGTTTGGCACAGTTGAAATATATTCCACCTCGCCGGATAACATTCCATATTCTTGATAAGGAAAGCCATCCAAACGGAGGTGTGCTTTCATGCCGGGCCCAACCTTTCCAGAGCTTTGGTAGGGTAGAAGTGCCTTGGCGAAGACCTTTCCTGCTGCTTCATTGGGCACAATGGTCAATATTTCTTCCCCCTTTCTTACATATTGCTGCTCGCTCCACGCCCTTGTTAATGCCACTTCACCGCCAATGGGTGCTTCAATGAGCCAGGTTTCTTTCCATTGATCCAATTCCCCTTGCAGGCGTTTGGTTTCGGCTTCGAAAGCAAGCCTTTTGCTGGACAAATCGTCAGATTGGTTTTTTTGCAAATCGAGCATTTGGCCACGTATCTGTTCAATCCGCAAAGCATTTTGCGTGACGCCTGAACGCAATGACTCAAGTTCCCGGCGTTTTTGCAAATAATACGATTGACTTTGTTCAAATTCCAGTTGGCTCAAGGAATTTCTGGCCAAAAGGGTGCTGTCCCGCTCCAGGTTGTTTCTGGCCAGGCCGACTTCTTCTTTCAATATGTTTTCCTGCCGTTTGAGCGATTCGTTGAGCCGCAATATTTCGGCGATTTGTTTTCTTAAATTGTTGATTTTCTGATAGTTGATGTCTTGTACCAACAAATAGCCCAAATCATTGTAAGCTTGTGCAAAACGGGAAAAAGCAGCTTGCAAGCTGCCCAGTTGCAGCCCCGATGGCAATTTTGAATTTGGCAAAATAACTACTTGGTTTTCAGCCATTTGCCCTAAAAATGATTGCAGTTTTTTCACGTCATCCAACTCAGCAGGGTTGTCCATTATGGCCAGCAATTCTCCTTTTTGAACCTGTTGCCCATTGTGTACCAATAGTTGGCTGATTTTTGCATCGGCACTGGCGGCAAGGCGAATGGGCGGATTTTGAGTGGTCAAAACAGCCTTTGCCAGCACCACATCCGGATACTTGATGAAATAGCTGAACAGCAGCAAAAGAAAGAAACCTGCCAGCAAAACCGTGACGCCCCATCGCAGTGTCCAGCCCGGTGGGTTGCCGATGATGGCCTCAATTTCTTGCCGTTCATTGAGGCGTATATTTTGTGGATTTTGGATGGGCATTTTGTTGTTTGTTTGGTTTGTGGTCACTAAATCATTTGTATCCGGTCACGAGTTATTCTCCCAGTTCCAATTGTTCCCGCACCAAATGGTAGTAAGAGCCCCGTTTCGCTGTCAGTTCCTCGTGGCTGCCTTTTTCTACCATTTCTCCATTTTCCAAAACGATAATCTGGTCGGCATTTTTTACGGTGCTAAGGCGGTGGGCTACCACAATAACGGTCCGGCCCTGGAAAAAGCGGTTCAGGTTTTCCATGATGATTTTTTCATTGTGGGCATCCAGTGCATTGGTAGCTTCATCGAAAAATAGGAATGTGGGGTTTTTATAAATCGCCCTGGCAATGAGCAAACGTTGGCGCTGGCCTTGGCTGAGGCCGGAACCCTTTGCACCTACCATCGTGTTGTATCCCAGGGGCAGATTTTCAATAAAGTCTTGAATATTAGCAGTTTGCACCGCTGCCAACAAGCGCTTTTTATCCACGCCATTGGGGTCGCTTTCGGCTATGTTGTTGGCAATGGAATCCGAAAAAATAAAGCCGTCCTGCATTACGGCCCCGCATTGGTCACGCCATTCGTCGGGTGGGATATTGCCCAAAAAAGTATCGCCTACTTTAATATTTCCCTGATTGGGTTCGTAAAAGCCAAGCAGCAGTTTTACCAAGGTGGTCTTGCCACTACCGCTGGTGCCAACGATGGCAGTCACCTTGCCTTCCGGTATGTTCAGGTGGATGTTTTTCAACACAAAATCCGAGAGGGCATTGTAGCGGAACGAAAGGTTTTCAATAGTAAAACCATTGCTGCCGCTGCGGCTTCCGAATTCTCCCTTGGCGTTGTAAAGCTTCGTGCCGCCGTTGGCATTTTTTTGAAAATCCTGGTCGCCATGTATTTCCCCCAAGCGCTCCAGGCTCAGTTTTGCATCCTGAGCCGTACGGATAAAAATATACAATTGGGTGAGCGGAACCTGTATTTGCCCAATGATATACAGCACTGCGAGCATCATGCCCAAGGTCATTTCGCCTTTTACAACTGAGATGGCAGCCAGGGCCGTTATGACAAAATCGTTGATGTGGATGATAAAATTTCCACCGGCATCCTGCCACTGGTTCAGCGCCAACATGCGCACATTGGCACGGAACAGTTTAGCCTGTACATGCACCCATCCATAGCGGCGCTTCCGTTCGCTGTTTTGCAGTTTGATTTCCTGCATACCTTGAATAAGCTCCACCAAAGTGCTTTGGTTTTCGGACATGGCGGCAAAGCGCATATTGTCGTAGGTCACCCTTTTTGGCAAAAACAAAAATATCCAAAGGATGTAAAGGATACTCGACACGGTGAAAATGGCAAAAATAGTCAGGTTATAAAGTGCCAGCACGATGCCGAAAATGACCAGGTTAAAAGATGACAGCAGGGCGCCGAGCGTACGAACCGTGAGGAAGTCTTCGATGCGTTTGTGATCGGAAATACGCTGGAGCAAATCGCCCGTCATTTTTGAATCAAAAAAACTGACAGGCTGCCGCATGAGCCTATGCAGGAAATCGGAGACCAGGGCCACGTTTACCCTCGTACCAATATGGAGCAAAATCCAGTTTTGTAAAAAATGCGAAGTGATTATGCCAAACAGCAGTACTATCTGGGCAATCAGCATCAGGTAAATAAAATCCAAATCCTGGTTTTCGATGCCTGTGTCCACGATGGACTGCGTGATAAAAGGGAAGAGGAACTGGACGGTACTGGTAAATACAAGGCCCAAAACGAGTTGCCACACCAATTGCCGATATGGCCTCAGGTATTTCAACAGAAAACCAAATCCTGCATAATTGACCTTGTCGCCTTCCTGGGCATAAAATTCAGGCGTGGGTTCCAATAGAATGGCCACGCCCTGTCCGCCGTCACTTTCATAATGTTGGCGAAAGCGGGAATGTGTCATTTTACTTTTACCGTTTGCCGGATCCGCTATCCAAACATGTTTGTCGGAACTTTTGTAAACCACCACAAAATGCTTCTGATTCCAATGGACAATGTTGGGCAATGGAGCATCCAAATAACCAGCCGCTCCATCCGCATCGCCCATGAAAGGCAGCTTTACGGGCAATGCCCGCAGCCCGATGCTTTCAGCCGCCACGACAATGCCCCTGGCAGAAACGCCCTCCCGGTCGGCATGGCTACGCTGCCTGAGTTGTTGCAGGGTATATTTCCGGCCAAAGTGTTCTGCCACCATGCGGATGCAGGCAGGACCACAGTCCATTTCGTCGAGTTGTCGGTGTAGGGGGAAGGGCATGAGCGTTAGCGGTTTTTTGGCTTTTTAAGTATCTTTTGTTAAAATGTTTCAAAATTGTTATCCAATTGCACAAACATACCTAAAAACAAATAAATGTAATGATTGGAACTTTGCCATCAGCCAAAGAGGTTTAACCTGCCTGTGACGACAACCCTCCCCACGTTAAACCCATTTTTCATTTAGTTTTACCCACCAAACCAAAGCCCCAACCTTAAAACATTTCCCTTTCATGTCCAAATTCTTCCGCACCCTTTTGGATGCCGTTTCCGGAAAAGAACAGGAGTTTACTTCCGGCAGCATAGACAAGGCCATCGTCCTATTAAGCATACCGATGGTGCTGGAAATGATGATGGAGGGCATTTTTGCTTTGGTGGACGCTTATTGGGTTTCCAAAATAAGTGTAGAAGCAATGGCCACCGTGGGGCTTACCGAGTCCATTCTCACTTTAGTATATTCCATTGCTGTTGGCCTATGCGCCGCTGCCACGGCGATGATCGCCCGCCGCATCGGCGAGGGAGATCCCGAAGGCGCTGCACGTGCCGCCGTACAGTCCACCGTGCTGGCCATCTTCATTTCCATTTTGATAGGTGTGCCCGGTTACATTTTTGCGGAGGATATTTTGAGGCTCATGGGTGCCGAAGAATCCCTCATACAAGATTGCTCCAGTTTTACCCGTATCATGTTTGGTGGAAACATCGTCATCATGCTCATCTTTTTGTTCAATTCGATATTCAGGGGGGCGGGCAATGCCAATTATGCCATGTGGGTGCTGGTTATTTCCAATGGCATCAATCTTATTCTTGATCCATTGCTTATTTTTGGTTGGGGGCCCTTCCCTGAAATGGGCATCAAAGGTGCTGCTGTTGCGACAAACATAGGCCGGGGCGTAGGCGTGGTCATCCAACTTTATCTTTTGTTGAAAGGTGTTGGTTTGGTCAAAATCGCCAAGCGGCATTTTGTCATTGTAAAGGCAACCATCGTCCGACTATTGGAAGTGGCGGCTGGCGGCACTGGCCAATACATTATTTCCTCTGCGAGTTGGGTGTTTTTGGTGCGTATCGTTTCCGATTTTGGCAGTGAGGCGGTAGCGGGATATACAATCGCCATCCGGATCATCATTTTCACTTTTATGCCGATTTGGGGCATGGGCAATGCCGCCGCTACCTTGGTAGGGCAAAACCTCGGTGCCCAACAGCCCGAAAGGGCAGAGGCTTCGGCCTGGCGTACATCCTTTATTACCATGCTTTTCTTGGTGGCCATTTCTTTGGGCCTCGTGTTTGGCGCTCCAACCTTCATCCCCTTGTTCAACCCAGATGCTGAAGTTATCCGCATTGGAATCCTGACGCTCCGGATTTTTTGTGCCAGCTATTTCATATTCGCCTACGGGCTGGTGCTCAGCCAGTCTTTCAACGGGGCAGGCGACACCCGAACTCCTACTATGGTCAACTTCGTCTGTTTTTGGATGATTGAAATTCCCTTGGGGTATTTTTTGGCCAAATACGCAGGGCTTGGTGTGGCAGGTGTCTGCTGGTCTGTCGCTATTTCGGAGGGGCTTATGTCAGTTATCCTCATTTATTTGTTCAGGCAGGGCAAATGGAAACTGATTAAACTATAGACAAACAATTCCCGAAACTTGCTTTCCAGTAAACCGTATTCTTTTTTTAATGAAGTGGATTCCGCTGCTTACATTTAGCGAGAATTTGCACACCCAAACAGATAAAATTTTTTCCAAATGAAAAATTTCTATACCTGCTTAAATGCCCTTTTTTGCCTCACGCCGCTGCTGTCCCAGTCCGATAGCTTAAAGCAAATGGAGGCTACTTTGTCACAAACAAAGGGAGAGGCATTTTTTCAACAATCCATCCGTTTGGCCGATGGTTTTCTCGTCGAAGGTTTTTATGAAAAGTCTGTGGATATGGCCGATGCGGCCTACAATGAGTCGAAGAAAAGTAACCAATCCAACAATATGGCCATCGCCCTTCACCAAAAGGGCAAAGCATTGTCAAAACTCTCCGGCAAACGCAACAACAACAAGGCTTTCGACGCATTTGAAGAAAGCAATAAGTTGGCGAAAGATCCCTCTTTGCGAAAAGATAATTTGTTGAAAATGAAGGACTTGGCCGTCCAGTTGGGCAGAAATAAAGAGTTGGAAAACATAGAGCGTGAATTGGCGGTCATCCGTGGCGAAGCTCCGCCAACAGCCCTTTCTAACGACAGCAAAGGAGGATTATTCAACAAAAAGAAAAGGGCAATGCAGCAAAAGCTGTTGGAAGCAGAGCGGGAAACAGAGAACTTGGCTGGTGCAGTTTCCGAATTGTCGGAAGAGCAAAAAGCGCTAAAGATTCAACAAGATAAACTACGGCAACAGCAAAGCGCCTTGCAAACTTTGGTGCTCAAAAAAGAAGAAGCTATCCAAAATATGACCGAACAACAAATGCGGCAGCAATTGATTTTTGCGGAACAAGAGCGCTTATTGGATTCGCTCACATTTTCCAGCATTATTGATTCAATGCAATTGTCGCAAACCGAGTCGGTGGTAAAACAGCAGGAGGCGGAACTACGGGAAAAAGAGGCGGAGATACAATTGCGGAAAAGCCAACGCAATTTGTTGATTGCAGTGGCAGGCTTTGGCCTTTTGCTGACCTTGGGATTGTTTCACCGTTTCCATACAATGCGGACGCACAATGCTGTTTTGTCTGAAAAAAACAAAGTAATCGAAGCGGAGCGCAAACGTTCAGAGGAATTGCTGTTGAACATTCTGCCCGTAGCGGTGGCCAATGAACTTAAAAACAATGGTAGTGCACAAGCCAAACATTACGAAGAGGCTACCGTCCTTTTTACTGATTTTAAAGGCTTCAGCGCCATTTCCAAACTGATGACTCCCGATGCCTTGGTGCAGGCCCTTGACTATGCTTTTAGAAACTTTGACCGCATCATCGGAAAGTATGGTTTAGAAAAAATCAAGACCATTGGCGACGCCTATATGTGCGCCGGAGGTCTTCCCGGCAAGGATGGGTCAAGCCCTGTACAGGTAGTAAGGGCTGCATTGGAAATCCAGCAGTTTTTGCGGGATTGGAATATAGAAAGGGTAGGGCGGGGCGAACCAGCTTTTGAGGCACGCATCGGCATCCATACCGGTCCCTTGGTCGCCGGGGTGGTCGGTTCCAAAAAATTCGCCTACGATATTTGGGGGGACACAGTGAACGTGGCCTCTCGCATGGAAACCAACAGCGAAGCAGGCCGGGTCAATATTTCTGCCGCCACTTTTAAATTTGTAAAAGATACTTTCAATTGCGAATACCGAGGGAAAGTGCCGGCCAAAAACGTGGGCGAGGTGGAAATGTATTTTGTGGAAGATGTGGCCTGAGATTTTATGAAAATGAAATATATTCAAGGCAAAGCCAAAATAATCTGCTATTGACATTTGCTGGAATAAAACGGATATTTGAATTCGCAATTGGGCAAAAATGCCTTTCCCCGCAGCTATTACCCTATTGTACAAAACCATTTCAAAATGAATAAGCTGCTTATCCAACTCACGGTCAGGGATGTTGTTTTTCAGATCCTTCCATCCTTTGGTGTATCCCTTTTTTTCGCTGAGTTATATTACAAATTTGGGAGTTTCACCCTTGAATGTCTTGCTTTTTTAGTTACTTGGTATGGCCTGTGGGCAATCATGCAGTGGATAGTGCCAGGCAAACACCAATAACTTCCTGTGCTTTGTTTTTGGCTAAAATTTTGTTATGTATTAAACTTTAAAATCAAGGGTGCGAGCCCGGTTTTGTACGAATCTGCCTTTTCCTTACCTTGCACTGCTATTTTTCCAAACAGAAAAAAATCCCGTGAATGATGAAGTCCATCAACCGCATTACGACTTCGCTGTTTTTGACAGCTTTTTCCTTTCTTTTTGCATTTTCACAAACCATTGATATTGGACGGAGCCTCGAAAAGCCTGCCCCGGCTGTGGCTCCAAACCTGCCCCCCACCCATTTCAATCAAGTAAACCAGCCACAGTGCGCCTTCGATGCTGCCAATCAGGCCTTGTACCATGACGATCCGCATTTAAAACAGGAAATCCAGCAATATGTGAAAAATGCAGTGCCGGTTTTGGCAGCGGGCAACCAAACGGAAATGGTGGAAGAACTGCTTAGTATTTCAGTGGTGGTACACATCATCCATAGTGGCGAACCTATTGGGCAGGGGCAGAACCTGACGGATGATCAGGTTTATGCCCAAATTGCCATTTTAAATCAAGATTTTGCAGGTATCAACAGTGAATATTTTCAAACTCCAACCCCGTGGGCCAGCGTGAACGGAGTGCCAAACATTGAGTTTTGCCTGGCATCTGTTGACCCTTCCGACAACCCGACCAACGGCATCACCCGCCACAACCTGCAAGTGACGGGCACTTCCTATAACAACAGCAATATCAACTCCTCCATTAAGCCTCAAACAGATTGGAACTCCACAAAATACATGAACGTGTGGGTACTTCCAATACCAGGAACAAGCGCATCCGGTGGGGTAGTGGGCGTTGCCAATTACCCGACTCCGAGCCAGATTGGGCAGGAACGGGACGGCATTGTCATTGATTATCGGTGGTTTGGCGCACCGGGCTTTGCGAATTCAGGCTACCGCCCCTTGACCCATGAAACTGGTCATTTTTTGGGCCTTCCGCACACATTCGACGATTTTTCCTGCGCTGCCGACGACGGCATTTCTGACACACCCAATATAGACGATGCAACTGCCAACTACGTTGACCTTGACTGCACGGATGGCTACCCGGATGGGCCTCTGTCTTGTGGAAATGAAGCGATGTACGTGAACTATATGGACTATGTGGACGAAAATTGTTACACCTCATTTACCCAAGGCCAAGTGAACGTGATGCGGGCCGTTTTAAACGGCACCTCCCAAGGCTATGGTTATGGAAGCCGCTTATCGTTGTTACAGAATGCACCCCAATTGTGCGTCTTGCCCAACAACGACGCAGGAATTGCCCGCATCGTTTCGCCCGATCAAGTCACCTGCACAGCGGGCCCCGTTTTACCAGTGATCACCTTGCGCAACTTTGGCCAGGCCGATTTAACCAGTGTTTCCATAAAATATAAAGCGGGAAATGGCACTTTGATGACCCATAATTGGCAAGGTTCGCTTTTTCCAGGTGAAAATGCGGATGTCACGTTGCCTGCAATTGCCCTACCGGATGGCTTACATGATTTGATTGTTTTCACCAGCAATCCCAATGGAATGGCCGATGGGAGGGCATACAACGATACACTGATCAGGGAACAAATCAACTATTTGGCGGGGGAACCCAACCTGATCGAAAGTTTTGAGGACGACGCTGCCTTACCATCCAATGAAGGGCTTTACGCATTGGATGTTAGCGGCGATGGGTATAAATGGCAATTAAACAGTCAAGTCTCTGGTTACGGGCTGGGCAGCAAGTCAGTTGTTTTCAACAATTTTCAAAACGGCCCGGAGGGTACGCTCGATGGTCTCGTCACCCGCCACTATAATTTGACCAATATTGACGATGCAATCCTTGTTTTTGATGTGGCCTATGCTCAAAAGAGCCTTGCAGAAAGCGACTCGTTGATCATTTTGGTTCAAATTGGTTGCTCACAGCTTTACGATTTGCCGATATATTGGAAAGGAGGCGCAAGCCTGGCAACAGCCCCGAATACTTCCAGCCAATTTACCCCTTCGCCCACCCAATGGCGAACGGAAGCTTTAGACCTTAGTGTTTTTGCGGGCGAGTCAGATATTTCATTTGCTTTCATCAACCTGTCTGGCGGGGGTAACCGCCTATTCCTCGACAATATCCGTTTTGGCAGATCCTGTAGCGCTATAACCACAGAATTTGCCATCCAAGCCAATGGCTGCAGCCCAAACGGTTTCTGCACTGGCTCAGCACAGGTTTTTGTTGAAAACGATCACGGTGGCTTGCATTACCAATGGTCAGGGCAGTCACCGTCTTACAATGAGGATCACATCGAAGGGCTTTGCACTGGTGCTTTTACCCTTACCATTACAGATGCGTTTGGTTGCCAACTGATAGCCACCGAGGAAATTCCACAATCAGAAGGCCCATCCTTGATCATTTCATCTACGCCAGAAGCCACCTACAACGGCCTAAATGGGACGGCAACAGTGACTGTGGGCGGTGGAAGCGGGCCTTACGACTATTTTTGGAGCAATGGAACCCAGGAAATGAATTCCAATAATACGGTTTCAACTATCTCCAACCTGCCGCCCGGTACCTACTCCGTGACGGTGGAGGATGCCAACCAATGCACTTCCAACAGCCAGGTAGCAGTAACCTCAATCTGCACCGGATTTTCAGTTTCAACCCAAACTACCAATGCCACATGCAATGGCGCCTCGAACGGCAGCATCACGGCCATGATGGCCAACGGTACTTCGCCTTACAGTTTTATTTGGAACAATGGCAATACAAGTGCTATGAATAGCGGCCTGCCCGCCGGTCCATATTCGGTCACAGTGACCGATGCCAACGGCTGCCCAACAACGCAAAACGCCACAATTTCACAGCCGACACCCTTGCTGCCCAACGCTGTAGCCACCAACGAAACAATGGCAAATGCCAATGATGGCAGCGTATCGGTTATGCCCAGCGGCAGCAACCCACCTTATCAGGTGATGTGGAACACCGGCAGCAATTCATTTAGCATAACTGGCTTGGCACCAGGCGATTATACAGCGACTGTTACCGATAATGCAGGTTGTACGGCCAGTGCTTCGGTCACTGTCCAATCTGTCGGTTGCAGTTCTTTTCAAGCCGATATTTCGAGCAGCAATGTTTCCTGCAATGGCGCAAATGATGGGGTGGCAACGGTCAACATTGCTGGGGCACAGGAACCAGTTTCTATTTTTTGGAACAACTTTTTTATTTCCCCAACCATCACCAATCTCGCTCCGGGTGATTATTCGGTAAGTGTGACGGACGCATTGGGCTGCAATACCACTGTTTCGACAATCATTACCGAGCCAGCGGTTTTGCAATTAAACACAACTGCCAGTGATGAAACCAGTGTTTCTGCCAACGACGGAACGGCGCAAGCCTCTGCTTCTGGCGGCACAATGCCCTACACCTATTTGTGGAGCAATGGAATGGTAAGTGCTTCTATTTCCAATCTCCCGCCAGGCAATTATTCTGTAACAATTACCGATGCCAACAATTGCACAAAAACAGCCGCTGCGACGGTAGCCGCATTTAACTGTAGTTTGCAAATAAATTTGACAAGCCAAGATGCCTCTTGCCCAAATACGGCAAACGGCTCAGCCCAAGTCACCAATGTGCCGGGCGGCAGCGGACCTTTTGAATATTTATGGTCAAATGGAGGAACAAGTGCAACTGCCCCAAACCTATTGCCTGGAAATTATGGGGTAACTGTTACCGATGCCAATGGCTGCACCATCACCAGTTTATTTGAAATTTTGGGCGAGGATGCCATAGCCCCGAATGCCGTTGTAGTTGAAAATTTTACATTGGAGTTGGATGAAAATGGTCTGGCTACCTTGACTGCCGATATGGTGGACAACGGCAGTGCCGACAATTGCAGTTTGGTCAGTTTGACCCTTTCCCAAGAGAGTTTTGAATGTTCTGATATTGGCGAACATACGGTAACACTCACTGTTGAAGATGCCAACGGAAACGCAAATTCTGCTGCCTTGACTTTAATGGTGGTGGACGAAACGGCACCTCAAATCCAATGTCCAGCGGATGTTTTTAGCAACTCCTGCAACGGAGTTTCTTATGAATTGCCATCAACATCAGATAACTGCCTTGTGGCTGATCTTGACTTGGTACAAGGCTTGCCCAGTGGGGAAGTGTTTCCTTTGGGCGAAACAATGGTGGAATGGCAAGCTTCCGATGCCAGTGGAAATCAGTCGAGCTGTATTTTCTCTGTATTTGTTGAAACAGATATTAGCATTGCGAATATTGAAATCACAGATGCCATCATTGGCCAATCTAATGGCGCAATTACTGCTTCCGTCGTTGGCGGCAACCAACCTTATGTGTTTCAATGGTTTCAAAATGGCAACCCGCTCCCAAATTTTGACCCGCAACATGTGGCAGAAGGACTTTATGATTTGATCGTGATGGATGCTACAGGCTGTACTGATTCAGTATCGGATATCGAAGTCAATGGAATCAACGCCAGCCAAGAAAAATCTGGCCAGGAAGAAATCGCCATTTATCCAAACCCAAGCACTGGCTTGGTCTTCATTGAGTTTAAAAATGGAAGGCAGGATTTTGAGGTGGAGCTTTGCGATGTTTCCGGTAAAATTTTGTCAGTCGGCAAAATAAACCCTGGCACACTGGATATAAGCACTTTGGCATCTGGCATTTATTGGTTAAAAATAGTGGCCAAGGAGCAGCTCATTTGGAAAAAAATTGCCAAAATATAAGCTTTTGAGCCTTGTGTCCCTGGAAAATTTTGCAGACAGCGAAAATTTAACTTCCAGGGACACAAGGCATTTCTTCAACCTATTCCCACCAAAACGCTTCAAAACATTTTCCCATCTTAGCGCTCTAAACCTTTCTTCATTTTGAAAATAGAACTTTGGTTCATCGGCAAAACTGCCTTTTCGTATTTGGATGAAGGCATGTCATTGTATGAAAAACGACTGTCTCATTACCTGCCATTCCAAAGCGTCGTTTTGCCCGATGTAAAAAATGACAAAAACTTTAGTACCGAGCAATTGAAGCAAAAAGAAGGCGAGGCCGTTTTATCCCGGCTCAAAAGCGATGATTTGTTAGTTTTGCTCGATGAGCGGGGCAAGCAATTTACATCGGTAGAATTTTCCAATTTTCTCGACCAAAAATTGCAGCACGGCCAAAAGCGGTTGGTGTTCCTCGTCGGCGGTGCATGGGGTTTTTCCGCCGAAATCTACCAGCGGGCCAACGAGCAATTGTCCCTTTCAAAAATGACCTTTTCCCACCAAATGGTGCGCCTGTTTTTTTTGGAACAACTCTACCGGGCCATGACCATTTTGCGGGGAGAACCGTATCATAACCAATGATGAACGCTTGCCTGCCTTTGGCAGACAAGCATCCATATTCAAATAACATGACCATCACTCTTATCCTCATTATCGTCACTGCCATCATTTCCTGGCAAGCTTTCAGCAACCGGGAGATGTTCTACAAGCTCATGCATCATCCTTATCAGGAGATGCGTGAAAAGCAATATTACCGCTGGTTGACCTCCATTTTCCTGCACGGCAGCACGATGCACCTGTTCATCAACATGTTTGTGTTGTACCAGTTTGGGACCATTGTTGAGCAGTATTTTTTGGGCTTGTTCGGTGAAATGATGGGGAGGCTGAATTTTCTTTTGCTGTACCTGCTATCTGGGGTTTTTGCGGATATCCCAACTTTCTACAAGCACAAAAACAATCAAATGTTTTCCAGTGTGGGTGCGTCGGGAGCGGTATCGGGAATTTTGTTTGCCTATGTCATTTTCGATCCATGGGCGATGTTGCTCTTATTTTTCGTCATACCCGTACCGGCCATTATTGCTGCGGTGCTGTACCTTGTTTATTCCACTTATGCCAGCCGAAAAGGCGGGGACAACATTGATCATGATGCGCACTTTTACGGGGCAGTATTTGGTTTCTTGTTCACCATTGCCTTAAAGCCTGAACTTTTTTCCCGCTTCATTGCCACTGTTACCGAAATACCGTTTTAAAGCCACATGTTCTTCATTTTATCAAAAGTCCTCTATTTTATCATCCAACCTTTAAACTGGGTTTTGGGGCTGATGCTCTATTCGCTGTTGGCGAAAAATACAAAACGGAAAAAATGGGCGCTGGTAGCCGCCATCATCATGGGCTTTTTCTTTACTAACCGCCTCATTTACAACCAGTTCATCAAATTGTGGGAATTGAAAACCATCACTGCCGACCAGATCGCCGAGCCTTATGAAATTGGAATTTTATTGGGCGGCTACTCCAACGGCCAAATCCGCCCACGGCACGACCGGCAAAATTTCAGCCACCGGGCGGCCCGTTTTCTCAATGCTTTTGAGCTTTATAAAACTGGTAAAGTGAAAAAACTGCTCCTCACGGGTGGTTCCGGGGATTTGTTGCAAGATCAGACAAGCGAGGCACTTGACATGCAGGCTTTCCTGACCCGGCTTGGAGTGCCGCCGGAGGCTGTCATCATAGAACCCGACTCCCGAAATACCTATGAAAATGCCATTTTCACCAAAAAAATATTGGACGAAAAATACCCGGGCGCTACTTGCTTGCTGATAACTTCGGCCTTTCACATGCGCCGTTCGGTGGGTTGTTTTGAAAAAGCAGGTGTAAATTTCACTCCTTACAGCGTTGATTTTATCACTGAAAAAGACCGATGGGCACCTGAAAATACACTTATTCCAGACCGCAATGGATTCTATTTCTGGGAGGTTTTGGTCAAAGAATGTGTGGGCTATCTGGCATATTGGGCGAAGGGCTATTTGTGATCGGCACTCGGTATTTTCGCCTTTAATCTTTTTACTTTTTACTTCTAAAAATGGCTAAACCAATCAAATGGTACTCACCTGCCCTTCGGAAAAAAGCTGCTGAAATTTCCCAAATTTTAGAAGAGCTTTATCCTGAAACGCCCATCCCGCTCGAACATGGCGATGTATATACCTTGCTCATTGCTGTCCTGCTTTCTGCACAATGCACCGATGTCCGGGTCAATCAAGTGACACCACATTTGTTCGCATTGGCTGATAATCCGTTCACTATGAAGGAGTTGGAGGTGAAAACAATAGAAAACATTATCCGACCTTGTGGCTTGTCACCGAGGAAATCGCAGGCCATTTCCGGGTTGTCTAAAATTTTGGTGGAAAAATATGGTGGCCAGGTACCACAGGATTGGGAGGCATTGGAATCACTGCCAGGTGTTGGCCATAAAACTGCATCCGTTGTCATGTCGCAAGGATTTGGCGTCCCCGCTTTTCCAGTGGACACCCACATTCATCGCCTCGCTTGGCGTTGGGGATTGAGTGATGGGAAAAATGTAGAGAATACAGAGCGGGATTTGAAGGCACTTTATCCAGAGGAATCCTGGAACAAGCTGCATCTGCAAATCATATATTTTGGCAGGGAATATTGTCCTGCAAGGAACCACGATCCATTGAAATGCCCGATTTGCAGCAAATACGGTAGGAAAGAACTGTTTACAAAAGCTTGATAATCAATGCAAAAACCAATTCTGGAAGCATGTGTGGAAACGCTGGAGCAGGCTATTTTGGCAGAGCAATGCGGGGCTGACCGAATCGAGTTGTGCGCCAATCTGGAAACTGGTGGATTGACCCCATCCGAAGAAACAATTAATGCTGCGAAACAACAGCTCAAGGTTCCCATTATGGTCATCATCCGCCCCAGGACTGGCAATTTTGTGTATGATTCCTTAGAAACAGCAGCAATGGAAAAGGCGATACTTTTTTGCAAAAGCATAGGTATTGCTGGGGTCGTTTTGGGTTGCTTGACCAAAGATAGGGAGGTGGACGTGGAAAAGACTGAACGCTTGGTTGCATTGGCTTCACCCATGCAAGTGACTTTTCACAAGGCCATTGATGAAGCCAAAGATCCTATTCAAGCGCTAAGTCAAATAATGGAAATTCCAGGGATTTCGAGGGTTTTGACATCTGGCGGAGCAGCGACGGCAGAAGAGGGATTACCTGTTTTGAAAAAAATGCTTGAATTGGCTGGTGACAAAATCACCGTGCTGGTTGCGGGCAAAGTGACTAAAGAAAACCTTGAATTTTTACATGAAAGCATTGGTGCTAAAGAATACCACGGTCGGCGGATTGTGTTCTGAAAATTCACTAAAGCATTTTGGAAATGCTCCTTCGGGTGGAGGCGATATGAACAAAAAGCAGCAATGCAGACAAGGACAAAGCCAATAAGATTACCGTGAAATTTAATCCAGCACTTAAGTTAAATCCTTGATTTTCAAAATATTGCACCAAAAAAATCCGCAAGCCATAAACCATCAAAAATACTAAACCCAACGTGCAGAGAAACAGGACTGAAAACTTTAGATCCAACAGATTGGAGATGCTTTTTGACTTGTAACCGATTTGCAGCAATAGGCCAATTTCTTTGGTTGCCCGTGCAATAAGGACTTGAAAATTGAGGCTGAAAACCAGAATGGCCAACAGCAAAATCATGCCTCCAAAACTTGCCATCACGATCAAGACGATTTTGAATAAAACCCCGAATTGCCCGCCAATCAGCTTGCCCGCACTCACTTCGTACCCATTTTCTTTGAGATATGACTGAAATTCTTGGGACATGGGATTGTCAACTTGTAGGATCAGCTTAGACACATCCGGCCTGCCATTGGCAAATTTTTCATTGGCCCATGCCATAAATTCCTGCGGTATCAGGATAGAATTGAAGCGTTCACTAAATCCGACCACCTTACCCTTGAAGGTGGCGCTTTGGCCTTTGCCGGAAATTTTAACATCCAAACTAAAACGCTCGATGGTGGAAGGGGTCAGTTGGGGCAGCCCCCGGCCTGGGGCAAAGCCAAAATTGTAGAGGGCCAAGTATTCTTTGGACATCAAAATTGGCAGTTCCTGTTGGCCTTCAGACCAACGGAAAGCAGGTTCATCTACATCCAAAAATGCTGGCGGCACGGATTCAAAAAACATCTCGGTATAAAATCCGAGCATATCGCTGTATGCCCCTGCCTCAAATTGGTTCGCTTCAAATGTTCCAACTTTTTGGATAAACGGCCTCCCCTCAATGTCTTTTATTTCTTCTGGCGCAAATACCGATTTGGCCCCTAATGTGTTGAAAATATTGACTTTCTTGTTGATTTGGACAAACTGGCTATTGGCATCAGCTCCTCCACGCAGCAATTGTTGAATGTCAAAATAAAACTGAACTGCGCACATCAACAAGGTAAGGCCCAGGAACACGCCAATCATTGCCCCTGCCAACTGCCACTTGTTGGCATTTTTCCAAAGGATTTTGTTCAGTATGTTTTTAGGTGCAGCCAAATTTGAAAAAAGCTGGATGAAAAAAGGGCGAACGGAAATGCTCCGTTCGCCCTTTTGTTATGTATTGGATAGGTTTTACTCCAATTTGAACTTAACCGGCAGGTTGAACTGCACCCTTACAGGGCGTCCCCTTTGTTTGCCGGGGTTCCATTTCGGCATGGTATTGACGACCCGAAGCGCCTCGGCACCGCAACCCGCACCAATATCACGGACAACTTCTGCCGCTGTAATGCTGCCGTCTTTTTCAACGACGAACTTCACGACGACCATCCCTTCCACACCATTTTCCCTGGCAATCGCTGGGTACTTAATGTTTCCATAGATGTATTGAAGCATTTTTTCGTCCGCACACTTTTTCTTTTCTTCCTTGTTGCTGATGTCTTCGCAACCAGGAAAAGTAGGCTGATCTTCCACCACTTTAAAGATTTCTTCTGTATCCTCTTTTGGAGGAGGTGGTGGTGGAGGCGGAGGCGGTGGAGCTTTTTCGACTACTGGAGCTTCCACAACAGTCTCTTCTTCGATACTTTGATCCTGAAAAACAACGGTTTCTTCAATTGAAACATCGTTGGGCACTTCCTGGATCACAGGTGGTGGAGGTGGCGGCGGCGGAGGTGGTGGTTCAGCCGTGCGGGGCGTTTCCATTTCTATTTCCTCCTCCAAGGTGCCAAGAAGACTCGACACGTCAATGACTTTTTCGTAGCGTGTCCAGCTAAAAGCTAAGATCATCAGTACGATAGCAGCCAGGAGGCCATAGTTTAGGAAAGTACCGCTCAAACTGAATGTGTCCACTTCAGGATATTTGGTCCTGCCTTCCAAAGGGGAAGTAAACGTCCTGCCTGCATGCTTTTCAGTAAGGTTGCTATTGGCCCTTTTGGTATAGACGCTTTTCACAATGAAGATAATGCCTAAAGTGGCCAAAATCACTGCTACGAGAACACCTACAACCAAGGAACCTGTTACTTCAAAATCCATATCAGCTAATTTTGAGTGGTGAAAATTCTATCTATAAAGTAGTACAATAAAGCGCCGAAAAAGTTGGCAGCCATATCCCAAACTTCAAACATGCGGTTGGGGAAAAAGGCCCATTGCACAAATTCAAGGGCTACACCATAAAGGCTGACGGCTAAGACTGCCCATATTGTGCTTCGTGTATTGTACCGACCTGTTTTCTTTAAAGCCATGAATACCAGCCAAGTAAGGATACCATAAGCTGCAAAATGGCCTAATTTATCAGGTGAAAATACTACTTCCGGCATCTGTATGCCAGCAGTGGTAGAAAGTGCCAAGATAACAACTGCCCAAACAATTGCAGGTAAAAAATACTTGAATGCAAATGGTTTTGTCAAAAGGCACTATTGTTTAGATGCAAATGACTGAAAAAATGGTGGGAAGCAGTTTAAAAAAATCTTAGCCGACCATTTCTTTATAAGCTGCGGCGTCCATCAAGCTGTCCAATTCCGATGGGTCCGACATCTCCACCTTAATGATCCAGCCCTTGCCATAAGGGTCGCTGTTGACCAAAGTTGGGTCGTCGCCTTCACCTTCTTTTATGGCAGCGTTGAATTCAATCACTTTGCCGGAAACGGGCATAAAAAGATCAGAGGTTGTTTTGACAGCCTCCACGGTGCCAAACACATCGTCCCTTGAGAGGTCTTCGCCCTCTGTATCCACTTCTACATAGACAATTTCGCCCAGTTCTTCCTGTGCAAAATCGGTGATGCCAATCAAGGCGGTGCCGCCATCTTCCACCTTGATCCATTCGTGCTCCTTGGTGTACTTCAAATTAGTTGGAAAATCCATAAGTTGGGTAAATGTTTCGGTTGGTGAATACCTGTCAATGAGCACTGGAACCAAGTTTTTGCTCCAAATCGGCAAAATCCAAGCTTCCAACTGCCAATGCAAGTGGCTTAAAAATGAAATTTTTGAAACCGCCCAAAATTAGATTTTTTTGGAAAACTGAAAGGGTAGGATATAAAATAAAAAAACCGGGCTTACATAAAGAAGAATCGTAAGCCCGGCGAAAACACGCTCTCTCTAATTTTTATTGTGCTAAGATATAGCTTTTTGAAAAAATCAAGCCGATTCGATAAAATTTTTCTTTAAATTTTTCTGACAAGCTCTTTTCAAAAGCTACACTTCGTTGTTTTTCAATGACTTATGAAGTTCTGTGCCAAACTCAATTGTTAAAAAATTTATCTCATTAACGCCCGGCACAAACAAAAGTTTTTTGAATGAATTCATGCTTTGTTAACAAAATGATAAAGTGGGGTAGTAAAAAAAAATCCATTGCAGTGGCTAAACAACCAAGCCTGCAGCGGCATAATATATTAATGTGTACTCACAACGCACCAAATACCTTGCTTCTGAGGAAGAACCTTAACTAAAAGCTTTTGTATAATTTGAAAAACTTTTATCTTTGCCCGCCTTTTAAAAAATGGGCGGGCTTTTTGGAAATGCCCATTGTTTAATACTGAATCTTTTTAAAGAAAAATTATATCAGCCATCATGAAAAAAGAAGTCCATCCTAAGAATTACCGCATGGTCGTGTTCAAAGACTTTTCATGCGACGAAGCGTTCTTGACCCGTTCCTGTGCCTCTACCAAAGAAACCATTACTTGGGAAGATGGCAAAGAGTATCCTTTGGTGAAGCTGGAAATTTCTTCCGCTTCGCACCCTTTCTTCACAGGTAAAATGAAATTTGTGGACACGGCTGGCCGTATTGACAAATTCAACAAAAAATTTGGCAGCTCTAAATTTGCAAAAACAGAGCATTCTGAGCATTCAGAGCAATAAGCGCCAAATTTGCCACCTAAAAAAAAGCCTCAGCCGTCTTGGTTGAGGCTTTTTTTGTAACATTGTGCCATGCCCGGTGGCCACAATTGCCAGTCGTTTCGTTCATATATTTACAGGCTTCTTTCTAAATATTGTATGAACTTTCCCACTGTGCCGAAATTTTCATGAAAAACATCATTCTTTTCGACAACGAGACCCGTGACTCGCTTTTGCCTTTTACTTTCCTGCGCCCTGTTTGTCTTATCCGATTGGGTATTTTGACCATCAAAGAAAAGTGGGAGCGTTGGCTGAAAGGCAACGTATCGTTCATCACGCAGGACTACCTTTCCGAAAAATTCGACATTACCATTTCCGAGCGGAATTACCTTATCAATGGTTCCGTGTTGCCGACGCAGGAAATTTGTTCGCTCATCAATCAAATGGACGATGGGGAAGCCATGCTGCTCAATGGCGAATTGATTGCCGCCGTTCTCGATCGTGACCAATTCAACCGCCTGATGTACGACGACATCGAAGAGTTGACCAGTTTTGAAGCGAACGAAACTCCGATTATTAAATTGAACCATCTGTGGGACATTTTTAAGCTGAATGACAAAGCGATACGCTCCGATTTTGAGCTGCTGACCAGCGGTAAAACTTCACAACCCATTTCCAGTACGAATACCATTATCGGGCAAGGCAAAATCTTCCTGGAGCCTGGTGCCAAAATGGAAGGCGCTATGCTGAATGCGACCGAAGGCCCGATTTACATTGGAAAAAATGCGGAAGTGATGGAAGGTTCGCTCATCCGTGGCCCCTTTGTGCTGGGCGATAATTCGGTGGTAAAAATGGGGGCGAAAATCTATGGCCCGACCTCCATTGGCCCCAATTCAGTGGTAGGTGGTGAAATCAAAAACGTAGTCATTTTTGGCAATTCCAACAAAGGGCACGAGGGTTATCTGGGCAATTCAGTGCTCGGCGAATGGTGCAACCTCGGTGCTGATACCAACTGTTCCAACCTCAAAAACAATTGGGGCGAGGTGAAAATCTGGAGTTACAATACCGGAACGTTAGAACCTTCCGGCCAGACAAAAGCTGGCCTTTTTATGGGCGATTATTCCATGGCGGGCATCAATTCCATGTTCAATACCGGTACAGTGGTCGGCCTTTGCTGCAACATATTCGGCGGCGATTTTGGCCCAAAGTTCATCCCCTCGTTTTCCTGGGGCGGAAAAGACAGTTTTTCCACTTACATCCCCGAAAAAGCCTTTGAATCCATTGAAAAGATGATGGATTCAAAGGGGCAGCAGTTCGACCCGCAGGACAGGCTCCTGCTATTGAAAATTTTTGAGGAAACTGCCCAGTTCCGGCCTTGGGACAACAAGGAGGATGGTCCCCGAAAATTCTTCAAGTTGTTCGAGGCCAAATAATGAAACAGCCACTCTGGAAACGATTCTTCAGCTATTTCACCGAAATAGAACTGGAAGCCGCTTCAAGCCACTTGAACCCTGAACTTGTTTTGAGCCTCCACAAAGGGCGTTACTGCCTGTCCACTCCCAACGCCATTTATTCTTTCGGCGATCTTTACGACAATTTTACCCGCACTTTTCATAAAATGCCATTGGGGAAAATGCCAATAGCGGATGTGCTCATATTGGGTTTTGGACTGGGCAGTATCCCTTATATGCTTGAGAAAATATTTAAACAAAAATACCGCTATACTGGTGTGGAGGCCGATGAGGCCATCGCTTTTTGGGCATCGAAATACGTCTTGAAAGAGCTTGCTTCCCCCGTTGAAATGCACCTCATGGATGCGGGAATTTTTGTAGAAATGTGCCAGGAAAAGTATGATATGGTCGTGATGGATATTTTTTTGGACGATGAAATTCCCAGTGAATTTCAAGACATTGAATTCCTCGAAGGTTTGAAAGAGTTATTAAGGCCAGAAGGTATTTTGATTTATAACTGCTTGGCTTCCAAAGCGGAAGACATAACAAAAACAAGGGCATTTTTTCAAAACAATTTCAAAAAAGCCTTTCCAGAAGCCAATTATTTTGACCTGGACGGCAACTGGATGCTGCTCAACAAAGCCATTTAATCAATCGTCTTCTTTAAAATCAAACTCCAACTGCATTCCCTCTACCATCATTTCTTTTTCCAGATTGGAAACGGATATCCCTAACAAACGGACGGCCTCAAATTCTTCCCGGCTTCCATCCAACAAATCAAAGGCTGCATCCCGCAAAGCGTCCAAAGTCCTCACTTCGCCGCCAAAAGTTTTGCTCCTCGAAATGATTTTAAATGCGGGCGTTTTCACCTTCAAAGTGACCGTTCGCCCAAAATTGTCGTTTTTCTGTAGGTGGGCAAAAACAATCTCCGCAATGCTTACCAACCTGGATTTCATTTCTTCCGTAGAAGCAATATCTTCTGAAAAAGTGCGCTCTGCACCAATGGATTTGCGCACCCGGTTTGGGATCACGGCACGATCATCTTCTGCCCGTACGATTTTGAAATAATGGCGCCCAGCCTTGCCAAAGCGTTGTGCTATTTCTATTTCATTAAGTTTTTTCAAATCGGCCCCGTTGCGGATGCCCATTTTGTGCATCCTTTCGGCGGTTACTTTGCCGATGCCGTGAAATTTTTCGACGGGCAATTTTTCCAAAAACTCGATGGCCTCATTGGGCAAAATGACCTTCATGCCGTTGGGTTTGTTGATGTCCGAGGCGATTTTTGCCAAAAACTTATTAAAAGAAACTCCTGCCGAGGCAGTCAATTTAGTTTCTTCAAAAATCCGCTGCCGGATTTCCGTCGCAATCCGCATCGCCGAGTGGATGCCTTTTTTGTTTTCAGTCACATCCAAATACGCTTCGTCCAGCGAAAGTGGCTCCACCAGGTCGGTATATTCAAAAAAGATATCCCGGATTTGCCGGGAAGCTTCGATGTAAACCGGGAAGCGGGATTTGACAAAAACAATATTGGGGCAAAGCTTGCGGACGGTCATGCCCGGCATGGCAGAACGGACGCCATAGCGCCTCGCCTCGTAACTGGCCGAAGCCACTACGCCCCGCATCCCGCCACCGCCCACGGCTACTGGTTTGCCCTGCAATTCTGGATTGTCACGCTGTTCGATAGAAGCATAAAAGGCATCCATGTCTATATGGATGATTTTGCGGAGGAGGATGTCGGGCGGGATTTCCAAAACAGTGTCAGGCTTTAGTTTTTTCCAAAAAATGCCTTTTCACTTTACCGGCCCAGCCTTCTATGAGGTTTTTGTAAAAATCTTCGTCCAGTTCTTCGGGGTGATCTTGGTTCAGTTTAAAAATACGGAATTCGTGGACGCCCATTTCTATCATGCCCTCCGTTTTTAGTTTTTTTTCTGAAAAAATAAGCAAAGGGAGTTCCTGTTGATACGCCATGGCGGCTTCCATTTGCACCCAGGGAGTTGGAAAAAACTCCTCCTTGAATTTTTCCTCTTTCGGGCTTCCTCCCTTGTAAATACTCTCCACTGCCTGCATCCGTTCCAATGCCAGCACGATGCAGCCATAAACCTCTTTCATTTTTTCCCTAACGGGCAGCAAGGGGTTTTCAGACGACCAAAGTGGTGTCTCAAGCCTTAAACCGTATTGTTCAAAACGGCTGATGAAATAATCCATGAATTTCTTTTGCGCCTCATTGTAAGGCGTGCCACGGCTGAAAAAAACAGGAATGGGATCTACGGAGGAAAGCTTGGGGACTATTGGGAGCGATTTTACCAAGTCTTGTTCGTGCAACATATCCCTCAATTCAAGGATGCCAGAACGGATACTGTTTTTAGATTCGTTGATCTTATCGGGGGCGATGGAGCCGCTGATAATGTCTTGTCTTACATCAGAAAGTCTGGCTTGCAGGTTGATGACCAACTTGTAAACACTGCTGTTTTTGTTCAACTCCTTTATAAGCAAGGAAAGTGCGCTGTCCAATTCCCCTTCTCCGATAAGTGTCAGTAGTTTATCTTTTAATTCTTGCATGTTCATTCTGAATGGTGGTTGGTATTGTTCGGATAAATATAAGGTGGGAATGAACGTTCCAATGCCTAATTTTACACCAAAATTGAATGTAATGGATGTTAGCTTTGAAATACTCAACTTTTTGGATAACAGGATGGATTTGGGCAGCTTTAATCTTTAAATCACTGCCGTCAGCAACAAGTTATGAAGGGTTGATGTGGAAAAGTCGCTCCACACAAAAAGACCACAATCCTTATCTTCGCCCCCCGATTTTCTTCCATGAGATTAAGAACCCTCGAAATAAAAGGCTTCAAGTCGTTCGCCGATGATACGGTCATTAACTTCGGCGAGGACGTGATCGGCATTGTCGGCCCCAACGGATCGGGCAAGAGCAATGTCGTGGATGCTGTGCGGTGGGTACTGGGCGAGCAAAAAAGCAGCGAACTGCGCCTCGACCAAATGTCGAGCGTCATTTTCAATGGCACCAAAAAGCGCAAGCAGGGCGGCCTCGCCCAAGTGACGCTGACTTTTGACAACACCAAAAACCTCCTTCCAACCGAATATAACACGGTGGCCATTTCCCGCCTGCTCTACCGTTCCGGCGAAAGCGAATACCGCCTCAACGGCGTGCCCTGCCGCTTAAAAGACATCACCAATCTCTTAATGGATACGGGCATTGGCTCCAACTCTTACGCCATTATTGCCCTGGGCATGGTGGACGAGATTTTGGCTGACAAGGACAATGCCCGCCGCCGCATGTTCGAGCAGGCCGCCGGGGTTTCAAAATATAAAATCAGGAAGCGGGAAACCCTCAGCAAACTCAAAAGCACGACCGAAGACCTGGATAGGGTAGAGGACTTGTTGTTTGAAATCAACAACAACCTAAAAACGTTGGAACAACAGGCCAAACGGACAAAACGCTATTATGAAATCAAGGAGGAATACAAGCAACTGAGCATCAAATTGGCGGCGCTGAAATCAGAGTCGTTGAAAGCGCAGTATAAAGAGATACAGTCGAAACTTGATAAAGAGCTTGATAATTACCGTCAGTTTGAAGTGGAACAACGCAACCTGGAAGCCAAATTGGAAGCTGGGCGAAAATCCAACCTCGATCAAGAGAAGGCGCTGTCCGATCGGCAAAGGGAAGTCAACCATTTGGTCGGCCAAATCAGGGACAAAGAGAATGACCGCAAGGTGCTGGAACAGCGCATCAGCTTTATCGAACAAAATAAAATCAAGGCGGGCGAACAGATTTTGATTGGGAAATCGAGGATAGGAACCCTGGAACGGGAAATAGAGGAATATAGGGAAACCGTGAACGAGGACAAGCGTTTGGAAGCTACCCTCGAAAGCCAATTGGAAAAAGCCGAGGAAAAGTTGACTGGTATCAAACAAAGCCACGGCGAACTGAAGGCCGGCCTCGACGTCATTATCCAAAACCAACAACAGGTAGAGCGGGAATTGTATGAGTTGGAAAAACAAAAAGCGATTAATTCCAACCAGATTGAAACCCTAAACCACGACATCCAGCATGGTGAAGAGGAACTGAAAAACCGCAACGCCGAAGTCGAGTCTTTACGGTCGAGAATTGGGGAGTTGGAAAAGGAAGAAAATGCCCGCCGCTCGGAATTGGAAGAACTGGAAAAGGCCGAGGAAGATCGCCGGGTAAAGATTCAGGAAAGCGAGCAGCAACTGGATGAATTGAAAAACCGAATCCAAAAAATCCACCGGGAACTGGATTCCAAACGGAACGAATACAAGCTGACGAAAAGCATGGTGGAAAGCCTCGAAGGCTTCCCCGAAAGCATCCGTTTTTTGAGCAATTCAAAAAATTGGAGCAAAAATGCGCCACTGTTGTCCGATCTGATTTATGTGGAGGTGGACTATCGGGTGGCCATTGAAAACTATCTCGAACCCTACCTGAACTATTATGTTGTGGAAAACTTGGAAGAGGCCCATGCTGCCGTCCAATTGTTGCAATCCGCCCAAAAAGGAAAGGCAAATTTTTTCATCCTCGATGCCTTCAAAGACTATTCCCCGGCCATTACCATGCTGCCTTCGGAGGTAAAACCAGCATTCGATCTGGTGCAATGCGACCCTGCTTACCGCAACCTGATCAACCATTTGCTGGAAAACGTGGTGGTCATTGAAAAGGAGGAAATGGCCAAAAACCTGCCTTCCGATTCGCTGACGATTTTGGCAAAAAGCGGCCGTTTTATCCAGCGCAGATACAGCTTGAGCGGCGGCAGTATTGGACTGTTTGAAGGGAAAAAAATAGGCCGCAAGAAAAACCTCGAAATCCTCGACAACGCCATCAAACGTTCGGAAGATGAAGAGAACAAGCTGTCAACAGAACTTTACAACCTGAAATCCAAGGTTGAAAACCTGCGCTCGCAACAATCAAGAACGCTCATACAACAGGGACAAACGGCACTGAACAAGGCCTCGCAGGAACGGGTGTCGCTGGCTGCCCGCCTCGAAAGTTTTGAAACCTATATAAAAGGTGTGGATGCCAAGCGGGAACAAACCCAAGCCCGCATCAAAGAATTGGACGCCGCCAATGACAACATCGAAACAACCCTGAACGAAAAGGTGGCCAAGGCCGAAAAGGCAAGGAAAGAAATTTCCAACACCGATGTTTCTTATCGGAAAGTGGCAGAGGAGCTGAGCCAGGCGAGCGCTGATTTCAACCAAAAAAATATCGAATTCATCCGCCAGCAAAATAAGGTGAGCGCCATCCAGCGGGAGCTTTCTTTTAGGGAAAAACAGTTGGATGAAACGAAGGCTACCTTGGCCACCAGCCAAAAAGCGCTCGACCAGTCGGGTGATGAATTGGCACAAATCAATGATGACATTGAGCGCCTGCAAAAGGAACTGCTCGAAGCATACTCCCTACGAAAGGAAAAGGAAAGTTCGTTGACGGAGGTGGAACAGGCATTTTTCCAGGCGAGGGGCGGCATCCACGAGATAGAGGACAAACTGCGCCAGTTCACCAAAAAATCGCAGGACACGCAGATTTTGATCAACAACCTGAAAGACAAGTTCAACGATACCAAATACCAATTGACAGCGGTGGCCGAACGCCTCCGTATCGAGTTTGGCATGTCCATCAACGACCACGAAACGCTGACGCTGGAGGAAGGCGAAAAAGAAACGCTGAACGATACCGAACTGCAAATGAAGGTGGAACGCCTGAAAAACCGCCTTGATAACTACGGCGAAATCAACCCCATGGCGGTGGAGGCTTACGATGAAATGAAAAGCCGCCACGATACCATTTCCACGCAGCGGGACGATATTTTAAAGGCAAAAGAAGACTTGCTCACCACCATCAAAGAAATTGAAGAAACGGCCACCGCCCAGTTTCTGGATGCCTTCGGAAAAGTGCGGCTGTACTTCATTGAGGTGTTCCGCAGCCTTTTTACGCAAGACGATGCTGCTGATTTGATTTTGCTGAATTCGGAAGACCCGCTGGAAAGCGACATCGAAATCGTGGCCAAGCCCAAAGGAAAGCGCCCACAATCCATCAGCCAACTTTCTGGCGGTGAAAAAACGCTCACGGCCACTGCGCTGCTGTTCGCTTTATACCTTCTCAAACCAGCCCCCTTCTGCATTTTCGATGAGGTGGACGCCCCGCTCGACGATGCCAACATCGAAAAGTTCAACCGCATCATCAAGCAGTTTTCAAAAGACAGCCAGTTCATCATCGTAACTCACAACAAACAAACAATGGCCGCTGTGGACACTATCTACGGCGTCTATATGGCAGAACAAGGCGTATCTGCCGTAACGCAAGTGGATTTCAGGAGCCTTACCCACGATCTGGTTTTGGAAGGTGTGCAGGGGTAGATCATATAGCTCACGCCGCCAAGTTTTCCCGATGTTCGGGACAGGCCGTGCATAGGGGTTTGGGGGCG
>JBGSKQ010000073.1:0-141725 GCA_041741095.1 Saprospiraceae bacterium
GAAGTTCCCCATCATAGCACTCGCAGACGTAGTAGTACAGGGCGATTAGTTCTATTGCTTTCACAACACAAACCTAATCCGCTTTGGACATCGCTACGTCTGTTCTATTTCAATCTATTGTCAACCCCTAATTCGCATTAATCATAAAGCAAAAGAGCTAACTATTTTTTTAGAAGTGAGGGGTGAGAAGTGAGGGGAGAGGTTGCAACACCTCTAAAACACCCAAACACTACCATCAAGACGCCATCTTCTGGCTTTCCCACAATTGCAGGTAGCGGCCTTTGCGGAGGTTTTTCACCTCATTGGCCAATTCCGAGTTCAGGTGCGGGGTGAATGCCGGGGGCGTGTCCCGGTCGTCGAAAATTTCCACGTTCAGTTCACGGGCCAGGGCTTTGGCCAAGTTGCCAAGGTTTTTGGCGTAGCGCTCGGTTTTTCCGAGGGCCATAAAGAGGTCAATCACTGCCGTGCGGACCATTTCGTATTTGTCCACTTGCATGAGCATTTGGCGCTGGGACTTGCCGTCCGCCCTTTTGCCGAGCTTCTGCATGGCCTCTTTCAATTTGTCGGTAGAGTAGCCCAAAATGTTGGATCGGAAGTTCCACCAGTTGGCGGCGCTGCCACCGTTGCGCTCTTCGTAGGTTTCGAGATGCTGGTGCTCGCAGGCGGTTTGGCAACTGACGAGGCCCATCACCTTGGCCAATTCCAGCACTGCAAGCACTTGGTCGGTGGTGAGCAGTTCTGCGTTTTCCACCTGATCTTCCAGGTTGAGCAGCCAAGTCGCAAATTTTTGTTTGACTTTGCTTTTCGAGTTGAGGGTAATCAACTTGGCAAGTTCGACGGACAAATAAAAGTCTTCCGCAGCGCTTTCCTTGGGGTTGCGGCGGGCATAGTCCTTGAGCAGTTCGGGCTTGCGGATGCCGTCCCTGAACTCATAAACGTCGTTCAACCAGCGCTTTACGTTGACAGAATAATTTTTGCTGGGCAGGCCCAGTACGAGGTGAAGGTTGGAGGCCGTGACGACCTTTGTACCCTTCTTGCTGATGAGAATCTGAAGCTCCATATCAACAGGTTTTGGTTAAAACTGATACAAAGTTGGACTTTTTGTTTTTGATTGTCAACTTTTAAAACAATTATTTTTAACCAATAAGGTAATTTTTTACCAAAATTTTCCTTTTTGACATCAAATAATTTACAAATAGTTGACAAACTGCTCAACAGTTAGTTGAATTTCAAAAAATCCACAATTTGCTGATAAAAAAACCTCCGCCTTGAGGATAGGAACCCATAGACTTTTTATATAAAAAGTAAATGGCAAAGGGGTAAAGAAGTACCCCATTTGAACAGAACAATTGTTTTCACAGAGCAATGATAGCGTTTGTGCGCTAATTGTTTAGCAAGAAGGCTTTTATTTATTAAAAAAATTTAAATATTTGGCATTAAATATGCGAATAAGAGGAGCAGAGACTTGGACACCACCATCCTAAAGAGAACTAAACCCAAGCATATTTAATGGAATCTACCCCCCTTGCCGAGCAGCAGCAAAGCCTCGAACAGTTTCGCCACCTGCTCTTCCACCTCCAGATGGAATGTGGCTCCATCCACGATCTGTTTCGCTTCTTCAAAGAAGAAAGCAGCCTCAAGCATTTTGATGCACTGAAGCAAATTGACCCCAACCTGATGCCACAACTGCTGGCCAGGGAATACGTGTTGGAGGCCCGTCGTGCCAGCAATGCAGAAAAGGCAAAAGCGCACCTGGAAACGGCGCTACAGCTTGATCCACAATGCCCGGAGGCCTGCATGGAACTGGCATACCTGAGCCAATCTTCGGAGGCTTCCATGATGTGGTACCAAAGGAGCATGGAGGCTTGCGAGAACAGCCTGGGCAATTGGCAATTCCAAAAACTGTTGCTTGATTTTAAACATAACCCTTGGAAACAGGTAGAGCTGCATATCTGGATAAAGGCCAAAGTGAACCTGGCGGAGACCCTTTTCAGGGCTGGTTTTTATGAAAATGCCGTACAGCACTTTCAGGCTCTTTTGAAAATGAACCCGAAAGACGATTTGCACCTGCGGCCCTATTTGGTTGTCGCTTTGCTTTGCACTAACAGGTTGGCCGAAGCGGAGGCTGCCTGCCGGGAATACGGGTACGACGGTTCAGCTACTTGGTACTATTCCAGGGCATTCCTGCGCTACAAACTGGAAGGTGCATCCAGGCGCAGCGAACGGGTGTTGGGCCGTGCGTTTAAGCGCAACCTTTGGGTGGCTGTTTATCTATTGGGCCTGGAGGAAATGCCGAATTTTAAAGATACGGGGAAAGCAAAACGGATGGAAGAACTCCCTTCTACCGATGCTAATAAACAACCTTTCAGGGAGGGCAGCCGAAAAGAGGCCGTCGAATGTGTGCGCTGTGTGGCTCCGGCCTTTTGCGAAGACAACAAACTTGTCAGCTGGGTCTGGGAGCGTTTGAAGGAAACAGTTGAATAATCCAATCATGGGGGCCATTGGTCATTGGAGCGGGGTATAGCCTCACAATGACCAATGATAATTTATAAGCAATGGCTTTTTTAGCCATGCAGCAATTAGAATTGTTTTTACAATTGACTGATTTTCAATCAATTTGCCAATTTCCCACTTTCTACTTCATCCTTGCCTTATAAAGGAATTCCGCTATCTGGAATTCTATTTCCACATCAATATCCTGGGCTTCTTCTTTAGGTATTTCGAGCAGGTACGGACGGTCGCCGATGCGGTTGTGCTTGCGTTCGAGGATGGCTTTTGAAAATATATACATGCAGGAATTTTCCTCGTAAATGGGCGGCAGATCTTGCGTTCGCAACAAGATATTCGGGTTGTGGTTCACGGCCCTGGCCAGTTCATCCCAAAGCCTCGTCTGCAAGCGGGTCACCGTGAAGAGCGAATCGTAAATGGGGTAATTTTTCAAAAAAATGGAAACGCCCTTGTTGACGGATTCCGCAGAAAGCAATGGATTGGTGCTATGGGTTTGCAGGAAAAAATCGGCGTCCAGTTGGTTGATGGTGTTCAGCAGAACATCGTTCATCGGGATGTCGCCTGCCTGCAAGTGATCCGGCCTTTTCAGCAATTTCACTTTTGGGAAATGCTTGGCGGCATCCTCCAAAATAATGGGGCTGTCGGTATCAATGACCACTTGCGTGATGGACTCACAGGCCAGCAAACTTTCCACCACGTGATGGTAAAGTGGCTTTCCGGCAAAATCACGGTAGTTTTTTCCTGGCACCCGCTCGCTGCTGTGGCGCATGGGTACGATGGCGGCTATTTTCATAATGAGTGAATGGATGAATGCCTGCCCGGCGGCAGACAGGAGTGAATGGGAGAATTTGGGGCAAAAAAATAGCTCCGAAAGAAGGGTCTTTCGGAGCTATTTTTCTCGGCAATGTCAATTATTGTGACTGGAGCACTGGGCCGACTCCGCCGCCTGTGCCTACCACAAAAGTGGCCAGGATGCAAAGTGCAAAAAGTGCAATAGCCAAGCCCCAGGTAATTTTTTCGATGAGGTCGGCTGAACGGGCTGCGCCAAACATTTGATTGGCTTGGGCACCGCCAAAAGTGGAGTCAACACCACCACCTTTTGGGTTTTGAATAAGCACGGCAGCTATCAGGAAAAACGCCACAGCTGCGATAAGGATTGTCATTAAAATCATTGCTGTAAAGGATAAATTTTCATGAAAAATGGAGGATTTACTTACTTCATCCCTTCATTTCACATGCGTTATTTTTTCAATTCTTTGATTTTTGCCGCAAAGAAACTGCTTTTTTCGGGATATTGCAAACTCAGGCGCTCGTACATTGCAATGGCTTTTTCTTTGTGGCCCTGCATGGCCAGTACGGCGGCCAGGGTTTCGGTGGCGATGCCACTGTTTTCTATTATGCTTTTTTGGGCAATTTGTTTCGCTTTGCCCTCACCTTCCTCATCGTATTCTTCAGATTTTGCCGATTTTTTATCATCGGCTACAGGTTCGTCTTCCAAGATGGAGACAGTCGGTGGACGGAGTTTTTGCAGCCAAGTGTTGTAGGTATCTTTCGGAATGGGCTGAGGTTTTTTTTGTTCTTCGCTTGCCACAGGCGCCTCTTCTTCTTCGTTCGTTATTTCAAAAGGGATAGGCGCTTGTGGTGCCAAAATATCTTCGTCCATTTCCACTGGTTCAGAATCTTGCCTTTCATTTTGCTCCCCAGCTTCCTGTAAGATGTCCTCCAAATCGCTGTTGGCCAAGTTGTTTTCTTCTCCCGCTTCATCTAAATGTGCTATTCGGTCGGACTGGGTTGTTTCCTCGAAAAGGGCTTCTACTTCGCCTTCTGAAGGCATTTCCACCTGCTCCTCACCTGGGATGGCAGCAGTTTCTGCCGGATCTGTTTCTGGCAAATCTTGTAAATCGTCCAAATGGGAATCACCTCCTTCGTTATTGGCAATAGCATCCGCCTCCTCCTGGCCCTGGTTTAAATCGTTTTCTATAAATGGGATTTCCCCTGGCAGTTCAGCGTGGGCATCCTCCTGTTCTGGCATCCCGCCGAGTGCTTCGAGGTCCTCGATAGTCGGCTGGTCTTCATTTTCGGCCATACTTTCGGGCGTATGATCTGGGTCTGCGCTGGAATGGCCTGTGTCCACTTCGTTTGGCCCCTCAAAAAGTTCTTCCAAAAAATCCAAACCTTCTTCTTCTTGAAAAAAAGCTTGCAGTTCCTGGTCGCTCATTTCTTCAAAATCCTCATGTTCCACTTTTGGATCTTCCTGCTTGACTTGGTGCATCAAAGGAACGTCCTCAATGTCGGAGTGTGGCTCTTCGATGGCATCTTCCAATATGCTGAGGTCTTTTAGTTCGAGGTATTCTTCTCCAAAGGCATAGTTTTCCTGGGCTTCCCGCAGGCTGTCATAATGTTTCATCAAACCATATAACTTGCTCCTGTCAACGCTATAAACAGCGGCTGCGGTCAGGTTGCGTTCGTAATCTTTATGGTGGTCCAGGAGGCTTTTCAGCAGCAGCATGTAGCGAAGGTTGGGCGAAAAAGGGTACTGCAGCACAAGGCTTTTCAGTTCCTGGTAACTGACCTGGTGCAGCTTGGAAGGGTTCTTAAGGTATTCGTGAAAATTTTCCGAATTCATTTCAGATAAATATGTCCTGTGGAGGAAATTTGCCCCTGATTTCCACGAATTTTCCGCCCGCTTTTTCTGGCCTTTTCGGCAAATGTGAAGGCAGTTTTTAAAAAATCCGTGGCCATCTTTGGCCAATAAAAAGTAGTTGATGCCGGGCAAAAATAACCTTTTTAAAACTGGTTTTCAAGTATTTAAACTTTTCAAAAAAGCGACTAATTGCCGGATGGCCTTTCCCCTGTGGCTGATCTTGTTTTTTTCTGCCGATGGCATTTCTGCAAAAGTGATTTCATAGCCATTGGGCTGAAAAATGGGGTCATATCCAAAGCCGCCTACCCCCGATTTTGCCAGTCTGATGCTGCCCTCGGCGATGCCCTCGAAGCTGTATATTTTCCCATCCAAAATCAGGGCTACCACAGTACGGAAACGGGCAGAACGCTCGCTATTCCCTTCCAGTTTTTTCAGCGCCAAACGGATATTGGCCTCATCGTTTTTCTCCTCGCCCGCATAGCGTGCCGAAAAGACGCCCGGCTCGCCACCGAGGGCATCAATTTCCAGCCCTGTATCCTCTGCAAAACAGTCCACTTGATAATATTCAAAAACATACTGCGCCTTTTGTACGGCATTTGCCTCGATGGTCGGATTCGTTTCTGGCAGTTCTTCCAGGCAACCTATGTCTTTCAGGCTTTTGATGTGGTATTCCTGCCCCAACAACTCGTTGACTTCCTTGATTTTATGTGGGTTTCCCGTGGCGAAAACAAGCTGCTTCATATTTAGTGAAATTGAAAAAATAATACTGGCCTCATTGATTTGCAAATAACTAATAATCAATCAATTGCAAGTTCATAGTTCATCATTCATCATTCCCCCAAGGAGTTGATTTATTTCAAAAATATCAGTTTCAGCGCTTCCCAAAGCTGGCGTTTCAAATTCGGCTCCTCCTGGATTTTTTTCAGGCTGTCGCAAAACAAGTATTGGGTGCCAGCAACTTCCAAGGGCTGGTAGGGGAGGACGTTCAATTTTAGCCCGGCCTCTTGTGGTTTTATGCCAAAAAAGATGGCCTGTTTAAAATGAAATTTGTTGTCCAACAATTTAAAACTAAAGCTTGGCGACTGTGTTAAAAACAGGGTCAGTGCATCGTTTTTTACATCGTAATTGACAGAAGCCATTATTTTTTCAACAAAATTGACAGTGTCGGCCTGATTTTCACCCGCCATTCCCAGGAACAATTGTTTTTTATTGCCGCCACTGCAAAAATTGTCCAGGTTTTCCTTTAAAGGGAAAATTTCGTAATCAATAAATCCGGCGTCCATTATTTCGGTTTGCATGTGCCAAAATAGAATTTCATTTTACGACCCGAAAAATAAAATTTTGATTGCCTCAAAAAAATACAAGGCCGTAAGAATCTTTATTAAAAAAACGACTTGTTTCCAGTAACTTTGTGCAAAATTAATCGAAAATGAATATGGATATAAGAATCACCACATCAAAAACTTCCAGGCTCAACGGAGTTGATTTTGACGACCTTCCCTTTGGCCGTACATTTTCCGACCACATGTTCGTCGCTGACTACCACAATGGCGAGTGGCACGACTTCCGCATCGAGCCTTTCCACAATTTCCAGTTGCATCCAGCTACGATGGCCCTGCACTATGGACAGGCCATTTTCGAAGGAATGAAAGCCACGAAAATGTTGGACGGTACGCCTGCGCTATATCGCCCGGAGCTACATGCCAAACGCATAAACTACTCTGCGCACCGCATGTGCATGCCTTCATTTCCAGAAGATATGTTCGTGAAAGCCCTGCAAAAACTGGTGAAACTGGACCAAGCCTGGATTCCGCCGCAAGAAGGCAGTGCGCTCTATATCCGCCCCACGATGATTGCTACCGACGAGTTTATCGGGGTAAAACCTTCCCAATCCTATAAGTTTTTCATCATCACTGGCCCGGTAGGCCCTTATTATCCAAAACCCGTGCGCTTGCTGGCCGAAACCAAATACGTGCGGGCGGTCATGGGCGGCACGGGCGATGCCAAGGCTGCCGGCAATTATGGCGGTGCGCTGCTCCCGGCCAAAATGGCCCAGGACAAAGGCTTTGACCAAGTGCTTTGGCTCGATGCCAAAGAATTCAAATATATTCAAGAATGCGGCACGATGAACGTATTCTTTGTCATTGACGGCAAAGTAATAACCCCGCCGCTTTACGGTACCATCCTCGATGGCGTGACCCGCCGCAGTGCCATTGAAATTTTAAAAGAAGAAGGCTACGAAGTGCTGGAATACCGCATCACCATTGACGAGGTGGTGGAGGCATACAAAAAAGGTACTTTGCAGGAAGCCTTTGGTGCTGGCACAGCCGCTGTCGTGTCGCACGTTTCGGACATCAGCTACAAGGACTTCTTGATGGCCCTGCCGCCCATCAGCGAGCGCAAAGTGGGCGAGTTGGTGAAAGACACCATCAATGGCCTCCGTTCTGGCCGCATCCACGACGAAAAAGGCTGGGTCGTGCCTATCGAAAACGAAGTGGCCGAAATGGTAGTAGCATAAAATTTTTTTCAATTATATATAATAGCCAGGCTGCTCCAGTCTGGCTATTTCGTTTGTAAAACCTTCCTGTCACTTGCCCGAACACTCCACTCCCGATTTATTGCTGATTGGCCATATCTGCCACGACAAAATGCCCGATGGCACCTTTGTGCCGGGCGGTGCGGCTGCATATAGTGGCTTGTTGGCGGCCAAAATTGGTGTTCAAGTAGCGGCACTAACCAGTTACGGTCCTGACTTTCAGTTTGAAGAAAAATTTTCAACCATCCATAAGAAAGTGGTGCCTTCGGCTTCGACGACCATTTTTGAAAATATATATCAAAATGGCTCCCGCACGCAGTATTTGCACGGCAAGGCGGCCAATTTGACACCAGCAGATCTGCCTTCCTCGTGGCATAAAACGAAATCCGTTATCCTTTGTCCGATTGCCGATGAGGTGGATTTTTCCTTTGTTGGTTATTTTGAAAACACTGTGACCTGCGTTTGCCCGCAGGGCTGGATGCGCCAATGGGGCCACGACAAAAAAATTTCACCTAAAGCGTTGACCAACTGGGACTTGCTGGCTACTGCCGACATCATTTGCATGAGCGAAAACGATGTGGCCTGTGATTGGGCCTTATTTGAAAAAATTGCTGAAATGGCAAATTTGCTCATCGTGACACAAGGCGCACTGGGGGCGTCTGTTTTTCAAAAAGGCCAAAAAAGCCACTTTCCGTCCTATCCGGCACAAGAAGTAGATCCGACGGGTGCCGGGGATGTTTTTAGTGCGGCATTTACCATGAAATATGCGGAAACAAAGGACGTGGAAAAGGCAATCGCAATGGCCCATGCGGCTGCGTCGCTGAGTATAGAAGGCAAGGGCATGGAGGCTATTCCAGGTTTGGATGCCGTTGAAAAAAGATACGCTGAATATTTTTCAGCGGTATAAAGTAAGTTGCAATGAATATTAACAATGACTTATTGTGAAATTATAAAATAAAATAGGCCAAATTGATTCACAAGAACCTATTAATCAATGTTTTGCAAGTTCATAGTTCATCGTTTATAGTTCATCATTCACATAATGTCGTTCATCTACAAAAAGTGGCGGACCAATTGTTCCCATTCCTCTTTCAGGGTAGCATCCGGCATAGTGCGGCCTGCCTGTCTGTACCAATAGTTTGCATTCCACTTATCGCCTTCCTTTCTGTGCAAATAAGCATGAATCCAGGAGCCGTCTGGAGAATGGATATCTTGGGCAAGGTCGTGGGCGGCATCCCAATCGCCCTTTTCATCGTACCAAAGTGCTTTGAGCAAACTATTGGCCGTGTCGGGCGGTTGTGGCTTGGCAAGGCTTTCGCAAAATGTTTCGTAGTTCATTTTTTGAAGTAGAAAGTACAAAGTAGAAAGGCGAAAATAAAGAGGCTGCCTTATATTACAAATTTGCTTTTTACAACTATCGGTAACCTATTTTTGCGCCCCGCTATCCAATACTTTATGACATTTTTGGTCAATCTTGTTTTCCTCATTTATGCACTGGCGTTGCTTGTTGTCACCGTGTATTGCTTGATGCAGTTGCACCTTTTATATAAATACCAGCGCTATAGGTTTGGCTTGGCATTTCCAGTTTTTGGCCAGCAGGGCACCGCCCAAAAGTCACAGTCTGAAGATTCGGATTACTTTCCTTTTGTGACCATCCAACTTCCAATTTACAATGAAATGTACGTGGCCGAGCGCCTGATTGACAATATCATGGATTTGGATTATCCGAAGGAATTTTTCGAGGTGCAGGTGCTGGACGATAGCACCGATGAATCAAAGGACATAGTTTTTCGGAAAGTAGAATTTTATAAAGCCCTGGGTTTCAATATTGTACAAGTGCTCCGCAAGGACAGGAAAGGCTTCAAGGCCGGAGCGCTAAAGGATGCCATGCATTTGGCAAATGGAGAGTTCATTGCCATTTTCGACGCCGATTTTTTGCCCAACAGGGATTTTTTAAAAAACACCCTGGCCTATTTCAAACAGCCAAATGTAGGCGTGGTGCAAACCCGTTGGGAACACCTGAACGAGGGCTATTCCATCCTCACCCGTTTGCAGGCATTGCAATTGAACGCACATTTTAGCATAGAACAATTGGGCCGCAGCGCTGGCAATTACCTCTTGCAATTCAATGGTACGGCAGGCGTATGGCGTAGGGCAGCCATTGAAGAGGCGGGTGGCTGGGAAGCCGACACACTGACCGAAGACCTTGACTTGAGCATCAGGGCGCAGTTGAAGGGCTGGAAAATAGTCTATTTGGAAGAAATCGGCTCGCCCGCTGAGCTGCCCGCCGAGATGAACGGCCTGAAATCGCAACAATTCCGCTGGATGAAGGGTGGGGCCGAGACGGCCAAAAAGATGCTCCCCACGATTTGGCGTTCCCAACTCAGGCTCGGACAAAAAATACACGCAACCGTGCAGTTATTCAGCAGCACCGTGTTTGTGTTTGTTTTCCTGCTGGGGGTGTTCAGTGTGCCAGTTCTGTTTTTGATGGGGCAAATGAAATATGGCAGCGGAATTATGAAATGGTGCATGGTCGGATTTTTTGCGTTTTTGATGGTGCAGTATGTGGCCAATGTCGAGCGGCCCTTTCAAAAAGGCGCTTATTTGAAGCGGCTGCTGAAATTCGTTTTTCTGTTCCCTTTGTTCCTGGCGCTGAGCATGGGTTTATCGCTCCACAATTCGGTGGCGGTGGTGCAAGGCTGGCTTGGGCGGCAGAGCGCTTTTATCCGCACCCCAAAATTCAACATCCGCAATTTGAAGGACAGCTTTAAAAAGCACCACTACCTGGCACATAAAATAACCTGGACGACCTTGGTGGAGGGCTTGTTGGCGGTCTATTTTTTATTAGCGGTTTGGCAAGGCTATAAGCTGGATCATGCCGTTTTTCTCGTGCTGCATTCCTTGTTGGCCTTGGGCTATGGGGCGATATTTTATTACACCATCCGGCATTTGAAATTTAAGTAAAACCGATAGGCGGAAACCTTTTTTTTGGCTTTTGGGTTAAATTGGCCACTGTTAGAGAGGGGTGCGAGAAATGAGTACCGGTAGCTATCGGGAGAGAGAAATGAGAGAAAGTATTTAGAAACAACTACCTGAAAACCAGGTCTTTACTCACAGCAGCTCACGGCTCAATAAAAATATTCCATTGCAAACAGGAACAGTCATTAAATCCACGGGCAGTTGGTACAGCGTCAGGATGGCAGATGGGCAGGTGATTGATTGCCGCATCGTTGGGAAATTCCGCCTAAATGGCGTACCGCTCACCAACCCCATCGCCGTGGGCGACCAGGTGAAAGTGCTGCCGGAATCGGAAGGCCAAGGCTTGATCAAAGAAATCCTTCCACGCACGAATTATGTCGTTCGGCAGTCGCCCCGCCAAAAGCACAATTTGCACTTGCTCGCCAGCAATGTTGATCAGGCCGTCGTCATCGTCACGATTGTAAACCCCAACTTGAAACAGGGTTTTATTGACCGATTTTTGTTGATGACCGAACCATACAACATTCCTACCATCGTTGTTTTCAATAAATTCGATTTATATGATGAGGAGGATTTGGAAATTTTCGAGGGGCTGAAAATTATTTATGGTGAAATAGGCTACGATATCAGGTTGGTTTCAGCCGTGTCGGGCGAGGGCATTGAAGCTTTGCGGGAGCTTTTAAAAGACAAAACCACGCTCTTCAGCGGCCAGTCCGGCGTGGGCAAATCTACTTTGATCAACGCCATCCAGCCCAAGCTTGAGCTTCGCACTGCCGAGTTGTCCGATTACTCTGGCAAAGGCCAGCACACTACCACTTTTGCCGAGATGTTCCCACTGGATTTTGGCGGCTACATCATAGATACGCCAGGCATCAAGACATTGGCGTTCAATAACTTATCTCCTTTGGACGTGGCGCATAATTTCAGGGAGTTTTTTGAAAAATCGGATGAATGCAAGTTTGGTGGTCAATGCCTGCACCGTACAGAACCCAAATGCGCCGTAAAAGCTGCTATCGAAGCAGGGGAAATCAGCGAGCTGCGCTACATGAACTACCTCGCCATTTTGGACGATATCGAAAACCAGAATTATTGGGAGATACATGAAATGTGACCCATCACTTAAAATGCTTCAACATAATCACTTCCTTCTCCGTCAAATGACGGAAATGCCCACGGCCAATTTCTTTTTTGGTTAAACCTGCATAATATGTCCTGTCCAGTTTTTCGATTTCGTAGCCCAAGTGCTCGAAGATGCGGCGGACGATGCGGTTTTTGCCACTATGCAAGCCAATTTCTACTTCATTTTTCCTTTCTCCGGCATAATGCAGGGTGTCAACCTTCGCTAAACCGTCCTCCAGTTCCAATCCTTTCAAAAGACGTTCAAAATCTGGTCGGTTCAGGATTTTGTTGAGGGTCACATGATAGACCTTTTGCACTTTATGGCTGGGGTGTGAGAGTTTTTCGGCCAGATCGCCATCGTTTGTCAACAACAAAAGCCCGGTGGTCATCCGGTCCAGGCGTCCTACGGGAAAAATGCGTTCCTTCACCTTGTCGCCGATTAGATCCAGGACGGTTTTTCGGCCTTTTTCATCGCTGGCCGTGGTGATGATGTCCTTGGGTTTGTTCATTAATATGTACACCAATTTGTCTTCAATCTTGATGGGGTTGCCTTTATAGGTCACCAAATCGGTGGGCTGCACCATGTAGGCAGGATTTTTCTCCACTTCGCCGTTCACGGTCACCAATCCTTGCTTCACATATTCGCCCGATTGCCTTCTGGCGCTGATGCCGCAATGTGCCACAAATTTGCTAAGGCGCATCGGCTCGTTTGGATCCCTTTTAATGATTTTGGCGGGCGGTGGGGTAGTGCGCTCGTGAGCTTTGGCAATAGGCCTGGGCATTGGCTTTGATTTATCGTTAAATTTGGGTTTCGTACCGGGTTTTCCTTTTGATGCACGCTCGCTCCCAGGCATAAGTTCCTCGGCCATTTTGGACTTTACGGGCGGGTTTTTTTTGGCAACAGCCTCCCAAAAAGGCCGTTTTTTACCTTTCCCACTCCCTCCTGCGGGGCTTTCTTTTTTAAAAGTCCGATCTGAAAAACCTGCCCTATCCTTCCCGCTTTTATTGTTGCTGTTCCTGGTGTTTTTGGCTTTGCCCTCGGTTTTGCCTTTATCAGCTTGATCTTTTTTCATGGTAAATGTTTGAAAAGCCAACGGCGTGAACTGATGCCACGCCGTTGGTTATTATTTGTCGCCTCAAAAGTAGTGAAAAGCAGGCTCAAAAATCATCCTTCGCCCGTTGGTTTGGGCTGGACAGGATGTTGCCGATTGCCGCCGCTGCGGTTTTTGTTCCTGGGGTTTCCTCCCCGCCTGCGGTCGTTTCTGCGCCCTCCCCGCCTTTCGCCACTATTTTGCCCAGCTCCTGCGGATGAGGCAGATTCGAGTTCTGGTGGTAAGGGCAAACGTTTCACAGCAATTCCCGTCAGCTTTTCGATGCGGTCAAATTTACGCCTTCCCTGATGGCTGACGAGGGTAAGTGCGACGCCCGTAGCATCGGCTCTGGCCGTGCGGCCAATACGGTGGACATAATCTTCGGGGTCGCCCGGCACGTCAAAATTGATGACGACTTCGATGCTTTTTATGTCAATGCCCCGTGAAAGCACATCCGTAGCCACAAGGATGGGCGATGATCCGCTTTTGAATTTCACCAATGTTTCTTCCCGCTCTTTTTGATCCAAATCAGAATGGATATCGGCGGCTTTGAAACCCTTGTTTTTTAAATGGCTGGTCAAGTCTTTGACAGAGCGTTTGGTTCCGGCAAAAATCAAAACCCTTTGGGTTTTGTCTTTTTGGCTGCGCAAGATGTGCTCGATCAACTTGTTTTTCAATGGGTCTTCCACCATATAAACGCCTTGCAAAATGCCTTCCGCCGGTTTTGAAATGGCGATGCTTATTTCCTGCGGGTCTTTCAAAATACTTTTTGAAAACTTCCTGATTTCCATGGGCATGGTGGCCGAAAAGAGCAGGGTCTGCCGCTCACGTGGCAATTTGTTCACCACCGTCATAATGTCCGTTATGAAGCCCATATCCAACATGCGGTCGGCCTCGTCGAGAATGAGGTGGCGCACTTTATCGAGATTCACATAGCCCATCTGTAAGTGTGCGAGGAAGCGGCCCGGCGTGGCCACGATGATGTCTGCGCCTTTTTTGAGCGCCCGCATTTCCATTTCCATGGAGTGCCCGTCCCTGCCACCGTAAATAGCAATGGAACTGACCGGGGTGAAATAGGAAAAGCCTTCCAATTGCTGGTCCACCTGCACGGCAAGTTCCCGTGTAGGTTCCAGTATAATGGTGTCTATTCCATCGTTGGGGTCGGTGGTCAACCGATTGATGATGGGGAGCAGGAATGCAGCAGTTTTTCCGGTGCCTGTCTGGGCGACGGCCAGGATGTCCTTAAACTGCATAATAAGCGGGATCGCTTGCTCTTGAATGGGGGTGGCCGTTACAAAACCCATGGCCTCCAGTCCTTCAATTATCTGTGGGTCAAACCCAAATTCGTCAAACCTCAAGGTTATATTTTTAAAAATTCGTGTCCGGTCAAGTTACTGTTTAAGAAAAAATGGGCCGGTAGTCAATGAGTAAACTGCAAAAAGCGGCGCAAGTTTGCTTTTTCTGGTTGATTTTGCAAATAACGCTATTTGTTAGAAAGGTATATCCTCTTCATCGTTCATTTTGGAGGGCCGGGTTATCACGTTCGATGGTTCAAAAGGTGCAGCGAAAGGATCACTGGATGGGAAGCCGTCAAAGTTCATATCTTCCAAATCTGAGAACTTGGCAAATTGATCCGTGAAGCGCAATTTCACGGTGTCCAAGGCACCGTTCCTGTGCTTGGCGATAATGATCTCGGCAATACCTTTGAGCGATTGGCCCGTTTCATCCTCCATGATCTGATAGTATTCGGGCCTATAAATAAATGTGACAATGTCTGCGTCTTGTTCAATGGCACCGGATTCACGCAAATCCGACAACTGTGGCCTTTTGCTGCCGCCCCGTACTTCCACTGCCCGGCTCAACTGCGACAGGGCGATGATCGGCACGTTCAATTCTTTCGCCAAGCCTTTGAGGGCACGGGAAATAGAACTGATCTCCTGTTCCCGGTTTCCTCCGTTGCGGCTGCCTTCCATGCCGCCGCTCATCAGTTGGAGGTAGTCAATGATGACCATCTGGATGTCGTGCTGCATTTTCAGGCGGCGGCACTTGGCCCTCAGTTCGAAGATGTTGATGCCCGGCGTGTCGTCAATGAAAATGGGCACCTCGCTCATGCGCTCGATGGTGGTATGCAGTTGTTGCCATTCGTATTCTTCCAGTTTGCCGGAGCGGAGTTTGGTGGCCGAGATTTCAGATTCCATTGAAATAAGGCGCTGTACCAACTGCGTACTGGCCATTTCCAATGAAAACAGTGCCACGGGTTTTTGAAAATCAACGGCTGCATTGCGGGCGAGGGAAAGCGTGAATGAGGTTTTGCCCATACCTGGCCTGGCTGCCACGATGATCAAGTCGGAAGGCTGCCAACCAGCGGTGATGCGGTCAAGGTTGGTAAAACCAGTCGGAACGCCTGTCAGGCCGTCCTTTTTGTTTTTGAGTTCTTCTAAGATTTTCAGGGTCTTGCTGGCCAGTTCGCCCATGCTTTCGTACTGGCGGCTCAGGTTGTTTTGGGTCACATTGAACAGGCCCTTTTCGGCATCGTCGAGCAGGGTAAACACATCGGTGGTGTCCTCGTAGGCATCCCGTATGATTTGGGTGGACACTTTGATCAACTCCCGCTGGATGTGCTTTTGCGCCACGATGCGGGCATGGAACTCAATGTTGGCGCTGGAGGCTACACGGTTGGTCAGTTCTACGAGATAGTAGCCGTTGCCAATACTTTCCAGGTCGCCAGATTTTTTTAATTCTTCCGTGACAGTGAGCAAATCCACAGGGTGCGATTTTTCAAAAAGTTTCAAAATAGCACGGTAGATATTCTGGTGGGCATCGGTATAAAAGCTTTCCGGGCGCAGGATGTCCAGCACGATGGGGAGTGCGTCTTTGTCGAGCATGAGGGCACCGAGCACAGCTTCTTCGAGTGGGATGGCCTGTGGCTGCACTTTTCCAAATACATAGTCGGAGAGCTGGCCTTCCTGCTTGCGCATCTTCGACTTCATCTCTATTTTCTTCGCAGCATTGTTATTATCAGCCATAATAAAAGTGATTGGCAGGTAGTCTTTTCGTGTATGAAAACAGTTGATCCTTTTTGACAAAACTACGATTATATTTCCAAATCGGCGGCCCGGTCGTCTGCCATGCAATGTGGATAAATTGGCCAAAAATGTGGAAATTGAATTTTTCAAGCCACTGGGCCGACACGAAAAGTTGGATTTTTTGAACAAAAAAAATACAATACCTTGCTCATTAACCTCTTAGGGATTAAATCATTTTTAAAGACTGACACCAAACACCTGCCCATTTGTGGAAAATTGCCTGGAAAATATTTTCAGATTGTCGGGTCTCATGCCCGGAAAAGGATTTTTGTACTAAATTGCCGGCCCAATCGGATTGCTTTGTTCGACCGGTAAACGAAGAGAATGGCAATTTGAATAGGTTGATTTCCCAAACACAAACATGGATTTAGCACGTTTTATTGACCACACTTTACTCAAACAGGATTGCGTAGCAGATGAAATAAAAAGACTTTGCGAAGACGCAATCCAATATGGTTTTGCCGCAGTTTGTGTGCCGCCTTATTATGTAAAGGACGTCTCCCATATTTTGGAAAAGCATCCCAGCAAGGTTGCAACCGTGATAGGCTTCCCGATGGGCTATGCAGCCACGCCAGCCAAAGTGGAAGAAATAAAAAGGGCCATTGATGAAGGCGTTGACGAACTGGATGCGGTGGTAAACCTGTGCGCCGTGAAAAATGGCAATTGGAATTTTGTAAAAAATGAAATCGAGTCGTTTACCACTGCAACGCACATGCGGGGAAAAATCCTCAAAGTCATTTTGGAGACGGGCCTGCTGTCGGAAAAAGAAATCCTTAAATTGTGCGAAATTTGTGCAGAAGCCCAGGTGGATTTTGTGAAAACATCCACCGGCTTTGCCGGGCAAGGCGCAACGGTGGAAGTAGTTTCACTGTTGAGGAACAGCTTGCCAAAATCCATTAAAATAAAAGCATCGGGCGGCATCCGTGAACGCCATTTTGCAGAACAACTCATAGGGGCAGGGGCCGAGCGGATAGGAAGTTCTTCCAGTGTGCAAATGGTCGGGGCTGCGGTGCATGTCAACAATTAGCCATGAAAAATTTCCTGCTATTATTTTCTTTCCTGTGCTTCGGGCTCACTTCGCTGGCTCAAGGAAATGTCAACGAAAAACTGGAGCCGAACGTGGCCAACCTGATGAAGCGTTTTGTGGAAATCAACAAAGCCACCACCGCTGTGAAAGGCTGGCGGGTGCAAATCCTCGCCACCACCGACCGCCAGCGCATGGAAGATGCCCTTCGTCAATTTGAAACTTTGTACCCCAGCATCCCTGCCGATTGGGTACACTCAAAGCCTTATTATAAAGTGAGGGCGGGCGCTTTTACCTCCAAACAAGACGCCATGCCGACCCTCTACATCCTCAAGCGGGACTACCCAGCAGCCTACCCCGTGCAAGACAATGAGATTAAGCCGGAAGAGTTGTTGAGGTAGTTGTCAGTCTTCAGTTTACTCCCGATAACTATCGGGATCAGTCCGTAGTTTTCAATCACCAACCACCACCAATGCAAGCACTTGAGCAAACTATCAACCAGGCATGGGAAAACCGTTCCCTGCTGGAGCAAAAGGACATACAGGAAAGCATCAGACAGGTTATTTCCCTTCTGGATCAAGGAAAACTTCGGGTGGCAGAACCCACTTCAGATGGCAATTGGAAAGTCAACGATTGGATAAAAAAAGCCGTCATCCTTTATTTTCCCATCCAGAAAATGGAGACCATCGAAGCCCCACCTTTTGAGTTTCATGATAAAATACCTTTAAAGAAGAATTTTGCTGCACAAGGTGTTCGGGTTGTGCCACATGCCATAGCCAGGTTCGGCGCTTTCCTAGAGCCCGGCGTCATCATGATGCCCAGTTATGTAAACATCGGTGCTTATGTAGGTTCGGGAACGATGGTGGACACCTGGGCTACGGTCGGGTCTTGCGCCCAAATCGGCAAAAACGTACACCTGAGCGGTGGGGTAGGGATAGGCGGCGTGTTGGAACCTGTTCAGGCCGCACCCACCATTATCGAAGATGATTGCTTTATAGGCTCCCGCTGCATCGTGGTAGAAGGAGTCAGGGTTGGGCGAGAAGCGGTGCTGGGCGCTAATGTCGTTTTGACCCAATCCACCCGCATTATTGACGTAACTGGCAGTGAACCAGTGACTTATAAAGGCACAGTGCCTTCCCGTTCAGTCGTCATTCCAGGAACTTATTCAAAACAATTTCCCGCAGGTGAATATCAGGTTGCTTGTGCATTGATCATTGGGAAAAGAAGCGAAAGCACGAATACAAAAGTGTCATTGAATGATGCGCTGCGGGATTATGGCGTAGCGGTTTGAAATAAGCGAAGTGAAATATTTAATGCATTTAAACTGCATTCATTTTAAGTGAATAACGCTTCACTGCTGCCACCCAATTCTTTGCCCTTTCCGTCAAATTTTGCCCATCTGCTGTCACTCTTCCACGCATGAAAATGGCTCCGAATTCATTGCCTTTTTCCACCATTGCATTCTTGCCCGCTGTGCTAAGCCAAAAGATTTCGTCCGCAGAATTTAATCCATGCGGGTTGAGGGCAGTGCGCAAAAATTCAAGATTGCCTTCTGTGTTGAGCACGTAAATACCTGTTGGGATGGTGAAACAAGGTAAATCTTCCACGTTTTTACAATGCAGGAACGACAATGGGTGAAGGTTGCGCTGGTCAGTCCAACGGTCATTGAGGGCTTCTATGTCCAATTCGAAATCAATTTCGAGCCACTCGGCCAGGTGCAACAAAAGCAAAGGGATGTCCTCGTGGGCCAGGTTGGTGTTGTTGATGAGTGGGGTGAAGCCTGAAAAGCGTAGGTTCATTTCGCCCAGATACAAGGTTCCATCGTCGAGGTCAACCAGATAGTCTGGCTCGAAATAGCCTCTGTAACCTACCTGGCGCAGTGCCTCGCCCATTTTCACTGTGTATTCCTTAGCCTGATGGATGATGTAGTCTGGAAAGGCATTTGGGAAAAATTCGTTGCCGCACCAACCACCTTTATATACTGCTATTTCGGGGCATCCGACCAATTCCACCAAAAGCGGGGAAACCGCTACACCATGTTTGGTAATGCAGCCTTCCAGGCCGGCGCTGCGGCAATTGATGCGGCGCATGATTTTCAACTCGTCGCCATTCGTGATGGCGGCGGCGTGTTTTTCAAAATCTGATTGATTGGAAATAAAATAGGTGGTACGCCCCGACATGCCAAAGGGCGACTGCACGACCAACTGCTCGCCCAAATTCGCAGAAACCGAGCGCAGGTGGGCATAATCTTTCACCGTCGAAAGCACATTAGGCACACAGGGCACACCTGCTTTTTCTGCCAAGCGGTTGGTATTGGCTTTGTTGTCCCAATGGCGGCGAAGTACCACGGGCGGCAGGCAAACCTCCAAATCAAGCTCCTTGGCCAGGCGTTCCGATTCTTCGTCGAAGAGCCAAAACATCACCTTTCCATTGCCACGGCTTTTGATAAAATCACGGACCTCTTCATGGCGGAGCAATGAATTGAGCGTCTCCTTGCTGGAAAGGCTGTGGTCGTAATCAAAATTTTTTGGCACAAAAACATTCGGATGCTGGCCGTTGAAGGTGTCGGTGGCGCAGATAAAATGAAAATTGCCGATGTAATCTTCCATGCCCAGCGCCGAGAAAACGCACCAGTCCATGAAGTAAATCGGGGTCGTATTTTGGAGCAAGAGTGCCCGCAGTTGTTCCATGTTGGGATAATTTTGGATTTTGCGGGTGCGAAAGTAGGCAGAATGGCGATAAAAAGCGGTGGGAAAAGGTTGGATGGCCAAATGACGAAACCTTGTAAACAAAATCAATTGGCCATCCAGCCAATGGGATATCAATCGTATGCATAAAAACTGCCGGCGATCTTGATGGCTTGGTTTTCATACCCATTATCATAAGCAATTACCACCAAAAGGTTGGTACTGCTTTTTTTATCCAGCAGTGCCATGACCACCACATGGGCTTCGTCCAGCGTGCCTTTCACATAATAGCCAGTAAAATCATCAATATCAATGGCATCGGCTTCATCCAACACGTCATATTCCATGGCGGCGGCCATTTCCACCACAGCATCGGCGAGATTGTCTTCTGTAAGAGTTTCGTCCTGGATAGGAAAAATGCTCAAAAAAAGATGGTCGTTACCAGCTGAATATTCTTCGCCATTGTTGGTAGCTATTTGGAAATCATTGGGGACAGTGAATCCAACACCGTGATCGTCCCACTCCATTTTTGTTTGGGCGTCAAGGTTGCTGGAGATGAAGAATACTGTCAGAATAAATGAGAATAAACAAAGGGATTTTTTCATGTAAAAAAAATTATTTTAAAAAGTAAAGGACGGCTGATTTTTGTTTGAAAGGTTCAGCCAACTTAATAACTTTTATTGGGGCGAAATGTAAGCCAGATTCTAATAGATTCTTCCAAATAGCAGTCAATAATTACCAAAAAAACTAAGTTTGCCAAGACCTACTTCTATCACTAAAAAACAAAACATCATGGCAAATTCCCGTCGCAAATTTATCCAATCTTCAGCTGCACTGGCAGCAGCCAGTATGATCCCATTTTCCTCCTTTGCCAGTTCAAAGCGGAGCGTTGCCGCCAGCGACAAAATCCGATTTGGCGTCATCGGCTGCAAGGGCATGGGCTGGTCTGACATGCGGGCGCATTTGGCCATCCCGGAAGTAGAATGCGTGGCCCTGACAGACGTTGACCAAAGCATACTGGATCAGCGCAGTGCCGATGCCCTGGAGATGCAAGGCAAGGCCCCAGCTCAATTCAAAGATTATCGCAAAATGCTGGAAATGAAGGACATAGATGCCGTCATCATCGGTACGCCCGACCATTGGCATTGCCTGCCATTTTGCGATGCACTGTCTGCTGGAAAACATGTTTACGAAGAAAAACCCATCGCCAATAGCATTGAAGAGTGCAATATCATGCTGAAAGCCGCCAAGCGTTATGGCAAAATAGTTCAAATTGGCCAATGGCAGCGAAGCGGCAAGCACTATGAGCAGGCGCTCGATTACCTGCATTCCGGCAAAATCGGCAACGTTCGCCTGGTGAAAGTTTGGGCCTATCAGGGCTGGATGAAACCCGTCCCAATAGTGCCCGATAGCCCTGTACCCACAGGCGTGGATTACGATATGTGGCTCGGCCCGGCACCGAAGCGGCCTTTTAATGAAAACCGTTTCCACTTCAATTTCCGCTGGTTTTGGGACTATGCAGGCGGACTGATGACGGACTGGGGAGTCCATGAAATTGACATAGCGCTCTACGCAATGGGTGTCACGGCGCCAAAATCCGTCATGGCGTCCGGGGGCAAATTCGCCTATCCCGACGACGCTTCCGAAACGCCCGACACCTTGCAGGCCGTGTTTGAATATGATAAATTCAACATGCTGTGGGAGCATGGCACTGGCATCAACTTGGGGCCTTATGAACTGACCGAAGGCATTGCTTTTATTGGCAACAACGGCACCATCGTGGTGAACCGGGGCGGTTGGAAGGTCTTGCCAGAAACCAAAAATGAGGACGGGCTGACAATGAACAAAATCGAAGACTTGCCCGACCAGAACAAGCCTTCGTCTGTAAACTACCTGAACGAGCACGCCAAAAATTTCGTGGAGGCCATGCAGAAAAACGACCCTTCCATTTTGAAATGTGGCATTGAAACGGGCGCCATCGCTGCCATCAATGCGCAAATGGGCAATATCGCCTACAAAACAGGCCGCAAAGTTTACTGGGATGCCGAAAAAGGGATGTTCAAAAATGACAATGAAGCCAATGCCCTGATGAAGGCGAGTTATCACAATGGCTGGAAATTGCCAGTTGTGTGATGAGTTTGATTGTGTTTTTGTGTTTGGGTGTTTATGTGTTTTTAGACACCTGAATTTTGGCATTGTTGAAAAATGCTTATTTAAAATCCAAACCAGTTTTTTTTGAGGTGACATCTTTTTGCTTTCGACAATTTTGGATTTTAGCAGGTCGATAAAGTGCAAAAAGGTGTCATCTCAAAACATGCGATGACACCTTTTTCCCAGTGACTATACTGCTAAAAATTGAAAATTGCAGCTGGGAAAAAGATGTCACCGCAAGGGCATTACCTATTGTGTGATGGGTTTGATTGTGTTTTAGTGTTTGGGTGTTTATGTGTTTTAGACACCTGAATTATGGCATTGTTGAAAAATGCTTATTTAAAATCCAAACCAGTTTTCCCGTGAATACCTTTCTTTGCGAGTTCCAATTTCTTTAGTCAAAAACACTAAAGCACGTAAACACCAAAACGCAAATCAAAAACAATGACAGCTACCATACCCAAGACTGACATCTCCCTTCGCTCTGCCGACAATATCCGCATCCTCGCCGCCGCTATGGTGGAAAAGGCCAAGTCTGGCCACCCGGGCGGACCCATGGGCGGTGCAGACTTTATCCATGTCCTCTTCTCAGAATTCCTCGTCTATGACCCCGACAACATGGAGTGGTCGCTGCGGGACAGGTTTTACCTTGACGCCGGCCACATGTCGGCCATGTTGTATGCGCAGCAGACCCTGCTCGGCAACTATACGATGAACGACATCGAAAATTTCCGCCAATGGGGCAGCCCTACGCCCGGTCACCCAGAGCGGGACATAAAACGGGGCATTGAAAATACTTCAGGGCCGCTCGGACAAGGCCATACTTTCGGAATCGGATCTGCCATAGCGGAACGTTTCATGGCCGATCGCTTTGGCGAGGCCGTGTCGCACAAAACCTTTGTTTACATTTCTGATGGCGGCGTACAAGAGGAGATTTCACAAGGCGCAGGCCGTATCGCCGGCTTCCTTGGTTTGGGCAATGTCGTGATGTTTTACGATGCCAACGACATCCAGCTCTCTACCGAAGTGGACGAAGTAACCAGCGAGGATACCGCCAAAAAATACGAAGCCTGGGGCTGGCATGTGCTCACCATCAATGGCAACGACCAGGAGGCCATTCGGGGTGCTTTGAAATTGGGCTTGGCAGAATCGGAACGGCCAAGCTTGATCATCGGAAAAACACTGATGGGTAAAGGAACCCGCAAGGAAGACGGGACCATGTTTGAAGGCGAAGTGGAACTGCATGGCCAGCCCATTTCAGGTGCTGGAGGTTCTTTTGCGAAAACCATCGAAGGGCTGGGTGGCGACCCGAAAAACCCTTTTGTCATTTTCCCGGATGTGGCAGAGTATTATGACGCTGTTTTAAAACAAAAGAAAAAAGACGCCATTAAGCGCAAAGACACCTATAAAGCCTGGGCAAAAGAACATTCAGCCAAAGCCGAAAAATACCAGTTTTTCCTCTCAGGAAAATTGCCCGACCTCGACTGGAACGCTGTGCAGCCAAAGGCCAATGCCGCCACCCGCAACGCTTCTGGCTCGGTGCTGGCCTTTCTGGCGGGCAGGTTGGAAAACCTGATTGTCGCCTCCGCCGACCTGAGCAATAGCGACAAAACGGACAGTTTTTTGAAAAAAACGACTGCTTTCAAAAAAGGCGATTTTTCAGGCGCTTTCCTCCAAGCGGGCGTCTCCGAACTAACGATGGCCGCACTCGCAACGGGCATGGCCCTACACGGCGGCATCATCCCTGCCTGCGCTACTTTTTTTGCTTTTTCTGATTACATGAAACCCGCCATCCGGGTCTGTGCTTTGATGGAGCAGCAGGTCATTTTTATCTGGACGCACGACGCCTTTAGGGTAGGGGAGGATGGCCCAACGCACCAGCCCGTGGAGCAGGAGGCACAACTCCGCCTGTTGGAACAACTAAAAAATCATTCCGGCAAAAACGCCTTGGTCGCACTCCGTCCAGCCGATGGCTGGGAAACGGTAGCTTGCTGGAAACTGGCGCTGGAAAACAGGCATTCCCCCACGGGCCTCATCTTTTCCCGCCAAAATGTGGGCGATATTCCCGGCAACAATTTTGAAAAATCTACCCAAGCTGCCAAAGGTGCCTACATTGTTCAGGACGACGACGGAACGCCTGATGTGGTGCTGGTGGGCAATGGCTCGGAAGTTTCGACCTTGCTGGCCGGGGCCGATATATTGCGCAAGGAAAAAGGCTTGAAAGTGAGGGTGGTTTCTGCTCCGTCAGAAGGGCTTTTCCGCAACCAATCCAAAAAATACCAGCGGGAAACACTACCCGGCAACGTGCCGACTTTCGGTATGACTGCCGGCCTGCCAGTCAATTTGCAAGGCTTAGTCGGCAACCGTGGAACGGTGTTTGGCCTCGACCATTTTGGCTACTCGGCACCTTATCAAGTACTTGATGAGCAGTTTGGGTTTACTGGCGAGAATGTGTTTAAGCAGGTGATGGTGTTTTTGAAAAAGAAATAAGAATGCAAGGTGATGGGTTGTCTGTCGGAATGTCAACTGTATTCGGATTGGCAGCCTTTCAATATTCAAAGCTTCAACAGTAGGGTACTTTCTATGCCATTTTTTTCTTTAATAATCAAAGTATAAACGCCGCTTGGCAAGGCATTTTCCCCCATATCTATTTTTATCAATGCTCCTTCCTGCACTTGGGCGAGTTGTTTTTTCCAAACGGCACTTCCATTTTCGTCCAGCAGTTTCAGCAAGGCTGGGCCTTCATTTTTTTCAAAAAACTCAATGGTAAAAGCCGTTTGGAAAGGGTTGGGAAAAACACGAAAGCCTTGCCCTTGCTGGGTTTCGTGTGCAGCCGACACCCCATCCACCCATTGCCCAATATCAAAAGACAGTAGCTTTTGCGGCAAGGCCGAATAGCGCTCAGAGCAGATGTAGCCTTGGGTTTCATTTTTAAAAACAACGCCTTCGGGCTGGCTGGTGAACAGGGCCAGGCCGGTGGAGATTTTGCGTTTGTTGCCCGAAAAAAAGTTGGAACCAACGAAGTCAAAAAGCAGCCAAAGGAAGGTCTCGCCCGTGTTCACGTTGTAGCCCAACAGCACGGCATTGCCCGTATCTGAAACATCGGCTCCAGTAATCTGGCCTTGTACGTTCAGGCTGTCCCGCAATTGGGCGATGTGCGTTCCAGGTTCGGCGGGCAGCACATAGTGCCGGGTTTTGAAGTTGAGCCAGTTTTTTGAAAAAAGGTGCAGGCTGTCGTTCCAAAAGAAAAAAGCTTCGCAATCGAAATCGTTGGCATTGGGCGAGTTGGTAAAATCGGTTTGGTCGCTAAATGAAAAATGGATGGTTGAAGGGATGACGGAACCAGAAAGCAGGTCAGTTTTTTTTATCCTGTAAATGCGCAGGTCGGTGCGGTCGCCGCCGTTGTTGCCAAAATCGCCGATAAAAAGATACTCGTCGTTTTCGGCCAAATCTTCCCAGTCGGTGTTGTCGGTATTGGGCAAAGTAATGGTTTGGAGTTTGGCACCGGTGAGTGTGTCAATCACGTACAGCACGTCGCCGTTGCCACCGTCCTCGTGGGTCCACAGGCGGTCGGCGAAGTGGGCCAGGCCAGAACATTCCTCCAAATCGCTGGGCAGTTGGGCCACCAAAATTGGGGAATAAGCGGTGGCAGGGTAGATGCAGGAACCATCGTTTTCAGTGGCGGCGGGATCATAGTTGTTAGCCAGCGGGTCGGTGCAGCCGGGCTGGGCATCCAGTGTTTTGAAGGATAAAAAGCAGAGAAAAAACAGTAGTTTCCGCATTCAGATTTTTTTACAAAAGAATACAAGCCAATTTAAAATTCAATCCTGCCCGTCCACTTTGGCAACTATTGTGCAATTTCACTTTGCGCAAATTCCTATAACGCACAATTTTCCTATTTTGCCGCCCCTTTTCCCAAATGGTGCAACCTTGGGTGCGTTTTTCTAACCTGTGTCTGCGCAACCAATAAAAAACCCCGGAAAAAGTTAGCGACAAATTGAGAAAATATTCCGGTCTTATCATACTCCTTCTGTTGGTGGCGGTCGTATTTGCGCCTGTTGATGTGCCTTTCACCATCGAAAGCGTGGCAAAGGCAATGCCTGTGCAGCAATGGGTTTTGTTCAAGTCGCCGGAGGGCGCCTTGTCCGCTACCTATCACGACCACCAAAGCGGCCTGGTAAAGGAGGCCGAAAGCTACCAGTTCGACAGGGGCGATGTGGTGGAAATCAAGTTCAACAACACCTGGGATTCCACAAAAACGGTGGCTGCGGGCGAAACAATGGCTGCTATTTATTCCAATTCATTGAGCGAGCAGTTGGTCAAATTGAAAAACCTGCTGGCCATTGAGGAAGCTAATAAACAAGTGGTAGCTACCGGACAAAAACAGGAGTTGATCAAGCAATTGGAAGAGCAAATCAATTTGTCAAAAGAAGATTTAAAGCTGCGTGAAAAGACGCTGCGGCGCACTAAAAAACTCTATGAGGACGGGCTTGCGCCACTGATTGATTTAGAGTTGGCCGAAAACGCCTACGATGAAAGTGCCGCCACCGTTACGGTAGCTGAAAAAGCTTTGACGGTGGCAAATACAGGCGAGAAGCAGGAAACGATTTCCCTTTCTTCCTCCAAAATCAACTCCCTGCAAAAGGAGATTGCCTTTTTGGAACAAACCCAAACCAAATTTCTGATAAAGGCCCCTTTCAACGGGCAAATCCGTTTTGAATCGCTGCCAGAAGGCGATTGGCTGTATTTGGAAGACACGTCGGCGATGGTGCTTTTCATCCCCGTCAGACTGAAAGATCGCTCCTTTGTACAGGCTGGCCAACAAATAGAACTAAAATTGTATGACAATAAAACCATCATTCCTTCCACAGTCCTGGAAGTTGGCCAACGGGTCGAAATCCTCGGCAGGGATCAGGTGGTGGTCATCAAAGCAATGGTGCAGAAAGGCCAACAATACCTGCCGTCAGGCTTGCCCGTGCAGTGCCAAATACAATGCGGCAAGGTGCGGGTGGCGGAGTTTTTGAAACGGTCGGTACGTTGGTAATCTATTTTTAAACATGCTACGCTACGAATATAAATACATAGTGCCCCTCGGCTTGCTGGACAAGTTGCGGGCGCTGATCAGGCCCTTTATGGAACTGGATCAACACGCCGTGGAAACTGGCGGAGAATATACCGTGCGCAGCATTTATTTCGATACACCGGATTACGAATGCTACACCATGAAACTGGATGGGGTAAAGCGGCGCAACAAAGTGCGGCTGCGGGGCTACAACTTGGAAGGAGACCATCATCCAGTTTTTTTTGAACTAAAAAAGAAAAGGGACGAGCCATTGTACAAAAACCGGGCAGGCCTGGAATTTGAGGCAGCCAAACTAATATTGCAAGGCAGTCCCGTGGAAGACTTCGTTCAGCCGACCCAAAAAATACCACAAGCTGTGGACAATGCCCGCCGCTTTTTGTACCACATCCACTCCCGCAACATGCGGCCCGTGGTGGCGGTTATCTACGAACGGGAGCCGTATCAGGGCATTTTCAAGGATCGTGACAATGACCTGCGCATCACTTTTGATAAAAACCTAAGGGGGGTCGCATACCCTTCATTGGATGAGCTTTTTGAAGAAAAATATGCCCATTTGGTTGACAACCAGCATTTTATCATGGAAATAAAGTTCAATCTTTACTTGCCGTCATGGGTGAGGGCGATAGTGGCATCACTGGATTTGAAAAAAGGCCCTGCTTCCAAATACGTCCTCTGTGTTGAGTCTAATCCGGCCATCATGTCGGGCATGGGGCAATTGGCGGACGGATTTAGGCAAGTAATGAGATAAAAAATCAAAAATGGTACAGGGACGGGCAGTGTCCATCAATGCCTTGCACCCAAGTTCTTTAAAGGCAACTGAGCGCCAAAAAGTATGTTCGAAGAATTCCAGCAAATAGACATATTCAGGCCTTCTATTTTCGACTTTGCGGCGAACCTGTTCGTGGCACTGGTTTGCGGAATTATCATTGCATTGGTGTATCGGATGACCTACCGTGGGGCGAGCTATTCTTCTTCTTTTGTCAATTCGCTGGTATTGCTTGCCATCATTACCGCCGTGGTGATTTTGGTGATCGGGAACAACCTGGCCCGTGCATTCGGCTTGGTAGGGGCCATGTCCATCATCCGTTTCCGCACTGCCGTCCGGGATGTTCAGGACATCGTTTTTATCTTTTTTTCGCTTTCCATTGGCATGGCGGCAGGCGTTGGGCTTAACTCCGTAGCCATCATCGGAACCATCTTTATTTGCTTGATAATCATCTTGTTGGACTCAATTGGCTTTGGTCGGCCATCCCGCCTAAAACACTTGTTGCAAGTTACTTACGCTGGCACTCCTGATGATGAGGCGACCATCCAAAGGGTTCTGAAAAAATATTGCAGCCGCATCCAATTGATGAATTTGCGCCAATTGTCGGGGCGTGACAACATGGAAGCATTTTACCACCTTTCGCTCCGCAATCCCAACAAAAACCACGAATTTGTACAAAGCCTGCGTGCCCTCAATTTCGTGACCCAGGTGAATTTGTTTTTTGAAGAAGACGACAACGGCGCCCCGGCCGGATAGGCAGGAGTAAGTTTTTAAGGAGTGCATTTTTTGAAATACTATGTCAATTGGAGCTGAATAGCCTGTTATCTTTACCCAAAAAATAACGGCTTATGAAATCCAAACTCCTGTATCTTTTCTTATCCATTTCCACTTTTGTTTTTGGTCAAAACCTGCCTCCAACTATTTCCAACGTTTCGCTCGAATTGGGGACCAACAACCTGCTGACCCTGCATTATGATTTGGCCGATGCCGAAGGCGATCTGGTTGAAATAACCTTCCGGGCTACAGATAAGGGCGGGCTGATGTTCGATTATGTAACCACCAATGCCACGGGCGATATTGGCCCCAGCGTGAGTGCCGGAACGGGCAAACAAATACAGTGGGACTTTTCGGCATATTCCACCGCCCAGCCGGATTTCCGTATCATGCTGGTGGCCAGCGACAACCAACAAATTGACATCCAGGCGCTGGTGGATCAGGTGGACAGCAGCCGTTTAAAAGATGACCTGCTTTTTATCGAAGGCATACGGCACAGGACCACTGGTGCTGCGCACCTGGATGAGGTTAAAGACCTGATTGACATGCGTTTCCAGGAAAATAAGCTCGAAACATACCGCCAGGAGTTTAGTTACGGCAGTTACCTCGCCGCCAATATTATTGGGCGGATGATCGGCACCGAAAGCGAGGGCACGGTCTATATTCATGATGGCCATTTTGATTCGGTAAGCAATGCTCCCGGTGCCGACGACAATGGCTCGGCGGTCGCTGGTGTGTTGGAAGCCCTGCGCATACTTTCCCCTTATGCCAGCAAAAAAAGCATCAAGTTCATTGGTTTTGATTTGGAAGAAACCGGGTTGACAGGTAGTGCAAAGTATGTTCAGTCCGGCATTTTACCTGGTGAAACAATTGCCGGGGTCATCAACCATGAAATGATAGGCTACTACACGGAAGAACCGAATACACAGGTCTTGCCCTCCGGTTTTGAACTTTTGTTTCCTGCCGTGGTCACCCAACTTGCCGCAGATGAGTTCAGAGGGAATTTTATCACCAATGTAGGCGGAGGTATTTCAAGCGATTTGGCGAATGCCTTTGCCAGTGCGGCGGCCCAATATGTGCCTGAATTGAAAGTAGTGACATTGCAGCCTTCGATGTTTGTGCCCGACCTCGCCCGCAGCGACCATGCTTCCTTCTGGCAAGCCAACATCCCCGCCATCATGCTCACCGATGGGGCAGATTTCCGCAACCACAATTACCATACGCCGGGCGATACTGTCGGCACACTCAATTTCACCTTCATGCATCACGTGGTAAAAGCTGCCGTGGCTACCCTGGCCGAACTGGCCGAGGTGCAACATGCCACGACCTGGTGGGGCGACACGGAGTTTTTTACAAATATTGACGAATTGGATGCCTGCGATTTTAACATCAGTCCCAATCCCACCAGTGATAGTTTTATATTGCAATGGGGAAATTGTGCCTTTGCTTCCTTGCAACTTTCCTTGTTGGACATGAACGGAAAAGTTGTTTTTCAAAAACAACTCCATCCAAAAGGCAGTGGCCAGTTTCAAATGGATGTCAAAAATTTGGCTTCCGGCCATTATTTCGCCCAAATAAAATCAGGCGGAAAAAAGTGGGTTAAAAAATTGGTAATAGAATGACAATGCAATCATTTTCAGGCCATTAAAAAAGCGCCGTTTGGATTGTTCCAAACGGCGCTTTTTCTCTCATCCATAGTAATCGGGACTCATTCCTCTATCTGACCAAGGTCACATCCCCCCGGTACAGCAACACTTTTTCATCCACAAACTGCACTTCGATAAGGTACATGAACACAGCGGGTTTCATCACCTTTCCACGGAAGGAGCCATCCCAACCAGGCGAAGTGCCGTCCCCACTCGGCGGGAGATCGGATACATCAAACATGAGCTCGCCCCAACGGTCGTAAACACGGACAAAATTGATAGCCGTGACCCCTGCCCCCGTGAATACCCTGAACAAGTCATTGATACCATCGCCGTTGGGTGAAAAAACATTGGGGATATAAACGTTGCGGTTTTTATCAATATCCACCCGCACTTCGGCAGTGGCCACGCAGCCATTGGCATCAATCACTGTCAACTGGAAAACCTGATCCTCAGAAGTGCTGACAATTGGATTTTTACAATCTGTACAAGAAAGAAAATCCCCAGGCGACCAGATAAAAGTATCAATCGGTGCGCCGCCCGAAATGATGGTCGGGTTGAGGCGGGTCAAGGTGTCTCCAAGCTCAATTTCAATAATTTCAGGCAATTCGACAATCAGCTCGCCCGGCTCGTCAATGAAAATAATGGTATCCGCCATGCATCCATTTACCTGATCCGTGACGGTGATGTGTTTTTCGCCAGCCTGTACATTGGAATAAATGCCGATGCCCGTAGCGCCGTTATCGTTTATTTCGTAAGTGTAACTGGAAGGCGTTCCGCCCCAGATGCTGTCCACCGTTATTTGAGTGCTGCCATTAAAGCAGGAAATAGGGCTAAACGCTCCAATCCTGAATTGGATGGGCGGTGGTTCCAAAATGGTATAGCTCACGCTATCCTCGCAGCCTTTGTTGTCCACAACCGTCACGGAATAAGAGCCAGCCGGCAGCGGGCCCGCCATCGCCCCATTGGCATTGGGCGTGTTGCTGCTCCAAAAATAGCTGGTGCCTTGGGCAATGTTCCCGCCTGTGGGGAACACGGTGATGTTGCCGTCTTCCAGGCCAGCACAGGAGACGTGGTTGGTACTGTTTTGATCAATAGCCAAATCCAATACAAGTGGCTGGGTGACAAGGATGGTGTGTGTGAAATTGCAGCCTTTGCTATCAGTGATCAACGCCGAATAGTTGCCAACTGGAAGGCCTGTGATGGTTGGCCCAGTTGTTCCTCCTTGCCACAAAATAGTGTAAGGAGCCGTGCCACCAGTAGGAATCAGGGTAATGGAGCCATCAGAAAGGCCAAAACAGCTTACGTTTTCAATGCTATTCCCAGGTATAATGGGAGGCGGAGCTGGGATGAAAACAGTGTCATAAATAAAACACACCCCATCAGATACTTGCAAAACCTGGTCACCAGCGCATAATTGTACAGCAGTGCTGGAATTGACACCATTGTCAGTTTCCATGCTGGCAACCCAGGTGAAATCAAAAAGTCCTGCCGTGCCGTCGCTGTACATGGCCATTGCGGTGGCTGTCCCATCGCACATCATGCCTGTATTGGCGCAACTAACCGAGTCTATGTTTGAAAAATCAACAACAATAGCAGGCGGATCGGTCACTACGATAGTGGCAGTGACAGGGCCACAGCCAAAATCGTCGGAAACCGATACTGTATAACTGCCTGCCGGGATACTGGGTAAAATAGCACCAGTGCTTACTCCTGCCGACCAAGTGTAGCTATAAGGTGCAGTCCCGCCCGAAACAAAAACGGCAGCTTGTCCATTGGAAAGGCCAGGACAACTTGGGCTTTGAAAATTGGTACTGTCCACTACCAGCGGCAGGGGGGCAACGACCAAAGCAGTGTCCACATCGGTGCAGCCGTTGGCGTCAGTTACCGTGACCATATATTCGCCGGGCGCTAGGCCAGCAGCGGTTTGGCCCACCTGTCCATCAGACCAATCGTAGCTGGTAATCGGGCTGCCGCCGGCCAGAGCTTGGGCAAACAGGGAGCCGTCCATGCTATTTGCACAATCCACGGTGTCATTTTCTATAGGGTTTAAAAACGGCGGCGTCGGTGCGTTCACCTGGACATCCAAAATGTCAAAACAGCCATTGTTATCTTCCACTGTTACGGAATATAAACCAGCAGAAAGGCCCGTTGCGATAGAATCGCTGGCAGTGGTGTTCCAATTATAAGTGTATGGATACGATCCTCCATTGACGGCTATGGTGATGCTGCCGTCCATGCCGGGCTGGCAACTTTCATCTTTCACATTTACCAAAACAGCACTGACGGCCGTTGGATCTGACAATGAAAAGGTGGTATCTATTTCACAACCGCTGGCATCTTCCATGATGATGGTGTAAGTGCCAACGCAAAGGCCGTTCACCTGGGAGGTGGTTGGAGTGGTAACAGTGACAGGCGGCGGCGGTGGGCTGCCAAACCAGTTGAAATTGTAAGGCGTAGCAGGTACAGCCCCCGTGGTGGTACCGGCCAGGAAAATGCTGCCGCTACAGGCATTGTCGCAGTCTATGCTATCAATGGTGGCGATAACTGCCAGCACTTTTTTGGCGGGCACAAAAATATTTTGGTTTAAAACGCAGCCGTTGTCATCGGTGACTATCATTTGGTAAGTGTCCGAAGAAACTCCGTTTATATTCGCCATTACACTGGTTATTGTAATCGGCGTGGCAATGTCGGGAAATTGGATGGTGTAGTCGCCATTAATGTCAGGTGTTCCACCACTAATCAGCACATGGATGCCGCCGTCGCCCACGCCCGAACAGGTGGCTGAATCGGTGGTGATATTGGCGAACAAGGCAGGTGGATCAACGATAGAGTTTGTACCAACAAAGGTGCATCCCGTGGAAGCCTGTGTTACCGTTACGGCATAGTTGCCAGTCGGCACATTGGAAATGGTCTGGCTTTGCGCCATGTTGTTCCACAAAAAAGTATAACCCGCTGGCGGGTTGGGCAGCATCATATTGTTCAATATCAGATTGGCTGTCATGCTGCCATTGTCGCCATGGCAAGGAGGTTGGGTCGTGCTGAAATTGATGGTCAGGACTGGCGGGCTGAGTATTTCAATTTGCTCAACTGAAATATTGGGAGAGGCTTGCCCATCGGTAATGGTGACAAAATAGGTGCCGGGTGCCAGGTTGGAAGGGGTAGTGTAACTGCCAGGGCTGACGTTGATGACGCCCGGCCCACCCACTGGCCCCCCGGTCGAGTTTTGCCAGGTCACCTGATAGGGTGCCTGCCCGCCCGAAACATTGACGCTGAAACTGCCATTGGATAGGTTAGAACAGGTCACGCTGTCTTGGGTTATGTTCACGACCAGCGCCGAAGAGGAAACACAAACATTTCCAGCAACGCCGTTGAACCCAAGTTGGGCGCTATTTTCGTTGATTACTTCTATTCCGGAGCCTACGCTGTTGTCAACAAATTCAATCGTGCTACAGTCACCATCAGTGCCAACTATGTCAAAACAAACCTGGTAAACCACTGTGCCATTCGGCAGGCCGACACCATTTCCAGCAGGCTCAAACCAGGAAAAAAATAAGGAATCGTTCACGAGGTTGAAACTGCCGCCGAGGTTGAAATTGGGCAGCAGAGGCGTCAGGTTGGTTACGTTCGTCACTTGCAAAACTGCCGGATCCCAGGTGAGGGCGTATTGCATGGATACCAGGTCAATCCAGCCGCCTTCATTGGTGATATTGACACAGATATTGTCGCCAGGCGCACCTGATAGGTTTTGGACACTTTGCGTGACGGTGACGCAGGAAGTCATATCGGCAAAAAAACTGGTGCCGCAGCTTTTTCCGTCTTCCACGTTGATGCTGTAAAAACCGGGAGTTGGCACCGCAAAGGTTAACGTTCCTCCATGCGAAACGGGGCCGCTAATTATTTCGCCCTGTACGTTTGGGTTGCCAACCAATGTAATGGTCACGTTGTAGTCGCTGCCGTCAAACTCAGGCAACCCGCCCGCAATGTCCACTGTGGCTTGGCATCCGCTCATGCCTGCGTTGTTGTCAAAATTGCTGACTTCAATTTCATTGAGATAAACAACGGCAAAAGCCTCGGCCACATTGAGGTTCACGCAGGGGCCAACTACGCCAAAAGGGTCGGCTTCGTATTGTTTAATGGCAAAGTTGTCAACTGTCAAAGGCGCAAACCAAATAAGCACTGGATCGCCGCCATTAAAGGTATTTTGAAGGGTTCCCGTATTGCTAAAGGTAATATTTCCACTCGACGCACCGCCCCCGGTCACCCAAATCTGATTGATGGGCGGCGGGTTGTTCAGCAAACATGGATCAGTAAGAATCGTTGACAAATCTGGCCCAGAGATAGTGGGCTGGCAATCGAAAAAACCGTAAGTGATACCAGGCTGCGTGAGCGGGTTTGGGTCACCCGTCAGGTTGGCATTGCCACCGTGGACAATGTTTATTTGGTCGCCCAAACAGAAATAAATAGTGTCCGGGTCAATGTCGTTGCTCTGGCCAATAAAAGCAGAAAAAGAAATGGTGCCAGCAAACTGGTCAGCACAAGCTAGCTCGGGGATATGTTGGATCCCCTTTTTTCCATCGGCCTGTAGTTGGATGGATTGCGGGGTTTGCCCAAAAGCGCACATGGCGCCCAGCAGCGTAATCGTCAATGGGAGTAAACGGTGGAACATTATTTTGATAATTGAATTAGATACGTTCATTGGCAAAATTTGGGCTGGCAAAATTAGGTAGAATGGTCAGGAATTGTAACCCAATTGAACCGGGCCAAATTTCCTTTCCCGGCAATGATTATCAAGGGAAACGCAAAAACGGGGGCGAGGTGTCATTTATTGCCGGATTTTTCAGCAGGCTTTGCGGCAAAACTACTTCCTTTTCCCTAACGGGTGAGCATCAAATTGCTATTTGTCAAATGTTATACCGTAGTTTGTCAGTGCCCTGTTTGAATAGTTTTATTTGGTAATTACCGAGCGACACGGCTTTTGTTTGTAAGAAGGCGCTTATTTTTGAAAATCTACCCAACAAATGCCAAATCATCATCTCCACAATTCAAATAGGATGAAAAAAACAACTATTTCATTGCTGCTTTTCGCCTTCTTTTTGAGTGGCTGCACTTCTCATTTTTACTTTGTCCGCCATGCTGAAAAATTGGACGAATCGGAAGACCCGCCACTTACCCAGGTAGGCATCCAACGGGCCAACGACTTGAAAGACAGGCTGTTAAATGCGGGGATTGACTCTATTTTCGCTACCCGCTATATCCGTGTTCAAAAGACGGTAGAGCCCCTGTCCATTGCCCTCGGCGAATCCATCACCACCTACGGCACTGACACGACCTACCAGTTTGCCCAAGCCCTCAAAAAGATAAAAGGAAAAGATGTCGTCGTGGCCGGACATTCCAATACCATCCCGGAAATGGTTTTATACCTTACTGGCGACTCCATCAGCATTGGTCACAATGATTACGACAACCTTTTTATTGTGAAATTGCAGTGGAGTCTTTTTGGCAAAAAATCGAGGTTGACCAAGGAGACCTTCGGTGCAACATCACCGTGATTCTTGAACGATGAACCATGAACGAGCGCTCTGTTCATCATTCATCATTCATCATTCATCGTTCATCGTTCCTCTTCGTTCATCGTTCGCAAAATCTCTTCCACCACGCCGTCCAGGTTCACCAGTGCTTCGTTTTCATCATAAAAAAGGTAAAAAACCGGCTTGCCCCATTTGGCATTGGCTACTTTGTTGAAATAGATGACGCCTTGGCGCATTTTGTTGAAAGTCAATGGTTTAACCTGTATGCCGCAGATGGGTGCGCCCTCTTTTTCAATCAACAAATCCACCCGTAGTTCTTCATCAACATAGCCTTCTGCTTTTGTGCTTGTGAGGCCCACACAGGCCAGGTTCCTTTGGAAAAAAGCCAATGCCTTATCCTCAACTGCCGTGCCTTTTAGCGATTGCACCACGAAAAGGTCGTACTCCCACTGCACACATTGCTGCAAGGTGAAACGGTATTCGCCCCATTCCGTCCTTTGTGCCTCGTACAAGCGCCTGCCGAATTCTTCCACCGTTCCGCAGCTTTTTACACCACAGGGGCATTGGTTTTCAGCATGGTATTGAATTAATTGGTGGAGTTCGTCCTTACTTTTGGGCCGGTGCGCCCTGACCAGTTTCATCACAGGCACCGAGCGCTGTGGTGCCGAAATGCCGTATTTTCCGTTTAGCCGATTGAGTTCCCCTCCTGTGTAGGCCATAGTAGGTCGTGCAGTTTATTTCGGCTAAAAGTAATGTTGGCAAGCCAGCTTAAAAAATATGTTTTTGGGTAAAATGATGCCTTCGCCACTTGTCCACTTTAGGACACGGGCCGTTCAGGAGTGGACAACCCGGCTTTCATTTTTTTTAAAAAATCATCCTAAACTGTTGATTTTCAATACTTAAATCCTGTGGCACAAGGCTTGAGGCCTTTGGGGAAAGGTGCTTTGACAAATTTTAAAAGAGGCTGTTTTTGTGCTTAGGTATTCATCTGTTTACGAGGTACTCAAAACACACAAATACACAAACACAATCACTCCCTCCGCATTTGGCAAACCACATAAAAATTTCCCTTATGCCTCACATTGCTATACCCATCCCGGCCGGAAACGGCAAACAAGACATCGAAATCGAAATGACCATCAATGGTGAACGCCAGCAACTCCACTATCGGGTCGAACTGTTTTACTGGACGGATTGCAACATCCCCACCATCAATCGGGTGGAATGTATCCGTGACATACTCAGCGGCTACGACCAGGATTGGATGCTCTACTTCATCGGCGAACCGACCGAGGACTTCGTGCCTATCACTTTTGTCAAAAAAGAAGATTGGGCGAGGAAAAGGAGAATGTTGGTGGGGTTGTAGGGTCTTCAGTCTGCAGTCGTCAGTCCACAGTCCGCAGTCTTCAGTCCACAGTCGTCAGTCCGCAGTCGTCAGTCTGCGGCAGAACTGTGGACTGTGGACTGAAGACTGAACAAAGCGGACTAAAGACTATTTTTGGGCAAAAATCCAAACATGTTCGAAATTGCCATTGCCCAACCCGAAGACATTCCAATCCTAGTGGAAATCATCAACCAATCCTACCGGGGCGATGCCTCCAAAGTAGGCTGGACCACCGAGGCCGACCTCATTGCCGGAGACATCCGCACAGACGAGGACAATGTGCGGGAATTAATGGCCAATGAAAAGGCTGTTTACCTAAAATGTACATCGCCAGAAGGCTTGATCCAAGGCTGTGTTTTCCTTGAAAAAAGAGATCGGGGGCTGTATTTGGGCATGTTGTCCGTCCGGCCTGAAATGCAGGGCAGCGGCACTGGGAAACGACTGCTGAAGGCTGCAGAAGCAAGGGCCAGGGACTTGGGCTGCCCCTTGATTTACATGCAGGTGGTTTCCGAAAGGCCGGAACTGATGGACTGGTATCGTCGGCACGGCTACGAACTGACGGGCGAGCGCAAGCCCTTCGATGGCGACCACCGTTTTGGGAAGCCGAGGCGGCCATTGGAGTTTTGGATCATGGAGAAAAAAATAAGCGAATGAGCGAAAACAACCTGCTCGCAGTCAATGCTTTGCAAATCAATTTCCCGACCCAAAACGGAGCGGTTCAGGCATTGCGTGGCATTTCTTTTTCCCTGCAAAAAGGAGAAACACTGGGCATCGTGGGCGAGTCGGGTTCAGGAAAATCTGTCACGGCACTGTCCATCATGGGCTTGTTGCCGACCCATGCACAAATGGCTTCGGGCGAAATTTATTTTGAAACAAAACATGGCGGCAGACTTGACTTGGCAGCATTGAAGCAAAAGGATTTCCGCCAATTGCGGGGCAGGGAAATCGGCATGATCTTCCAGGAGCCGATGACCTCGCTCAACCCTGTTTTTCCTTGCGGCGAACAAGTGGCCGAGGCCATCCGCCACCATCAAAATGCCCAACCTGCGGCGGCAAAGCAGCAGGTAATTTCCCTTTTTGAAAAAGTAAAACTGCCCGACCCGGAGCGCATGTACCGTTCGTATCCGCACCAGCTTTCGGGCGGCCAGCGCCAGCGGGTGATGATAGCAATGGCACTTTCCTGCAATCCCTCCCTGCTCATCGCCGACGAGCCGACCAGCGCCCTCGATGTGACCGTGCAGCGTTCCATCCTCGATTTAATCAACGATCTGAAAAAAGACTGGGGCGGCTCGACCCTTTTTATCAGCCACGACCTCGGCGTGGTGGCCGAAGTGGCCGACCGGGTACTGGTCATGGAAAAGGGCCTCATCGTTGAACAGGGCAGGGTTGCGGATATTTTTTCAGCTCCTCAGCATCCTTACACACAGCGTTTATTGGAAAATTTCAGGCAACGTACCACGAAAAAAGCACCGATAAAAAGGGAAGCCCATTTCAGTAGCGAGCCCATTCTGTCCATTGATCAACTTTTCACCTGGTTTCCCTCCAAACGCAATTTTTTTGGCAAAGCACTGGGATTTGTGAAAGCTGTTGACGGTGTGTCGTTGCAGGTATTCAAAGGCGAAACGTTGGGCCTCGTGGGCGAGTCGGGCAGCGGGAAAACCACCCTTGGGCGCAGCCTGCTCCACCTACTGCCACCCACTGCTGGCGATGTTTTTTTTAAGAACAAAAACCTGCGCCAAGTGAGTGATAAACAATGGAATAACCTCCGCCGGGACATGCAGATTATTTTCCAGGATCCCTATTCATCACTCAATCCCCGGCAGGCAATTGGCGACGCTATCACTGAGCCGATGCGGGTACACGGCCTTTTGACTACTGAAAAAGAAAGGCGGGAAAAGGCACTGGAACTGTTGGAAACGGTGGGAATGGACGCCTCCCATTTTTGGCGCTTCCCCAGCGAATTCTCCGGCGGTCAACGGCAGCGGATATGCATCGCCCGTGCCTTGGCGCTCGAACCTGAGTTCATCGTCTGCGACGAATGCGTCTCTTCACTTGATGTAACCGTGCAGGCCCAGGTGCTGGATTTATTGAAAGATTTGCAGGAAAAACGAGGCCTTACCTACCTGTTTATTTCCCATGATCTCTCCGTCGTCCGGTTGATGAGCGACCGTATTGCGGTGATGAAAGACGGCAAAATCGTGGAAATGGGCGATGCGGAAGCGGTTTATACAAATCCGAAATCGGACTATACGAAGGAGTTGTTGGGGGCGGTGCTGACATTAAAATAATCATTCTGCCCGTTTCAAAATCTCCGTTTTCTCCCCAAAATACTGCACAAACTGCTGCATGGCTACGGCCATTTCCTTGTTTTGAGTGGCCTTAAAATAGGTGTCGGCCATTGCCCGAAGCGTTTGGAAAAAGAAACGATCCATTTCATTCACCTGCATGTCCTTCGTCCAAAGATCAATTTTCAAAGTATCCAAGTTGTCCCGCTCGAAAAGTGACAAAAGCATGGCTTTGCAGGCCACAGGCTGGCCGGGATTGGGGCGGTCGTCGGCATCCCAGTCAATGGAGGTAGGCAGGTTCTTTTCGTCGAGGTTGACGGTGATGCGGATTTGGGATGATTTGACGATGTCGGACATAGATCAATTTTTCCGCAAAGAAACGGCTTTTACCTAAATCACAACTTCACAAAGCGGCCCGTCCGTACCGCTTGGCCCGATTTCACCTTTACCACATAGCTCCCTTTTGGCAAATCCGCCACGTTCATGCGCCGATTGATGTCTTGTTCCTTTTGAAAAAATTCTGTGTGTAGTACCCTGCCTGATGCATCCAGCAAGACCAGTTCGGAAGTCTTGCCTGGGAAGCCCGTACACGCAATTTGTACATGCTGGCTGGCAGGGTTGGGCGAAATTTTGACTTCGTAATGCAAATCTGCCACTGAATGCGTGGCAGTTGTAGTGTCGGGTTCCAAGTACAGCAGCGAATCCAAAGGATAGGTCATGATGCTACGGGCAAATGTCCCCGCAATGAGCGTATTATGAACGGGGTTCCACTCCAAATCAAATGAAGGCACGAAGGGCATATTCGTACCGAGCCGCTCCCATTCCCCGCCGCTGTTGAGGCTGGCATACACGCCTGCATCCGTGGCTACGAACAGCACGGAGTCGGCATGATCCGGCAAGATAAAAACGTCGTTGATGGCAACGTTCGGCAAGTCGGCGCTGATGTCCTGCCAGGTGCCGCCCCTGTTGTCAGAACGGTGGAGGCGTGGGATAAACTCATTGTCACGGTAGCCGGAATGGGTCACAAAAATTCGGTCGTCGGCGCTGGGTGAGGCTTTTACACAGGTCACGTAACGGTCGGGCAGGCTGTTTGAAATGTTGTTCCAAGTTGTTCCGTCATTTGAGCTTACCCAAACATTGCCGTCAGCCGTGCCAACGTAGAGCAGGCCCTGCATTTGCGGCGATTCCGAAATGGAAGTGATGTTATGATGGCGTGGGTGAAGGATGAGGCCATCGGTCAGGTCGTTGCTGATGGGGTTGTAAAAGGGAATACCCGCTGTCCCATCACTTTTGTACATTTTAAAAGTTCCAGCATACATCACATTGGGATTGTGCGGGCTGATGATGTAAGGCATGTCCCAGTTGCGGCGATCCAATTGGTCTATTCCATCGTCGCCAGTGAAAAAGTCGAAACCGCCATTATCAGTCATAGCAATACCGCCGTTTTGTGTTTCAACAAAAAAAATGTCAGGCTCGGTTGGGTGGAAGGTCATTTGGAAGCCGTCGCCCCCGTAGATGCGTGGCCAATCGTTGATCATGCTGGCGTTGCCGCCCGTGGTGCCATTGTCTTGTGCGCCGCCGTAGTACCAGTCTGGTTGGTGCGGATTGAAGGCGACCCTGTAAAACTGGGTGGTCGGGATGTTTTCAATATCCACCCAGGTGCTGCCATTGTCGCTTGATTTGTAAAGGCCCCCGTCGGTAGCCAGGTACATCTTGCCGCTGGCTGAGAAGGTCAGGTCGTGCTTGTCGGCGTGTACCTCATAAGTCCACCAAGGTGGATTGGCCTCGAACCAAACGCCAAGATCCGGCAGGCCCTGCCACAATTCGATGCCAAGCACAAAAAGTTCGTCGTCGTTGAAAGGGCTGGTGCGCATTTTACCAAAATACCAGCCAAAGCCGCCCATCGCATTTTCCAGGCCGTTTATCATCATGGGTTCCCAGTTGTCGCCGCCGTCGGTGGTTTTATAAATGCCGCCCAATTGCGAATCGGTATCCATAAACATAGCGTAAATGAGGCCCGGCGTGAGGTAGGAATAGGCCAGGCCTGTGCGGCCCATTTCGCCGGTGGGCAACCCGTTGCCAAGTTCTGTCCATGTATCGCCGCCATCGGTAGAGCGGAAAACCTTTGCCCCAGGGCCGGTGACGAGGCTCTCCGTGTTGTTGCGCACCCGGTCCCATCCAGAGGCATACAGGATATTTGGGTTAAACGGATCCATGATCACATCTATCACGCCAGCTTGATTGCTGATGAAAAGCACTTGTTCCCAGGTCGTGCCGCCGTCGGTGGATCGGTAAAGTCCCCGGTCGTTGTCACGGATAAAGGGCAGGCCCATCGAACCCACGAAGATGATATTTGGGTCGGTAGGATGGAGGACGATTTTTGAAATAATACGCTGATTTTCAAGCCCCAAGTGCTGCCAGGTAGTTCCGCCGTCAGTGGATTTATAAAGGCCATCGCCGAGGTAGGTATAGGAGGAAATATTCGCATCACCTGTGCCTACATAAACCGTTTCAGGGTTGTTGGGGTCAATGACGATGTCGCCGATGGCTGGCCATAGTTGTTCATCGAAAATAGATTGCCAAGTGGTGCCGCCGTTCGTTGTTTTCCAAACGCCGCCACAGGAAAAGCCTGTGTAAATGATGTTTTCATTGATCGGGTGTACGGCTACTGTGTTGGCCCTTGCGCCGATATTGCCGGGGCCTTGCACCGTCCACTCGCCATCGAAGCCAGTGCCACGGCTCACTGCGGCATCCCGTGCTTCGATGATGCCTTTTTGAAAAGCTTTCCAATCAAGGTAGGGGTCAGGATAAGATCGTTGCAGGTTGAAATATTCATTGGGGGAGTTCAGCTTGTCCGACATATCGGGGCGGCCCTGTGTGCTGTCGCTTTTTGAAAAACAGCCAGCCAGCAACAGGAGGGCGGGAAATGCAACAGAGAGGGTTGAGAGTTTTTTCATAACTGGGTATTGAACGATAAAATATGAATGATGAACTATGAACGAAGGGTGCGGAAAAGACCGTTGCTGGCTGATGTGGTCAAAATTTATGGTAAGAGTTTGATTATCAAAATATTACCATATATGTCTGTCATTATTTCATCAGCGCCTTGTCCACTTTCTCCGCTTCCTGTTGGAGCCAGTGGGAAGGGTAAATGTGCGTTCCAGGTTCCAATCCCTGCGCTGCGGCTACCATTGCCTTGGCCACCACGTCGGCTTCGATGGGTTTGTATTTGGTCAAAATGCCGCCTGTGAAGCGGTCAATCAATTTTCCAATTTTTCCGGCTACCTCTTCCCCAAAGCGGTTTTCGTTGCGCTCGCCCAACAAGACGGAGGGGCGGAAAATATGGATGCTCCAAAAATCCATTTTTTGCAGGGCTTCTTCCAACTGGCCTTTCACTTTGCTGTAAAAAAAGAGGGAATCCGTATTGGCCCCGACAGATGAGACGAGCAGGTATTGGTGGACTTTGTGCTGCACGGCAAAATGGGCGGCCTGCATGGGGTAAGTGTAGTCCACTTTGAAAAAAGCGGCCTTGCTGCCAGCCTTGGCCATCGTGGTGCCGAGGCAGCAGAAGAGGTCGTCGCCTTTGACCAAATGGCTCCAACTTTCCGCTTTGTCGAAATCAATGACGTGCTGCACCAGTTTCTCATGCCCCTGTTGGATGGGTTTTCTGACAAATGCCACCACCTTATCGTATGCTGGGTGCATGAGCAAAAATTCAAGGGTGTGGCCACCAACAAGGCCAGTTGCCCCAAAGAGAAGGGCCGTTTTTTTGTCTTTTGAAATTTGCATCATGGCTATTGGTCATTTGGTCATTTGTCATTGGTTAAATGATTGAAAATCAACATTTTAAATGACAAAAACCTGTATGAAAAATAGGTTCTCAAAGCACGAATAAGCATATTATTCTTCAATCACCACTTTTTCCGTCACTTCCGTCTTTGCTGTTTTTATTTTTAAAAAATACATACCTGCTGGCAATCCCCTTGTTTCCACCAAATAAGGCTGTGGCCCCATCAACATTTCCTGCCAGGTCCGCACCGTTTTACCCTCCGCATTTTCGAGCGAAAATAGCACTTCTACAGGCTGTGCCTTTTCAAATTTTATATAAAAATAGCCCTTTGTTGGATTAGGATAAATCGAAAATTCGGGTGCGCTGGAAGTTTTGTCCGCAGTTCCGGAAACCAGCGGCAGCACAAAATCCGTCACCTTGGGCAGGTGGTCGGAGGCAATGTCGGTATCGTATTTTTCCAAACCGTAAAAATCAAGGCGCTCGTTGCTCATCTTGCTGCTTTGCAAGGAAAATGCCTTGGCCACTTCCATCACGCTATTGGAACAAATATGATAGTCAATACGGGAAGGCGGGAAGTCGCTGAATTCGTTGTACCAGGTGTAGGCCATGCGATCCTCAGTGTGCAATGCGACCAGGTCTTCCAGATCGCTGCCGTCCCAATCGGGCGCACCGCCGGGGCCAAATTGCGAAGTGTTGACCACCTGCCCAGTGAGCAAGGTGTGTAATTGCTGTCCAAAGCCGACGAGGTTCAGGTCGCCGGAAAGGATGAATGGCGTATTTTCTGGCAAGTCAATGACGCCGCCTGGAGTCTTGGCGTCCAAGATGAATTTGATAAATGCATCGGCCTCCAATTGTCGCAGGTTATCGGCATCGCAACAGCGCAAATGGGCATTGATGACGAGTATATCGGTTTGGTAAATATTGTCCGGCAAATCAATCAATGAGGCAGTCAGGCGGTGGTCAGGGAAGATGAGCCAGTTTTGCAAGATAGGGTAGCGGGATACGGTGATGTTTCCGTCATCCAGTTTCACTGCTTTCCAGCTTTGAAAATTGGGCAAGGGCATTGCTACGTTCATAAAAGTGGCCGCCTGGCCGGGCAGCATGTCCCAACACTCGTTAAAAGTGACTATATCGGGCTGTACAGCGGCGATGACATTTTCAAAATGGTTCTTCCTTTCATCATCGAGCAAGCCATCGAAAAGGGTATTCCAGGTAAACAGGCGCAGTTGGCCGGCGTCCGATTTTTCCAAAGTTATCGGCTCATAAGGAAGGGTGGGCGTTTCATCAAATTGATAAGAAAAAGTCTCGCCGCTGTTGGGCATCTTGTCGCCGGAACCGCCATTTTGAAAAAGGATTTTGATAGAGCCACCTGGTAAAAGCGGGTTATTGCCAACGGGCGAGGCATTGCGGCCAATGGCCAATTCAAACACTTTGGCGCTGACGCTGGGCTGGGCAAAAAACTCCACTTCGTACAAAGAAAGGGAAACGGTTGCATTGCCGTTTTTGAGCAGGGCAGAGCGGTCGCCTAATTTTATCTGCAAATCTGCCCCGATGCCATTCACAGAAGTCCCTGTTGTGGAGTTGTTGTCAATGTCAATGTAGAGTGATAAATTGTTGTTGTCGGTGAGTTCCACTTCGTCGTCCAGTTCCATACGGATGAAAAGATAATTTTTGTCGTTGGCCACTTGAAAATTCAGCAAATCCAAGCTACCGCCGTCGCCCGTGTTGTCCATGTACGAAGCCGTCGCCTCGCTCCAGTCGTCGAAGCGGCTGTCAATGGAGATGGGCAGGGATTGGGCGGTGGTGGAGGAAAATGTTAAAAGGAGAAAGGAAAAAGTAATTAGCCAATGGCTTGGGCATGTCAAACATTCGATTGGAAGTGAAGCAAATAGATTTTCTCTCATAGAAATAAATTGGGCAGCAAGTTAGTATTTTTGGCGTGTTTTGTTTTTCAGCCGTTGTTCGCAGTCTGTTAATCAGTCCGCTCCCGATAGCTATCGGGATCAGTCCACAGTCTTCAGTCCACAGTCGGGCTGTCGGAAAGAGCCGAGGGATTTGGGACTGCCAACTGTGGACTGTGGACTGAAGACTGAAAACCGACCATTCCCATTTAAATATGAAAGCACAACTTAAAACTGCAAGAAAGCTCATCGCCGAAGGCACGATGGAAGAAATCGAAAAGGCTTTTGATATTTTGTTTTCGGTGGCGGAAGACAAAGCTGCCTACCGTAACCAACTCACCATCATTCGCAGCGATTATGGGCAATGGAAAGACCGGAAAATCAAACAGCTCGACCCGCTGGAATCGGAAAAAAACAGCGTCATTGACCGATTGTTGTCGCTGATTTCATCTTTGGAAAAAGGGGATAAAACGCCAATTGTCTCCAGCCAGGTGAAATTTCTACAAGGCATGAAAGACGCAGGTTCCTTTGTCTTGGATGGCTTGTTCGATAACAAAATTGCAGGTTTTGTATTCTTATTGGCCTTGTGGTTTGGTGGCGGCTACCTGTTGGGCGCTATTTGGGCCATCCAGGAAAATAAGCAAATAACAGACGACGAGTTTTACAAACAAATCATCATCGGGCGGATGCAAGATGAAATCAACCGGGAAATGTCCAATCCAGATGGCAAAGTGTATTTCACCTGCGGCGATGAATTCGCTTTTCAATTTGACATGGCCGACCAATCCTGGGCAGAGGTTCCCGGCGAGCAGTACGGTATTCCTCCCTCTACTGGTAACGTGGCGGGTATTGTTCCACCAGCCATCGTTGGGCTGGCAGTTCCGGCAGGCTATCAGTTGTTCAAAGAGCAATTGAAAATGGCCATAAGCACCAATAAAGGCAACTGGAAAAACCTGGCCTATACGCTCATGTTTGCCAGTGGCACGGGCTACGGTTATTACTCTACCCGCCGCAAATACCCAGCCTGTAGCGATGAGGAAATAACGGAACGGCTGCGCTCAACGGCTTTTAACCAACAGCTTTCTACGCTGATTGTCAATAAGTTGAAACATGCGCCTACGAAAATATTACCCGGTGTGGTACTGCCAGAAAAGCGGGTAATCTTGACGGATACGACATTGATTAGAGGTTTGAAAAGGAGCCAATAAATTACAATTCCGGCAATCCATACTTCCGTTGAAACGCTTCATATTCACTTTCTACCAATTGCACTAATAAGGGCTTTTTGGCTGGATCGAGCCAATGCATTAATTCCAGCAAATTTTCTTCCGTCATGGCCGTGCAGCCAGCAGTAGCGGAGCCTTCCTTGCGCCACAGGTGGAAAAAAATGCAGGAGCCGCCGCCGACTTCGGCAGGTACATTGTGTTCCACGTAGATGCCCCATTTGTACAGCCAATCCTCCCGCTGCATGTATTCCTTGCTTTTCCAATCTTTGGTCACGGTGCTTTCGTCCACGATTTGATTGTAGTAGCGGGAAGCCGTATCGTCCACACAGATTTGGCTAGTGTCCACTTGCAGGTAGTCTATTTTAAAAGAAACCTCACTGGCAGACGCATAGCCGAAGGCCGTGCCGAAGCGGAAAATGCCTGCAGGTGCCTTGCCATCGCCTTCGTGTTTTTGATAACCGGATTGCGCATCGTGCAGGCCACGGCCCCATGCCAGGCCCGTCCAACCCAGATTGACTGGATGTTCGTCGCCTTTTTGCCTCCATTTTTTGCCTTTTTTGTCAAAACGCCAGAGTGTGGCCGTTGTGCTTTTTTCGCTGGGACTGAGGACGAGGACAAGTTGATGGGAATTGGAAAAAAGGGAAGTTTCTACCGCAGGTGTTTGGGCTTTGCATTCAAAAAACAATAGCAGCAAAAGTGCTGGAAAGCATTTTATCATAGGTCAGTTTTTTGGCAAAAATAAAAAAAAGGAAGGTAGGAAGCGTGTGGCAAAACCTTCATCACCGCTCCCCATAGAACAGTTTGGCCAGACAGCCAAAAAATGCGATGATGCCGACTAATGCTAACATGGCGATTGTTTTTTGTCGTAAGATATCCAGCCTGCGGGCGGAGTGCCAAGTCTTTTCCCCTGAAAGGGTTAAAATCCCCGACAAACACAGGCTTAGTTCCAATGTTGTAATAATGAATCGTTTACAGAAGGGAAAACGTTACCGGGGCAGGTGGGATTTAACAGAAGTTTAGGTCTTTTAGTCAGCTCCCGATAGCTATCGGGATCAGTCAGCAGTCCACAGTCTTGGGTATCCCGACTGTGGACTGCTCCCGATAGCTATCGGGAGTGGACTGAAGACTCAAACAACCGGCCGCTGAAACGGACCAACATAATTGAGCACGTCTTCGGCGGTGACCTCAGCGCCGCTGAGGATAATCAGGCGCTCCACCACGTTGCGGAGTTCACGGATGTTGCCCGTCCAATTGACGTTTTGCAGGGCCACCATGCCTTCCTTTGATACTTTTTTGGCAGCAATGCCGTATTCCTCGCAGATTTGGTTGATGAAATGTTCCACCAACATGGGAATGTCTTCCCGGCGGTTGTTGAGTGGCGGCACTTCGATGATAATGACGGCGAGGCGGTGATACAAGTCCTCCCGGAAGCGCTTGGATTCGATTTCCCTGCGGAGGTCTTTGTTCGTGGCGGCCAGCACCCGAACGTCCACTTTTATTTCTTTTTCTCCACCCACACGGGTGATTTTACTTTCCTGTAAGGCACGCAGCACTTTGGCCTGGGCGTCGAGGCTCATGTCGCCGATTTCGTCGAGAAAAATAGTGCCGCCGTTGGCCTGTTCAAATTTGCCGATGCGCTGTTTATGGGCTGAGGTAAAAGAGCCTTTTTCATGACCAAAAAGCTCGCTTTCAATAAGTTCTGACGGAATGGCGGCGCAGTTTACTTCAATGATCGGGCCTTTTGAGCGGTTGCTTTTTTCGTGTATCCAACGGGCCACGAGTTCCTTGCCCGTACCGTTTTGGCCCGTAATCAACACCCTGGCCTCCGTCGGTGCTACCCGGTCAATGGTTTCCTGGATGCGCATCATCGGCTCCGATTCGCCGATCATCTCCTGGGTTTTGTAGCTGGATACCTTTTGCTTCAAGACCTTCGTCTCTGTGATGAGACTGGACTTGTCGAGGGCATTGCGCACCGTGATGAGCAAGCGGTTGAGATCCGGTGGTTTGGAGATGAAATCGAAAGCACCTTTTTTGACAGCCTCCACAGCAGTATCAATGTTAGCGTGGCCGGAAATCATCACCACAGGCGTATCGGGAGCTAATGTTTGGATTCTTTCCAATGCCTCCATGCCGTCCATTTTCGGCATTTTGATGTCCATCAGGATGACATCGTACTGGGCTTTTTTCAGTTGCACTAGGCATTCGAGGCCGTCGCAGGCTTCGTCCACCTTGAACTTTTCAAATTCCAGGATTTCTTTCAATGTCCTACGGATCGGGGTTTCGTCGTCAACGATTAAAACTTTTGCCATGAGTATTATTATTCTTTAATTTTCTACAGTTTATGTATTGAAAAAATCTTTATCCAGAAGGTAGTGCTTCTACGCCGAAGCTTGCCGGAAGGTTGCAAAAGGCCATTTTAAAAAAGTGCAAGGCCAATCAAAATGCCAGCAAGGATAGGGATTATTTCAAATAAATTTTTGCTGCAATATCGGTCGAAGTCTTTTCTCGAGAAGGAAAAATCGAAAGGGTGGGCCATCGTGTTCATGGAATGGGCAAAGATATTTGTTTTTTTGGAAAGTGTTTGTAATAGTTTGAAAAAAGTCATAGGGAATCATGGTTTGAAAGAATGATGTTTTATCAATAAAAAAAGGCCATTTGCGGGCAAAGCAAATGGCCGATATGGATTGATATTTATGATAAACCTTCGGGTGATTTTGGTCAGGAGCTTAATTGGAACTTTTCACTTTACCTGAACCGCTAATATTCACATTCAAAACTGGAAATCCCTTATAATAAACGTCGCCACTTCCGCTGATGCGCACATCCAGTTCTTCCAGTACCTGCACTTCTGCATCGCCAGAACCGGATATTTCAATATCGGCAGTTTGAACCGGAAGGTCGAAAGCATGGAGGTCGCCAGAGCCGCTGATGTCGAAATCGAGGTGCTGGGCCTCGCCTTCCAGGGTCATTTCGCCGCTGCCGCTGATTTTGCCGTCAATGTTTTCGGCGACAAGGCCAAGATCCATTTCGCCGGAGCCAGAAATGCGCAGTTCAATATCGTCAACGGTGAAGAAATTTTCCCCTTTGATTTTACCCGATCCGGCAATGGACAAGTAGTTGATTTCCGGCATGGTGATGTAAATTTTGAGGTCGTAATCCCTGACGCATTCGTCGAATTCGATGTCCCAGATGCTGCCGTGTACGTCCGTTTCCAACAGGTCAATGATGTTTTCCTCGCCTTTGGCCACCACTTTAAAGGTATCTCCCTGGGTGATGAACACATCGGCGTCGCCGTGCAATTTGATGCCAGAGAAACCGTCCACATCAAGGGTAATTTCTTGGGCTGGCCCACGTCCTTCCTCGCAGTCCCAGAAGGGGCCGTCGTCGTCGCAGGAGGTCATGGTGAAAAGGGTCAGCAGGATGGGTGCGAAATACAAACTAAATTTTTTCATGATGAGATTGTTTTTGGTTGTGTGAAGCTGTGCTTTCATTTGACTTTTTAAAAAGAACAAATCCGAAGGATGTTCTATCAAACTGAATGCAGCTTGGCACGGGTGATTTTTCTTAAAACTCTACCCGGTAGTTGAACACCGGAAAAAAACCTGTTTGTGTGTAGGTTTCGATTTGTTTCGTTTCGTTGTCGTAGTACTGCGAAAAGATGTTCTGGCGGTTGGTCACGTTCTGTATATCGAGCAAAATGGTGTGCGTGAGTTTCCGTTTGTTGATTTTATAACTGATGCCAAAGTCCAGCCGCCAATAGTCGCCAGCTTTAGAGGCAAATGGCATGTCTTCCCTGTCCACTTGTTCCGCTTCTTCGATGGATTTTTGCAAATCAATGGGCGTATATCGGTTGCCTCCAGCCAGGATGAATTTCCCATTTAAGCCAACTATATTTTTCTTGCCCCTGCCCACTTTGAATTCCTTGCCCCCCAGTGCGGTGGCGTTGTAGCGGCCATCGTAGCGGGTAGGATATTCTTTACCATCAAAAGGTGTAAACTGTGATTGATAGACAGATCCGGTCAGCAGGAAATAATAGTTTTTGCTGAAAAATTTTTCCACTGTTAGGTCAACGCCATAGTTGCGCCCTGTCCCATCATTATTGGAGTTTTCTATGGAAATGATGTCCCAAATATCCGTACCGTTTAGGATGGAATTGGTACTGCCAGCAAGCGCTTCCACAGGCACATCAAACAAGTATTGGTAATAAAACTCAGCTTTGAAGCGCAGGTTTTCGGCCAATCGGTGGTCGTAGCCCAGCACTGCGTGGAAAGATTTTGTGAGTGCTAAATCCTTGTTGGCATTGCGTGGGGCGCCATCCGTCAGCGTCCCCTCAAACACATAAGCCGCCAGGTGTTCCCGTTTGCTGTGCAGGCCCACGGCGGCACTGAGTGCTTGTTTTTTGCTAAACATCCATTCCAGTGCCATGCGAGGCTCAATAGCAGTTTTGTTGTTCAAGAAAAACATAGAATAATGCACGCCTGTGTTAAGCGTCCAGTCCTCATCGAAACGGTGTTTCCATTGTGCAAATGCTTGTAAAAAACTGCCATCACCGTGGTTGTCAAATAGCCGGACAATGCTGTCGCCTTTCGCTTCGTCAAAATTGTCGTCGTCGTCGTAGGTGAAATTGAATTCCGAGTAGCTGAAAATCGCCCCAGTCTGCAGGGTGTTCTTTGCGTTTATTTTATGGTTGTAAGTCGTACTGATACGGTAGGTGTTATTGGAAACATCGTAGTGGTTGTCGGCATGGCGCTTATAGCCATTTTCAGGATCGAGCCAATAGTCGCCGCCAGTGTCTGTCTCCCTGGAAAACACGGCCACAGTCCGCAGGTAGCTGTTGTTGAACAACAGGCGGTGCGACAGACCCACGGTGGCTGTTTTTGCTTCTTCTTTAAAACCCCATTCGCCAAACTCTCCTTCCCAAGTCGTGCTGTCTTTTTCCGGGTAAAATTCTGCGCTGTTTTGCCCCGCTAAACCAAATAAGGCAAAAGTGCCGGACTTCGTCGTCGGCATATTGAATTTAAAAGAAACATCCGAATATTTTGGTGTCACATCGCCTGCAATATGGATGCCCGCAGCGTCCAGCAATGCCAAGGTTGCGTAGCGGAAATTGACGAGGTAAGAGCCTTTGCCGCCCTTCCGAAAAGGCCCTTCGGCAGCACCTTCCAGTCCCAGCGCCCCAAACATAATGGCATATTCCCGCTGCTCGTTGTTTCCATTCCGCATGTTCAAATCAAACACGCCCGAAAGTGCATTGCCGAACTCAGCCGGGAAAGCCCCGGTGTAAAAATCGGAGTTGGACAAAGTGCTGCTGCTGAGCATGCTGATGCCTCCACCGGAGTTGCCCATTGCTCCAAAATGGTTGGGATTGGGGATTTCGATGCCTTCCAAGCGCCATAATACGCCGCTTGGAGAATTGCCCCGCACCACGATTTCGTTGCCCAAGTCGTCGGACGAACCAACGGCCACACCTGCGTAATTGGTCGCCATTCTTGCCGGATCATAGAAGCTGCCTGCATATCGGCTCGTTTCTTCCACCGAAAATGAACGGACACTGACAGTTGCCATTTCGTTCAGTGCCTCGGCCTTGTCGTGCTTTGCAACGACAGTGGCAGCTTCCATTTGAACAGTGCTTTCTACCATTTCCAAATTGAGTACGAGTTCTTTACCAGAAGTCAGCAAAAGATTGGGAATAGTGAGCGGTTCGTAACCAAGATAAGTCACATGCAGCGTGTGCCTGCCCACAGTGATTTTTTCAATTTTAAAACTGCCGCCCTCATCGGAAATGTCTCCGGCAAGTGGGTCAGTTGTCAGCACGGCTATGGCTGCGCCGGTAAGCGGGGTTTTAGCATCTTTGTCTAAAATATTCCCCCGTATTGTTTGGGTAATTTCCTGCGAGCGAAGGCATAGGCCAGCCAAGAGGAAACCCAGCAATAGCAAGATTTCTATGATCGTTTTCACATGAAAAGTTTTGAATGAGGAATTTTAAGTTAGTTGCTAAGAAGGCACAAAACTACCCCGCTGCCAATGGCGCTGCCATCGCATATATATGCTGAATTGACTTGATAATCAAGCGGAATTCACATAAATGGAGTACCACCAGCAAGTGCCAACTGAAGACTTAGTCGCTCCACTTGTTCCTTGCCTTGCCGAAGCCCCCCAAGCGGAAGGTTAGGGAACCTGTCATGGTTTCCAGGTCCTTAGTGTCAAACTGCGGGGTTTCGTCAAGCCCATTCATGAAGCGGTAACCAACACTGGCACCGATTCGGAGCCAGGAGAAGACATTCAGTTCAAGCCCTGCTTCCGGTGTCACTGTAAAAAAGGCATCTTCATAATCAAAGTCGTCGAACTGGACATCAAGGCCGCCCCATCCTGCTTTTACGGAGGTGAACAGGTGGATAGCCTTATTTTGTGGATAATTGAAGCCCAGCCAAAATCCGCCGTGACCCATGTCAAGGCTTTCAAAATCGTCGTTGAGCAGGCGGTCGTAATCGGCCACGCCAAGTCCATATAAACCAAAGAAAAAATCGCCTGCAATGAAGCCCAGCCCACCGCCAACGGAGGTGGTGATGTCATTGTCGAAATCGCTGTATTCGATGATAGGCCCGACAAAGAAGCCGCCCCGGTGGCTGCGGTTGAAGAGTGTTTCATCCTTATCGCTCCATTGTTGGGCGAACATTTGCGCAGCGAAAAAAGCAAATAGAATGACGCAAGTTATTTTTTTCATTTTTTATAAAGTTTTGATTTACAATTAGTAAAATTCAGGTGTTCCCAGTTTTTGGGCAAAGCATTGGCTTTTCCGTTTGGGTGGATTTCTTACGCAGTTGTTGTTTAAAAGAACAACAGGCGTTTTTTGATCAGCAAAGATTTTTTGAAAAATGTTCTTTTAATTCCACTTCCACTCGCTGCCAAAACCGCCGAAGCGAAGGGTCAAATTGGCCGCAAAACTGGACAGGTCGCTTTCGTCGTAGCTGGGTATTTCATCAATGCCGTTCACCCAACGGTAGGAGCCGGTCACGACTACCCGCATGAAAGAAAATACGTTGACTTCAAAGCCCACTTCGGGGGTCATGACGAAGACGTTGTCTTTGATTTCCCTGAGGGTTTCGTTTTGGCTCAGGTCGGTGGATTTGTAGCGGGCTTTTCCCCAGCCCATCCGCAGGGAACCATAGGGGTGGATCACCTTCTGTTGCAGCGGCGTATAGCCGAACCAAAACCCGCCATGTTTGAAGTTTAGGCTTTCTTTCAGGTTGATGGTGTCCAGCAGGGAATTCATGGAAAAGTCGGTTTTGCTCATGCCATATCCACCAAAGAAAAAGTCGTTCAGCACCATTGCGCCGCCGCCGCCGCTGGTGGTTTGGATGTCGCCGTCCAGGTCGCTGTACTCAAAAATAGGTGCGCCAAAAGCCCCAATCCTGTTTACATCGTTGAACAGGGTATTATCTTCGGGCACATCTTGTGCATAAATAGCTGCGCTTAACAGCAGCATGAAAGCAATCATTATGTTTTTCATACAAAAAGGTTTTAAGTCAGGTGATGAATTTTATTGTCATTAGTCATTAGGCTTCGCCGTCATTGGTCATTGGGTTAAAACCGGAATCCGGCATTCAATCCGACCCAGCCTTTCAGGTTGGTGTTGTCGGTCAGATTTTCTTCAATGAGCGAGTAAGGGACTACATCTGAATTGAACTTGCCCGTTTCTGCATCTTTTAGCTGCGACACCATCACATTGGCGGTTGGCCCGATGAAAATGCCGACTTTCCGGTTCAATTGGCGGTTCAGCGTAAGCCGGAATTGGCCGATGGTGTTCAGCTTGTTCGTCCATGCCTGGTATTCGTTGACATGGATGACGCTCAATTCAAAATTCAAATGGGTCTTTGGGGACAGCGTGGCCATTGTGCCAATGCCGTAACCCACACCCCAGATGTCAATGCCGCTGCCCTTTGGAATGCGGCCCCCTACATGAAAGATGTTGTAAAATTTATTTGCCCCTAGTTTCAATTGAATATTTCCGTGCAAACTTTCGCTTCCGTAGATTTCAAACTTGTTGTAGCCTTTTTTCACAATGTTCAACAGGCCAATCGGCACCCCGCTCACCGTGTCGGAAATATTGATCAGCGCTATTTGGATGCCTTTCATTTGGCCTTTGGAAATGTTCATCAACGTGCTCACCTGCGCTATCTGCACATCTTTTGCGCTGTTGAAAAGGCTGCTGATTTGGATTTTTGCGCTGCCTTTGCTGTTGTTGAACAAACCGGCAGCCTGCAAGGCGTTGGCGTTGCCGCCTACGTGATTGAATAGGCCCGCCGCTTGAATGCCAGAAATATCCTCCTTTACCGAATTCATCAGGCCCGCCGCTTGTGCGGCCTCGGCGTTTCTGGCACTGTTAAAAATCCCCGCTGCCTGCAAGCCCCTTGCGGTGCCGCCAGCTACGTTGAACAGGCCGCCAACTTGAGTGCCCGTCACGTTTTGTTTTACCGAGTTGCCAAGGCCCGCTGCCTGGAAGCCTTTCACGTCTTTTTTCACTTTGTTCACCAATGTGCCGACTTCAAATCCATCCACGCCGCCGTTGGTGCCCCAAAGCAGGTTCACGGAGACATTGTTCGTAAGTTCCTGGCTGTGCCGGATATTGGTGCTCACCTTGGGGAAGAGGGAAATTTGCGCCACCCGGTTGTCGTGCCTTTCGCCGAGCGTCCAATCAGCCTGTGAGCGCCATTTTTCCACGTTCAACAGCGTCCGGTCAAATGGGTGGGTAGGCCCTTCGCTCCTGATAACCTGCATATCGGGCATATTGAGCAGTATGACAGAATCGGGAGCAGGCATCAATTTATCTTCTTCCTCTTCTACAACCACAGGTTCGGGCGCAGGTGCTTCTAATTTTACCAAAACAGACTGCTCAGTTTCTTCTTTTTGGGGCGGTAGCTTTTTTTTTCGGCTTTCTTTTTTTTCCGAACTGCCGAGGTCTTTGTTTTTATCAATCCTTAACACGATTTGGCCGCCAATGGCCGCATAGATAATGTAGGTACTGGCAAAAAGCTGATCCAGCCCCTTCGACATCGGCTGGTTGTCAATATGGGCACTGACCCGCTGCCGCATGTTGATGAGGTCACTGCTGTAAGAAAAATAAACATCGTATTTGCTGGAAATGCCTTGCAAAGCGTCGTGGAGCCGTTCGTTGTCGTAGTGCATGGTCACCTGTTTGTCCAGCACACTGGGTTGCGCTGCCATGATGATTGGCAATAAAAAGAATAGGTAGATTGTTATAATTGGCTTCACGGTCTCAAGTTTCCTGATTGGCATTTTTTATAGTAATCCATGCCGAAAAAATTTCAAATAGCCTCGTTCATAGTTGCAAGCACGTCAAACGCCTCAAACTACTCAAACCCATCAAACCAAATCAATTTCCCACTTGGCAGCCTTCCCCTTTCAAAACATACCCGCTGTCAGTTTTTTCCAGTTTGAGGTTGAGGCCAAAGGCCAGGATTTTCATCGCTTCGCCCAGTTCGGGTTTTTCAAACACAGCGCTGTAGTGGCACTCATTGATCGTTTCATTTGAAACGCTGATTTCCGTGTCGAAATAACGCTCCAGCGATTGCAGCACATCTTTTACCAAAACATTGTCAAACACCAGCTTTTGGGTTTTCCAGGCTTCAGCATTCACGATTTTTTCCGTTTCCACTGAAACCTCTTCCGTTTTTTTGTCAAAAACGCCGGAGGTGCCAGCTGGCAGTAAGACGGGTTGAGGAGACGCATTGGTTGCTGAAAGTGCCACTTTTCCGGTTTCCACTGTCACTTCTATCAAGTCTTCGGCAGGATAGGCCCTGATGTTGAACGAGGTGCCGAGCACAGTGGTTTTTGCATTCCCGCTGGTGATTTCAAAAGGGCTTTCCTCCATGCGCTCCACATCGAAGAACGCCTCGCCTTCCAAAGTGATTTTGCGCTGGGTAAAATCTTTTTGATAGGCGATTTTGGTATTTTCATTGAGCCAAATATGGCTTCCATCAGGCAGCAGGATGTCTTTCTTTTCCTGGCCTCCCGTTTTTACCTCGACCATTTGTGGCAGGGCAGGGCTGCTGTTGAACCACCAAAGCCCAACGGCCAAGGCCAACAAAATTGCCGCTGCGATGCTCCAGACTTTCGATATTTTCGACAAGCTGACGATTCGGGCGGATGTTTTGCCATTATCTATTGCTGGGCTAATGGCGCTTTCTAATTTGTTCCAGGCGGCTGCCGTGTCGGTCTCGAACGGCGTAGCGCCTGCATTTTCGCTGATGCTCCAAACCAGTTCGATTTCTTCAAAGAACTTTCTGTTCGCCGTGTCAGCTTCCACCCAGGCAAACAACTGCCGCTGCTCGTCGGAGTTGATTTCCCCGGCGAGGTGTTTTCCAATCAATTCTGAATATGTGTCAATGTTGTTCACATGCAATTTCCTTTTTCAGGAACATAGATGGGTCGCCGGGCGAACGCCCCCTATGCCCGCTGATGATTTTTAGAATTATTTTCAAAAAAGGTACAAGTTTGCGCCCCCAACAAAAAAGTGAGGCAAAAAACAGGATTATTTTTTTGATTAAATTCTATTTTCCAACTTTATTAGGGTGTTATTCTTTAATTAGTTATTTAATTTCGCCATTTTTAAGGCATTAGCTAAAAAACAACTGCTTTTTGAAACTTCCCCCGGTCAAAAATTTGGGTAATTCCAACTCACTTAGGTTTATTTGCACCCTCTCCTTTATCCCAAGACTTGCTTTAATTCAATGAAGAGAATGGTAAACGTCTGTTAGGTGGTTTGCCAACGAAGGTTAAAAACGGTGTGAACACTTCTGCACCCAGGCAACGATCCATGCTCTCCGTCCCGAAGGATCATTTTTTGAACATCGTTTACTAAAAGCTTTTCATCGTTTATGAGTACACCTTTACTACCCTTAAAAGTGGCCTTACACTTTTTACCTTCCTTTTTAAGGACTCCAATTTCAATATTCCACATACAACTAAACACACTTATGACACTTTCCAAAAGGAGGCTGCTTGTCTTGTTGACAATTGTGGCATTTTGCAGCCAGTTTCAACTTCTTTTTGCCCAATGCCCCCCACCGGGTTTCCCGCAATCAGGGAATACCTGCGTTCAAGCACCCATTCTTTGCGAAAACTTGGATGGTTACTGCAACACGATCAATAACAACAACGTGCAGCAGACCTTTCCCGGCTGCAACCAAAACGTGCTGAACAACGATGAATGGTTTGCATTTTATGCTGGTACTACCACCATCACTATCCAAGTTACGCCCTCCAACTGTTCACAAAGCGGCCAAATGGGCTTGCAGGCAGGCATTTACGGTGGCTGTATAAACCAGGTCATGGACGTGCAGTGCCAGTGTACGCAGAACCCTTTTAACCTGACTTCCAACAATTTTGTGGTTGGGGAAATCTATTGGATGGTCTTGGACGGCTGTGCGGGCAACGTTTGCGATTATTCCATAGATGTGACACAGGGCTCGACGGTAGGGGAGGCTCCCGCCAATCCAGGGCCTATCAACGGGCCCCTGAACGTTTGCCAAGGTACTTCTACCAATTATAATATCGCCCCTCCCAATGCGGCTACTATCTACACTTGGACTATCAGTCCGGCGCTCGGCACCATCAGCAACAACGATAATAACGCCACTGTGAGTTGGGGCAGCACGCCAGGGACGGCAGAAATCTGCGTGACAGTTGCCAACGCATGTTACGCCAACCCAATGCCCTCTTGCACCACGGTTGTTGTCAATCCAACGCCTACCGCAACCCTGTCGGGGGCGGGCATGATTTGCCAGCAAAACCCGCAACCTGTGGAACTCACAGTCAATTTCACTGGCACGGGTCCTTGGCAATTTGTCTATACTTTTAATGGAGTGCCGCAACCACCGCCTATTATTACCAGTAGCAACCCTTACATTTTTACCGTAAACCAATCTGGCACCTACGGCCTGCAAAGCGTCAGCACAGTAAACGGCAACTGCCCTGGAACTGTGTCGGGTACGGCCACAATTACAAACATCACGGTCAATCCAACAGCCACCATCACAGCCGCCACCTGTAGCCAGAGCAACGGCAGCATCAACTTGTCGGTATCGGGCGGCACGGCTCCCTATACTTTTAATTGGTCAAATGGAGCAATGACAGAAGACATAAGCAACATTCCGCCTGGGGCTTATACCGTGACTGTTACCGAGTCAGGCGGGTGTACCGGGACAGCTAACTTCAACGTGGGCGATCAGCCCAACAATCCCAACATTTCATCCAATACCATACCTTCCATCTGCGAACTGGCCAATGGCGATATTGATATTACTGTGTCCGGCGGTGCTCCCCCTTACACCTATGTTTGGTCGAATGGAGTTACCGGCCAGGATTTGACGGACGTCTTAGCCGGCAGCTATACCGTAACGGTTACTGCTGCGGATGGCTGCACCCAAACGGCAACCGTCAATTTGACCAATACCAACCCGCCCATCAATGTCACGGCGACCATTGTGGCCAATACAACTTGTATCGGTGGGAATGGCAGCATCACCACCAACGTAGCGCCCAATCCATCCGCTACTGGTCAGCCTTACACTTTTGTTTGGTCAAATGGTGAGACCACGCCCAACCTAACTAACTTGGAGCCAGGCTCTTACACCGTCACGGTGAATGGTGGAGGTGCTTGTACCCAAACGGCCACCTTCACTGTGCCGGATCAACCCAACAATCCCAACATTTCCTCAACAACAGCCCCAACTGTTTGCGACCTGGCCAATGGTGCCATTAACATCACCGTAAGCGGTGGTGTAACGCCCTACACATACATTTGGTCCAATGGCTCGACCAGCGAAGACATCAATAACATAGCGGCAGGCAGTTATTCGGTCACCGTCACTGGGGCCAATGGTTGTAGTTCGTCGGCTACCATCAGCCTTTCCAACAACAATCCGCCTATCAGCGTGACTGGAACTACCGTGGCCAACACGACCTGTATTGGCGGCAATGGCAGCATTACTACCAACGTATCGCCCAACCCTTCGGCAACTGGCAATCCTTACACCTACATTTGGTCGAATGGGGCGACTACGCCCAACCTCTCCAATCTCGAACCCGGCTCCTATACTGTCACCGTGAGCGCTGGAGGGGCCTGCACGCAAGTCGCCACCTTTACCATCGCCAACCAGCCCAACAACCCCAGCATTTCGCAAAATGTAACCCCAGCTACTTGTGGCCAGGATAATGGTAGCGTAAACGTTACTGTTTCTGGCGGCGTCACGCCTTATACTTTCAATTGGTCAAACGGCTCCATGTCAGAGGATTTGACCAATATTTTAGGAGGTTCGTATTCGCTAACAGTAACGGGTGCCAATGGTTGTAGCACTACTGCCAGCGTCAACGTCCCCAATAACAATATCGCCATTACGATTACGCCCACCGTGTTGCCCAATACCTCCTGCAACAGTACCAATGGCAGCATCAGCATCAGCATCGCACCGCCCGGCAACTATGACATCACCTGGTCAAATGGGGCAACTGGCACCAATTTGACCGACCTGGGGGCGGGCAGCTATTCCGTGACCGTCAGCGCTGGGGGAACTTGTACGCAAACGGCTTCTTTTAGCGTACCCAACCAGCCCAACGTTCCTACCATCACCACCAACGTAGATCCGGCCACTTGCGGCCAGAGCAACGGAAGTATTACCGCTATCACCACTTCTGGCGTAGCGCCATATACCTTTGTTTGGTCAAATGGCAGCAACGGTCAAGTGATCAACAATATTCCGGGAGGTAGCTATACTGTGACCATCACCGGGGCAAATGGCTGTAGTTCAATCAGTTCTGTCAACTTACCCAACGACAATATCCCCATCAATGTAAATGGCGACATCACCGCCGATGTCTCCTGCGTGACCGGAACCGGGGAGATTGATTTATCAGCCAACGCAACGCCGCCAGGGCCGCTCACCTTTATTTGGTCAAATGGTGCTACTACAGAGGATATTTCCAACCTACAGCCCGGTAGCTATTCCGTGACGGTCAGCGCTGGCGGTACTTGTACCACGGCTGCATCTTTCACCGTGCCGGATAACAGTGAGATACCTGTGCTTTCCACCAATATCACTCCCTCTGAATGTAATTTGCTGAATGGAGAGGTGGATTTGACCATTTCTGGTGGATTGATGCCATTTAACATTCTTTGGTCAAATGGCATCCCTATGGAAGATTTGGACAACCTGCTCGCTGGTAGTTATTCTGTGACCGTTACCACGGCTGGTGGCTGTACCGCCTCCACCACGGTGAACGTCCCGAACAACGATATCACTTTTAGTGTGAATGGCTTTGCCGAAGGCAATACCTCCTGCGGCTTGCCGAATGGAAATGTTCAATTGAACGTAACGCCTTCGGGCAACTACACTTATTTATGGTCAAATGGTGAAACAAACCCGTATATCTTGGAAGTGGGTGGAGGTACTTACGAGGTGACTGTGAGCGCTGGCGGTACTTGTACACAAACGGCCAGTTTTACCGTATTCGAGTTTGCCTTCCCGCCCAACCTGAGTACGTCCACCACGGCTGCCACCTGTGGCTTGGCCAATGGGGGCGTCAATTTGGCCGTGGATGGCAATTCACCACCTTATTCTTTCCTCTGGTCAAACAGCGCCACCACCGAAGATTTGACCAATGTACCGCCTGCAACCTACACGGTGACCGTAACGGATGCCAACAACTGCACCGCCACCGCAAACGCCACCGTTGGCAGCAATACCACTACTATCAATATCGGTGGAACGCCAACCGCCAATACCTCCTGCGCTGGGGCTAATGGTGCCGTCAATATTTCGCCCACACCAGCCGGGGCCTATACCTACACCTGGTCAAATGGTGCCATGACGGAGGATTTGTCCAACGTCGATGCAGGAACCTATATCGTGACCGTCAGTGCTGGGGCCAATTGTTCATCCACCGCCAGTTTTACCGTTGCAAATAATACCCAAAACCCGCAAATAATGGAAAGTATCACGGCAGCTATTTGCGGCGAAAGCAATGGTGGCATCAATCTTACCGTGAGTGGGGCCACGCCGCCGTATTCCTTTATTTGGTCAAATAGCGCCACCACGGAAGACCTGAGCAATATCGCCCCCGGCGACTACACCGTGACAGTGAGCGGTGTAAATGGCTGCTTCACCACCGCCACCTACAACGTGCCGAATAACAGTTCCAATTTCACCATCAGCGGCACGGCGCAGCCCATCAACACCTGTACCTTCAACAATGGCTTGGTCAACCTAACCATTTCACCTGCTGGCAGCTACACTATTTTATGGTCAAACGGCCAAACGACCGAGGACATTGACAGCCTCGCCGCTGGCACTTATACCGTAACCGTGACCGAATCGGGAAGCTGTTCGGCCTCGGCCAGTTTTACCATCACCGACCAAACCGCTTCGCCCACTACTTCGCAGATCATCACGGATGAACTGTGCGGCCAAAACGACGGGGCGATTGATTTGACCGTGAGCGGTGGCACTGCACCTTATTCATTTATTTGGTCAAATAGCGCCACCACAGAAGACCTGAACGGCCTGTCGGCGGGCAGCTACAGCGTGACCGTCACCGGGGCCAATGGCTGCTCCACCACCGCTACTGCCAATGTGCCAGACAACTCCATTTCTTTTTCGGTAACTGGCGCCACTTCGCCCAACACCTCATGCGATGTAAACAATGGAGGCATTACCCTCAACATCAGCCCGGCTGGCAGCTATGATATTTTGTGGTCAAATGCCGCAACCAGCCAGAACCTGACGGGGCTATCGGGCGGCTCTTACAGTGTGACCGTGAGCGCAGGCGGCACGTGTACTGCTGAAGCTTCTTTCACCGTGGGCAGCACCACGGCAGATCCAGTTATTTCACAAAGCATCACGCCCGCCCTCTGCGGCGAAAACAATGGCGGCATCAACCTGACGGTCAGCGGCGGCGTAGCACCCTATACTTTTTTATGGTCAAATGCCGCTGCAACGGAGGACTTAACAAGCATAGCACCCGGCAGCTACACCGTGCAGGTAACAGGCGGCAATGGCTGCGAAGCGAACGCCAGTTTTACCATTCCAAACAACAGCGCAACCTTAACCATCAATGGAACTGCATCGGCCAATACTTCTTGCGATTCGCCCAATGGCTCTGTCGGCATCAGCATAACACCTGCTGGCAGCTATGATTTTATCTGGTCAAATGCCGCCACGACGGAAGACCTCGCCAACCTGTCTCCTGGCAACTATTCGGTGACAGTGACGCAAGGAATTTCCTGTACTGCAGTGGCTGATTTCAACGTAGGAAACAACACCAATGCGCCCAATTTTACCCAAAACATCACTTCCGCCACGTGTGGAAGCAGCAACGGCAGCATTGACTTGACCGCCACGGGCGGCACTACGCCCTACACTTTTATTTGGTCAAATACTGCAACAACGGAAGACATCAGCGCCGTGCCGGGCGGTACCTATGGGGTGACTTTGACAGGCGGTGATGGTTGCAGCAATACAGGCAATTTCACCGTGCCGGACGACCTCGTGGCGCTTTCCATCATGGGCAGCACCTTGGAAAATACAGCCTGCGTGGACGGTGACGGTGCCATTGACATCACCGTTACACCAATTGGAAACTACGTTTACACCTGGTCGAATGCGGCGGATACGGAAGATCTGACAGGGCTGCCGGGCGGTAGCTATCAAGTGACGGTCAGTGCTGGTGGCAATTGCACTGATGTTTCGTCCTTCAACTTGCCGGACAATTTCAATTTGCCCAATATTTCACAAACAATAACGCCTTCCATTTGCGGAGCACCCGATGGAGGCATAGACCTGACGGTGAGCAGCGGCACACAGCCTTACACGTTTGCTTGGTCAAATGCTGCTACCGATGAAGACTTGACGGGCGTCCTGTCCGGAACATACGCTGTAATTGTGACCGCAGCGAACGGCTGTACGGCCAGTGGATCTTACAGTGTACCAAACAACAGCAACACTTTTGCCTTTACTGGCACAACGCAGCCCAATACACTTTGCGGTAGCGGAAATGGCAGCATTGATTTGACCGTGACACCTTCAGGCGCTTATACTTTTATTTGGTCAAATACTGAAACAACGGAGGACTTGACGGGCCTGACTCCCGGCAATTATTCGGTGACCATCAGCGACGGCGGTTCTTGTACGGCCTCGGAAGTTTTCGTGGTTGAAAATGATTCCCCATCGCCCAGCGTGAGCGGCGTACCTGCCGACGTGTTGTGTTTTGGCGGGAATTCTGGCGGCATTGCTGTGGATGTATCGGGTGGCCTTGCGCCATACAGTTTTGATTGGTCACCTGCTATTTCTGGCAATCCAGAAGACCCAACGGGTTTGTTGTCAGGCAGTTATGCCGTTATTGTCACGGATGCTTCGGGCTGTTCATCCACGGCTTCGTTCGATGTGGGCCAGCCAACGAGCGCCGTCCAATTGATTTGCAGCCAGTCGGCCAATGTGAGCCTGCCAGGGGCCGCCGACGGTGCGGGCAGCGTGACCATTTCTGGCGGCTCTGCGCCCTACTCGGTTGACTGGACGCCGGGCGGCAGCCAAATCAACGTGGCAGCAGGGGCGTTTGCCATCAACAGTTTGACAGAAGGAAACTATGACGTGCAGGTAACGGATGCCAACGGCTGCCCGGCCAACTGCGATTTCACCATCACTACAGACCTCTGCGTGACCGCTATCGGCACAATGGGCAGCACACAGCTTTCGCTCTGCGGAGATGGCTGCCAAACGGCCACCTACAACGATGCCGGCCAGTTCCTCGACCAGAACGACATCATGCAGTACATCCTACACCAGGGCAACGGCAATAACATCGTCAATCAAATAGCCGCCAGCGACGAGCCGACTTTCTGTTTTGACCTTGCCAATATGAGTTACAATACGATTTATTACATCTCCGCTGTGGCGGGCAACGACGATGGCAACGGCAATGTTGACCTGTCGGATGTTTGTACGCAGGTATCGGTGGGCACACCCATTATTTTTTACCCAATACCAGTGGCAAGCATTGCGCAGCCAGCGCCCATTAGCTGTTTGGTAGAACAAGTGACCCTGTCGGGAACTTCCTCTGTTACTGGTTCTACTTTTACTTGGGCAACGATTGGCGGTGAAATTCTCGGCAACCCGAACCAGCAAAACGTGACTGCAGGCGAGGGCGGGCAATATATTTTGACCGTCAGCGCAAATGGCTGCAGCGCAACAGCTTCTGTGCAGGTGACAAATACCCAGACCGTCGTGGAGGCAAGCATTACTTCCCTGCCCGGCGAGTTGTTGAATTGCACCATTGACCAAATCACCCTTTCGGGTTCTGCTACAGGTATTACAGGTACGCCAAGCTATATCTGGTTGGAAAATGGCCTTCCGATTTCAACCAATGCCAACCTGATTGTTGATGTGGGCGGCATGTATCAACTGGTAGTTTTTGATGCTTTAACTGGTTGTGGCGACACTACTGCGATCTCTATCAGCGACGACACCGACTACCCGCCGATGGAATTAGGCGATCCGACCGATTTGAACTGTTTGCAAACAAGCTCCGAGCTAACGGCCAGCACCGATGTGAACGGCGTCCAGTTTTTCTGGGCCACCATCAGCGGCACAGATACGACGGTTGTTGGAACAGGCGACTCTTATGTGGTGACCGTACCCGGCACCTACTATTTGATTGGCGTAGCGCCGAATGGTTGTGAAAATGTGGAGGCAGTTACCGTCAATGGCGATTTCAGCATTCCTTCGGTGAGCGCAGGCAATGACCAGACCCTTGACTGTGTACAAACGCCTGTTGACCTGACGGGCAGCGGTTCGCCCGGCGTCACTTTTGAATGGACGGTGAACGACCCCGCCATTGTCATCAGCAGTCCGGCTTCCTCGACCATTACTGTCAACGGTACAGGTGTATATACCTTGACCGTCACCGATTTGGGCAACTACTGCACAGATTCCGACGACGTGGAAGTGTTTCAATACAACAATACGCCGCAAGGCACATTGGACATTGAACCGCCGACTTGCTTCGGCGACGAAGACGGCGTCATCATTGTAACCACCGACCCTGCCAATGGGCCGTATCAATATCAACTTGATGGCCAAAACTACGGCAGTACCAATTTCTTTGCCCCGCTGGCACCTGGCTACTACCAATTGCAGGTAACGGACGGCCAGGGCTGCACCTGGACACAAGAGGTCTATATCCCTGAGCCACAGGAATTGACAGTAGATATGGGTGCCAACGTGACGGTGGAGCTGGGAGAGTCTGTCATTTTGCAAGCCAATTATAATGTGCTTGCTTCCCAATTGGATACCATCATTTGGGTGCCATCCGACCAGTTCCCTTGCCCACAGATGCCTTGCAATGTGCAGGAGTTCCTACCATTGCAACAGACCAGCGTCAACGTGACCATCATAGACACCAGCGGCTGCATGGCCGAGGACGTTATCACTGTTTTTGTGAAAAAAGATCGGGCGATATACGTTCCCAACGCCTTCTCGCCCAATGGGGACGGGCCGAACGATGTCTTTATGATTTTCAGTGGTCAAGATGTGGTACGCATCAAGGAATTCCTGGTATTTGACCGCTGGGGCGAGTCGGTACATGAATACTACGATTTTTACCCGAATGACCCTGCTTATGGCTGGAATGGAAGCCACAAAGGCAAACCCATGGATCCGGCAGTATTTGTCTGGTTCGCCGTGGTAGAATTTGTGGATGGGCAGGAGGTGCTGTACGAAGGGGATGTGACATTGGTGCGGTAAATCAGCCCTGAACGCTTGAAAAAGGATTGCCTGCTACGCTGTGGGCAATCCTTTTTCTTTTTCCTTCCACACTTTTTTAGCTTTACGACATGAATGGGCTTAAGCCCACTGGTTTGCCAAATAATAAAAACTATCATGAAAAGACGCTATGCCATTAAATCCATTGTGGCCATCACTGCCGGGGCCGCATTGCTTCCTTCCTGCCAACCGGATGCCCCGCTGCCCGTTTACAAAAACATCCCTTTGGACAAAAAGCAACGGAAACTGATCGAACAATTGACCGATGCCATGTTGCCAAAGGCCAAAACGCAGGTCGTGGTACCGGAAAGCACGACGGATTATATTTTGACCATTTACAACGACAATCACGCACCGGAAAATATCCAAAAATATATGGCAGGTTTAAATAAATTCCAGGCATATTTAAAGACGAATTATAATGCAGAATTTGACAAAATAAATAAAGAAAAACAGGCTGAAATATTCGCTTATTTATCTGCGGAAAATGGCCCTTCCGAAAACATGGTATATTTTTATGAAAATACAAGGGGATTGGCTGTAGAGCAGTTTACTTCCTCGGAATTTTTCCTGAAAAACGTGATGGAATGGGAATTTGCACCAGGCAAGTTTGCAGGTTGCGCACCTGTTTGAATACCGCTGATATGGCGTAATTATATTTTTAATTAAATACGGTATTGGAATAAATTAAATGACGTAGTACGCTGAGAGGCCGGGTTATCAAACCCGGCAGTTTGACACCGGAAACCGCCGGGTTTGATAACCCGGCCTCTCCAAAAAGCAAAGGCTTAGTTTTATAAGCGAAGCATTTTACGATTAAATATCCAACAATTCATCTAATGCCAAACAATACAGATCACCATTTTGACGCCATTATCATCGGCGCAGGTATGTCGGGCGGCTGGGCTGCCAAGGAGCTTTGCGAAAATGGCCTCAAAACCCTGCTCCTGGAGCGTGGCCGCAACGTAGAACACATCAAAGACTACCCGACCACCGGGATGCAGCCCTGGGAATTCAAGCACCGCAACCGGATACCTTATGAGGTGGAGAAGGAAAACCCCGTCATCAGCCGCTGCTATGCTTTTAAGGAAGACGCCATGCACTTTTTCGTCAAGGATACGGAGCATCCCTACGTGCAGGACAAGCCCTTTGATTGGATTCGTGGCTATCAGGTGGGCGGAAAGTCTATCATGTGGGCCAGGCAGGTGCAACGCTGGAGCGACTATGATTTCGAGGGGCCTGCCAGGGACGGCTTTGCTGTGGATTGGCCGATACGGTACAAGGATTTGGCACCTTGGTACACCAAAGTGGAACAATTTATCGGCGTCTCCGGCAACAAGGACGGGCTGGACACGCTGCCCGACGGAGATTTTTTAAAGGCATGGGAAATGAGCTGCGTGGAGCAGCATTTTCGGGAGGCGGTGAAAAAAAACTTTAAGGACAGGCACGTAATCTACGCCCGATGCGCCCACATCACCGAGGAACGGAATGTATTCAAACAACAGGGTAGGGTATTGTGCCAAAGCCGCAATATCTGTCAGCGGGGATGCCCATTCGGCGGCTATTTCAACGCCAATTCGACCGTGATTCCCTGGGCAGCAAGGACTGGAAACCTGACCTTGTCTCCCCATTCTGTCGTGCATTCCATCCTATTTGATGAAAAAGAAAACCGTGCAACCGGTGTACGGGTGGTGAACGCCGAAACAAAGGAAAGCACGGAGTATTTTGCCGACATTATCTTCCTGACAGCGGCCACACTGAACAGCAACTTGGTGCTGCTCAATTCAACATCTGGACGCTTCCCCAACGGCCTCGGCAACGACAGCGGCACGCTCGGCAAATACGTGGCCTTCCATAATTACCGGGCGAAAATCTGGGCCGATTGCGAGGATTTTAAGGAATATAAAACCACCGGGCGGCGGCCAACGAGCGCTTATGTGCCTCGTTTTAGAAATGTAAAAAAACAAGAAACGGATTTCTTGCGGGGCTATGCTTCCACCTTTTATGCCGGGAGGGGAAAAGACGTAAACAGCGAGGGTTTTGGCGACGAATTGATACAAAACCTGCTGGGCAGCAAGGATTTCCGGCCCTGGAACGTCGGCTCCGGCATGATGGGCGAAACAATTCCGAAGGAAAGCAATTTTGTGTCGCTCGATGCTGCGCAAAAGGACGACTGGGGCATTCCACTGCTGAAAATAAACATGGACTACGACAACAACGATGAAAAAATGATCCAGGACTTTTTCGAGCAGTTTACGGAAATGTACGAGAAGGCTGGTTTTACCAATATCCAAACCAAGGACACCAAACAAGCACCCGGCCTCGACATCCACGAAATGGGCGGCATCCGCATGGGCCACGACCCTAAGACTTCTATGCTCAACCAGTGGAATCAACTCCATGCCTGCCCAAACGTATATGTGACCGACGGCTCGTGCATGACCTCCGTTTCTACCCAAAACCCTTCGCTTACCTTCATGGCCCTGACGGCCAGGGCGGCGAACCATGCGGTGGAGGAGTTGAAGCGGAATGGGTGAGTTTATTAGTCTTCAGTCCACAGTCCTCAGTCGGCAGTTTGAGCGCAGCGAAATCCCGAACTTGCTTCGGGACTGCAGTTTGAGGGCTGCGAAATCTCGAAATTGCTTCGGGACATCGGATAGCAGTTCTGGAAACAGGGGTTCAGTTTCACAATGCTCGTTGGCAAATGGCTCGAATTCATCTAATTTTCACAAACCATGTTGAACAATTATTCTTGAAGTTCCTTTCTTTGCCGTCATCAAACCAGTTTGCCATAAGGCAGGCAATGAACAACTATACTGCGAGCCGTCATTCTTTGTGCATGGCTGGATGAGGGTTTATGAGGTTGATAAGAGTTGATAATCCACCTTTTATAAACCTTATCAACTTTGCGCAAAACTTAGCGGTTTGAGCTATAATATCAATCATCGAGCATGGACTACAGCAAAATTCCCAAACTTAGAATTGACAACGCCAGGGATTTCATTCTTACGCTCCCTGAAACTGTGCAGCCGGAATGGTTGGAAAAAGTGGACGACACCAATTTCCACTTCGACATTATGGGCGAGGGTGGGGGACAGTTTAGCGTCCTGGTGAGGGACAAAAAGCTGGAGGTGTACGAAGAATTTGTAGGCGAACCCAAGTGTAAAATCACGGCCAAAAACGAAAACATCCTCAAACTGCTCCGGGGTGAAATGAACCCCATGATGGCCGTTTTTACAGGAAAACTTAAAATCAGCAACACGGGCGAAGTGATGAAATATGCAAAGCTGTTTGGCCTGATGTAATTCGGGGCGCTGCTTTGTGAATGCCGGAAATTTGGTGAACTTGCCAGGTTTCCGGCATTTTTTTTGGCGACCATGCAACCTTCTCCCAATTTTATTTACCAAAGAAAATTAGGCAGTATTTTTTCTTTTAAAAGATTTGCTGTTGCTGTTCAGCATTAAGGTGACGTCTTAATGCGGTTGCTGCGAGATGACACCTTTTTTCGCTTGAAAAATGCTGCTAACCTGCCAAATTATCGAAGCGAAAAAAGATGTCACCTCCCTGCTCATTTTGACCCCGTTTTTTTTTTGACACTGACCCCGATAGAAACCGGGGCAGATTTTTTATAATTTTTTATGAATCAGCCGCCTTCGGCGAATCAATAGGGATGAAAATCTGAATCTGAGAATATTAATAACACCTCTAATCAGGCCATCTTTAAAAAAAATTTCAGACCCTTAAACCAAATTCCTTCCCCCCAGTCAAATACGGCACTTGGCTACAAATTTTCCCGGCCCAAAAAACCAAATAATGATTCCACCTATCAATTCACCAGCTTATGAATAGAAGAGCAACCCTTGCCACCCTGTTGGGGCGCAGCCAATCCGACCAGATGGCCGCTCCAAGCCCTGCACTGGTCGTTTCCGGCCTTGACCCTTACAACGGGCCATTTGCCTACGAACAGGCGGCACACCTCCTGCGGCGGGCCATGTTCGGCCCAAGCTACCAGCAGATCAACAACGCCATGGACGCCGGGCTGGACGCCACGATAGACCAGTTGTTTGCGGATCAGCCCCTGCCCAATCCTCCCCTCAATCATTACTATACCGATGACCCCAATGTGCCAATTGGCCAGACTTGGGTAGAAGCACCTTATGTGCAGGGCGACCAGCAAATTCAAACCTACCGCAACCAATCCCTGCGGGGCTGGACGATAGGTGTGCTATTGCAGGAAGGCGTGTCCATCCGGGAGAAAATGACCCTGTTTTGGCACAACCACTACGTCACTTCCGACATCAACGACCCCAAGTTTGTTTATAAATATATCAGCACCCTGCGGGAAAATGCCCTGGGAAATTTCAGGGAACTGACCAAGCTCATCAACATTGACCCTTCGATGTTGCGCTACCTGAACGGTAGGGACAACACCGCCACGGCGCCAAATGAAAACTACGCCCGTGAGCTGTTGGAACTTTTCACCATCGGCAAAGGGCCTATCGCTGGCCCCGGCGACTATACCAACTACACCGAGGACGATGTGGTGCAAATGGCCAGGGTATTGACCGGCTGGCGGGAGCGGGGTTATTTTTCCAACGACCCCGCCATTCTGCCCGGTGCGCAATTTTTGCCCAACAGGCACGACCAAGGAAGCAAGCAGCTTTCTTTCCGCTTTGACAATACCGTGATCTCCAACCTGATGGATCAGGAACATGCCTATTTGATTGACGTGATTTTTACCAAAGAAGAATGCGCAAGGTTTATCAGCCGTAAGCTGTACCGCTGGTTTATCTACTACGTCATCACGCCCGATGCGGAGGCGAACGTGATACAGCCCATGGCGCAATTGCTCATTGACAATGATTATGAAATAAAGCCCGCCCTGGTAACGCTGTTGCGCAGCCAGCACTTTTTCGATATGCTCAATGTGGGGCCCATGATCAAAAGCCCGGTGGACTTCGCCATGTCTTTGTACAAAACCCTGGAAGTGGACATGCCGCAGGCCAACCTCAACCAGTTGTACCGCCATTGGTGGCAAATTTTCAGGGTGCCGCTGCCGCTGATGCAGCAGGAATACTATGCCCTGCCGAGCGTGGCTGGTTGGAAAGCATATTACCAGGAACCAGTTTTCTATCGTGATTGGATTAGCTCTGCCACCTTGGGCGTACGCATGGATTTTACCAATACCATGATTACCGTAGGTTATCAGGTGGCAGGTGCCAGGCAACAAGTGGACGTGCTAAAAGTGGCCGCCTCCATTGAAATGGCGGAAGACCCGAACGTGCTGATTGCGACTTTGGCCAAAATCCTCTACCCGCAGCCGCTTACCCAGGGCCAGTTGGATTTTTTTAAAGAAGTCCTCTTGCCCGGCCTGCCCGACTACGAATGGACGACCGAATACGGCGCATACATCAACGACCCCACTGATGCTGGTGCCGCCGCCGCTGTGCGGGCCAAGTTGCAGGACTTGTTGGTGACCATGCTGAGTATGCCTGAGTTTTATTTGAGCTAATTGCCTCATTGTTTCATTGTTCCATTGCTCAAGGCTGGGAATAAGCTTCCCATTGGCCGTGTGACAATGAAACCATGAGACCATGAAACCATCCTTAAAAAAATGAAAAGAAGAAATTTTATACAAACCACTGGCCTTTCCCTTCCTGTTTTGCTCAACGGCTTCAGCGTGAGGGCTTTTTCAAAATCGTCCATGTTTTCGCTGATCGGGGCCGACAACGACAAAGTGTTGGTACTCATCAACCTGGTAGGCGGCAACGACGGCCTGGCCATGATCACCCCGCTCGACCAATACGACAATTTGGCCAATGCCCGCAGCAACATCCTTATCCCGCAAGGCAGCTTGCTGGACGTGGGTTTTGACAATGCCTTCCATCCGGTGATGACGGGCCTAAAATCCGTTTTTGACGACAGTAAAATGACCGTGGTGCAGGCGGTGGGCTATCCCAACCAGAACCGTTCGCACTTCCGCAGTACCGACATCTGGACGAGCGCTTCGCCATCCGATGAGGTTTGGACGACGGGCTGGATGGGGCGCTATTTCCAGCAGGATCACCCTGGCTATCCAATCGGCTATCCGGGCGCAGATTTCCCACACCCATTTGCCATCACCATTGGCTCGTCGGCATCGGTGACTTGCCAGGGCACGGCGGCCAATTACAGCCTGGCCATCACCGATCCTTTCAACCTGAACCCACTCTTGTCCGCTGGTACGGACACCCCGCCCAATACGCCCTACGGCGACGAACTGACCTTCCTGCGCCAGTCCATCGAACAGACCAATGCCTACGGTAGCACCATAACCGATGCCGCCAATGCCGCCACCAACCTGGCCACCTACGCCGACGATAACCGCCTGGCCCAGCAATTGAAAAATGTGGCCCTGATGATAGCGGGCGGCTTGCAAACCAAGGTGTATGTGGTGAGCCTCGGTGGCTTCGACACACACGCCGCACAGGTAGGGGATACCTTGACGACGGGCGACCATGCCACCCTGCTGCAACAACTGTCCGATGCCGTCACCTCATTTCAACAGGACATGACCCTGCTCGGCCTGGGCGAAAGGGTGCTCACCATGACCTTTTCCGAATTTGGCCGCCGCATCCGTTCCAACGACAGCCTGGGCACCGACCACGGCGATGCCGCCCCACTGATGCTGTTTGGCCATTGCGTGAACCCCGGCTTCATCGGCGACAGCCCGGAAATCCCCGCCAACCCCGATGTGCAGGAAGCCGTTGCCATGCAATACGATTTCCGCAATATCTATGGCTCCATTTTTATGGATTGGTTTGGCGTAGAAGAAAACGCCGTCAAAGACCTGCTTTTCAGCGACTTTGCGCACATTCCCATCATTGGCGGTTGCTCCGCCACCCAAGCCAGCGAAGTGCACAGCCCAGCAGTGGAAATGGCCATTTCCCCCAATCCTTTTTCCAATGGTGCCAATATCCAATTCACCTCCGCCAACGAACATGTGCGCCTGAGCGTCTTCAACGGTCGGGGCCAGGAACTGCAAGTATTGGTGAACAAAAAACTATCTGCCGGACAGCACGAAATCAGCTTCAACGGCTCCAAATTGGCCGCCGGTACCTATTATTTCCACCTGCGACTGGAAGGGGGGAGGCAGAAGGTGAAGATGATGGTGAAGGGGTGAGTCTGGAAAAAGCTAACAGGAGAAAGCGGGGGCGTGGCTAATGCTGCGGCCCCGCTTTTTTTTTAGGGGTATTTGCTAACAAAACATGATGCCCATCCAGCAATCTATTGTAGTTGGGGAAAATAATTGATTAAAAAAAAATTGTCATTTGGGAAAAATTCCGGCATTGTATGCTTGGGCAGCTTAAAATGCTGCCCGGGAACAATTTAACCGTTTAAACCTAAACCCTATGGCCAGTGAACCTTACCATTTTCATCCGCTCCAGGTGCCGAAAGGCAGGAATTCTCCGAATATCTTCTTAAAGAAAGCTGACCTACACTACATCCATGACTTGCTGGGGCATGAAAGCAGTCGAACCATGGAGGTTTATACCCACATCACCAGCAAGTATCTGAAAAAAAATAAAAAGCCCATCGGATGGTATGAAATTGTGATACCATTCCTTTTTACTTAACAAAGGCAAGTGCAGAAAGCTGCCGATAGTGGGTCAAAAAGGTTGAAGCGATACCAGATTTCCGTAGGTCTTTAAGACTTCGGAAATCTTTCATCAACCCATTTGACCCACTACCAAGCTGCCAACGTATTAGCCTGTTAACAATTCTTTCGTATCTACTTTGTAGGTAGAAAATAGCTTGTAAAGTGAAAATGAACTAAGGTGTGGACAATGTGCGGAAATGCGTTCGCAGATAAGTTAGCGGCAACCAAGAATAAATGAAATACATCCGACTGATAGAGATAATGAATACGCAAGAACTCACGATGATTAAACTTGCGTTCAATAGAGAAGATATAAAATTTGAAACGCTCTTTGAACACACTTTAAATGTAGCAGATGTCTATGCTCTTGGAAATAGTGGAGCAATAATAGAAGTTGAGGAAGGTGATTACGTAAAATCAAAAGAAATTTTGGCAGAGTTAGGAATCGAAATAGATTATGACACAAAAGAAGATAGGTTTGAATTCATAAATAAAATTGAGAAATCTACCGAAAACATTCCAATTATTGGAAGATGGAAGTTAGAATATAGATTTCTCTTGGTCATAATGATTACAATTTTAATTAGTGGTTCAATAGTACTTTTGAAGACACTAAGATTATCAAAAAGTGAATTGGTTGGGAATTTCTGGTGCGTAGAGGAGATAATTCATAAAGGAGTAAAAATGCAACCAAATACCACTTCAGGAGTGGTTATTATTGGATTTAATGAAAGGTGCAAAGAGGACATTTTATTCCATGAGTAAGGGATGATTGCTTTGCCTGGATTTGATTCTTACGACACGAGAGGGAATTGGAATTTCAAAACAGAACGAATCTTTACGATTAGTGGGTTGAAAAATTTTAAGGAGATATATGAAGGTGAATACACTATCAAAACTAATTGGAAAGGAACAATGGAATTTGTGTCGGATAAAACAACGATAAGAATATCAAGAAAATATTAAAGAAAAAAAGGCTGCCGCTATCTATGGGCCAGCGTCCATGCGCAGCGAAACCTGGTCACGTCGCTGGCACAAACCGTTCAAATTAATTTTGAAGATAAACTATCACCTTTCCCCAGTGCCACGGACATGATTTAAAAAGTGCCCCAATACCAACATCAACCTATTCATCATATTCATACAGTTCGGAAAAGCACCTCAAAACCTGCTAAAATCACCTTGCCATTTCTTTTTCAACCATCTGATAGCATCCGCTCAACTACCAGCGCCTAACAACAAACCACTTGTTCCCATTCGGTGAAAATGCCGTAATTTTGCCTTTAAAGTCCATGCCATGCATTTCGTAGATATAAAAAACGATATCGCTTTTAGGAAGATTTTCGGCAACGAGAACAAGAAAATCATCCTCCTCTCTTTCCTCAACGCCGTGATGAAGTTGAAGGGCAAGGATGCCATCGAGGACGTGGAAATCCTCAATCCATACCAACTTCCCATCATCAAGAATTTGAAAGCGTCCATCATTGACGTGAAGGCAAGGGACAAAAAAGGCAAGACATTCATCATCGAGATGCAGGTAGCCGAGCCGGATGGTTTGGACAAACGGCTGCTTTATTATGCCAGCAAGGACTATTCACAGCAAATCGAAAGCGGCGAGTACTACACCGAACTCAAGCCCGTGATTTTCATCGGGATTTTTGATTTTAAATTTACCGAGGGCGAGAAGTACCTTTCTCATCATGCTGTTTGCGACATCGAGAATGGTGAACGCAAGATTAAGGATATGGACTTTTATTTTATTGAACTACCAAAGTTTGAAAAGCCGTTGACATCACTTGTTGAAGTGACTGACAAGTGGATATTCTTCATCAAGGAGGCGGAAAATTTAGAAGTGGTTCCGGCAAACGTGGACGATGAGGGGTTGAAAGCAGCTTATCAAGATGCCAACAAACATTCTTGGACGAAGGAAGAACTGGAAGCCTATGATTATGCTGCGATGAGGGAGCAAGATGAAAGAGGGAAAGTAGAATTGGCTGAGAAAAGAGGAAAAATTGCGGTGGCAAAGAAGATGAAAGAATTAGGAATTGAAACTACTTTAATTGTACAGTCATCTGGTTTAAGTGAAGAAGAGATAAGCGACCTATAAAAAATCGCCAAAAATTCATGGTCGCCAATGCTGCCCACGCTCAAAGCCACCGCAGTGCTGCACATGCCAACCGTTCGGCTATAAAAAATTCTCCCAAACCCTCCCCGCACCATACCATTTACCATTTCTTCCCATTTTCATCTCAGAAAAAATTCACCATGAAGTGCAGATAAGGCCCTCGCTATCATCATAGTCACGATTTGGATACCTATCTATTTTCAATTATACTGGAGCATTAAACCGTTTCAATATCCAAGGATTGAAATACTTGCTCCAGGCTGGCCTTGTCTTCTGCAAAAATCAAGAGCTTGTCCTTTTCTTTCAGCAGGGTTGATCCATTTGGGGTGATGTATTTCCCATCCCGCTTTATCATGGCAATGGATGCTGTTTTTGGGAAACCAAGTTCTACTATTTTTTTGCCCAAACTTTTGCAATTGTCCGTCAGTTCCAATTCGATCATTTCGTTCTTCACGCCTTCGTACAGCAGCACCTCCACAGGTGTCCGGGGTTTTGCTTCTTCCGGCAAGGCGACATGCAGCCACCGGGCCATGCTGGACAAGGTGGTGCCCTGTATCAACACCGAAGTGACGGAAACAAAAAAAACGATATTGAAAATCAGGTCTGCATTTTCGATGCCCGCCATCATCGGAAACGTGGCAAAAACAATCGGGACGGCACCCCTTAGGCCAACCCAGGAAATAAACCACCTGCTACGGTTTTTTAACCTGAACGGGATTAGGCTGATGAAAACACTTAGGGGACGGGCCACCAAAATGAGAAAGGCAGAAATCAGCAGTCCTATCCCCATGACGGGCACAATCCGGCTCGGAAACACCAACAGGCCCAAGGTAAGGAACAGTACGATCTGCATGAGCCAGGCAAAGCCGTCGAAAAACTTCATGATGCTTTTCTTGTGGATAAATTCGTGGTTGCCCAAAAAGACGGCACAGAGGTAAATCGCCAAAAATCCGTTGCCGCCCAAAAAATCGGTGGCGGCATAAGTAAAAAACATGAGGGCAATGACCAGCACGGGATACAGCCCCTCAAAGTCGAGGCTGATCTTGTTGATCGTATTTTTTCCAACCCTGCCCATCAAAAGTCCTGCTGCTGCCCCGATAAGGATTTGTTTTAAAAACAAGGGTATTAGGCTCCAAAGGCTTTGATCCTGGTTGACCACCAAGCCGGTCAGTGCAATGGTCAGAAGGAAGGCTACTGGGTCGTTGCTGCCGCTCTCCAGTTCGAGCATAGGGCGCAGATTGTCTTTTAAGCCCAGCTTTTTTGAACGTAGCACCGAAAATACGGCCGCAGCGTCGGTCGAAGAAACAATAGCCCCCAGCAACAAGCCTTCATACAAAGTGAAACCTGTTACCTGCCATGCGAACAGGCCCACAATAGCCGCTGTCAGGAAGACGCCCAGGGTGGAAAGCATGACACCTTGCCAAAGCACAGGCTTTATTGACTGCCACTGGGTGTCCAGCCCCCCGGAAAAAAGGATGAAATTCAGGGAAACCACTCCTACAAACTGGGCCATTTTAGGATCGTCAAAATAAATACCGCCCAGGCCCTCCGAACCAGCCAACATGCCCACTATCAGGAAGAAAATGAGCGTGGGCACCCCAAATTTGTAAGAAGTCTTGCCAGCCAGGATGCTGATGAACAGCAACAGGGAGCCTATCAGTAATATGTTTTCAGCAGCAAGGGTCATGGATGATTTTGCTGCCAAAATACACTTTATGGATTTACCGTGGATCCTAATTGAAATGTGTTGCTCCCATTTTAGATTTGTGCTTCGTGTAGGGACAAGTATCAAAAAATATCGTGGAGCAGCAACCACAACAAAAAATGCACCCGTCCTTTGTGCCTATAAACAAAAATTGTACATATCGCTATTTATAGTACATTTGGCCCGGGGCAAGGGCCTCGTTCACAAACAATAACATGCAAAAACCAACTGTACACCTCCCAGTTTATCTGCAAATGGCCCAAGTCCTGATGGGCCTGATCGCTTTGTTTTATGTGCTTTTTATTGGCCAGGATATTATCGTCCCGCTGATTTTTGCTACGCTGATAGCCATTTTACTCAACCCTTTGGTCAACTTTTTGTGCCGGTTCAAATGCAGCCGCCCCTTGGCGATTGCCGTGGTGTTGCTGCTGGCTTTTTTGATATTGATAGGGCTGCTGTATTTTTTGGGCTCTCGTTTCGCAGTTTTCAGCGAATCGTTCCCTGCCATAAAAATTAAGATTTTGGACTTGGCCCACCAGGCACTGGACTGGACATCCTCTACTTTCAACGTGCCGCAAACACAGATACAGGAATGGCTCAATAAAACAAAAAGCGAGGGAATGGACAATGGCTCTGCCATCATTGGCCAAACCTTGGTCAACGTGACGGATGTACTGGTGCTGATTTTCCTGCTACCGGTGTATATTTTTATGATATTGTTTTACAAGCCTTTGTTGTTGAATTTCATAGCCCAGTTGTTTCACCATGAAAGGCACAGCGTGGTCGCTGAGGTGCTGACTGAAACCAAGACTCTCATTCAAAGCTATCTGGTTGGGCTGTTGTTGGAGATGGCCATTGTCGCTACCCTGAATTCTATTGGCCTGTTGGTAATTGGGGTGGAATACGCCGTTATGTTGGGCGTTATTGGAGCCGTGCTAAATGTGATACCATATATCGGCGGGGCCATTGCCCTTGCATTGACGATGTTGGTGGCTTTGGTTACCAAGTCGCCCATTTCTATGTTATATGTGGCCATTGTATATGTCACTGTACAATTTTTAGACAATAATCTCATCGTGCCACGCATTGTGGCTTCCCGTGTAAAAATCAACGCCCTGGTGTCCATTATCGTCGTACTGATTGGCGGAGCCTTATGGGGTGTGCCGGGCATGTTTCTTTCCATACCGCTCACAGCTATTTTAAAGGTCATCTTCGACCGTATCGAGCCGCTGCAACCGTGGGGATTTGTATTGGGCGACGATATGCCAGCCTTCACAAATTTTCTGGATATGCCTAAAAGAAAGAAGGCGCTTAAAGTAAAAACGGAAAAAAAATAAGGTGTCTTCAGTGAGAGAAATGAGAAACGTGAGAGAAATCCTCCCAATAGCTAACGGCTCCATAGTTTTTCTCCTCTTTTGTTCTTCCCAAAAAGAGCTTCTGTTCAAATTGAACAAATAAATATGAGTGCCGTTCATCCATTATTCGCCATGTGAACGACTGTTGGTTTTTCGCCAAACCTTGTGATTTGTTATTCCTAAATCGCTGATTTTCAATTGTACAGTATTGCTGGCTTCCCCTCCAGATACAATAGTTGCCGTTTCCGTGTAAAAGGAACGGAAGCTTTGCATTTGCCTAAATTAAATCATTCACCAATAAATTAATTATGAAAATGAGAACAAATTCTCCAAAACAAGATCCGTTCAAACATGTGTTTTACTCACTGAAAAAGGTGGTACTTGGTGCCTTCCTGCTAACTGTCCTTGCCCTCTTCGCCAATGGCTGCGCAAAGGATGCCGATGTAGCCTTGGAGGCGGCAACGACCAACGAAGAATTGACCGTGCCAACGGATGGCAGCATCAGTTTCCGTGCCACGCCGAATTATGCCCAATTCAATCTGGTATCGGATGTGGACGGCTACGGGGCGGGAAAAACGGATGCCAACCTCGTGAATGCCTGGGGAATGGCGATGGGGCCCAGCCAGGAAATTTGGGTCACCAGCACCGGAGCCGACAAGGCTGTGATTTACAATCATGCTGGCACTACTATGAAAGCGGCCATTGATGTGGAAGGCGAGCCTATCGGTATCGTTTACAACGAATCCTCTGGGTTTAAAATGCCGGGCTCCACCAATATCGCCCGCTACATTTTCTCCACCGACCAGGGTAACATTGCCGCCTGGACACCCTGGAAACCCAATGAAACGACCGTCGTTTATGATAATCCAGGTTCCGCTTATACCGGGCTGGAAATCGCCAAGGATCATGGCTATTATTACCTGTATGCTGCCAATGTGGGCGCGGGGACCATTGATGTGTTTGACCGCAATTTCAAACCTGTAACCACCATGTCGTTCGACGATCCGAACCTGCCTGCCGGGGCAAGGCCATTCAATATCCGTTTGATCAACGACAAGTTGTTTGTGACCTACGTGGGCCCAGGCGGCGGCTATGTGAATATGTTTAAAACGGATGGAACCTTTATAAAACGTTTTGCATCGGGCGGCACTTTGGCGGCACCTTGGGGCATCACCAAAACGCCGCTCGGTTTTGGCATGGGCTACTCCATTTTGGTAGGCAATTTTGGAGATGGCCGAATCAATGTTTTCGACTACAATGGAAATTATAAGGGGCAGATGACCGACGAAAACGGCAGTACCCTTGCCATTGATGGGCTATGGGCTTTGTCGTTCACCCAGACGGCCATGAATGGCACCAGCGACGCCAAAATGTACTTTACTGCTGGGCCTGATAGTGAAGAGCATGGCCTTTTTGGGTATTTAGAAAAGGCGGATTGAGATGTCCGAAATGGATGTTTATATGATGGCTATGTTTGTATAAAGTCCCTATTCTTATTTAACCTTGACAAGGTCGAATGTTAAAGGAATACTTGGTTCCACTAAGTTTAGTGCAAAAAGGGGCTTGGGGGCGAAGCTCCCAATTCCGATAGCTATCGGAACCCCTTCCCCCGACGAGCTCCCGATAGCTATCGGGAAAGGCGGCGAGGAGGGGGGAATTCGATGTATCCCGAATATCGGGAAAACCTATTATTGCGAAATTCATTTTTGCAAATCGCATCCAATGGCTGGATGCGATTTGTTTTTATTTTCCCATTTTTGAAAAACACTCCATTGTATTGTTCAACAAATCTTTGCTGGCAAGCTCTATCTCGAATTTCAATATTTTATTGTTGACAACGCTTTTAAAAATGGCAGATTCAAGTTTGGCAGCGGCCATTTGTTGGATTGATTTTCCATCCAAATTAAAATATGCAGTGCGGCCATCTTCAGATATTTCCTGGTATTTAAAATGCATTTTTTCCCTTGATGTATTAAACAACATCAATTCGTCACTTGGCTGAAATATCTCGCCATTGACGGAACGCAGCTTGCCAATTGTGCCTTTTGTATTGCGTTCTATTTGCAGCCAATATTGGTATTTCGGACGCTTGACCAACAATATATCTTTTGATTCCAGGATGGCTGGATCGCCCATCATGACAACATAAGCTTCGCAACCATCGGAAATTGTCAGTGCCTGAAACGCAGTGGGATCCGTTGTTTGAAATCGCTGCGGCGTTTCTTGTGCATTTGCACTATTTTCTGTGGTAAATGCCAGCAAAGTAATGACTCCAACAGTTTTGACTGCTGCCCAATGAAAAAATAAGTGAGTTTTAAACATCTTCATTTTGAATTTTTAGCTCCTGTAATATTTGGGTATAACTCCCAAGTACCGCCGAATTTATTCGGCGTTGTGCCATAATTCGCCGAATGAATTCGGCGGTTCTTTCACGGCAATACCACATGAACCGAAATTTTAGCAACACAATATCAAAAATAGTGCTACTTGCACCAACAACTGATTTTTCCTAACTGTTTGGCAAGGGGTGATTTTTGGAGAAAAATTTCAATTCTTTCCAAAAAACACCCCTGATGGCGGGAGGAGGAGGAAGAAAAAACTTACAGGAAAACGGCTGCCTGCAAGCGGATTTGGCTCACATCGCCCGTGTAATTTCCCTGTGAATCCTTGTTGCCAGCGGGCAGGATGGCGTGGTATTCGAGCGTTAATTTAGCATTGTGGCCATTGATAAAATAATTGGCGCCCGCATCTATCGCATCGGTTGTGCTGCGCTGCATTTCATCGTTGCCCTCATATATTCCACGGTTTAGCACAATGTATGGCATTACCTTCAATTGTTTGAAATAATAGCCAGCATGAAAATATAGGTTGGAACCAGTACCAGCCCATCGTCCCACCCAATTCGGGCCATAATCGAAGTGAATATACGAGGCATAAGCGGTCAGGCTGCCCTTATTGCCCAGCGGCATATCCAGAAAGACATCTGCGGCAAAATGCTGCACGTTCACATGTTCTTTTGTAGCGCCATTGTAAGCGCCGTTGGGATGTGCAAAAAATCCTGCACCTACATTTAATACCTTTTTGGAGCCAAGGTAACTGCCAACGAAATAGGGAAGTTTGTCAATCTCATCATCCAATATATTATAGCAAAAATAAGCGTCCACGACCTTCGTGCCGATAGTGTAACCATCCTTGTCCTTTACGTTTACACCATTGTAGGTCAAGTGGGTGGAGTCGCTCATATTGGCCTCAAATCCATTGCGGCCAGCTTCCTTGTATCCCATTCTATAGTGAAATTTACCGATGTTCCCTTTGGCATATATGCCCAGGTGGCGGACAAATTGATCGGTATATCCCAATGAATGCCAATGTACAAATGGCCTTGATTGGTCGAGGGACATAAAGTTGAGGGTGCTTTGGCTGGCAAGGCGGGTCAGCCCGTTCCAATAGATCAGCCCGCCGCCCAGGTATAATTGGTCAATCACTTTAAATTCTGCCCAGGCATCGTGCAAAAATAGCTGTGGAGCATCGCTGTCGTTGCCAAGTTTGGAGAGGTTGGAAGCGTTCAGGCCGTTCAGCCCCCAATGCGTCAGGATGAGGAAGCGGGGCGATATTTGGGCATAAGCCAGGAAGCGGGAACGGCGGATGCTAAGGTTCAAATCAGTCTTTTGCGATTCGTCGCTCAGGTTGTTGCTTTCTGCCCATATCTGGTGCCACATCATCAAACGCACATATTTGCTGCCATCCTCATTGAGCTTCAATTGGAGTGGTTTGTAGCTATGATCAATGACTGTGTTTAATTGTGCAAACAAGCTGGTGTTCATCAACAATATAGCGGCCAATATCAGGCGGCTGTAAAAAGGGAAGGAATATAATTTTTGCATGGTAATTTTGATATTTTGGTCAATAAGAAGTTCAATAAATAAGGGCAAACAACCAGCAAGGAGGTGACATCTTTTTTCGCAACGATGATTTAGCAAATTAGCAGAGAGTAACAGTGAAAAAAGGTGTCATCTCCCTGCAGCCGCATTAAGATGACGAACTGTGTTTAGACAAGCCCTTTTTTGGCCTCAAATGAGTCTAAACACAATTCGGTTGTGGTTGATTTTTAGAAAGTTATAGATTTTTTATTTCAATGGTTTTTCTAAAAATCATCGCACGACACCTTTTTCCCTCTGAATACTTTAAAAATTGAAATATTCGAACATGGAAAAAGATGTCACCTTAATGCTGGACAGTTATAGGGATTTAGTAAATCAAAGCAAACAAATGCCCATCGCCCTTTGGAACTATATCCAAACGGCTTCAAATTTCCTGGCCTTTTATTAGTTGGAAGCATCCATTTGTCACTGCATTGGGTGACTATTATCATATTGATCTGCTGATATAAAACACCAATTATCGTAGCATCCAGCCATAGTTTTAGCCATTTCTATGAATGGTCAATGTTTGTCGGTTTTTGGTTTAAATGTTTATTTATAGCTCAAGCCGCCAAGTTTTTTGCATGGGGGTTTGGGGGCGATAGCCCCCAATTCCGATAGCTATCGGAACCTCTCTCCCCGCAGCGGGGCCTCCGGCACCGCTGCGGGGAGGAATGAGCCTCTTGGGGCGGCTGCGCCGCCCCAAACCCCATGCAAAACCTGTCCCGAACATCGGGAAAACTTGGCGTCGCACAGTTTAAACTACATGAATTCCAAGACCAGGGAACATTGGGCATTTTACCCCAATTCCCATTTCTTTTTTACATCAAAATCAACACAATGGATCGGGCGAACAAAATCATTTCCTACACAAGCGCACAAATGTGGACGCTTGCATTGCTACGGATGCTCATAGGGTGGCACCTGCTCTATGAAGGCGTCGTGAAACTATGGAACCCCGGCTGGTCGGCTGGGAGCTACCTGATGGATTCGCAGGGCTTTTTTGCGGAATATTTTTACAAGCTGGCTGCCACTCCTTCAATGCTGGAAGTGGTGGATTTCCTCAATGTCTGGGGTTTGATACTGGTTGGGCTGGCGCTGGTGCTGGGCATTTTTACCCGCCTGGCATTGGTGGGCGGCATCGTGCTGCTGGGCCTGTACTTCCTGTCGCACCCGCCGCTCATTGGGATAAAATACGCCATGCCGACGGAGGGCAGCTACCTCTGGGTGAACAAAAACCTGATAGAGATAGCGGCAATGGCTGCGCTGCTGGTTTTCCCAACCAGCCGGTTTTTGGGCTTGGACAGGTTCATCTGGAAATGGCGCAACGGAAGCAATTCCTCGTCGCCCATGACCGTGTCCACCCGCAAGGAAGAAGTGGTGATTTAACTACCATTTCAAGGCCAAACTCCATTTTATTTCATCAAAAAAAAGCAAGTCATGGAACAAGACAATAGCAATAAAATCAGCAGGCGTGATGCTCTCATGGGCATGGCGGCGCTGCCTGTCGTGGGCGCATTTTTCCTGGGTGCCACTGCCAAAAGCAGCCACGACAAAGCCATCAAGGAAGAGATATTGGAAGAACTCAATGTGGAAGCCGCTGCTCCGCCTTCCAGCGGGCCGATGTCGGGCGATCCGGTGCGTTTGGCCCTTATCGGCTATGGCATTCGAGGCGAGCAATTGACCCGTGCTTTGGGTTTCGCCAACCCTACCTGGATAGAGGAGATGAAAAAAAGCAATATTGAAAACCCAAAGGATACCCGCCTGAAGGACTTCATGGAGCAGGAAGACCTGAACATCAAAATAACCGCCGTTTGCGATATTTTCGACTTCAATGCCGAAAGGGCCGCAGCGGCAGCGGGGATGAAGGACGGCAGCAAACCCAAAATTTACAAGGACTACCGCCAATTGATGGAAGACCCGCAGGTGGACGCCGTGGTCATCGCCACGCCCGACCACTGGCACGCCCCCATCGCCATTGCCGCCCTCCAGGCCGGCAAGCACGTTTACATCGAAAAATGCATGACCCACAAGGTCGGCGAAACCTACGAACTGTACGACGCAGTGAAAGCCTCTGGAAGGGTGCTTCAGCTTGGCCACCAGCACCGCCAAACCCAGAGCTACCTGACCGCCAGGGACGCCATCAAGAAAAACGTGCTCGGCCACATCTCACTCATCCAGACCAATACCAACCGCAACGACGACAACGGGGCCTGGCAATATGACATCCATCCCGACGGCAACCCGCAAACGATTGACTGGGATATGTTCCTTGGCAATGCGCCCAAAATCCCCTTCAATCCGGAGCATTTTTTCCGCTGGCGCAAATGGTGGGCCTATGGTACCGGCCTCTCCGGCGACTTGCTCACTCACGACTACGACCGCATCAACTGCCTGCTCGACATGGGCATTCCGGCAGCTTGCACCGCATCGGGTGGCATTTATACCCACCGGGACGGCCGCAACGTGCCGGACGTATTGCAGGTGATTATGGAGTACCCCGAATTTTCGATGGGCCACACCCAGGAAGACGGCAAGGAAAAAGGGATGACATTTATCTATAGTTCCACCCTCGGCAACCAATACGACCGTGGCACCCTGCTCATGGGCCACGACGCCACGATGGAGCTTGGCAGCCAGATCATCCTCCACGCCGACCCGCAGTCCACCCGCTACAAAAAAATGATTGACGAGGGCATTGTCAGCATTGACGTGCCGATGTACTCCTACGATCCCAGGGCGAAAGGCGTGGACGCCGTGACGGGCGCTACGGCGAAGTATTTTGCCAACAAGGGCCTCATGTACACCTACCGGGATGGCAAACGGGTGGACTCCACCAACCTGCACATGCGGGAATGGCTCAGTGCCATCCGCAACGGCACGAAAGTGAGCTGCGGCATCGAAGAAGGTTTCCAGGAAGCCATTTCGGCGCACATGGCCACCTATTCGCTGCGGGCCGGAGTTCGGGTAGAGTGGGATCCGATTGCCCGTAAAATCAAAAATATGGACACGGGCAAGTTGGAGGAATTGGGCATGGCATAAGGACAAGCGCTAAATACCAATAGTCAGAGTTATATATACTGCACGCTAATAGGTTTTGTGCAAATGGGGGCTTGGGGGCGAAGCCCCCAAAATCCCCCTCCCCCGACGAGCCGCCGAAGGCGGCGAGGAGGGGCGAAATTTGATTTGCACTACCTGTCCCGAATATCGGGAAAACCTATTAGTGCAAAGTATAGCTTGGGGGCAAATACTGTTTAACCGTATTTGCCTTTTTTTTATTGGGAAAATGCTTTGGGCAATTAGCCATTGGCGCTCGACCAAAAGCCAGGGGCTAATTGCTAAAAGCTTGAAAGATTTTAAAAAAACGCCCTATTTGCTTGGAAGATCAGCACTATCGGAAACCTCTTGGGGAAGTCTGCTAAGAATTTGAACATGACCTACCATAGCCCGTTCCCATCAAGAGGATCGGAGCGAAATGCTTTGCAATATTTATTTGCATTATATTTTGCCCCGGTCAATTTTGCTAACCAAAAAATGTAAGTAGTGGGCCAAATGTGTTGGAAAAAACAGATCCCCATCTAATATTTCCAACACTTTTGGCCTACAGCTTAAACAAAATCAGTTGTTATGAAAAATTCAATGCTGACAGCTTTGGCTATCGTTTTTGCAGCAACCACAGCCTTTGCTCAAGTCCAGCCACAAACTAATCCCCAAACCCAGCCGCAGACCACCACCTCCACCACACTCAACAATACCAATAGTGATGTTACCCAAGAAGATTATGAACGGATGCTGAGAAATGCGCAAAATGTGGCTTTTCGGACGTATGTCATCGAAACACTTGGATTCAATGAGCAGGAAATCCGGGATTTTGACCCCATATATCGTGATTATATGCGGGACAAAAATAAGTTGATGCAACAGCGATACGAATTATTGGATGAATATGCCGAAGAAATTAAGGAAGACGATTCGGCGAAAAATGAAGAGGAAGACAAGGCCGATTTCTTGGAAAACTATTGGGAAATAGAAATTGCGGAAGCAAAAATGGAAAAGGACTATTTTGATAAATTGGAAGACAAAGTTTCCACCGACGATGCCTTTTCATTTTTTATGTTAGAAGATATAGCGGAAGGCGGAATTACCAAGTACTATATTGAGCGTCGCTATGTCCCATTTGTTATTGAAATGGAGAAACCTTCAACTGGCAGTACCGACAACAGGAGCATGGACAAAAGCGCTCAGCAAAGTTCCATGACTGGAACTATGGACAATAATTCCAAAGCAAAAAGTACCAATAATATGTCAACCGAACATCGGGATAACATGGATACGAATGCCAACCAAAATATGTCCAATAATACCACCAAAATGGATAATACGCTGGATGGAAAAGCAACTGCAAAAACGGTCAATATGAAATACAAAAAGGATATAGATTCTTTTTCCAGTTGGGCAAAAGGCGACAAAGGCAAAGTGGCGCTCAACCACCAGTACACCCACGATGGCCTCATTAGTTTGGCTAATGCTATTTCTGCCTTATACAGTGCGAATGGTATGACCCTCGATGCGGATTTTAACAGCAAAAAACAGCAAATTATCCAAAAAGCCAATAAACTCCAGGAAGATCCCAAATCCACCCAACATGCTGACTGGGCAAGGGAAGCCTTTGTGATGGCCGCCGATATGCTGGAATCCGTTCATCAGAAAAGTAGTAAAAACACCAACAGCAACGCCATTACCCAAGTAAAAGAAGCTGCCAAAAAACTTGATCCGAACAAGCTCATGACTCCGCAGGCTGAGCATATTTACAATTTCTTCGACAAAGCAGAAGCAGCCATTAGTTCTATGTCGAACAGTATTTCCTGGGCGAATAATTAAAGATATTTTTCCCCGGTAAAAAAACCATGAATCCCGAATGCCCCGGCATTTGGGATTTTTTATTTTTTGACAATAGTATTAGGTTTGCAAAAACTGACTACTTATGAACAAAACTGCACACCTTCTTTGCTTCATGCTTTTGGCGTTTTTTTCTGCCAATTTATTTTCACAAAACAACACCGAACAATACAAGGAAGCACCTGATGATGCTTACATGCCGGTTGACCATGCCCACCGCCGCACTTCCCCGCCTTTCCGATTCACGGGATCCAATATTTTTACGGTGCAGGTGAATGTAGATGCCAATGGCAACAACATTGTGGGGGATGCTGCCAACGAACCCTCTATCGCCGTTGACCCGACGGATTTGGAGTGCATGGTCATCGGTTGGCGGCAATTTGATACAATTGCCAGCAATTTTCGGCAGGCAGGCTTTGGCTATACCAACGACGGCGGCCAAACCTGGATTTTTCCAGGCGTAATTGACCCTGGTGTTTTCCGCTCTGACCCCGTGCTCGATACGGATGCCGATGGCCGTTTTTACTACAATAGCTTAACTGTTGATACGGCTTATCATTGCAATGTTTACCGCTCTACAGGCGAAGGCACCTGGGACGACGGGCCTTATGCCTTTGGCGGCGACAAGCAATGGATGGTCATTGACAAAACAGAAAGCGAAGGCAAGGGCCATATTTATTCCAATTGGAATGCAGGGTTTTCGGTGTGTCCCCCCGGTTCTTATACACGCTCAACAGATGGGGGCGATACTTATGAGGAATGCAGTATAGTAAACCCTTGGGTGGAATGGGGCACTTTGGCGGTTGGGCCGGAAGGGGAGCTTTATACCATCGGGGGAGGCGGGCAAATTGCCAAATCGGAAAATGCAAAAGTGGCTGGAGAGCCTGTGGTGTGGCAGTCATTGCAGTCCAACTTGAATGGAACACTGGTCGGTTTTGCCGCATCTGGCCCCAACCCCGTGGGCCTGCTCGGTCAGTCATGGGTAGCCACCGACGTATCCGGCGGTGCCAATCATGGCAATGTTTACGCACTCGCTTCGGTACAGCCTTTCAGTGTCATAGATCCGCTCGATGTACATTTCACAAGGAGCACAGACGGCGGCCTAACCTGGAGCGAGCCAGTGCGCATCAACGATGACCTGTCCACGACCGATTGGCAATGGTTTGGCACTATGTCCGTGGCGCCCAACGGACGGATAGACGCCGTGTGGCTCGATACACGGGACAACCCCGGCACTCTACTGTCCTCGCTTTACTATTCCTTTTCAGAAGACGGAGGATTGACGTGGTCGGCCAACGAACGGCTTTCGGAGGCATTTGATCCGCACCTGGGCTGGCCGCAGCAAGAGAAATTGGGCGACTATTTTCACATGGTTTCCGACAATGAAGGGGCGCATTTGGCTTGGGCAGCCACTTTTAACGGGGAGCAGGATGTGTATTATAGCTATATCAGCCAGGAACCTTCGGCAGTTGGGGAAGGGGAAACAACAGATTTCAAATTGTTCCAAAATTTTCCAAACCCATTCAGCAACAGCACCACGGTTTCCTATCAATTGGAAAAATCGGCTACAGTAACATTGAAAATTACCCACTACAATGGGCTTACGGCCCGGAGAATAGAACAAGGGCAACAGCCGCCGGGCAGTTTTCCTTTCAATGGGATGCAAAAGACGGGAAAGGTGCCCAGCTTCCGGCGGGGCTGTATTTCTGCGAACTTAGCCTGGATGGCCGTCCAGTTGCCAATAAAAAAATGTTGATGCTCAGATAAGTTTTGGTCTAAACGTCGTCGGGGTTTTAAACCCCGACGACGTTGTCCGAAGTTATTTTTTGAACGATACTAAATTTCAAACCAACATGAAAAAAATCGGCATTATCGGCTCCGGCGTAGTGGCTAAAACGCTCGGCAGCGGCTTTATCAAACATGGCTATGAAGTGATGCTGGGCACCAGCGATGCTGGGAAACTGGCAGATTGGAAAAACAACAGCGGCGGTTCAGTAGGCACTTTCGCCGAAGCGGCAGCCTTTGGCGAACTACTGGTGCTGGCCGTGAAAGGTGCCCATGCGGAAAGCGCCCTGAACCGTGCCGGGCTGCAAAACCTGGCGGGCAAAACCATCCTGGACGCCACCAACCCCATTGATGAAAAATCGGCCCCGGAGAAAGGTGTCCTTAAATTTTTCACCGACTACAACAGCTCGCTCATGGAGCAATTGCAAAATGTGGCTTCCGATGCCCATTTCGTAAAAGCCTTTAGTTGCGTGGGCAGTGCGCTGATGGTGGATCCCAAGTTGCAGGGCGGGCCGCCTTCCATGTTTATTTGTGGCAACAACGATGCGGCCAAGCAGGAAGCCACGGAGCTTTTGCAGAAAATCGGCTGGGAAGTGGAAGACATGGGCGCAGCCGAAGCTGCCCGTGCCATTGAGCCGCTTTGCATCCTTTGGTGCATCCCTGGTTTTCTCAAAAACCAATGGATGCATGCCTTCAAGCTGCTGAGGGTTTAGGATAAAAAAAGTACACGCACCATGGGAAAACTTATCAAATTACTTTCAAACGGCGCAACCGTCGAGTTTGACAAGGGGAAATTTGACGATTGGTGCGTGTACATTTCACCTCCCAATGCTTGGCGTTTTGCACCGACCGATGTCCATTACTTTACAAGGCTCCAACTTTTAGGAATTAAGCACGGCCCCGATAAAATTTATCAGGATTTCCTCGCCATTTATCAATTGACAAATGCAAACTTGGATGTGGGCATCCTGGAGAATATTTCCATGTTGTCAAAAACTTATGGAACCGACGCCGAGGAAATGGAGCAATGGCTGGCCGTCATCTACGCAGGCATGGTGGCAGAGGAAAACAAGGAAAAAGCCATTTTGAAAAAACGCATCAAGCGCCTTGGCTTGCACCAAATTTTAATGGAAGGCGAATCGCCACAGTTTGCGGCCCATTTCAGCCGGGGAAAAAAATGGAGGGAATTGGACGAACTGATGAGGCAAAAGGGGTTTTAGCCAATTTCATAATTTGAAATCAGCAACTCATGAATTTCGCCCCTTTTGTCTGCCTTTGAGTTGATGGCCCGCCGAGCTTTGACCCTTTGGATAAAATAATTTTGGTACAAATCATCGAAAAAGGTGTTGTCGGGATCCACATTTTTCGGGTCCGAATTGCTGAGCAGCCAATGGTGGCCGAGCGAGTCGAGTTTATCGCAAAATTCCTTTAAGCGCCTTTGTTCATGGTCGTCAAAAACCTCGTGCGAATAGGCGTTAAAAGAGGCAGTTTGGCTGATGGGCTTATAGGGCGGGTCGAAGTAAAAAAAGCTATCCCCGCCTGCATATTCGAGCGTTTTTTCAAAATCACCGTTCAGGATTTCCACTTTTTGCAGGGCAGAACTGGCATCCATAATCACCGCCGGGTTGCAGATTGTGGGCTTTTTGTATTTGCCAAACGGCACGTTGAACTTGTTCTGGCTATTGACCCGGTAGAGGCCGTTGAAACAGGTGCGATTGAGAAAAATCAACAGTGCCGTATTGTCCAAACAATCCAGGTTCCGCAGGTTGAAAGCCTTTCTTTTTTCCAAAAAAAACGCTTGCCGGGCTTCTTCTTTTTGTTCAAAAAAGGCCCGTTCCAATTCATCCAGCTTCCCGATCAGTTCCATCGGTTTTTCTTTAACGCATTGATAGGCGAAGGTCAAATCGCTGTTGATGTCGTTGACGACGGCCTTTTTGATTTGGGGAAACTGGCCGAGTGCCCAAAACAGCACGGCACCACTGCCGATGAAAGGCTCGATGAAGCTAAATTCCTGGCCTGTTTTGAATTTTTTTGGAAATGCCGCCTCGATGGCCGGTATCAATTGGGTTTTGCCCCCGGCCCATTTCAGGAAAGGTTTTGCTTGCTGTGCATTCCCGTTTTTTTTGCTGGAGGGGGGCATGGCGGCAGTTGGTGCATTGAGCCATTTGTCACAGCAATTTTTTATTAAGAAGTACACGTAAAAAGCAAGGGGGCCTGGGGGCGGTGCAACCGCCCCCAGAAGCCTTTTCCTCCCCTCCTCGCCGCCTCCGGCGGCGAGGAGGGGAGGTGCTAAAAAAACGTGTAAACGTTATATAAAAAATTGCTGCGTTTGTTATTAGTCATTGTCTAAAATTTTGACAATCAACTATTTAAATGAAAAATGGCTGCATGAAAAAAAGCTTGCAAAACATGAGTTTTTAAACAAAAAAGCCTTTTGCGAGAGTCCGCAAAAGGCTTAAATGCTGTGGTGAGAGAGGGAATCGAACCCCCGACACATGGATTTTCAGTCCATTGCTCTACCGACTGAGCTACCTCACCGGTTGCTGAAGGAAAAAGTACAAAGACAAAAGAGAAAAAGTTTCTGCCTGTGTGCTTTTTTCAAAAGCGGACGCAAAAATAGAGGCTTTTTTAAATTTTCCTAACCCATCAGAAATTTTTGTTCAAAATCTGCGGCCAAAGTTCAAACCCAGGAGAATGATGGCCCCTTCGCCCGTTGCTTCCCCTTCGGTTTTTACGTTTATTTCGTAACCAAAAGAAAGGGTAGGGGAGAGCAGCCATTTTTCGCCAAACAAAAAAACCCAGCCTGCCTGCGCTGTGGGCTGTACTACTACAATGTCCGTTTTGCCTGATGTGCCGTCATTCATCTCCCATTCCATGCTATTGAACCAAAAATCGTTTCTTGCTCCCAAAAAAAAGCCTTGGTAGCCTCCTTTAAAATATCGGTGGTATCCTAACGTGAAACCCCAGCCACTGCCGGTTTCGTCGTCGTGTTTGCCGAGGTCACGGTGGTCAATGACTTGGTAGCCAAAGCGGAGGTGGGCGGCATTTTTTTCGCCAAATCCCTTTTCCAATCGGATGCCGGGAATCAGACCGGTCGGGTAGGCTTGAAATTCAAAAGAAATATCGAAAGGAGTATTTTGCGCCTGGCCAAAAAGACTTGCCAAAAGTAAAGTCAGTGCAAATCCTATTTTAAGTTTCATACAATTGCAGTTTAACAGGGGCGAAAATAAACTTAAATCCGAAGCCAGGTGGCTTATCTTTGGGAGAGGGAGGGGATGTTTTTGGCTTTGTGGTTTTACTGTTTTTTAAATAAAAATGCATGAGCAAGTTAGCGACATTGACTCCAATCGAAGAAGAACTGCGGCGGATGAACATCCAAATCGAGGTGAGCGGCCACGATTTGAAAAACCTATCTGTAAAAGTACCCAGCTTGTTTATCGCCAATCAGGCCTTGGATGAAGCCGATGAGCTCATTTTGTTGCAATTGCTTGAAAAACAAGGCGTTCCGTGTAAAATTTTGACCCGGAAAAACAAAGAAGGCAAGCCGTTCGAGCGTTTTTACCTGCCCTTGGATTTTTCCATTTTACAATGGGAAGACTATATAAAAAGTGTTTTTAAAAACCTGAACAAAGCCAAGGAAGAGGGCGTCTCGCTTTGCCTCATCCTGCATTTTACCGACAAGGCGCTGGACACGCCCGTGCGCAATCAGTTCCTCAATCAATTGATGAAAGCTATCAAACGGGCGGAAATTCAAGTGGTGCCGATCAGGCTGAAAGCGCCCTTCCCGGATTTTGTCAGGCCGGGCATCGGCAGCCGCCTCATTTTGCGCCAGCGGAAAGAACCCTATAAAGTGACCGTGCGCATCGGCAACCCCATTTCGGTGGACGATCAACATAAATTTGGTGGCTCAAAGGACTTCAAACGTTTCATCCAGTCGAAGATTTTTTCGTTGGGATCTGGCCTTGAAGTGAAACCTTTTTTCCTGCAAAAATTCTTTCAACTGCCTGAAAGACAGGAAGATGTGGTTGGCCCTTTTGATAGGGAAAAAATCCAAAATGAAATTTCCAAGCTCAGTTTTGGCAGCCTCGTGGCCTCACAGGGCGAGTTCGATATTTTTGTAGCGGAAGCCAAGGAAATCCCCATTACCCTTCAGGAAATTGGCCGCCTGCGGGAGCTTACTTTCCGCACGGTGGGCGAAGGTACTGGCAAGTCGCAGGACCTTGATGAATTCGACCTGTACTACCGCCAGCTCATCCTGTGGGATCGGGAAGCCCATCAAATCGCCGGAGGCTACCGCATGGGCCTGGGCGACGAAATTTTCAGCCGATATGGTGCGTCGGGATTTTACATCAGCTCCATGTTCAAAATTGAGGAAGGCTTTTATCCTACCATGCAGCAGTCGGTGGAATTGGGCCGTTCCTACATTGTGCCGGAATACCAAAAAAAGCGCTTGCCGCTGTTCCTGCTGTGGAAAGGCATCCTTTATTTTTTGTTGAAAAACCCACAGTACAAGTACCTCTATGGCCCCGTGAGCATCAGCAAATACTACTCAAATCTCTCCCGCAGCCTCATCGTGGCTTTTATCAAAAAATATTTCTACAACGAAGGGTTGGCCCAATACCTCACCCCCCGCAAGCCGTTCAAAGCCAAGGTGGACAAAGTGGACATAGATATGCTGGCCGATAGCCTGGACAATGAATTGGGCGCACTGGACAACCTCATCGAGGACATCGAACCCGACCATATTCGCATCCCTGTGTTGGTGCGCCAGTACCTGAAACTGAACGCCCGTTTTATCAGCTTCAACCTCGACCCAAACTTCTCCGATGTATTGGACGGTTTTATCATACTCAACCTGGCCGATGTGCCTTACGCCATGATTGAGGCATTGAAAAAGGAAAGTGGAGGGTAATAAGTAAGGTTTCAGGATGCCAAGGAAATTGAGTTAAGCTTTATTATTTTTGTCGAGCCGATTCTTTGGAGTTCGTTAATACTCTGTAAATTAAGTTTCTTGACATTTTGTAATGGGGATTCCGGGGGTGAAAATTGCGCTAGCAATTTTCACCCCCAAACCCCCATCCGTCCGCAAGTCGGAAAATAAAGAAATTTGGTTTACAGAGTAGTTAATTTGTTGATATAAAAATCTATACAATGAATATTTTGGAAATAAAAGGAAGCTTGTTTGACTTGCTGTGGCAGGTGGACGATGCCGAAACACTTTTAAAAATTCGGAAAAGTGTAGCAGAAATTATTGAAGATGCAAAAATGGATGGTGCAGATTGGTGGGATGAATTGCTGCCTGAGCAACAGGTTAAATTAGAACGGGCATTGAATGATGCCGAAAAAGGAAAAAATTTAGTTTCCCATGAAAAAGCACTGGATCAAATTGATTATAAAATAAAAAAATTACGTCATGCCTCTTAAAGTTTCCTGGCACACAGATGCGCTAGGCGATTTTATTGAAATAGTGGAGTATTTTGAAATCGAAGGGAATATCCAAGCCGCAGAAAACTTTCGTGATAAGGTGAAGGCTAAAATAGATTTTATAAAATCTTATCCCGGAGCAGGAAGGCCGACCATGAAGCATAAAAATTTAAGGTATATTTTAGTGGACAAGCATCGGCGGATGTATTATCGCTTTACCAGTAAGTCGCTTACCATTCTTGCTTTTTTTGATTCCAGACAAGATCCTACTAAACGTCCATTTTAAGTTAATTGATGAACAAATTTCGAGCAGCATACAGGGGCATTGGCTTTCTTTTCATTTTGGGCTACCAACTTACAAAGGCTATATTAAATGCCTTTCTGCACAAACATCCCCTTCCCGGTGGGCTGCGCATCCGCCGCAAATTTTGCATCAAAAGCCTCCGTTGGTTGGGCGTCAGGATAGAACAAAGCGGCGACATTCCGCAGGGCGGGCCGTATATTTTTATCGGCAATCACCGCTCCTATCTCGATCCCGTCGTTTCGTTGAAAGACATACCTGCCATGCCGGTGGCTAAGGCGGAGGTAAGTTCCTGGCCTTTAATTGGTTATGGCGGAAAAATAACGGGCATCATGTACGTAAAACGGGAGAGCAAAAGCAGCCGGGCAGCCGTGATGGAGGCCATGCGTGTAAGTTTAAAAGGTGGCTATTCCGTGCTCGTTTACCCGGAAGGCACTACCCACACCGACCCACAGACCATGCCTTTTAAGGGCGGCGCTTTTAACCTGGCGGCAAAAGAAGGCATTCCCATTGTGCCCATTGCGCTCGACTACCTCGATCTAAACGATGCCTGGGTTGGTGACGATACCTTTATCCCACATTTCATCCGCTGTTTTGGCAAAAAATGGACTTATGTTAAAATCCGATATGGCCAACCGATAGCCTCTGATGACATCAATTTTTTGATGGAGCAATCCAAATTATGGATAGATGCGACAATGCGTGACATTCGGGCGGAATTTGAAGCAGGGGCAAAATCCAATCGCATTTGAAGCCGTTCTGTTTACTTTTGCCCTGCCTTGCAAACGATTGTTTGAGGGTTTCATAAAATGACGGCTATGTTTAAAAAAATCCCGCTTTACTTTTTCCTCACTTTTTTTTCCTTGTCCTTGGTGAAAAACGCCACGGCACAACAGCGCTTTAAAGCTGGGCTGGTCTTAGGTTTAAACGCAGCCCAAGTCAACGGCGACGACAACGGCGGCTACAACAAACTTGGCTTGCAGGGCGGCCTGCGGGGCGTGGTCATTTTGCGGGATAAAATGGAAATTCTGCTCGAAATGCTCTACTCGCAGCGTGGAAGCCGCTCAAAAACCAACCAGTTTCCTGCCGGCCTCAAAATCAACCTGCAATATGTTGAAGTGCCAGTTATGTTTGGCTATAAAGATTGGTATATCGAAGAGGATGATTATTATAAAGTGCAGGTGATTGGCGGCTTAATGTACAGCCGCTTGTTCAGTGCTGAAATTGATGGCTCTGTCAACCATGACGGGGAAGTGGACAATTTGAACAACAATGATTACGGTTATACTTTGGGAGCTGAATTATTTTTGTCAAAACATTTTGGCTTTAGCTTCCGCTTTTCCCGCTCCATCAACCTATTGTACAACAAAGACAAACATGATCAGCAAGGCATTAATTCTTTGCGGGGCTTTTTTCTATCCTTTAGATCCATGTATGTTTTTTAAAAAAAAAGGGCAGCCAACAATCAAGCTGGCTGCCCCTTTTTTCTTTTTCAAAAACACTGTTACCTGCTTACCACCAATCGCTTCGTAGCCACTTTTTCACCAATCCTGATTTTCAGTAAATACACGCCGGATGGCTGTTTTGAAAAATCGAGGCGGTGCTTGTTTGCTCCGTTGGTTGAGGAATAAGTACCAATGCTTTTTCCTACAACATCATACACAGATACTTCCATTTCATTGAAGGCAATGTCCTTCAGTTCGATAAAGACCTCCCCGGTCGTAGGGTTGGGGAAGAGGCCGATGCGGCTATCAAAACCAATTTCGGCAGTACTGTTTGTTTCCTGGATGGTGTAGGCGCTGAGTGGCGTTTGGCAGTCATTGCCATCCGTTACCTGCAACTGATAAGTACCAGCGGGCAAGTTGGATATGTCTTCCGTGGTCGCAATGACGTTGCCGTTGATGTCTGTCCAGGTATAGGTCAGCGGCGGCACGCCTCCAGCAATGCTGACATCTATGCTGCCGTTGGATTGGCCCACTACAGCGTTTTGAATTGAAACCAGGTTAATAACGATGTTGTCCGGTTCGTCAATCGTAACACTTTGTACTTCTTGGCAGCCTTCTGCGTCGGTGACGGTGACGGTATATTCGCCTGCTTCCAGGTTGTTGATGGTTGCAGTTGTTTGACCACTACTCCAATCGTAAGTGTAGGGCGGAGATCCACCGTTGACGGTTGCAGCCGCAGTACCGTCGTTTTCATTAAAACAACTCAAATCCTCGCCATTGACCGCCAGTCCCATTGCACTTGGCACCGAAATCATAAAACTGCAAGTGGCAGTATTGCCATTGGCGTCCTCAGCTTCATAGGTGATGGTCGTATTGCCGACTGGGAAATTGGAGCCGCTGGGCAAACCTGTAGTTTGAGTCAATTCAATAGCGCTGGCACAGTTGTCGTCGGCTGTTACTGTGAAAACACCCACTGGATCGCAATAAGAAAGGAACAATCCTTCAGGGCAACTGATTGTCGGTTCCGTTTCATCCACCACGGTTGCTGATACAGTCATGGTGATAGTATTACCACCATCGTCGGTAGCCGTTAATTCCACATCATTGTCGCCCAGGTCGTCGCAGTTGAATGTTGTTGGTTCAATGGTCCATTCGATGTCGCCACAGTTGTCGGCACTGCCATCGTCGAACATGGCCGGAGTGACCGTTGCCATGCCATTGGCATCCAAGGAAACAGTAATATTTTGAAGTACGAGGTTGGGTGGCATATTGTCCACAACAGTCACGGTGGCGGTTTCAGTTGAAGAGTTGCCGGCTGCATCTGTCACTGTCAATGTCACCTCATTTTCCCCTAAATCATCGCAACTAAAGGACGAAACATCAAGCGTCATAGAAACTATTTCACAATCGTCTGTGCTGCCGTTGTCTATGGCATCTGGTGAAATAGAAGCAGTTCCATCCGGACCCAGTTCAAGTGTAAGATCTTGGGTGGTCACTGTAGGAGGCACTGCATCGTTTGCTGTAATGGTCAATGAGACGATAGTTTCGCAATCGTTTGCATCGCTAATGCTGACCGTGTAATCGCCGGGAGCGAGGTTGCCAACAGTGGCCCCGGTGGCACTGTTTGACCAATTATAAATATAGTTGGGAGTGCCACCTGTAGCAGAAACTGTTGCGGATCCATTCGTGGCCATGCAGTCGGCCATTGTCAGGTTGTCCACTGCCCCAATCAACTCGTCCGGTTCGCCGATGGTCACTTCAGCAATGGCCGGACAGTCAGCATCATCGGTAATGGTCACGGTATATGTACCGGCGGCAAGGCCCGTTGCGGTTGCTTCCGTTTCATCATTTGACCATAAATATGTAAATGGGGCAAGTCCACCGATAGGAGTAGCAGTTGCCTGGCCATCTGCGGCACCATTGCAGCTTATGTCAGTTCCCGTCACATTGGCCTGTATGGCGCAGCCCGCCGTCTCCACTTCCACCGTTTGGGTGGCCTGGCAGCCAAAAGTATCGGTCACCACCACCGTGTATTCACCGGGAGGCAGGAAGATGATAGTCTGGGTACTTTGGCCTGTGTTCCACAAATATTCATAAGGGGCCGTTCCGCCGGTTGGATTCGCTGTTGCTGTACCATCGTTGGCGCCAGGCGAAGTTTCATCGTCGGCGGTAGCGTTGGCATTCAAGTTACTTGGCTCCAAAATGAGGATAGAAACTACTACTTCGCAGCCATTGTCATCGGTGGCGGTCACAGTGTAGTTGCCGCCGGGCAGATCTGAAATGGACTGTGTTGTTTCGCCATTTGACCAATTATAATTGATGGGCGGCTCAGCATTGTCAAGGGTAATGGAGGCAAAGCCATCATCGGCACCAGCGCAGGTCACATTTTCTTTTTCAACGTTTGCCTTCAGGTTGCAATTGGATTCCGGCACGTTGACCGATTGTATGGATTCGCAGCCATTGTTGTCAGTGACCGTGACGGTATAAACGCCAGGTGCGAGGTCAACGATGGTCTGTGTTGTTTGACCATTGCTCCACAAATAGGTATAAGGAGAAACACCGCCACTTGGATCGGCAGTGGCCGTACCGTCATTGGCACCGATTATTATCTGGCCAGTAGCCGAGGCATTTGCCTCCAATAAAGTAGGCTGTGTAATGATAACAGCAGCGGAAGCGGTACATCCTTCGCCATCTGTTATGGTGACAGAATAGTTGCCCGCCCCCAGGTTTGAATTAGTAGCACCTGTGGATCCGTTCGACCAATTGTAGCTAAAGTTGCCATTGCCACCACCTCCTGTTGCTGTAGCCGAACCCGTATCATCCCCAAAGCAAAGTATATTGGTTTGGGAAGAAATACTACCGCTCACCTGTGGGGTTTCGGTCACAGTGGTGGAGGCTGAATTGGTACAACCAGTGCCCGAATTGGTCACTAATATGGAATAAGTTCCTGGCTCATTTACAGTAGGTGTTAGTGTGTTGGCACCAGAAACGATGTTACCGTTTTGTGTTGTCCACATATAATTAAAACCAGCGCCAGTGGACGAACCTGCCCCACTCAGCACGACACTGCTGGCCTGGCAGTTGAGGTTGCCGTTGGTGGCTGCGCTGGCATTGGGTGCAGCCGTGCCATCATGTACGATAGCAGTAGCAGACGATGTACAACCAGCGGCATCGGTAATGGTCAACACGTATTTTCCTGGCACATTAACGATTGGGTTTTGTACCAAAATGATGACGCCATTCGGCCCTTCCCAGGAATACGTCACGGGTTGAACGGAAGAATTTCCAAAAATCTGGACGCTGGGATTGTTGCAATCAATGGTGCCTCCGATGGCTGTGGCTAAAGGTGGCGGGCTGCTGACGACGGTAACGGAAGCCGTTTTTTTGCAGCCGTTTAACCCTGTTACAGTTAAAGTATAGTTACCTGCTACCGTGACAGTGGGGTTTTGCAGGTTAGAAGTATAACCGCCTGGCCCTGTCCAGGAATAAGTAACGCCGGGCGTAGTAGAATTGCCCATCAGCATTGTTGAAGAAGAATTGCAGTCCAGAGCGCCAGCCGTAGCAGTCACATTTGCTGGCAGCGCAAAGTCCGCAATGATATTAACCGTTTTTACGGACTCGCAAGTATCTCCAGGCGAGGGGATACTTTTGGTGGTCAGCGAATAAGTGCCGCCCGTTGTCACGGTCAAAGTGGGGTTGGTGCCGACAACCTGGTTGCCTTTTCGCCAGACAAAGGTCATGTTTGGCCCGCCGACCGAACTGCTCCCATTGAGTACAAGGCTTGTAGTATTGCAATCCAGCGTATCCACACCAGTTATTTTTGTTTCTTGTGGAAAAACGATGAGGTTCAACAAGATGGTACTGTCGCAGCCAAATTGGTTGGGATAAACTTTTTCGTAGGCACCAGGTTCGCAAACCACATCGCCTTCAAAATTGTAGCAATCACCATCACAAATCGTTTCAACCCGCACATTAAAGTTTGTGAGGGCTGGGTTTAGCGTCAATACAATATTGCTATCGCAGCCGAGGTATGATGGTACAACTATATTGTACACGCCGGGCGAATAAATGTATTGGCCATCAGGAGCCACGTACTCACCAGGCAAGCAGATGACATCCGTCATGAAAGTTTGGATTTCATTTACTTCTACCGTTATGCAGGTTTTTTGTGTTTTAAAACAGCCGTCTATAATTCCTTCCACGCATAGTTCGTAGGTACCAGCTTGCTCCCAGTTGGCTTGGATGCTGTAGAATTGTTGATTTGCTAAGAAGTTACCGCTAAAAGGAGGAGAAATAGACCAGGTATAACCTTGTAAGAACGGACCTGCAGGAATAGTATATGTGGCTGTTGAACCGGGACAAACACTTGTTGGGCCAGTAATAGAAGCAGGGCCAGGAGGCGGAACATGTGGGCCAATGACAGCCTCGCCCCCAAATTGGATTTCAAAGCCATAAAAAATTTGGTCAGGGTGGGTGACTAATAGGAAAAAAGTCTGGCCTTCAAATATGGTCACCGCAGGCGTCTCAAATTCGGTCAAACCAGGGACTCCAAAGCTTTGCATTGGATCCTTGGCGAGGCCTGTAGGTACGAATGGCCCCAAAACTGGGTCTGCTGGAGCTTCGTCGTTGCATGCTACCAGTGAGGAACCTTGCCCACATGGGCATCTTCCTTGCCAAAGCGAAAAGTCCCAGTTTTGTTTTTCTAAGCCAGTAATCATCAACTCAAAAGTGCCAGATTGGTAACAATCAAACATCAACCAAGCCCCAGTTCCTTCCCCAGCCAGGCACGAACAAGAGACATCGTCAACGTGAGGAGTTACATTCAGGCCTGGCATGATCCATGGCGATGTGCCTGGTATTTGAATGGCATCACAACAATCCCCCCCTAATCCTCCTTGAGCAAAGGCTACGGTAGAAAGCGTGAACATGGAAATCAGTAGTAGGTAAAGTTTTTTCATAATTGGGCAATTAAGTTACAGTTTGGAAACGGTTTAGATTATTCAAAAATGAAGGGTAGCAAAAGGCTTTAAATTGATCGGCAGGCTTTTAAAAAGGCAGTAAAGGTGGGGCTAAAAAATATGTTTGGGTTGGACGGTTTACAAGAATAATGTTTTGTTTCTTCGCAAATATACCTTACAGCGTTTGAAAAAGAGACGGGCATGAGCCATAAAAAAGTAAATGCTAAATTTTAGCAAATTCCCAATTTCTATAAAAAGCCAGGGACCAAGATTGAACAAAATCGGTACAAAGAAATTAAGGAGCGGTAGGTAGAAGATTAGTTAATCCTGTGTTTCTTTTACTTCCTCTGCTTGTTGCTTTTCAAATTGCTCGAAGTAATATCCCTTTTGATCCAGCAATTCTTCGTGGCTGCCTTCTTCGGCTATCTTTCCGTCTTCCAGCACAATGATTTTGTCAAAATCCAACAGGGAATAAATGCGGTGGGTAATGATGATGGCAGTTTTGTCGGCGAGCGAATCCCTCATGTACCCAAGTATTTGTTTTTCAGTATTGGTGTCCACGGCGCTCAGGCAATCGTCGAGGATGACGATGTCGGGTTGTTTGATGAGCGAACGGGCAATGGACACCCGCTGTTTTTGACCACCAGAAAGGGTGACGCCACGTTCGCCGACCATTGCCTCAAACCCTTCTGGCAGTTCGGCAATTTCACTGTGGATGGCGGCGTATTTGGTAAAGGTTTCCACTTCATCCTGTTTGGCCTCGGCCTTTCCAAAACGGACGTTATTGCTCACGGTATCGGAGAAAAGGAACACGTCCTGTGGCACATAACCAATGCGGCGGCGCAGGTGGAAAAGGTCGTGCCGGCGTATGTCCTTGCCATCCAGCAAAATCTGGCCTTCCGTCACGTCGTACAGCCGCACCAGCAAATCGGCAATGGTGGACTTCCCGCTGCCCGTGCGCCCAATGATGGCCAATTTTTGGCCCGGCAACAGTTCAAAACTGACATGATCCAGGGCTTTGATTCCTGTATCTGGATAAATGAAAGTGACGTTTTCAAAATTAATTTTTCCTTGCAATTTGCTGTCTGTCAAGACTTTGCCGTTCTCTGGGATTGGGTTTTTTATGACCGATGGCGTACTGAGGAATTCGCTGATGCGCTTTTGCGAAGCGGCTGCCTGTTGTATGAGCGAACTAATCCATCCCAATGAAGTGACGGGCCAGGTCAGCATGTTTACATAGATGATAAATTCGGCGATATTGCCCGTTGTGACCGTGCCTTTGGCCACCTGCAAGCCGCCCACATATACAGTAATGGCCGTGCTAAGGCCGATCAGCAGCAGCATGACCGGAAAAAACATAGCGTCCACCTTGGCCAGTTTGAGCGAATTGTCCATGTAGTGCTGGCTTTCGTCCTTAAAATATTTTACCATGGGCAACTCCTGCACATAGGATTTCACGACCCGCATTCCTGAAAAGACTTCCTGTGTGATGCTGGTCAAAACCGACAATTGCCGCTGTATTTTTTCACTTCGGGTATTTATCAAATGGCTTACGTAGTAAATGGAAACGGAAAGCACGGGCAGCGGCGCCAGGCAATAAAGCGTGAGTTCCCAACTGACCCGCAGCATGGACAGAATGACGAGGGTAAACAAGGAAAAAAGGTTGATGCCGTACAAAATGGCCGGGCCGAGGTACATCCGCACTTTCGACACATCCTCCACTATCCTCGCCATCAGGTCGCCCGTTTTGTTTTTTTTGTAAAAAGCCAGGTGCAAGTCTTCGTAATGCGCAAAAATCTCCTTCCTCAAATCGTATTCTATCAAGCGGCTCATCACGATGATGGTCTGGCGCACCAAAAAGAGAAACCAACCCATGAGCAGGGCCAGTATGACCACTAAAACGCCGAACATCATCAGCACCCGCCCAAATTTTTCAAACACAATGGCTTGATTGTCAAAGCCTTCATATAACCTGTAAAGGGCAATATTGTCAATGACAAGGTCGAGCGCCTCCCGGATCATTTGCGGTTGAAGGGCTTGGAAATAGTTGGAAATGAAGATGAACAGGATGCCCAGCAGAAAGCGCAAGCGGTACTTGTAAAAATATTTATTGAGGTAAAAAAGGTATTTCACTTGGTGGTAAGTAAAAAGTCAAAAAATAGCCCGCTTGGCGGCAGAAAGGATGGACGGCGGATTGGGGTTATTTTTTTTGAGCCAATTTCTTGTTCAAAAAAGGGAAAACGCCCGGTGGCAAAATTAGTTTCGATAGCACAAAATACTGCTACCCCCTTTTTGAAAACTCGCTCAATTTGGTGGAAATACTGATGTGGTTCAGGCCCGTGCCAAGGTGTACAAACGAGCGCCCATATTCCACCCGGAAACGGTTGATTTTCAAGCCAGCGCCGACGCTAAAGCCGGAAAGGCTGCGCAAGTTCTTCACGCTCAATTCTTTGCGCTGCAAATGGTTGTAGCCAATTCGCACCCTGAAATTGTCTTTTTTCCCAAATAAAAACTCGCCGTTGAAGATAAAGTGCCGGGCAAGGTTGTCCACGAAGCTGTTGTCGGAACCCGATGACTGGTCGTCGCCAAAAACAAAAGCGTCCTCCTCGGAATTTGGATCGTCGTAGCTGATGTTCCATTTGTCCAAATAGCGGTAAATGATGGACAGGCGGAACGGCAAGTGCCGTAGCCGTTTCGATACGCCCAATTGCATTTCGAATGGTAGCGGCTCATTGTTGCCATCGGTATATTTGGTCAGTTGCACGCCAATGTTCTTTAGCACGAGCGATACATTGATCAAACTGGCCGTATCGTGGAACATGGCTGCCAAGTCGCCCGACAAACCCAAGGAATTGTAGCTTTCCAGGCTGGAGGTAATAAATTTCAAATTCGCCCCTACCGTCACCCGCTCGTACAACTGGCGTCCGGCACCCAAGGTAAAAGCATATTCCGAGGCTTTGAACTCTCCAGTCACGTTGCCGAATTCATCGGTTGCATCGAAAGTGCCATAGCTCAGGTATTGGATGCCGCCATGCAGTGTCATGTCCCATTTTTTCATAAAATGCCCATAGGCAACATATCCAGTATGGAGGCCAGCCAGGTAAAAATTGTGGCTAAAAGCAACTTGGTTGTGCATGGAGGGATTGAGGGAGGCAGGATTGGCGAAGGCCAGGTTTACATCGTCGTCGTTGACGGTGATGAGGTTGCCGCCGAGTCCTGTGATGCGGGCCGAAGGAGAAAAATTGAGGAATTCAAAAACATTGTCGCCCCCTGTAATTTGCGCCTCCATTTTTGGCAAACAGAGCGCTACAAACACGACGGTAAAATATTTTGTCAAGGTTCGTTTCATACAGTTTGGTTGCGGTTTTCTGGTTTTAGGTTGAAATGTTTTTAAAAAAAACTAAATAAAACATTGATTTTTAGAGAGTTAGCAAAGCAGGGATTTTATTATGCCCTTCATTCATCGTCCACTTGTTTTTTCATCTCCCCCAGTTCACGGATGCGGGCAGAATCAATTTGAACGTCCCCTTTTTCCAATGACCACACGGTGGCACAAGCGCCGTAATGGCAGAACATCCGCTCGGTCAATTGGCCGTTTTCATCGTATTTTTTTACCTCGCCTTCCTCGTTGTCGCCATTGGTATAAACGCCTTCTACGCTGACCTTGCCCGATTGATGGTATAACTTGAAGGGGCCGTTTTCCTCATTTTTTTCAAAGGCCACTTCCTCCTGCAACTCGCCGCTTTCGTACCAGCGCTTCCAAACGCCGGTCATCTCGTTGGTTGCATATTCTCCCTCGTTGGAGAGCTGGCCGTTTTCATAAAACCTTTGCGCCTTTCCGCTGAAAATGCCGTTGACATAATGCTCAATGCTTTGGATCTTCCCATTTTCGTAAAACAGTTTTCGCTCGCCTTGCAGGGTGTCGTTTTTATAAAAACTCTCTTCAAACACCTTCCCGCTTGGATAATAGGCAGTAAAGGTGCCTTCCTTTGCAAAAGTGTCCTTCCGCCTACTGTATTTTTCTTTCAATTGGCCGTTTTCGTCTTTGTTTTCAACGGTTTCCAATTTGCTGCAAGCACTTGCTACTAAAGAAATTAACAGGCATAAAACATAAAACCGCATGTTGCTCAATTTTTGGTTTACCAAACGCATGTTCGTACCTGGCTTATTTGAAATAATGGATTTTTAATTTTCGCTTGGCAAATAAACGACTTTTGAAAGTTTCAGCCCAAGCTCATTCAGGTGCCTATTTTTACCGAAAGGCAAATTAATTTGTCAGTTTGATACTCGTTCTTGTCTTTAAACCATTGAATTTAGCCAAAAGCCAAGGGCATATAATATAACTTTTCAGCTTGGGTGGGTATGAAATGCCCTAAACGCACTAACTTTGCCACCCTATTTTTCTTTCTCCGCTGCCCGGCGGTTTTAACCGAATCAAATATTAACCAATTATCACATTATGTTCCAACCATCATCTGATTTGCTCGAACATCCATTAACTGAAACGCCCCACGAGAAGCTCAAAACCTGGGTCAACCGCATGGCCGAATACTGTGGTGCTGATAGCGTCCATTGGTGCAATGGCTCCGATGCAGAATACGACCAGCTATGCAGCCTCATGGTAGAAAAAGGTACGTTCATCAAGCTCAACGAGACGCTGCGACCCAATAGTTACGCCTGTTTCAGCGATCCCAGCGACGTGGCCAGGGTGGAAGACCGCACCTTTATCTGTTCCCGATTGAAGGAAGATGCCGGCCCCACGAATAATTGGGTGGAGCCAAAAGAAATGAAAAACACCCTCGAAGGGCTGCTGGAAGGCTGCATGAGCGGGCGCACGATGTACGTCATCCCCTTTTGCATGGGGCCGCTCGGCTCGCCGCTGTCCCGCATTGGGGTGCAGTTGACCGACTCTGAATATGTGGTGGTCAACATGAAAATAATGACCCGCATGGGAAGCCCTGTTCTCGAAATGCTCGGCGACAGGGATGATTTTGTAAAATGTATCCATTCGGTTGGAGCCCCCCTGCACCCGGGCCAGCCAGATGTGAAATGGCCCTGTGCGCCCAAGATCAGCGATAAGTACATAGTGCATTTCCCAGAGGAGCGCCTCATCGTTTCTTATGGGAGCGGTTACGGTGGCAATGCATTATTGGGCAAAAAATGCTTCGCTCTGCGTATCGCCTCCACGATGGCCAAAGAAGAAGATTGGCTGGCGGAGCACATGCTTATTTTGGGCGTGGAGTCGCCTTATGAAAAAACCTACGTGGCGGCGGCCTTTCCAAGTGCCTGCGGCAAAACGAATTTTGCCATGCTCATTCCGCCCAAATCTTTTGAGGGCTGGAAAGTGACCACGGTCGGCGACGACATTGCATGGATACAAAAAGGGCCGGAAGGCAAGCTCTACGCCATCAACCCGGAGGCGGGCTATTTTGGCGTAGCGCCCGGTACGAATGAAAAAACCAACCCCAATGCGATGGCCACCATTAAGGCCAATTGCATATTTACCAATGTGGCCATTACCCCAGAAGGCGATGTTTGGTGGGAGGGCATGACGAAAGCAACGCCCGATGGCCTAACAGATTGGCAGGGCAAACCTTATGACAAAACTTCCGGCAAACCCGCTGCCCACCCGAACGCACGTTTCACAGCACCGGCCCATCAAAATCCTGTCATAGACCCCGATTGGGAAAACCCAAACGGGGTGCCCATCAAAGCATTTATCTTCGGTGGCCGCCGCAGCACCGTGGTTCCCCTTGTGTATCAGGCATTTAACTGGAATTTCGGCGTTTATCTCGCCGCCACGATGGGCTCTGAAATGACGGCTGCCGCATTTGGGCAAATTGGCCAGGTGCGCCGTGACCCCTTCGCCATGTTGCCCTTCCTGGGTTATAATGTGGCCGATTATTTCAACCACTGGCTGCAGTTTGGCCGTGACCTTCCCAATTCGCCCCGGATTTTTAGCGTCAACTGGTTCAGGAAAGACGAGAACGGCAATTTTGCCTGGCCGGGTTTTGGTGAAAACATGCGTGTGCTGCAATGGATAGTCGGCAGGGTACGTGGACGGGCTGGTGCCGTGGAAAGCCCTATCGGTTGGATGCCCCGCCACCGTGATATAGACTGGACTGGAATGGAAGATTATCCAAAAGAAGAATTCAAAAAAGTGATGGCCGTGGACAGGGAATCCTGGAAAAAGGAAATCCTTGAGCACCAGGAACTGTTTTCCAACATGTACGACCGCTTGCCAAAGGAATTCCTCTTTATGCGTGAATTGCTGCTTTCCGGCCTCTGGCGTTCGCCCGAACGCTGGGAAATGGCACCGGAACGCTGATTCATGGGCCATTTTCAACGTTAAAAAATTGAATATTTCAATATTGCCAAGGTAGGGCCTGTTTTCAGCAGGCCCTATTTTTTTTACCCAATAAACCCTAAAGATGAAAGGCCAATACCCAATAATGACAAATGACTCCAATGACGAATGACAAATTCAAATTGGTATCTTTGCCCACGATTTACATTGGATTTTTACCTCATTATTTACAACTATGGACAGACTATTGGGAGACTTGAAAGCCTATGCACGGGAAGTTGGTTTGTTTTTGAGCAGCGGTATTTTCCTGACCAATTTTGTGAAAATGCTGGCCCTCGCACTGGCTTTGTTTTTTTTGTCAAACTGGTGGATGCGCTGCTACACCAAACACGGCGAATCGGTACAGGTCAATGATTTTACTGGCATGAACATCGGCGACGCCCGAAAATTGGCCAAAGACAAGGACTTCCGTTTTGAGGTCATTGACTCAGCTTGGTTTGAAGGAAAACCAGGTGGTTTGATTATTTCACAAACGCCCAAACCGCTGTCGAGGGTGAAGGAAGGAAGGAAAATTTATGTGTCAGTCACCCAGTCGCAGCCCGAATTGGTACGCCTGCCCCAACTGGACGAAAGCAGTTACGATTACGACCGATATGCCGGAAAACTGGCCCGCCGCAATATCAAAAGCCGCATCAGCGAAAGGGTTTTTGACAGGAAACAAGCAGAAAATACTATTCTCTACCTCATCCACAATGGCAAAAAAGTATCGGAGAACGACATCAAACGTGGCTATGAAGTGCCCATGGGAAGTTCTTTGGAATTTGTAGTGACGGAGCGGCTGAGCAACGAGATGGAAGTGCCGAATTTGGTTTGTATGAACTATACAGCCGCAGAATTCCTCGTGAGCACTTCCAACCTTAACGTGGGCGAAGTATTTGAAGATGAAACAGTTACGGATCGCTCTGCGGCTTTTGTCTATAAACAGGACCCACCATTTCAGGCTTCCAATTTTATACAAATGGGCACACAGATTTCGCTTTGGCTGACACAGGCCCAGCCTGAAAACTGCGGCGCTGGCAATTCAACCGACGATAGTGAAACTACCGATGGCGAAGAGAATTGAATAAGCTGTTTACTGGCAACAAATTCACACCGGACACGTTTTTGGAGGGTATTTGAAACAGCGTAGCTATTCCTTTACGCTCTTCCATTTATTTAACAACAGGCAAAGGCAACTATTCAAATGGTGCAGGTGCCGCTCTGATTTCAACAATGAAAAGACTCTTATTCTCGACCGCTTTAGTGTTTGCTTTTTTCAATTTTTTGCAAGCCCAATCCTTGGAAACTTCCCCTGTGTATGGAAACCCCGCTCTGAAAAGCAACGCCCAACGGCAAATGCAGGAAAGAGCGGCCATTGTGGAGCGGATGACCGGCAGCAACCCAATCCTTTCCCAAAACCGGGTAGCCGCTGATTGCCCCCCTGAATTTACCCTTGGTTTCAATTTGGTGGAATCGGGAGATAGTATAGTAATCGAATTGGATACATTTGAATTGAGCCATAGCAACGACTCCCCTACGCTTACTCTTTTGACACCTACCTTGTCTTTTGGGACAGCCCAGTTGGATACCACAATTTTAGTTACCTACAAAGCCAATCAAAACCTTAATGGGATAGGCAGCGACACGGTTTTGGTAGAATATTCACAACCTGGTTTTAAGGATACCATAGAGGTAATTTTCTTTGTAAAACGAAAGGGCAGGGTAGTGGTGGCCGACTCATATACCATGGCCGCCGATGAGAACACGGTTTATTGCCTCGACAATGAACTTGATTTGCCCGCTGCCAAAGCTTGCAGCCAATTCTTACCCTGCTCTGAAGGCTACGATGGCAACGGCTACCAGTATTATTATTTTACCAATTACAACTATGCTGATACCTGTTTGATGTACCTGGCCAGCAACTTTCCAGGCGTGGACACTATCTGCATGAGGATTTGCGACGAATGGACGGTTTGCGATACTTTTAAAATACCTTTTATCATTACGGGCGATACCTTGTCTATCAGTGTCAATACTCCGTTTTTTGATGATTTTTCCGCTTATGACGGCCCATATCCAAGCAAGGAATTTTGGCTCGACAATGCTGTTTATAAAAACAAGACATTGGCCAAAGACCCACCTTCCGTTGGTTTTGTGACATTCGATGGGCTTGATTTTAGAGGTGATCCATTCAACATTAGCAATGGTATCGCCGATCGGCTCACTTCCAAACCCATTGATTTATCGGGATATAATGCCAGCGACCAAGTGTCGCTCCGCTTTTATGTGGCTCCCAAAGGTTATGGTTTTAAACCAGAGGTGGGCGATTCCCTTTTTCTGGAATTCAGGAACGACCAGCGAAAATGGATCAGGGTAAAAGCATGGCAAGGCTTGGGAAGCAATGTTGTACTCGACTCTTTTCCACCCTTTGAATTCAATGGGGTGAAAATTGACAATGCCCAGTTTCTGCACAAAGCTTTCCAATTTCGCTTTGCGGCCAAGACCTCGCCCGCCGATATTGGGGACTTGTGGCATTTGGATTATGTGTATTTAGGGCCGAATGTGGCGGAGACTGAACAGAATTTTTCAGATTTGGCTTTTAGTTACGTTCAAGCTGATTTGCTGAAAAACTATACCGCCATCCCTTTCAATCATTTTGAAGGCAAAGAAGCTTTGGAGCTAAACAATGCCTATAAAGCCACCGTATTTAACCATTTTGGAAACGATATATCTTTTGGTGATTCAAGGGTTACTTATAAAGAAACCACAACAAATACTGACTTGGTTGCCGCTTTTACCGTGGCGGAATCTGGTGAGAATTTTCCTTCACACCAACACACCACCCGATCGGAAAATATACCTCAAGGTGAATTTGACAAACTTTTGAGCAAATTGCAAAGTCTTGATTTCAATGAATTCCGGAATGTTCAAACCCAATTTGCTTTTGAAAATAATTCGCAGGGTTCCCTTTTTCTAAGCAACGATACCGTCAGGTTGAATACCAAATTCTCCGACTATTTTGCCCACGACGACGGCACTGCCGAACGCCAGTTTTTCATCAAACATGCAGTACAAGGCGGTGAAAACCAAGTATTGGCCACGAAATACCATGCAAATGTGGATGACTCCTTGAAGGCCGTCCAAATTATGTTCCCGCATATCAATGGCGATATTGAGGGGCAATTGTTCAACATAGAAATCTGGGTAGGTTCACTGGAATCAGATCCAGTTTATGTAAAAGAATTTGTCAAACCATTTTTCCCAAACAATGTCTTTGATACCCTGCATGGCTTCACTACTTATGTTTTGGACGATATTTTGGGCAACGAAACACCTGTCCTTATTCCTGCCAACACCGATTTTTACGTTGGCTTTCATCAGATGTCGGCGGCAGAGGATGGCATTCCGATAGGCTTTGATTTACAGCATCCCTGTGATTGCAACTACACCAATGTTTCGGATACGTTTAAGTTATTTTCCCCCAGTTTTAAGGGTTCTCTGATGATGCGCCCGGTATTTGGAAATCGGGTCAACACCAGCACAGACGTTGGCGAGCAGGTTGAAGCCCAAGCCGAGGAAGTAAAGGTCTATCCCAACCCGACTGCCGGGGTGCTCTTTTTTGAAGCTGAAAATGGACAGTTTGAAGATTATAAAGTGTTTGTTTTCAATAACTTAGGCCAAATTGTAAAGCAGGGCCAGTTAGAACAGGAAATGGATTTGACAGGCATGGTGGACGGCATGTATTATGTCCAGATTCAGAACAAAAAATCTGGTGATAGCTTCGTCAATAGAATCATTTTACAACAATCAAGATAACAGCTTGCAATGGACATTACGGTTCAAGAATTAAAAGAAAAAATGGATCGGGGCGACCAGTTTGTACTAATTGACGTGCGGGAGCCATACGAGAATACAGAATTCAATATTGGTGGGCAGTTGATTCCCATTGGGTCGTTTATGGCGACCATCCCTGAATTGGATGAGCATAAAAATGAAGAAGTAGTCGTCTATTGCCGCTCTGGCAACCGCAGTGGCATGGCCAAAATGTTGTTGGAAGCCTCAGGTTTTACCAATGTTCGCAACCTGCTGGGCGGCATGTTGCAATGGCGGGATGTCCACGGCAAGTAGAGGGTTTTACGAAAATCATCAACCCCTTCTATCCTGGCTGCTTCATTTTGATGTAAGCCTTGATGCCATCGCCTTCCAATTTTTTTATCAAGCGCTCGGCATCGGCCATATTTCCAAATTGATCCACCATCACAACGGCGTATTTGCCCCGGTCAAAAATCTCGAGACCAGCGGTGGAATAGCCTTTCTTTTTTAAACGATTCACTTCCTTTCTGGCAGAAGCTTTTTGGGTAAATGCACCAGCAATTACCATAAAATCGCCCCCAGGGTAGGAGTAATTCCCGCCATAAGATTTTCCGTCGGTAGCCCCGTCGTCTTCTGATGCGGTCGAACTGGCGTCCATTTCCTTGGATGATGATGAAGAAGATGTGGTGGTGGTAGCAGGCGTGGAAGTGGCTGGTTTTGAGGAACTTGTGTTGTCTGTAGCGGCATTCCCGCTGGTCGAGTCCACCTTTTCATCAATTTCGTAATCGTACACCTCGTCTTCTTCGGTTTCAACTGTGTCCCGAACCGTTTCTATTTTGTCATCCTGCTTGCCGCCGTTGAACAGATCGGTCATTTTATAAACCAAAAAAATGATGGCCAATATGCAGGCCCCAACAATGGCGATGGTAAGGTAGTCGAGTCTTGACATTTTTATGGGTTTTAAAAAGTTAGAATCTTAAGTCTGGGATTGCCTTGATTCTCAGGGGATTGCAATAAAAATTTTGCCCGGTAAAAATAGAATTTAAAGTTGGACGGGGCAAGTATCTGTGTCTTCTTAGCTTTACAGCAGCAACAACGAACACGAAAATGAACCTCAAAATTATTTCGGCTGGGGCGGGTTCGGGCAAAACCTACCGCCTGACGACAGAGATGGTTTCACTATTGGCCACTGGACAAGTGCGGGCCAACGGCATCATCGCCACTACTTTTACCAAGAAAGCTGCGGGGGAATTGCAGGAACGGGTGCGGGTAAGACTCCTGGAGGAAGGACTTTCCAAAGAGGCCAACGACCTCACCAATGCACTCATCGGTACGGTACATGGTTTGGGGGTAAAATTGTTGAAGCGTTTTGCCTTTGAAGCGGGCGTGTCGCCGGATGTGGACATCATGGCCGACGACGACCAGCAAGTGATGTTCAACCAATCATTGGCAATGGTTTTGACCCTCGAAAAAGTAGCCGAAATGGAGCGGCTCGCCAGCCGTTTGGGCCTTCAGAAGTCCGACCGGTTCACCACCGATTGGCGGCGGATCTTAAAAGATTTGACAGAGGTGGCCCGCACGAACGATTTTTCCACAGCGGATTTGGAGAAAAGTAAATTCCTTTCTTTTGAAACGTTTCGTGCTTTTTTGGATGAACCCATCCACCGCCCGGCAGAGGATTGGAACAAAGTGTTGGTGGCACAAATTGAAGAAGCAATTTCAAATCTGGAGAATAGCGGTGATTCCACGAAGGTCACCTCCGATGGCGTAAAAGTTTTAAAAGAATTGCTGGCCGAGCTGAACTTGCGGGGCGAGCTCTTTTGGTTCAATTGGGTGAAAATTGCCAAGTTGAAAGTCGGAGCCAAAAGCAGGGATCACATCGCCCAACTGATAGAATTTGCCAACAGCCATTTGTCGCACCAAGGGTTTCACGACGATGTTAAATCCTTCATTTTCAACGTGTTTGACTTGGCAACCGAGGCCATTGAGGAATACGGTCAATACAAAAAAAGCCGTGGCCTGATAGATTACACAGACATGGAGGTTTTGGTAAAACGCCTGCTGGACGACCCTTTTGTACAGGAAGTTTTAAAGGAAGAATTGGACTTGCTGATGGTGGACGAATTCCAGGATACCAGCCCCATTCAATTAGAAATTTTCCTGAAGCTGTCCCGTTTTGCTAAAAACGCCATCTGGGTCGGCGATCCAAAGCAAAGCATCTATGGTTTTCGGGGTGCCGAACCTGCCCTGATGGAAGCTGTCATCAAAAGTGCTGGTGGTTTGAAAAAAGAAAATATCCTGGAACATTCCTGGCGCTCCAGGGAAGATATCGTTTTTGCCTCCAATGCCATTTTTACCAAAGCATTTTCAAAAATGCCCCCTGAACAGGTCGCCCTCCAACCCAAAAGGCGAAAAAAAGCAACTCTATCTTCTGCCAACAAACAGGATGAACCTGCGGAAATGAGCGAGGCCCTCGTCCATTGGCATTTCAAATATGATGGTGACGGGCGGGCTCCTGGCAAGGAATGGCTTAACCATTGCATCGCCACCACCCTTGAAAAAGATTTGGCCCGTGGCATCTACATTTTACCAAAAGGAGAAAAAAACTACCGCCTGGCCCGGCCGGGCGATGTGGCTGTGCTTTGCCGCTCCAACAACGACTGCAAAGACATGGCTGAAGCGCTGCACCGGGCCGGAATGAGGGCTGCCATTTCCAGAACGGGCTTACTGGCTACCGCCGAGGCTAAGTTGATTTTGGCCTGTTTGAAATTCATCCTCAACAAGTACGATTCTTTGTCCATTGCCGAAATCCTGCTGCTGGCGGGCAATATGAACACGGAAGAAATCATTGAAGATCGCCTGGCATTTTTGAAAAGCCATGAAACGGAAAAACCTGGTCACAAATGGGGCGAGCAAAATCCTTTCATCGGCAATTTGAACCGTTTACGTGAAAAAGTAGCCGAACTTTCTGGTACAGAAATACTCACGCTACTGCTGGAAGAACTTGATATAAAGCGGATTGTAGTGGCCTGGGGCAATACCCAGCAGCGGCTCGGCAATGTGGACATGCTCACCAGCCTGGCTTCCAAATATGAAGAAGCATGCAACCGCCTGCATTCAGCGGCATCGCTTGGCGGCTTGTTGCTTTGGTTAAATGACCTGGAAAGCAACGGCCTGGACATGCAGGGATCTGGTGAAAGTGCCGATGCTGTCAACGTGCTGACCTACCACAAAAGCAAAGGACTGGAATACCCTCTGGTGTTGTGCCACAACCTGGAAAACAACCTTAGGGAAGACGTATGGGGCCTGAATATTGAATCGGAACAGGAAGAAGTGGATTTGGGGAACTTGCTGGGCAAGCGCTGGCTCCGCTTTTGGGTAAACCCATATTCCGATTTGGTGAAAAATACCATCCTCGACGAGCGTATCTCCAGTTCACCAGCCAAGGCAAAAAAGCGGCAAGAAGCGCTGGAAGAAGAAGCAAGGTTGCTCTATGTCGGCATAACCAGGGCCAGGGATTACCTTATTTTTCCTACCCGCCAAAAACCAACCCTTTGGCTGAACCGGGTTTGCAATAATGGCCAGGAAGAAAATCCGGCACTCCAACCCGATAGCAGTGAAAGCAATTGGGAATGGGACGGGTGCTTGCTCGATTTAAATACGCAGGCATTTTATTATCCAAACGACTTTGGCAGCCGCGCCCTGCCAGACGAAATACTCAGCTACTGGGACGCAAGGGCAGGCCAGGGAAGTTTTCAGCCGTTCCAAATCGAACATTCTAAAAACGGAAATAATGGACACCTAAAATGGCAGGAGACGGCTATTACTTTGCCGCTGGTTTTGCCAGAAATACCTGAACGGAAAGCCATTGGCAAAGCACTTCACGGCTTCATCTTGGCTGACAACGCCAATTACCCTAAAAATGAAAGGCAGGATATGGTTGCTGGTTTTTTGCAGCGTTATGAAGTGGCGCAATTCATTGACAACGAAGTATTTGTATTAAAATCAGATGAATTTCACCAATGGTTGGATGCCCAATTCGGCGGCAATAACTTGACAAAAAAATACCCTATACATTACATGGAAAAGGGGCGTTTATTCAAATGCACGATTGATATAGTGGCACGAAAGGAAGGCGGGGTCTCGGCGCTGTTTATTTCAGATTTTGTGGGCAACCACAAACAACTTTTAAAAAAAGCGCAGGAATATGAAGCGGTTGCCCAATATGTTGCCAAAGTGCTTTGCCAGATTTTCGATGTAGGCCAAGTGGACAACTGGATCTATTTTTTGATAAATGGGGCAGGTTTTCATTGTAAAATAGCCCAAAACAAAAAGGGGCTGGCCGCATGACCACCCCTTTTTTTGTTTTTTGATAAAGTGATTTGAGTGAGACAGATTTGTAAGTGAGACTTTCTTTTGTGAGTTGTAAGTGAGACTTTCTTTTGTGAAATGAACCAGTATAAGTAAGTGAGTCAGTATTATTTTGGGCTCCTCAAGGAAGCAGTTGATTTTTCGGAAGCGAAGATGGCTTTTGCTTGCTCATTTTCAACTTTCTGGCTGGCCAGGATAGCTTTGGTTTGAATACCATCCGTATAATTGGAAGCGTAGGTATAGTATTGAATTCCTCCGGCTACTCCAAAGTCCATCATGCCGAGGTCGTTGCCAGGGTTGGTGCCGAAAGAATTTGGTGTTGAGAAAGGGTCGTTGTTGTTTTCGATAAGTGTGATTTCGCCAGTGTAATCTTCAGCAGGAACAAATGTGAACAGAAGCGTTTCTACGTTGGCTTGCAGTTTGATTTTCGGTTCATCAGTTACAAAGCCGAAGGAAACATAAGAGCTGTTCGGCGCTTCGATTGGGCCGTTTACCCTTGCATTTTCAACCCAAGTTCCACCTTCATTTTCCAAATTGCTATAAGTAAAATCAGTGGAAGTCACCAACGTAACCTGGCCGGAGCCAGTGTTTGTGCGCTTGCTGGGAGCAATGGTTTCGTCAGGCTTTACGAACACGCCGTAAGTAACGTTATCGGACATTTTTTTGATTGTGAAATGTAGGTTGCCAGCGGAAACACCTGGCTGTGCAAAGATGTGGAAGGAGATAAGGGTAAGAACCGTGAGTGAGATGTACCGAATCGTGTTCATAATTTCTGTATTTGTGTGGGGGATGGTGTTTCTGTTTGATTACGACACAAATATGCAGTCGGCAGCAGCCCGAATGTGGGATAGATTTCAGGGTAAGTGTGACGTTTAAAATTGGATAATTTTACCTTCAGCGCTTCTGTTTGCTTGATTTTATCAATTGCTTTCTGTGACAAGAATATCAGGAAAAAAGGGCAAATTTTTTTTCAAAAATTATTTTTTAGCATTTCAGCGGCCTCTTTTCCTACCAAATTTCCGAGTGCTACGCCCATTCCTCCCATCCTGACTGCCACGCCAACGTTGGGCGAGACCATTTCAACAATCGGTTTTTTAGTGCTGCCAATGCCCATGATGCCGCTCCACCAGTATTCTATTCGTGGATTTCTGCCCGGTAGGATGGTTTCATTTAATAGTTTTAGCAGTGCAACTTGGATTTTTTCCGTGTGGCCAAAATGGTCGGTTTGTTCCTCACCCAAAGCCAGATGCCTGCCGCCGCCCAGCAAAATTCGTTGGCCATCCGGCCCATCTACGTTTCTAAAATAAAAAAAACCTCGATCGTAATGGAAACAGCCCTTGAGCGGCAGGCCAGGGATGGGCTCAGTTATTAATACCTGATTTCTCGCAGGTTCCACATCCATTTGTGGAAGGATGTTTTTGGTAAAACCATTGGTGGCAAGCAACACCTTTTTAACCTCCACACTTGCATTTCCCTCCAAGTGCAAGATGGCACTGCTTCCTGTGTCTTCAATTTTTTTCAGGATAAAACCATTATAAATCTCAATGCCCATTAATTTCGCAACGTCCAACAGGGCATTCATCATAGTGCCCGTGTTGATTTGCCCTTCGCTTTTGTTCAAAATCATGTGGGAGATTTTCCCAAAACCAAATTTTTTCAGTGTGTTTTCCTGAATAGAATAGGTGGCGGCCTCGCCTGTTAGGGATTTAAGCTGATAGTTAAATTCACCCATCTTTTGCTGGCATTCTTCGAAAACCTCCGATTCGTCTTCCCGAAAGATTTCGTAGCCTCCCAATGCTTGATATTGCATCGCATCATCCCCCAATAGTTTTCTGAGTTCGAGCAATCCCTTCCACCTTCGTTCTACTAAACCAAATACCTCTTCGGCGGGATGTGTTTTCAAATCGTCAATCAGTTCGCTCAAACTACCGAAACAAGCAAAGCCGGCATTGCGGGTGCTGGCCCCTGTAGGCAGAAATCCACGTTCAAAAATTGTGATGCGCAAATCGGGCCGTACCTTTTTTAAATGAATGGCAGCATTGAGGCCTACAATGCCGCTGCCGATGATGGCGGCATCTATTCCTTTTAAAAAAGTTTGTTGTTCCCAGTAACTGAATGGTGCCATGATAGAAGTTTAAGCAGTTAAGTTTGGTTTGGTGTTGCCATCAAGTTGGCATGTTTATCTTTACGGCCTCAACAAATTGAAATTTAAACTATGATTCAACGCATTCAAACAATTTTCCTTTTTCTTGCCGCTGCGTGCGGTTTCGGCATCTTGGTGGCGCCATTTGCCACCACTCCTCAGGCAGTACAAACTTCAGCTCTGTTTGCCGATGCAAATTTCAGCATCGGTGACAATATCGGCCTGTTGGTGCTGTTCGCAGTGGCTGGTGCCCTTTCCTTAGCCAGTATTTTTTTATTTAAAAATCGCCAAACCCAGCTAAAATTGACACGCTTCGCATTGGTGGCAAATGTGGTTGGGTTGGTACTGGCTATCATTCTTTTTTGGCAAGATAGCGCCAACGTGGCTTCGGTGCCAGTAGATGATGGTTTGAGCGCCTACCTGCCAGTTGGTTTTGTGGTTTTTGGCATCCTTGCGCTGCGGTTCATCAGAAAGGACGAGAATCTGGTGAAATCAATGGACAGGCTTCGTTGAAAACAAAAAAGGTCATTGAACTGAACAGCCCAATGACCTTTTACAAAATTACTCTAAACGCTAACGCTATTTTTCTGCTCTTTTACGTGCAGCATAGTTGACTTTAAGCTGCCCAATTTTCCTTAATTGGGTCTTCACATCCTGTACAATACCCATTGTAATTTTTCCGTCCACCCTAAGGGAAGAATTGATCCTTTGCCTGAGTTCGGGTTGTACGGATTGTTTGTGGTTTTCAACAAACAAAGGTAAGTCAGCAATATTGGCAAAAGAATCTCCCAATTGGATACGGGGTGCAGTACCGTAAATTGCCTGAAACCTTTCATGTGGCCTACCAATATAGATATAGTGTACCAAAGATTTTTGTTCCAGTTTTTCCAATTCGGTGGCTGAAGGTACCTGAACTTTCACTTTCAGGTCGGTTTCCCTCATTTTGGTGATCACCATGAAGAAAAACAAAAGGATAAACACGATATCGGGGAGGGATGCCGTCGAGATGGCCGGCATGGCGTTACCCCTTTTTTTACTGAATTTAGCCATAATTTTCAAGATTGATACCCACTGGCTGCAAGCATACTTGCAACGGGTGGATCATTGAGCTTCTTCGCCGAAGGCAGTAGGTTCTGCCTCGGAAAGAACGAATGGAATTTTATCTTTTATCTTGTCTTTCTTTGCTTTTGGCAGATCTTCACTATAGTGGACACCGTAAACCTTTTGGGTTTCTTCATCCCATAGTTCGTTGTATGCAGCTTTCAGTTCATTGTACACCTCAATGTAGGTTTCGTAGCTGGTACCCCTGTCATTTTTCAAGGAGATAATGGCCTGGTTGGGCGCTTCGGAAAGTTCCGGATTGGCGGAAGGGTTCATGATAAACTCCTTCGCCCTTTCCCTTAACTCGCCAATTTCGGCCAATTCACCCCTAACCAATAACTGGTTTTGGGCATTGACCAAAACAGAAAAGACGTTCCGTTGCTTCAGGTTTATTTCCTCGGGTGGTTCTTCCGACCATTCTGGTAGCCTTACCGTGATCCCACGTTCTACATCTATGGTCGTTGTCACCAAGAAAAACACCAACAACAGAAAGGCAATATCTGCCATTGAGCTGGCATTGATTTCTGCAGCGGCCCTTTGTTTTTTCTTTGCCATAGTTATTGGTTTTTAAAATAATTCCAAATTTCCATACCGATCATTGCCAATATAGCAATACCCCCCAGTGTGAGCGTCAAAGCAATGCCTGCACTAACCATCTTTGTCACATTTTCAGAGATGGCAAATCTTTCAATAGTTTCGCCCAAAGTACCCGTACCTGTACCGGAAGCCATTGCGTATAGTATAAAAAATACTACAATGACAGCCCCAAAGGCCAGTAAGCCTTTCATGGCACCTTTAGGATTGGAAATTACTTGGAATAAGCTAAAAAGTATGGCTGCCACAATACCCAGAATCAGGAGGGCTATTGCTACCAAAAGGCCGACTTGGAAAATATTCCCTTCTTCGGCAAAGGCTTGCCTTTCCTGGGGAACAGCGTCGAATGCCTCAAGGCCCAAGATAATCGGCACTACGGCAATCAAAATAAAAACCACCGTAGCAAGAAATGCTATAAATGTTCCCTTGCGGGAAAGATAATTATAAGTCATAGCTTGATGGATTTTAGTTGTTTTTGAAAGAGTTGTACGTCACAAGCATATCCACCAAGGAAACGGATGCTTCTTCCATTTTGTTGGTGATTCCATCAATCTTGGCGACAAAGTAATTGTAGAATACCTGCATGATCATGGCCACGATAAGACCGAATACGGTTGTCAACAAGGCCACTTTGATACCACCTGCAACGATGGTCGGCGAAATGTCACCCACCTGCTCGATGCGGTCGAATGCTTCCACCATCCCGATTACCGTACCGAAGAACCCGAGCATAGGAGCCAAGGCAATCACGAGTGAAATCCAAACAAGACCTTTTTCCAACAAGCCCATTTGGACGCTGCCATAGGAAACGATGGCTTTTTCTACTGCATCAGGGCCATACTGCACGTTGCGGAGGCCTTCATACAGTACACTGGCGGTAGGGCCTTGCGTAGAACGGCACACTTCCATGGCGCCTTTCACGTCGCCTCGCTTGAGGTTGTCGTCCACTTTTGTAAGCAATTTTTCGGTATTGACCGAGGCGAGGTTCAAGGTAATTACCCTTTCAATACAGAGAGCCAAACCCAAAATCAAGCAGATAAGGATGGGCAACATGAATTCCCAGCCACCTTGGATGAATTTTTCTTTAAAAAGTTGGAAACCACTGGAAGAAGCTTCGGGAGCGGCAGCGGTTTCATCGGGTTGATCCTGTGCCACTTCTTCAGCAGGCTGGGTAGCCACAGAGGTATCTGGGGCGCCTTGTTGGGTAGTGTCTTGGGCACTGACGATGTTGGTAGCAAAGGCAACCAAGCCAAAGACAAGCATCAGAGCAAATAATTTGCGCATAGTCGTTAGATTTTACGTTTAAAATTAGTAATTCGTAGATGAGGTGCCGTTTCCAGGTGCTTTTTTGAAAAAGTGAAAACAACAAAGAACGGAACCCTGCGGAGAGAGTGGGATTCGAACCCACGATACCCTTTTGGAGTATACACACTTTCCAGGCGTGCGCCTTCGACCACTCGGCCATCTCTCCTTTAACAACCTTTTGAATCAGCAAGAAAAACTAAATGAAGTGTTTGGTTTCCCTCGATAATTCTTAAGAACTTTTTAACAAGTCAGAACCGCCGCAAAAATTGCAAAAAGAAATTACAATTCAAAAAAATTTAAGGACGAGCGGCCCTTTGTAAAAAATTTGGGACAGGATAGGACTATCAGTGAAGTTTTCATCATAGAGATGGGGCAAGTTTACTAAAGAGTTGCGTATGCACCCGGCTTTTTTTGAAATATTTTTTCAGCATTCGCAGTAGTGGCGACAGCAACTGCCTCAAAATCAACGCTTTTTGCCTCAGCAAGCCTTTCTGCTACTATTTTTATATAGGCGCTTTCGTTGCGTTTTCCCCTATAAGGCACTGGTGCGAGATAGGGGGAATCGGTTTCCAGCACGAGCCATTCCAGTGGAATTTCTTTTACAGTTTTTTCAAGTCCGGAGTTTTTAAAAGTCAACACCCCGCCAATGCCCATGCAAAAACCCAGCGCTATGATTTCCGCAGCCTGGGCCTGGGTGCCGGTAAAACAGTGAAATATGCCAAAAAGGTTTTCGTCTTTAACGGCTTTCAGCAATTCTATAATAATGTCAATGGATTCCCTTGAATGGATGACGATAGGCAAACGGAGCTGCTTCGCCCATTCGACCTGTTTTAAAAATGCTTCTTTTTGTTGTTCAAAAAAAGTTTTGTCCCAATAAAGGTCAATGCCGATTTCGCCAATGGCAACAAATGGGCGTTTTGAGAGCCAGCCCTCCACAATTGCCAACTCTTCCAGGTAATTTTCTTTGACCGAGCCAGGATGAAGGCCCATCATCGGCAGGCAAAGGCCGGGGTTGGCACTTTCCATGGCGAGCATTGCGTGGATGGAACTGCTGTCAATATTGGGCAGGTAAAATTTTCCGACCCCGGCCTCTTGTGCCCTTTGGAGCATTTCTTTGCGGTCTTCGTCAAATTCTTCCAGGTAGAGGTGGGTATGTGTATCAATTAACATTGGCGGGCGATTTCAATTGGGCTGCTTTCGGGTCGTACTTCACATTGATATTTATCCAGATTGCCCTCGACACCCTGAATATCCAAACAAACAAAATAGCCAGGGTAATGATGAGCAGCACAAAAGAAATTTCCCAGCCCAGTCCAAAAATCAGCATTAGCCCCCCGACAAAAAACAAGCAAAACCAGCCCGTGATGATGTAGGAAACAAACATGGCCCCATAATAAAACCGGGTTCAAGGAAATATTTTTGCTGGCACACAGGACATTTTTCCGGCATGTCGAATGGTTTATTAAAGGAAAAAGCGCCCGTTTCAAACAAATTGCCTTCGTGGCATTTGGGGCATTTCATTTGGAGTATGCTGTATGCTTTGGAGCCTTTATTTATCATGCTTCAATGGATTAGGTAAAAATTTTCTGGTCAAGCCAAACTACAAAAGTAGGCAGGCTGGTTGGAGGCAGACGTGACTTTCATCACAGCGAATCTTTGACTTTTCTACTTTTTCAAAAACATATTACCCAATCCCGTTTTTTTCGATTTCCAAAATGGCTTCCACGTGGGCATCGGCGATTTTTTGGCGGACGGAGTCTTTCATCAATTCCTTTACTTCTTCTTTGTTGTTGTAAAAACCATTCTCGGTGAGCACGGCAGGCATGGTAGTTTTTGTCAAAACATACAATGAACTGATGGCCGTGGATTTCAGGTTGCGATCTTTCCAGCCTGTTTTGTCCAGGATGTACTTTTGGAAAATGGCGGCGATCTTCATGCCTTTTTTACTGTTTTGGGCATACCAGGTTTCTACACCTTTTATATTGTCAGGCACCCATTTCCCATCAGCGGTAGGTCCTGCGTTGGAGTGGACGGACACATATATCTTAGGCAGGTCGGATTTTTTCTTGTTGGCACGGTCCACCCGTTCTTCCAAAAAGCTGCCCACCTCCAGGTAATCCGGCACCACGTCGTAGTATTCCACGCCTTTTTTATCAAGGGCTTTCATGATCCGTTCCACCACGTCCCGGTTGAATTCGTATTCCAAAAACTGCGTTTTCCCATCGTCAAAAATGGGTGAACGCTTGCCTTGTTGCAGTTTGCCATGCCCATTGTCCAGGCACCAAAGGTAGCGGCCTTTTTTTGAAGTGGATGGCTTGGAAGGCTCCTCACTTGGCTTTGTGGTAGTATCGGTTGGTTTGCTGGTATCAGTTGGTTTCTCTGGCTTTGTTTCATCTTTTGGAGGTTCCACGGTAGGCGTGTCAGAAGGTTTTTCATCAAAAGCATCTTCCTTGTCCGCATCGGCGAAAGGACCTGTGCTGCCAGGCACTGCGATATAGACCTCGGTGACCTTTATGGTGATGACGGTGTCCACCGGCACATCCGAGCTGTCCTCGGCGAAATCTGGCAATTTTTCAGTATTGGTCGGAATGGGTTTTGAAGTCGGAGTGGGAACGGGTTGTTCTTTTTTGCCGCCAAACAAGGAGGAAAAAAAGTTGGAAAACATTTCGATTATTCTTTTGAACATGGTGCTGGGTGGTTAATCAAGTGAAAATGAATGGGTAACGAACAGCCAAATATAGGGCATTTGTTGAATTTCATTTTTCGGTTTTTCAGCATTTTTCCAGTGCCTGTTTCAAATCGGCCATGATGTCGGCCATGTGTTCAATGCCGACTGAAACCCGGATGAGTCCGTCCGTGATTCCATTTTGCAGGCGCACCTCCTTGGGAATGTTCAAATGCGACATGGAAGCTGGGTGCAAAATCAAAGTATCAACGTCACCGAGGGTAGGGGCGAGGGTACAAAAACGGATGGCGTTCATGCAACGGATGCCTGCTTCCAGCCCGCCTTTCAGCTCAAAACTCAACATGCCGCCAAAGGCCCGCATTTGTTTTTTTGCAATCAAATGGTCGGGATGGCTTTCCAAGCCGCAGTAATTCACCCTTTCCACTTTGTCGTTTTTTTCTAAAAAACGGGCAACAGTCAGTGCATTTTCACTGTGACGCTGCATACGGAGGGCGAGGGTTTTTAGGCCATTGTGTACCAACCAGGCATCCCAAGGGTTACTATTTGTTCCTACCAATTTCATGGCCTGCCAGATAGCACCCCCCATTCGCAGTTGCGCTTTGTGCGGAGTCACGATGGCACCGGCGATGGAGTTCCCATGCCCGTTCAGGAATTTGGTGGTAGAATGTACAATGAAATCAACCCCGAAGCGCAAAGGCTGCTGGAGGTAAGGCGTGGCAAAGGTATTGTCCACAGCGCTCCATCTGCCGTGCCGTTTGGCTATTTCAGCCAAAGCCTCCATGTCAACACAGGCGAGGGTGGGATTGGCCGGGGTTTCAAAATACAGGAGTTTTATCCTTTCGTCTTTTTGGAGGGTGGCCTCTACCTTTTCCAAATCGTGCAAATCCATCAGGATGGTTTCGATGCCCAATGGCTGGAATATTTTAGTAAAAAGCTCGGTGGTGCCCCCGTATAAATTGCCCTGGGTCAAAATTTTATCGCCCGATTTCAACAAACCCATGACCATGCTGGACACGGCAGCCTGGCCAGAGCTAAACAGCAAACCTGCCGCTCCTGTGCCCAAACCCGTCGCTTCCAATTGGGCTATTTTCTCAGCTACCGCCTCATTGGTCGGGTTGCCGTAGCGTCCGTAAACATGGCCTTCTTTTTTATTGGTAAAAATCTCGATGCCTTCGTCAATATTTTCAAAAGCAAAGGAGGAAGTGGCATACAGTGGCAGAATATGCGGACGGGTGGTCCTTTTGTCTTCGGCCTCTTTGGCACAAATAGAATCTATGTGCAATTCTTGCATGGCAATAGGTAGGTTTCAAACCATCTCAAGGATGGCATTGTTGTTTGCAATACTGGCCGGAAATGCTGAGGAGCTTTTCTCTCGCTTTTCTGGCGGGCCGAAAAAACGGAATTATTTGTTACCATAGAAAGCAAAGTTCCTTTTATTTTGCCCTTTACAATTCTAAGCAGGTTGGAAGGCGGCTATGCCTCCATTTTAACAAGATGAGGACATTTTACCCTACATTGCTATGAATAAAAACTGATTGAAATGCAGGCATATCCCGATAGACTAAGGCCAAAGGACGAATTGTTTGAAAAAAATGTGTTTATAGCCGATCCAAACCAGGGTGTGACACGGGTGGATAAATTCATCACAGATCGGCTGTTCCAGGTGGCCCGCAACAAGGTGCAAAGTGCCATTAAGGCTGGCTTGGTGAAGGTGAACGGCGTAGAGCAAAAATCAAACTACAAGGTTAAGCCGGGCGACAAGGTGGAAATCATGATCCCGAAGCCTTACGATGAAGCTGTAAGGGCCTTGCCCGACGACATCCCGCTCAACATCCATTTCGAAGACGACCATCTCATTATTATCAATAAGCCCGCAGGCATGGTGGTACACCCAGGCGTGGGCAACTATCGCCGCACTTTGGTCAATGCCTTGGTTTTCCATTTCCAAAACCTGCCAGTGATGGACGGCAACCCTGAAAACAGACCCGGCCTCATTCACCGTATTGACAAAAACACTTCTGGGCTGATTGTGATCGGCAAAACAGAAAAAGCCATTTACGGACTGGCAAAACAATTTTTTGACCATAGCATCCACCGCCGCTATCAGGCCATCGTCTGGGGCGAACCGGAAGAGGACGAAGGGACCATCAAAAACTACCTAGCCCGCCACCCACGTTTCCGCAAAAGGATGGCCGTGGTGGACGACGGTTCTGGGAAATGGGCCTGTACCCATTGGAAAATCCTGGAAAGGCTGTACTACATCAGCCACATGGAATTGAAGCTGGAAACGGGGCGAACCCACCAAATCCGTATCCACATGTCGCACATGGGCCACCCACTTTTCAACGATGAAAAATACGGCGGCGATCGCATCATGAAAGGCACCATTTTCAGCAAATACAAACAGTTCGTTGACAATTGTTTCGACATATTGCCCCGTCATGCGCTTCATGCCAAAGAACTGGGTTTCATACACCCAATTACTGGCAAAGAAGTTTTTTTTGAAGCAGATTTGCCACAGGAGTTCCATGATTTACTGGCCCGATGGCGTACGTATGTCGCTGATCGAAAAGCAAAATTGACCTTGATGGAATAGGTGAAGATGAACTATAAATGAGGAACGATGAGCGATGCCTGCTTGTCCGTTTATCTGCCTTTGGCTGGCAGACAGTAAATTTCAAATTATTGATTAACAGTTTATTGAAAATCAATGTAATCAATATTATTTTTCAATTTCACAATTAGCCAGCGGTAGCATTATAGGAATTTAATTACCTGCCACCTTTATTGGCATATTTTAAAAAACAGGCAAAAGAATGGATTTAAGCGAGCGCATTGCTGCATTGTCAAGTCTGGGGGAACACTTGCTCGGTGAAGATGAATATTTGAATGCCGTCATCCAGCGGACCTATTTTAACAACAGGTGGTTCACACCAGAAAATCAGGAGCGGGCCATTAAAGTCATCGCTAAAGAGTTTTTGGATGAAAAAAAACTGCGTGGATGGGCCGGGCAATATGAGATTCTCAACAGGCAGACACCCAGCAATGTGGGCCTTGTCATGGCAGGAAACATTCCCTTGGTGGGCTTCCACGACCTCGTCTGCGTCTTCGTTGCCGGCCACCGCTCTTTGATAAAACTCTCGGAAAAGGACAAATTCCTGCTGCCATACCTGTTGAAATTGCTGGAAAAAATCAACCCTGACACCGCCGCTTATTTTGAAATAATGGAAAGGCTAAAAGGCTATGATGCCGTCATAGCCACCGGCAGCAACAACTCGGCCCGCTATTTTGAAGCCTATTTTGGTAAATCGCCACATATCATCCGCAAAAACCGCAATTCCGTGGCCGTGTTGGACGGCACCGAAACCGAAGACGAGCTATTGGCCCTGGGCAAAGATGTCTTCCGCTATTTTGGCATGGGCTGCCGAAATGTGTCCAAAATCTACGTCCCGCAAGGCTACATTTTCCAAACCCTGGTGGAAAAGCTGCACGAATACCGTGACATCATCCTGCACGACAGGTACAAGAACAACTTCGACTACAACTACGCCATTGTGATGCTGAACCGCACGCCCTTCATCAACAACGGCTGCATCATCCTGGCAGAAGACCCGGCTATTGCCTCCCGCATCGCTATATTGCATTATGAATACTACTCCGATCGGAAAGCGGTGGATGAGGAACTAAAATTGAGGGAAGAAGAAATCCAATGCGTGGTGGCCAAAACTGCCTCGCCAGGCTTGGAACACGTGGCCTTCGGAAAAACACAGTCGCCTGGGCTGGACGATTATGCGGACGGGGTGGATGTGATGGGGTTTTTGATGGGGGTGTAAAAAAAATTGGGACAAAACCATTCGGCTTTGCCCCAATTATTTGATGTTCAAGCTTATTACTGATTATCAGTTAAACATTATTTTACGGGTAGCTATCCCGTCTTTGAACCTGACCTTTAGGATATACATGCCAGCGGAAAGGCCATTGCGTTCTACCTGGAAGGCTTTCGTTCCAATGTTTTCATTGTAACCCATTGTCTTACCGTGCAAATCCAGGATTTCAACACCTTCGATCACCCTTGCGTCTTTGACTTCTACCCAAATAGTACCCTGAGATGGGTTTGGGTAAACGCTTAAGTTGACATCGGTAATAATCTCCTCACTGTTTGATAAGCCATTCATGACCAAGTGCGCCCTAGGGGCAAAAAAAGCAAGCAAAGTATCAATATAACGGTTCGCTTTGTCCAGCGACATATCAGGGTTGGTTGCAAGGTTGATTGTGTTAAAACTGCAATCAGGTGGCATGACACCCATGCAGGACGGGTGTGGCAACTGGCCATAATATGCCTGGTCCCAATAATCCCAAGGACCGGCTTGAGGACCGGCAGTCCAAATAGGCCAAAGGTTGGGCTCGGCCAAAAATTCGGTTGCTATTTTAGCATTGATAGGGTCATTAAAATTTGCAGCGTTTAGTACATCGTTGATTCCAAGGCTATTTGCACGATTAATGAGGCATTTGGAACCAGCCACTTTTACGACAAAGTCGCCGGTGGTTGGTACAATCACATCGCCTTCGCAATTAATTGGGCCATTAGGCAAAATATAGCCAAATGGGGCAAAGGGATCTTGGATAACATGCGCTGCGATCATTGGCGGTTCACCTGCATCCAGCCAGCTACTATCCCCCAAAGCGCCTCCGGCATTGAAAGACAATGAAATGTTGGAAGGATACCCTGGTGTATTGGGAAGGTTGATGAGCCCTGCTGTAGTCCCGTCAAGGTTTCCTAAAAGGGTAGTGTCTATATAAGGTATGCCTGTACTGGGGTTTTTAAACTTGTCAATGTAAATTTCTTCCAATTGAAGGCAAGCAGAAGCCGATACTATATAGCCTCCTGTTCCCTGTCCCCAGCCTGCAATTTTAGCTGGATCAATACCGTAAGGATTGCTCATTTCCGCAACACTTTTACGGAAAAAACGGACGAGGGAACGAAAATCCTGTATGCCCCTATAGGCCGCATTGATCAAGCCGGAGCGCCGTTGTTCAACGGTAGTACCAGGGCCTGGATTCCACCCTTTTCGGTAGGTGAATACCGCTGCCACGTATCCCATCTTTGCCAACCTTGTACAAATGGTCTTAACTGCATAATCAAGGGTATCGCCTGTGGTTGATCCGTTGAGGGGGAGCGGCAGGAAACTTCCTGTGTGCGCTAAAAGCACGAGCGGCCTATCCGTTTCTGAATCCCCCACTGGTGTGTAAATGTTGACATATAGATTCTCAGGAGCTGGGGCACCGGAAATCACCGTGATGTTGGTCGCATACTGTACTGTGGTCACATTGACGTCGGTAAAAATCTCGGTAACATATCGCTGTGCCTTGACCTGAAGCGTACAAAGCAATAGAGCGGTAAAAATTAAAGTAAACTTGATTTTCATAGAATTTGATTTAAGTGAATGATTATTTAGTTATTTTCGATTCAGCCCAGAAATAGATTGGTATTTAATCCTTCTTTTTCCACTCATACAAAAGGCCTATATAGGCAAGCCTTCCGATAGCTGGCCCCCCATAAGTCTGCACTTGCTTTTTGTTAATGATATTGGATGCTCCGATTTTGAGGGTGGTGTTGATGCGTTTGAAATTAATGTTCACTTGTGCGTCTATCAAATCATAAGTTGGGATGGTGCCTGTAAACTGTGGCGACCCTTCAAAAGTAAAGCCTTGTATCCATTTGTAATTGATGCTGAAGCCATAGTTCCTGATGGTCATAAATCCTAAGTTGGACTGCATATCCCTGCCAGAAATTCCAATGTTGAATTTATGCTCTGGGGTGTTGTAGGCGGGCACGATGGGGTCATCGGCTCCTTTCTTGTTCAGTTTGTTCCAGGAATAATTTCCGTTGAAGACCAGGTATTTCGGGAAATAATAATTGAGGCCGATGGAAAAGCCCTGGGTAGTGACGGTAGATTGTGCATTGGAGGCTACTCTGTAAGGTTGTATCACTGTTGGGTTAAGCCTATTAAAAATAGGAATGATGGTATATTGGAAATCCACCCCGAATTCATAGCCGATAAAGTCCTTGTAAAAACTGTAATAATAATTGGCGTCCACCCAGATGGAATTGAAAAGGCTTCCCCTCCAGCCAATTTCAAATGTTTTAACTTTTTCAGGCCGGATTGCATCAATATTGAAATAGTCCAGGCTGTCGGCATCCAGTGAATTCAAGGTGGAAATAACAGATGCTATGGTCACCAGGCTATCTACGCCGTTTATGTTCCCCCTCAGGATTGCTCGTCCGACATTGTAATTAAGGTATTGGTCGGCGAGGGTTGGATTCCTAACGGCCGAGGAAAAGGAAAACCTGAAAACGTGATCCAATGATGGGGAATATACCAGAGAAGCTGCCGGGGAAGCAACTGGATTGAAATTTTGGTTTTTGTCAACCCTCAATGTTGCATTGATCTTCAGCCGGTTATCAAAAACCTTTTTCTCAACGCCAAGATAACCGCCTACTTCCCAATTCCGGATTTCACGGCCCATGGTGTCAATAAAAATAGTGCCTTTCGAATTTGGCTGGTAAAGGCGGTAGTTGCCACCGACAATGAAGTTTGCAAAATCGGTATTGATTTGATACTGCCCATGAATGTGGTTGAGGGAAGAGCGGTCGTAGAATCGTGTGCCTTTAATAGTGTCAGTGGGCAAATGGGAAACAATTTGGTTGAACAGGGAATCGAAACGTGCCCTGCCGAGGGAATCTGGTGCATTTGGGTCATAAAAATCATAGGCCAATGGGAAAACGCCACCCGTATTGGCAGCATTTTGCGCTTGTTGGTGCCAAATCCTCAAGGAGTCCTGATTGGCCGCCAGTACGATTGCCTGTTGTTCAAAATCAAAGGGAAAAGAAGGCGGTGGGTAGCCTTCCAGGTTTTTTACCTTGGCAGAGTTGTTGATTTGCCAATAGTTCAGGTATTTGGTGTTCCAACTGTTCCTGCCGGCTGCTGCGTCCTGCAGCCTCAAAGCAGTAAAATAAGCGTCGTAACTTTCCCCGGCATCTTCTTCCGTCCTGTATGCCCTCAGGAAAAATTTGTTGGGCTGGCTCACCTCAAACTTATATTGGAAAAACTTGATCCCTTTCAAGCTGAAGCGATTTTCCCCCTGGTAAACAGTCGTACCATTACCTACACTAAACCCTCCCATGACCTGGATGTCAGGAGTAATTTTATAGTAAAGCCCAATATTTCCCTTGATGTTCCTGGTATTGTAATCAACCAGATCTACTTCCCGATATCCTTTTCTATGGAACACACCTAAACCTGGGAATTCAACCAATTCTGAAGGGTCTCTAAAATCACGGCTTCCGTCTGTGTTTTCATCTCCATAAACATTTACTGCATCATAACCCCCTGGATTGTCCGCCCCTACTTCCGATTGTTCGGTGGGGCCGTAATTGGTAGCTTCCCAATCGTTGGCCCTCAGGTAGAAAAGATTGAACTTGTAGCCGAATTTATCTTCCCCGTTCTTGTTCTTAAAAGCATCTGCCCAGCGGATGGCCCCTTCAAAGAGGCTTCTTTCTCCATATTTCATCGAAACAGAAAGCCCTTTGTGAAAGAATGGATCTTTGGTCGTCATGTCGATTACACCATTGAAGGCGTTGGGGCCGTAATAGGCTGAGCTCGCCCCTGCTACCAGTTCCACCTTTTGAACATCCAGTTCTGGTGCGCCGAGAAAATTGCCGAGCGAAAAGTTCAGGCCAGGAGAGGCATTGTCCACACCGTCGATAACTTGCAGGGAGCGCACAGGGCTGGTGCTGTTGAAGCCACGCATGTTGATAATGGTAAAGCCCATGCTGGCAGTAGTCAAATCAACCCCTTTCAATGTGCCCAAGCCTTTATAGAAATCAACCTGTGGTGTTTCTTTTATGGCAATGAGATCCATTGCTTCCACAGTGAGGGGTGATTCTTTTTGTTTGTCTGATAATCTTTTTTCTCTGATCTCGATAGCGTCAATGGTTAACGTTGCTTCGGAAAGTTTAATGGAAATTTTCTGATTGACTGAAGTAACGTCAAGGATATGCTCTTCATAGCCTGTGTATGTCACTGAAATTATGACAGGTAGACTGCCTTTGATATTCAACTCAAAACTCCCATCAAAATCCGTCACCGTGCCTTCTCCCGTCTCCTTGATGAAAATACTGGCCCCGATGAGCGGGTCCTTGGTGGCTGCGTCAATCACCTCCCCCTTGATGGTGGCTTGTGTAAATGCCGCCAGGGCAATGAATTGAAAGGCGATTGTTAAAAAGTAGGTTTGTATAGTGCGATTCATACTTTGTGTTTGGTTGCTACTTGGTCACTTTGACAGATTTTAGACGCCAAGGTAGCGATTTTCCGAAATCTTTAATGTTTGGGTTTTACTTATTGTAAACGAAATTATGACGCCCTCTTGAAAAGTATCGTAAAACAGTTGAATGTTATTTGGCAAGATGCCGAACATAATACTGAATTTTTATAGGATGGTTAAAATGGAGATGGATATTCCTGCGGCGATGGCGGCCAGTTTTTTCCAGGAGATGTAGTGGTGGCTCGAACTGTCCATTTCAAAAATGATGACCGTGGAAATGTGCAGCAGCGAACCAACGGCAAATGCCAGAATCGCCTTTTGCCATGAGATAGGGATGGCTATGGATTCGGCCAGGATGGCCCCCAATGGCGACATGCCCGCAAAAATGATCAGGCACAGCCAGACCCATCGTTTTTGCAGGTGGCTCACCAGGAGCAAGACAACCAGCGCAAAGGCCGCCGGGATGTGGTGCAGGATGATGCCGTACAGCAGGTGGTTGTGCGTGTGGCCCTGGCCCAATTCCACCTCGTGCATTTCACCATAATAACTGAGCGGCATCCCTTCCACGAATGCATGGATGCAAAGGCCCGCCATCACGGCCACGACAAACGACGGCGAATACTTGTGGGGGGCATGGATGTGGCCATGTTCTACGCCTGCGGAGAGTTGCTCCAACAGCAGTTGTACAAAAAAACCCGCCAAAACCCAAAGCCCCGGCTGATAGTTGCCGCCCGAAAACACCCAGGGCATCAGGTGCAGCACTGCAATGCCCAGAATGTAGCTGCCGCTAAACGATAGCACAATCTGCAACAGCCCTTTCTTTTGTTTTTGAAAATAAAAGCCCGCACTCCCGCCTATTAGGACGGTAGAGAAAAGAAGGATGAGTTGCCAATCCGGCATGGTTTGAAAATAAATGATGAATGATGAACGATGAACGATGAACTGACGCTGAGTACATCGTCCCACTAATAGTTGTTGCTGCGCAAAGGTATTTTTTCTTGTCGTTTTGGATCAAAACAATGAAGAAGGTTCATTCTTCTCAGGGGTTGGATATAGGTTGCTTAACCGACGATTTCGACGATACTTGTGCCGCCGCCCCTTTTCAAGACCCTTACCTGTGTGGAGATGCGTTCCTTCAGCTCTTTTACATGTGAAATGATGCCGATGGTCTTTCCCCTGGCTTGCAAGTTTTCCAGGGTGCTGATGGCCAGGTCGAGGGTTTGTTCGTCGAGGGTGCCAAAGCCTTCGTCAATGAACAGCGAGCGGATATTGGCATTCCGGCCCGCCAGATCGGAGAGGCCGAGGGCAAGGGCGAGGCTCACAAGGAAGCTTTCGCCGCCTGACAGGGTGTTCATGGAGCGCACATTGTCGGCTTGATACGTGTCCACAATATCGAGTTCCAAATCTTCGCCCGGCCGTTTGATGATGACGTACCGTCCAAAGAGGTTGCCGAGGTGCGCATTGGCAAGTTGAACCAGCTTTTGCAGGGTCAGGCCTTGCGCAAAAATGCGGAACTTCTTGCCGCCGGATGAACCGATGAGGTCGTACAGGGCGGCCCAACGATTGAAAATCTTCCGCTGTTCCTCTGTTTTTTCCAGCAATTCTGCTGCTTCGGCCTGGCGCTGATCGTTATCTTGCAGTTGTTGTTGCAAGGCACCGATTTCCCTTTGTACTGATTGCACATTTGTTTCTTGTTCCGCAGTGGCGGTTTCCAGTTCTGCTAAAGTTTTTTCCGTCAAGCCGAGTAGAGCTTGAGTTTCAATGCTCGCTTGGGTTTCCCGGATGCTTTGTGCTATTTCTATGGCTTTGTTTTTCAGGGCTTCTGCCTGCTGTTCGATGGCTTGCGCCGCTTCTTCCGGGAGGATGGCATTTTTCAAAGTATCGGTATTGGCAAAACCAAGCTTTTTCAAGGCTTTTTCCAGGTCTGCACTGATATTGCCCAGTGCCTTTTGGGTTTTGGCTAAATTTTCTTGCTTGCTGTGAAGTGCCTGGTGGTTCAGGGCCAACGCTTCTTTGTTTTTGTTGAAAACCTCCTGGGCTTCGGCCATTGATTTTTCAAGCCGCTCAGTCCCCTCCAATAATTTTTCCCGTTCCACTTGCGGATCATTTTCCCCAAACAACTCTTTTCGTTTTGTTTGCAAACCTGACATCACAGACCTTGCTTCTTCTAGTTCCAAATGTTTGGCTTTGTGCTTTTCACTGGTTTCTTTCAGCAATTTTTCAATTTGCTTCAACTCCTGCCTGGCAAGGGCCAGTTGTCCCTCCCACGTTTGCAATTGGCTTTTTTGTTGGGAAAAATCCTTCTCCTGGGCCTCCAATTCGCCGAACATCCCATTGGCCTCTTCCACTGAAAACTGGTAGCCATATTTACCTACCAGTATGTCAAGTTCTTGCCTGCCTTGTTGGAATTTTTTATCAAAATCCTCCAGCATCCGCTCTTTTTCCTTGATCAGTTCTGCCCGGTGTTTGATGTCGAAGTGCAGGTCCTTGGCCTTGTTTTCCAGGCTGCGCATTTGTTCTTCCCGTTGCCCAATCTCCCGGTTGAGCCGTGCCAAAGTTTCCCTGGCAGATTTTTTCCGGTTCAGGTTGTCTTCAAATGTCCCTACTTTTTTCAACAACCACACGCCGTGCGATTTGGCAAAATCATCTTCGTTCAATCCAGGGAAGAGGGCAGCCATTTTCCGCTCACAGTCGAGCAATTTGTTTTGCACCCTGCCCAAATGCCCAGTCGTGCTGCTGTCAATATGCAGGATGTTGGACGAAATTTCATAATGTCGTTTCAACAAGGCGGTCCTGTACTGATGGCTTTCGTGGTATGCATTTTCGGCCATTTCCAGTTCGGCCTTCGCCTCGTTCACGTAAGGTTTGACATGTTGGTGCCGAAAAGGGTGCTCCGTGGAAAAACACAGTGGGCAAGCTTCGCCTTCTTTCAGGTTGGCACGGTCGGCCTCGTAATTGGCTATTTGTTGGTGGAGCCTGAAGTTTTCCTGCTTGTATTTTAAAATGTTTTCAAGGGTTTCGGTTTCTTCCAGGGCGCTCAGCAACATTTTGTCAATGGCCGTTTCTTCCCGCTTCAGGTTGTCCAACTCATCTTCCAATTCCGCCAATTCCTGCAAGGTTTGGCTGTATTCCTCACTCAATCCATTGAGCTGGCGGAAGTTTTTGTGCTGCTCGCCCAGGGCTTCTATTTCGAAGCTCAATTTTTCAATCAGGTCGTTGCGGTCAGTTGGGTATTCGACGGTCGCAGTTTTTTTAAAATTCAAAACCAATGCTTCCAGGCCTGTTTTTTCTTGTTCCAAATGATGTTGCACCAAATGCTGCTCGCTTTCTGCCTGGCTGTTTTTTTGGGACAATACATGCAGTTCCTCTTTTATTTGCTTTTGGCTTTTATAAATATCCCGCAAATTTTCCCGCATCAGGCGGATGGCAGGCAAATCCTTTGGCAGCGATTCCAAAACGGCGTTTTCTTTCAACCAATCTTTTGCTGTTTCAATCAATTTTTCCAGGCTTTGGCTTTCCTTTTCCAGGGCAATTTTCCGTTGCTGGTTTTCCGCTTCCGATAGTTTCAGGGCAGCGGCTTCTTCTGTTGTTTTTGCTAAAATTTCGGATTTGGTGGCAAGCTGTTGATCCAATTTTCCCACCTCGTCAAACAAGCGCATGGCGGCTGGTTGGCTTAGTTTGAGTGCTTGAAGCGCATTATTTTGTTGGTCAAAAATGTCCTTCGAGTCCCTTTCTTTTTCTTGTAAAATAGCAAGTTCCAACTCCAAGGCTTCCGCCTCTCCTTGTAGCAAGCGGGCCTCGTTTTCCTTGTCCTCCAACTGTGAAAGTGTAGGTTGGTAGGGCAGGGCCAGGCGGTGGGTGGCCAGTTTTTCCAAATCGGCCTGTTGGCTGAGTTTTTCGGATTCCAGGTTGTCAGCAGCTTTTTGGTAAATTTCCAATCGGGTCCTCAGTGCAGCGAGGTTTTGCAGCCAAAGCAATGCCTGCCTCGTCTCTTCCAGCGCTTTTTTCGTCTCCTTGTTTTCCTTTTCCTTTTGTTTCAACAGCGTCTTTTTCTCCTTGAGTTCTTCTTTGGAAAACAGTTTGAGCGACTCACGCTGCTTCCTCAAATCCTCCAACGATTGCTGCTCGATGCGGTAGCGTTCCAGTGCGGCCACGGAGAGTTGCGAATAGATTTCCGTGCCGGTGATGCGTTCCAGGAGTTCGCTGCGCTCCTTGGCCGGGGCTTTCAAAAAGGCGGCAAAATCGCCTTGTGCCAGCATCACCGAACGGGTAAAACGGGCGAAATCCAAACCGGTCACCTCCTCAATAAATGCGTCAATTTCCCTGACTTTTCTTTCGGCCTGGATGATAAAATCGCCACTGGTTTTGTCCTTTTCAGCGACCATGCGGTAGCGGTCGTTCTTTATTTCATCTGTCTTTTTGGACTTGCGCCGGTTGATTTCCCATTTTGCCAAAAAAATCCGGCCCCCCGCCTCGAATTCACATTCCGCAAAACCTTCATCCGCTCCATGCGACAGCACTTCGTGTTCGTTCGAGTTGCGGCAAATTTTACCGTACAAGGCCAAGGTAATTGCATCCAGGATGGTCGTTTTGCCCGCCCCCGTGTCGCCAGTGATGGCGAAAAGGCCAGTATCCGCCAAGGGGCTTGCCATAAAATCTATTTCCACTTTCTCCCGGATGGAATGCAGGTTTAGTAATTGTATGCGGCGTATTTGCATGGAATTGGTTGAGCTTGAAGGAAGAAAAGCTTAAAACTAAACGTAAAAATCCAAAATCAACATTCCGCCAAATGCAAGGCTGGCCACTCCGTTGGTAGTGAAAAAAGCCAGGTTGACCCTACTCAGGTCGTCTGGCTTTACCAAGGTATGCTGATAAAAAAGAAGTGCCGTGAACAAGAGGGCTGCGGCCCAGTTCAGCCAACCCAGGTTAGGAAATTGTTGCCCTACCAGCCAGGCGGCCACGAAAATGAGAATGACACAGGCCGTATGCAGCACCGAGGAAAGCGCCAAAGCTTGCTTCCTTCCCAATGCAGTGGGGATTGAAAACAGGTTTTGCGATTTGTCAAACTCTTCATCCTGCAAGGCGTAAATTATATCGAAGCCAGAAACCCAAAGCAGGACAGCCGCCGAATAAAGCATAGGTATCAAATCAAATTTTCCTGTCACTGCCAGGTAGGCACCAATTGGGGCCAATGACAAGCCCAAACCCAGTACAAAGTGGCACAAAGGCGTAAAGCGCTTTGTATAACTATAGCCCAAAATAACCAGCAAGGCCACTGGCGAAAGGTAAAAGCATAGCGGGTTGATAAACCAGGTGGTGAGGACAAACAGTGCCGCACTGGCCACGACAAAAGCGAGTGCCGATTTGGAACTGATGATGCCGGCAGGTATTTCCCGGATGGCGGTTCTTGGGTTTTTTATGTCAAATTCCCGGTCGAGATAACGGTTGAATGCCATCGCTGCGCTCCGTGCGAAGACCATACACAGAATAACCAGCCCCAACAATTTGGCACTAAAACTATGGCCGGGACTGTGTACAGCCAGAAAAAAACCGAGCATGGCAAAGGGCATCGCAAAAATGGTGTGGCTAAACTTGATCAGTGAAAGGTAGGATTTCATACGGTCGCTTAATGCAGGTAAACTTGGGCATTTTGGGCTTGGGTGTAATAATAAAAAAGCCTGCACAATGTTTCACACGTGCAGGCTTTTTTGAGAAAATATAAGCAAGTAATTACTTGTTCACTTCTACGTTTGGCTGTGCAGTTTGAGCATTCGGATCCGGCGTCACTTCACCTTTGATGTAGATGATGGATTGTGGCGGATCAGTATTGGCAGTGATGGTCACCTGTTTGGTTTGGTTACCGCTCTTGCCTTTGCTGTCGAACTCAACCATGATTTTGCCTTCGCCACCAACTGGGACTGGCTCTTTTGGCCACTGGGGCACAGTGCAACCGCAGCTACCTTTTGCATTGCTGATGATCAGCGGCTCTTTGCCTGTGTTTTTGAAAGAATATTCGTGGCGCACTTTTTCGCCAGCCTTAACTTTACCGAAATTGAATTCGGTTTCAGCGAACTGGACGGAAGTAGTGGGGCCAACAGGAGCCGCCGGCTCGGCAGCATTGGGGGTCGGCGATACAGCCAAACCTGAGCCCGGAGCAGCCGGTGTAGCATTGGGATCGGCAGGGGTAGTTGCCGTTTCTGTGCCGACAGCAGCTTGGGCGGATTGATCGCCAGCGCTGTCGCTCTTGCAGCTTGCCAAAAAAGCTACCGTAAGGACAGTGAGGATTCCAAATTTAATTTGCTTCAACATCTTTAACGAGTTTTAATGATGAGATGAAATTTGTTGCGATGAAAAAAGGAGGCGCAAAAGTATGGAATTTTTTGATTTCAAATATTCCGCTAATTGCCATGCAAATTTATGCCAAAGCACCCACAAGCCCTTGTTAATGAGGCGGGAACAAGTGTTAATGGGTTGTTAAATGGAAAAGGCGCCCCGGTGACCGGGACGCCTTTTTCACTTGCTAAAAAATTGATTATCAGTACTTGATAGTCAATTCATAATAGTCTTCATTGTTGTTATTGGTTTCAACAATGTTAGTTACTTGGAACAAGTATGTCTTTCCATTTCTGCTGGCGGCAAAAATGTCACCTTCTTCAATTACCTTGCTCACTTTGTAGCTTCCCCAAGTAGGAGTGCCGCTGCCATCACCAGTTACTGCCTCATTAGAAACTGGGGTTGCCGCATCAAAAATCCTTTGGATAGCTTCAGTTGAACTGATGTTATCGAAAGTAGATTCTGGAGTAGAAGACCCTACATAACGTAGGTCAGTGCCATTTACATAAGTGATTTGCTTCCTCCAGGCTTGTGCAGTGGTACTGGTAGAGTCAATGCCTGCATCACGGATTTCAGCTTGGTCAGGAGTAGTTTGACCTGAGGATTGGACACCAGTCGAAAGCCCTTCGTCCAAGTCCAGAGCACCTTTGCCAACTCCGCCGCCTTGATTGTAGAGCAGTTTGGCTGTTAATGTAGTGGTAATTTCAGTTTCTACATTGATTTCCACTTCATCTTCAGCTGTGTTGCTCTTTGTATCAGAAAGCCTGAAAGTATAAGTGCTGGCACCGCTATCATGTGCATCAATTGTCACAGTCCAAGTGAAACCTGAAACATCGCTGCCAGTGATCAATTGTGGGTTTGCAGCCAAGCTGATACCTGTGATCGAAATCCTGGCGTCATCAACTTGAACATCATCTTCGAGAATAGTGAGGGATTGGAGATCGTTGGTCGTTTTTGCACCAATTACTTCAAATTCAACGGTTTGGCCAGTGCCGACAACTGTTTCTGTAGCAGCGGTAACAGCAATGGTAGGATCGAGGTCGGGAGTAATCGGATCGTCTTCACCGCAACCGGTGGAAAGGAATAAATTCGAGAGCAGTAATGCGCTAGCGAAAATCCAGAGAAGTTTTTTCATGTTGAAAAATGGTTTAGTTTAAAAATTATGGTGGTTAAGTTTGAAAGAACCGGGGGATTTGACTGATAGGTTTTTGGCCGGGCTTTTTGGTCGGCCCATCAAACATTCGGGAACTATTCAAACTTTTGGTCAATGCCTAAGACTGTCAATGCTTTAAGCGGTCACTTATGGGATTTGTTCATTTAAGAGGGCGCAAAAATAATTGCTCCCTTCGTGAAAATTTGCCCGAAAAACGAATACTTTGGCGGGAACGATGCTTTGCCTGCATTTAAAATTTTGTTAAGGTGAAATATCCTGGAAAACAATGTTTGGAGCGGCAGCCGAAGTACTTGGTGAATTGTCTTTTGATGCTTTTTAAACAACTGCTTTTGTTCGTCAATCCTTTTTAAAAAACATATAAAACACTGATTTTGATGAGCTTAAAAATTGAACACACCGTACTCGACCGATTTTTACGCTATGTGAAAATTGACACCCAATCCGATCCGGAATCGAAAACCATCCCTTCCACGGAAAAGCAAAAAAACCTCGGCAAGCTCCTGGTCAAGGAACTGAAAGCGATGGGCATCGCCGATGCCAGGCTGGACAAGTATGGCTATGTCTATGCCACCATCCCTTCCAACACTAAAAAAGATGTTCCCGTTATCTGCTTCTGCTCGCACATGGACACTGCGCCCGATTGCAGCGGGGCCGACGTGAAGCCGATTGTCCACAAAAACTACCAGGGCCAGGACATCGTGCTGCCTGATGATAATTCGCAGGTTATCAGGATAAAAGACCATCCCCATTTGAAAGATCAAATCGGAAATGACGTCGTGACGGCCAGCGGGACGACGCTGTTGGGTGCAGATAATAAAGCGGGTTTGGCTGAAATCATGGATGCCGCCCATTTTTTCATGACTCACCCAAATGTGAAACATGGTGAAATAAAAATCCTGTTCACACCGGACGAAGAAATTGGGCGTGGTGTTGACAAGGTCAACCTGAAAAAGCTGGGGGCCAAATATTGCTACACAGTGGACGGAGAAATGGCCGGCTCGATGGAGGACGAAACTTTTTCTGCCGACGCAGCCGTGATTATCATACAGGGCGTGAGTGCCCACCCTGGCTACGCTAAAGGCAAAATGGAACACTCCATGAAAATAGCCGCCGAAATACTGGCTGCGTTGCCGAAGGATAAATTGTCGCCAGAAACCACCGAAGGGCGGGAAGGTTTTCTTCACCCTGTTTTGATAGAAGGCATGTTGGAAAAAACGAGTATGCGTTTTATTGTCCGGGATTTTACCAATGAAAAGCTAAAGGAACACGAGGAGGTTTTGCGAAAAATCATGGATAAGGTCATTAAAAAATACCCCAATTCCACCGCCGAGATGAAGATTATCGAACAATATCGCAACATGAAAAAGGTGCTGGACGGGCATCCTCAAGTGGTGGATTATGCTTTGGAAGCCATTCAGCGGGCAGGTTTGAAACCCCAGCGTTCGAGTATCCGGGGTGGTACTGATGGCTCCCGCTTGTCTTTCATGGGTTTGCCCAGCCCCAATATTTTTGCTGGCGAACATGCCTTCCACTCAAGGCAGGAATGGGTTTCCGTGCAGGACATGGAAAAGGCGGTAGAGACGATTATAAATTTAGGGATGATTTGGGAAGAAAAAGCTTGACGATTTACGATTTTGGGATTTACGATTAGGGGTGTTAAGAAAATTATTTCTAATGCCGAATTTACTCCTTTCTCGATGCCATATATGCCGCCTTAGGCGGCAGTTTTCATAAAAAATCTGCGTCTATCTGCGTCAAAAAATCTGCTTCAAATTTTTCTTAACACCCCTAATTTATGCGAATTAGGGGTTGACAATAGATTGAAATAGAACAGACGTAGCGATGTCCAAAGCGGATTAGGTTTGTGTTGTGAAAGCAATAGAACTAATCGCCCTGTACTACTACGTCTGCGAGTGCTATGATGGGGAACTTCGT
>JBGSKQ010000074.1:0-12254 GCA_041741095.1 Saprospiraceae bacterium
GGTGGGTTTAAAAACCCCCGCTGTTCCGGAACAGGGGGGTTTTATAACCCCTCCTCTCAAGAGAGGATGCCTTTAACTTTAAATGCGTTCATCTATAATTTATTCCATTAACTAAACAGTTCCTAAAACACCATGTGCTGATTTTTCAAGCATGCGCCGCAGTATAATCTTTGCCCTGCACAATTGCGAACGGCTGGCACTTTCTTCGATGCCTAATTTTACACCAATTTCCCGGTGGGAATATTCCTCCAATACATACAGGTTGAAAACAGTGCGGTAGCCTTCAGGCAATATACTGAGCATTAGCCCCAGTTCTTCTTCCTGGTATTTCGCATATATATCTGCAACCGTCACAAAGGTATCGGCCACTTCTGTCAGTGGGATTGACGAAAAGGTACGCTTTCTCCTTCGCAGTTGTTCCAAGGTCGAATGAACCATGACCGTGCGCAGCCATGCTCCAAATGCACCAATTGGACGGTATCGGCAGAGGTTGGTGTAGATGCGGATCAGGCCATCTTGGAGCCAATCTTCTGCCTCGTGCCAATCGGAAGCGTATCGAATACAGATACCAAAAAGCATTGGCTTATATTTTTCGTACAATGCCAATTGTGCTTTTCGCTCACCTGCCTGGCAATCCTTTATGATATGTTCGTCAGTTGTAAACACCGTATAATTAAATTTATTCGATTATATGCTGTGCGCCGCCCCAAACGGGTGTAAATCAAATTGTCGCCTTCCTGCCCTGCGATTGAAATCGTGGGGCAGCCGAAAGGCCCCAGGTTCTTTAGTGGAACGTCCCGTTAATTCACGGTGATTTTTATAATCACCGTGATTTGGCCCACGGCAACCTGACAGAACTATACCAGAGCCCGGGATGGCATTGTCATTTTTACCTAATTAAAACTTTGGCAATCAGAGGCTGACTCACCGACCACCGATATAATTTGATAAATCCCTACGCCGCATTATTCTTCGCTCGATACAACAACTTGTATAATGCCGGCACAAACAGCAAGGTAATTGCAGTGGCACATATCTGGCCTATCATGATAGCAACAGCCATTGGTTGCCACATTTCCCCACCACCGGTGTACATCGGAATCAAGCCCGCTGCCGAAGTCAACGTGGACAACATGATAGGCTGGAACCTTTGCCGCGCTGCGGAGATGATTGCATCGTAATCATTCTTGTTGTTTTCCTTTTTTTCCGAATCAACACAGTCTATCAATACAATCGCATTATTGATGACAATACCTGCCAGCGAAATAACACCTAGGAATGCCATAAAGCCAAAGTACGACTGGAAGACAAACAACCCAAAGAGCACTCCAATCAAGCCCAATGGTATGGTTGAAAGAATAAGGAAGGTTTTGCGAATCGAATTGAATTGGCCAACCATCAACAACAGAATTATCAACCCGGCGATCGGTAGTTGATCCCCCACTGCCCCTATGGACTGCTTGCTGCTTTCAGATTCACCGCCTGATTCATAAGTATTGCCCTTGGGCCAATTCTTTACATCCTCAGCAATAAATGGTGAAAGGATTTTCGTAATGTCCGAAGCGGTAAATCCATCTTTCGCATCACAGGAAACCGTCAGCGTCCTGTATAAATCACGCCGCAGGATTTTGGCGTATTGCCAATCAGGTACCAAGTCAGCTACCTGCATTAAAGGCACGTTTCTACCTGTCCCCTGTGCAAAAATGTTCATGCCTCGCAAGGACTCCACGTCCAGTTTTTTACCGTCTTCGCTCCGCATCACGATGTCAATATTGTCATCGCCATCCCTAAAATCACCAGCCGTAAAACCATTCAGTGCAGTCATCAAGGAAAGCGCAATATCTTGGTTGGTCACGCCTGCTCTATTGGCTTTGTCCTGGTCAATATCAATGATGAATTTTTTGATTCTGGGCCCCCAGTCATCTGAGATGTTTTGCGTGCCGGGAGTAGCCGACATCTTCTGCTTGATCCGCTCTGAAATGCGGTACAGTTGCTCGGGGTCGTCGCCCTTAAGCCGGATTTCCACATCTGCGCCACTGCTGGCACCTCCCGCCAGCGGGCCTACATCAACGGTTGCATCTGGGAAAGTCGCAAAACAGAAACTATCCATCTTGGCAATCACACCATTGTTGGATGCAAAATTGTCCGTGTTCAAGAGCATGTGTGCGTAGCTTGAATTGGCTTCGCCCTGTTGGTATCCAAGGTCATAAGACGCAGGCCCCTCACCGATAAATGAAGTCCAGTCAACTATGCCATTGGGGCGGCCATCTTTGACTTGAACCTCTTTTTTGATAAAATCCTCTATCTGCGATACCACCTCCTCTGTCTTTTCAATTTTGGCACCTAATGGCAGGTTTACGTCAACCGTTACTAGGTTCCTGTCACTATCCGGAAAAAATATAAAAGGCAATTTGGGGAACAGTGTCAATGAAGCAAAAAACATTGCGATGATAATAAGGATAAGCTTTACAGGATTGCGCATCGTCCACATAAGCAACTTATCATAAGGCCCCATCATTTTATCAAAAATGGACTTTTTTTGCTTCGCCGCTTGCTCCGGTGTCTGCACTTTTAATTTGATGAAATACATGCCCAACATGGGAACAATGGTCATGGAAAGCACCCATGCACCAAGCAGCGCTATGGTCATTACGCTGAACAAATCACCCATGATTTCACCCATCGGGTCTTTGGCTAGATAGAAAGGCAGAAAAGCCGCCGCAGTAGTCAGCGCTGATGTCAATAGCGGAATAAATAGCTCCCCCGCCGCATCTATTGCCGCCTTTAATGGAGTTTGCCCTTCCTTCAGCTTTGCTATGATAGAATCCGAAACCACAATTGCATTGTCCACCAATACACCAGAAGCCATGATTAGGGCTGCCAATGATACTTGGTTCAAACTGATACCAGCTAAGCCCATCACCCACACTGTCAATATCATGTGAACAGGTATCAAAGCCGCCAAAAACATACCCGTCCTAAATCCCAAAAACATCAGCATTACTCCCAATACAATATAAATTGATTGAAAAACATTGCCCATGAAATTCTTCACTTTGGCATCCACATAAACATCCTGTGAAGCAGCTCGACTCAATTTTATACCATGCGGCAGCGTACTGTTGTACATGGCTATTTTTTCATCTACTTCCTTGCCCAATTTAACCAAATTTGCCCCCTCTCTCAAGGATACTGAAATAGACAAACCTGTGACACCGCTCACTTTCACCATGCTTGTTATGGGGTCCTCATAAGAACGATATATTTTAGTGAAATCACCCAATTGAATAGGGTCTCCCCCTAAGCCAGTGGGCACTAAAATCTTTTTCAGATCATCTACATCTTCAAAATTGCCGGTAGGCTCCAGCACAATCAATTCATCTATCATTGACACCTGCCCACCTGAAAACACAATATTGGTTTTGGAAATAATGTCTTTCAACTTTGCTGGGGTCAATCCCAATTGAGCCAAACGTGCATTGTCAAATTCTACAAAAATTTCCTGGTCTTGAATACCTCCGACATCTACCCTTGAGGCATCAGGTAATTTGATGAGTTCATCCCGAATATCATCAGAATATAACTTTAATTCGTGGTTGGAAAAGCCATCGCCCTCCATTCCAATCATAATCCCATAAACCACCCCAAGTCCATCATCCTTCACATTGGGGCCATATATATTGTCTGGCAGGTCTGGCCGGATTTCGTCAATTTTCCTTCTCAGCTTGTCCCAAATAGCTTGCAAATCCGCCTTTTGTATATCTGGCTTTACTTCCACTGTGACAATAGATAATCCTGTCCTTGACTCACTGGTCACCGTTTTAAGTTCGGGCAACTCCTGTGCGGATTTCTCTATTTTGTCAGTTATCAATTCTTCAACCCGTTCAGGAGAAGCACCTGGGAAGTTGGTCACAACCTTGCACACACGCACTGTGTATGGCGGCATGGCATCTCTGGAGAGGCTGAAGTAGGTAGATATCCCGGTTAATATTATGATGCACATAACCATATAGGTTATCCGGTTGCCCTCTATTGCTACTTTGGCTACATTCATTTTGTTTGAAAATTTAATTGATTAAAAAAAGGAGAATTAAATCACGGCTATTTTTAAAATCACCGTGATTTGACACCACACTCGCTTACTCCATTACCTTCACCCTCAAGCCATCCAGCAGAGAACTCAAACCTGCTGTTGCAATCATATCCCCTTCTTTCAATCCGTTTTTGATTTCAAAACCTTTAGGTAATAACTCGCCGATTTCTACATTCGTTTTTTTCACTGTGTATTGTTCTCCCGATTTTTCAATAACGAAGCAAAAATTCCCATCCGGGCCTTGGCCTATACCTTTAGCAGGGGCCACCAGCACTGATGATGCCGGCTTGCCGCTGTCACTGGAAAAAGTCACCGACGATGCCATTCCCGGGCGCATTTTAGAAGATGGTTTGTCTATGGAAATGGTAACCGGGTAAGTCGTCGTATTATCGGAACTATAGGCCACTTCCTTGACCCGGCCTGAGAAGTTTTCATTGGGCATGGAAGAAAATTGGATGTTTACTTTTTGCCCCTTTTTAATGTCTGAGATAATAGTTTCAGGGATTCCAACTCTCACCTCCGGGCGGCCCTCTGCGCTGATGGTAGCTATCGGATTCCCGGAGCCAACCAATTCATTTTCAGCAACATGGACTTCGGAGACTATGCCATCGAAAGGCGTTATTAATCGGGTATATCCCACTTGGTTTTTTGCGGCCTCCACCTGTTTTCTGGCCGTGGACACTTGCGAAATAGCGGCTTCATATTGTGATACGGAAACTTCATAAGCAGCTTTTGCCTGCTCATATTCACTAACTGACACACTATTGTTTTCATATAGTTTTTCGACCCTTTCGTAATTCGATTTATTGGCAATTCGCTGGGTTTCCGCTGATTCTTGCTTGGTTTTAGCGCCTTTTAATTGGTCTATAGCCTGGTCATAAGTGATGCTATAATCCACTGCATCCATTACTGCAATCACAGTTCCTTTGCGAACCTTATCCCCAACTGATACGGGAATCGAGCTGACTTTGCCTGCAACTTTGAAGCTCAGCTTGGCGTCTTTATCCGATTGGCAGGTCCCTGAAAAAGTATTGTCCTTTCCCAGTCCCGTACTGATGACTTTTTCATATAGCACAGGCCGTATGGATTCTGCTACTGCAGGTGCTTCTTTTTTTCCGCAGGAAGTAAAAAGAAAAACAATCGTTATTAAATGGGCTATGTATTTCATGATATTGGTAATTAAATTTTTTGTGAATGGTTATTTGCCTAAGAGGTGACGAACTGTGTTTAGACAAGCCCTTTTTTGGCCTCAAATGAGTCTAAACACAATTCGGTTGTGGTTGATTTTTAGAAAGTTATAGATTTTTTATTTCAATGGTTTTTCTAAAAATCATCGCACGACACCTTTTTGCTTTTTTACATTTCTGCTAAAATTGAAGTTTGATGCAAACAAAAAGTGGTCACCTTAAAAACTCCTAAGTAGTTGACGGGTATTCGTGATAATTTTTTAAAATCAATTCATAAATGCTTCCAACCTATTGAAAAAAGCATCCCTTTCCGCCGGGGAATTCAGGTTGTAATAATTCCCGATGGCCCTTTCCACTTCAAAGAAATCCAGTATGAACTGATAATTTGCAGCGGCCAAACCTATGGCAGTTTGCACTTTAGCATTTTGGGCGTCAATTAAGCTGGTGATATTCGCAAGTCCCTGTGAATAAGCATCCTGCACAATATCGAAGTTTGCGGAAGCGGCCGCACTCGCTTCTTTAAAGCGCTGCACTTCAAAATAAGAAGCAGCGGCATCTTGCAAAAAAACACGCACCCGGAGTTCCAACTGGTTACGGACATCCGCCTTCTGTATTTGTGTTTGGTGAATATTCAATTTGGTTTTTTGTACATTATAATTTCTGGCACCTCCCTGAAATATGGGGAACTGAACGCCCAGCCCGATATTCCAGGATGGCTCCGGGTCTCCGGTGGGGCCGATGATGGATTCTTTTACATTCCAGCGTTGAAGTGTTTGGTCATAAGCGCCCGATACGCCGAAAGTGGGGGCATAAAAAGCCCGCTTTTGCGAAAGAGCCAAACGCTCCTGGGCGGCTATGGCATAATCAAATTCCTGGAGTTCCGGGAGGTTGTTCATGGCCTCGTTTACCAAAAAATCACTTAATTGGTTTAGCTCGCTTTCATTGTTTATTTTGTTCAACATGCGGCTGTCTGTCACCATCAGCATATTGCTGTTTTGGCTGACGTCTTCCACTTCAAAATCGCTTTTTATTTCCTTGTTCAATATTTGGTTCAAGGCGTATTTGGCCTGGCGGAATTGCGTTTGCGCATCGTTTAAATCTATTTTGGAAAGCGCCAATTGCGATATCCAGCGGTTCATATCGGTAGCACCGGAATAACCCACCGAGTCTTTGGCTTGGGCAATATCCAGGTTTGATTTTGTCACCTTGACATTCGACGATTGTATCTCCATAAAACTTCGGGCCTGCAATACATTCAAATATCCTTCTACCGCATCAAGCACCACATCCAATTGCGTGGTTTTTACCCCTGCTTCTTCTCCTTTTTTCAACAGTTTTTTGATGGCGACATTGGCAAGTGCAGGTTCAGCAAAAACTATTTGCGACAAACTGGCGCCCGCCACCCAATTGGTGCGCCCCCTTGTGCCAAATGAATTTTCTGCCGTATTTTCATCCAATAAAAAAACAGAAGAACTGACATCCAACTGTGGCAACAATTGGGCTTTTGCCAAATTCACATCCTGCGCAACTATCAATGGATTTTGCTGCTTCGTTTGCAGTTCAAGGTTTGCATTTAATGCCAGCATGATGGTGGATTGCAAACTCATTGTCGCATCCGATGTGGATGCATTAGCATTTAGCAAAATAGCCCCGGTCATCAAATCCCAATTTGGATATGCACCGACTTGGCGCACGGTGCTCATATTGATGATTACATTGTCAGAAAACGTATTGATATGGACAGGCAAAGTAGAAGCATTTATTCCTTCTGCTATTTTTAAAATATTCAGGGCTATTCTCCGTGGTATCCTGGACAAATTCGGCCTTGATTCATAGCCCAACATGGCGCCTATTTCCACCATAGATTCTCCGGGCAGCGCAACGGAGGGCAATTTCTTTTGCGCCAGCCCATCGAACAGTTTTTTGTATTCCCCTTCCGCAAATTCATTGAACAAGGGCATCACATATATTGCGTCCACGTCCTGTGGGATTTGCGCCAAACGGGAGGCAGCATCTGTTCCATTGATTAGGAGTACCATGCTGGCATCCAGATTCCTGACCATATCGTTGAGCCAAGTATTCATTCCCGGCATCAGGGCGTTGACGTTGGATGGTGCAATAATCCCTACTTTTTTATACGGAAATACTTCGTGCAACAAATTCAAATCCTTTTCAAATGAAAATGGGGATTGAATATAAGTAAAATTGGGAACACCTGAATTGCCCGATGGCGTCAAGGCTACTTGCTGCGTTTTTTGGTCAATTACTAAGGACGCAATGGCGGGCTTGGAAAAACTATTTTGCTTCGACAATACCGCTGAAGCCAATGGCCCAATGGCAACTACTATATCTATTTTGGAATTTGCAAAAGCACTATTAATCAAGGTGGAAACCTGTGCGGCCCCGCAATTGCAATAATTGGATTCAAACACAACGGATTTGCGATTGAGTAAAACGTTTTGAATTTCCTCTTTGACCCGTTGCTCAAAGGCGGCTATCTCTTTATTACGAAGGTCGTGTTCAGAAATAATTTGAATACGCAGTATTTCCAAAGTTTCACGAGGTAAGGATTGCCCCTGAACCGATGAAATCATCAGCAAACAGCAGAGTATTTTTAGGAGTAATTTCATTTTAAATAAGTATTAAAAAGTCGTTCGTAATTGTTTTGAATATTAGTTTGAAATTCCCCTCTTTAGTATGTTTGTTTAAATATTGGGTTTTTCCGACAAATACTTCCCCACTAAAATAGCCACCAAAATTGTCAGGTAAATCTGCCCCGATAATGCCAATAGCACCACGAGCGACTGAGCCGCTTCGGTAGCCGGGGAGATGTCTCCATAACCGACGGATGTCAATGTTATATAGCTAAAATATTGAAGGTCGTAGGTCTCAAAATTGCCGGACAAGCCTTTGAAAGAGCCTGGAATGGCGAGCGTTAATAATTGAAATAAAAATCCGCCAATGGCCCCAATCAATAAATAACCGGAGACGGAAGCAAGGATAATATTCAAATCAACGGCTTTGTTTTTTGCAATTTTGAAAAACAACTGTACTGCCAGATAGCAATAAAACACCAGTAAACAGATGGATTTTAGCCATTGGGTCGGAATAGAATTATCAAAATAAAACGCCAGCCATAATGATAAAAAACTAAGGCCCCCCATCAAGCTAATCGTAGTGAATTGCTTCTTGTTATCAGAGCAGGCATTAATTCCGGTAAATATTAAAAAAGAATATGCCAGTGATACGAAAAAACGCAGCCTATCCGGAAAAAAAGTGATGGGTAGTGGCATCAAAATCAACATGATTAGGGCGGCCAATAGTCCAATTTGATGATTTAATTTAGGCATTTTTCTTCGTTTTGTTTTAATTTCCGGTTTCCCTTAATTCTCCCTAATTCCCCTAATCCTCAATATGAGGTTTTGGCACAATACTCAAGCCCACACTAAAAAACGGCCCGTTATCTACATCGTAATCCAACCTATTATCACCTGTGCCAAATTTGAATCTCCGGGCCACACTATATCCGCCGAATAATTCCAACTGAACTACCCGGTACATGCGCACTTTGGCCAGTAATCCGGCATTTGTCCTGCTATAAATTAATTCATCAAAAACCCTTGGATTTTGTGCTGTATTCTCCGTGAGGCTGATATTATAATACCCCCCGTTCAAAGCCACTTGTGCGCCAATGCTGAATTTTTTTTGCGCACCCAGCCCATGCAAATACTTGATATGGGAAGGCAGCAAAATGTCCAGGTCGTGCCGTTTGTTTTGGTGCTGAAATTTTATTGTGGGCAAAATCAATGGCTCCCCAGTTTGGGTCGTATAGACCACGCCACCTCCCAAAACCATATTTGCCCCCAGCTTGTAAGTGACCATGGCCGTGCCCAGGAAAAGGAAATCGTCGCTACTCAAATCGGCCTCAAAATCAGAAGCAATGGTTGGTTTTACCCGTATTAGGAAAGCCCATTTTGAATTAATTTGATGAGCCAAGGTTAGTGCATAAGAAATACTATGGAAAGTTCTGTTGGCATCCCCATCATCAAACAACAAGGCATTTTTAATCGAGGGTTGAACCATCCCATAACTCAGGCCATTGATAATGGTAGTCTTTCCATTTTTTAGTTTTTTTGGCAAATTGACAAATGCTCTAAATTCCTGAAAGGCCGCTTCCTGACCATTGCCCGCATCTGTAATATTTGCTGCTAAAAAATTGGAATATTCTACTCCTGCCAACTCAAGTTGGGCATAAGAATTCATGCTAAAGCAAAGCATGAATAGGCCTATAATTGGGTTTTTCATTTTCCTTGTTTTTTATGTTTAAGATAAGTCGAGCCTGTCCCGGTTTATTTATCAAATACAGGACGACCTATATTTTTTACCTTAAATTATGGAGAAATTAGCTTGGAAGTTAGGCGGCAACTTCAATTTACCGCCTAACTAATGGGATATCAGCGCTTCCCCCACAAAGACACCACGGGGGTACCGCCCAGCCAGGTGGCTTTCTCGTACCAAAACACCACTTTTCTGATAATGCGGTTATTTCCTGGCAAATCTATTTCCCGGGTTTCTGAGCCAGCTTCAATTTTGAAGCGTATTTCGTGTTCGTACACATCGCCATTGCCATAATGCACATACATTTTTTGCAAAAATATAGGTGCCCCTTTTACCGTGAATTTCAGCTTCTTGAAGGCCCCTCTTACAGCGGTCACTTCAATCTCATCCCTATCCAGTGTGGCTTTTACTGTACGGACGCCCAACAGATCCCAGTCCTCCAGCACTTGTTCCATTGCTGGACAATCGTTTGAAATCGGCATATTGTTAACGGCAGTCGTAAAGGACTGGCCAATCAAAACTGCCATCATAATGACAGCGACTTTTAGCATTTTCATACTTTTCATGATTGATATTTTTTAGTGTTTTTTAAATGGTTGAATTACGATATTGACAAAAGACGATATTGCAACTTCCACACGGAGCAGTTGCCGTTTTTGTCATAGGTCGTAGCTGTAAATAGGCCTGCCGTTGGTGGGTTGTATTTCACGGAAATCGGCGAGCAGTATTGCCTTGAATTGGGCAAGTTGCGCAGCCGATGCGGTTATCTTGTCTTTCAGCACATACCAATGTACGACTTCCGAGCAGGGTGGCGTGGTCAGGGAGCCTTCGTAGTGGTAAAAGCTTTTGTTGGAGGGCAATATGCTTCCCAGTTCGATTTCTTCCGTGCTCGTGAAGCTTGGGTCTTCTTTCTTCTTCGGGAAATCCGAAAGGAATGCTGTGAAAAGCTCGTTTTCAGCACCTTCCGCAAAGAACGCACCCACGACGATAGCATCCGAGGTGGAGGATTCCTGGTGAACAAAGTGGATTTCCAGGGGCAAATGTTCGCCGTCCAGTTGGTGTTCACTGTGTGAGTGGTAATGGAATTGTTTGAAGGGGTAGCTCTTCCCGCCAACGGTCACGGTACTGCCCGCCTCGCAGACAAATTCTACGGTGTGGCCGTTGTTCTCGATTTCGACGGTCGTTGTTCCATAATCGAAACTCAAGCTGTCGAGCGAGCTGTTGTCCACGGCATTGGTGATGTTTATGGGCGATTGGGCGGAGCCGCCACAGGCACTATAGCCTTGGCAAAGGTTCACCCATTCGTCCTGTCCGTTGTCCTCGCCGTGGTGCGTCCATTCGATGCCGTCGCAGGATTCAGGGATGGTTTTTTCGTCGTCATCACAACTGGCTAAAAATAAAGAGATGGCAAGGAGTGCCAGAAAACAGGGTTTTAGATTTTTTTTCATTTTGATAAAATATTTTGGATTTAGTTCCTTCGGCCATGTCCTTCTCAATGAAGATTCACGCCCGAAAATTTAGATTGGTTATTTCTCCGTAAAATTGGTTCAGGCTTTGGGTGATAGAGCGGACAAAACGGGTAGAAAATCCGGACATCTCACCAAAATGGGTAGAAAATGGGGACAGCTATGGTAGAAAAATGGGACATGTCCTTTTTTTTTACCCTTGAACCGGGGCAGATTTCACACCGCATGGTTTTTTATTTTCAAGCAATAGGAGGGTGGCCCTGTAAGGGATTTCATCTCCAATAGTCACGGTTTATTTTAAAAATTAGTACAATTGATTGGTATCTGTCTTAAAATCCAACGATGCAAATGTCAGGCAAGAAAGCAGCCTGCCCAATAGGGTCTTGGCAGGGAATAAATAGGGTCTGCACCCTAATTTTTGCTTCATGCTATCCCAGCAAATCCTTGTTCTCGATGGCCCACTTCAATAGGCCGTTCTGTTCGCCGTTCAGGTCCAATTTTTTGCTGATGTTCGTCCGGTGGTTGGTCACAGTTTTAGGGCTGATGAAAAGCATATCAGCGATTTCATTGGAGGTTTTTTGGCGGGCAATCAATTTCAATATATTGATTTCATGGCTTGTTAATTGGGCCAGCAAGTTGACGGGCGTGACATGTTGATGGATAAGGAATTGCGTCATGCTGGCATTGACATAAGCCTTGCCTTCATGGACATATTGGATACATTCCAAGATCTCTTTTTCGCTGCTTTCTTTCAACAAAAAGCCTTTGATGCCCAGTTCCAGCGCTCGGTTCAGGAAGGTTTTGTCCTTGAACAAAGTGAGCAAAATGAACCGGGTGGCGATGCCCTCGCCCAATAGCGTTTTCGCCACGTCCATGCCCGTGAGCTGTGGCATCTCAATATCCAATATGGCCAAATCGGGTTTGATGGCCCTGATTTTTTCAAGGGCGTCTTTCCCGTTTTCCGCACTGCCTACCCAATCCAGCCCTGCTGTCTGAATAATTAGGTCGCTAACCCCTTTGCGGAGTATGGGGTGGTCGTCTGCATTAAAAACCCGGATTGCCATATTGATAAACTATTAATTTTGGGTAACGAGTTGCCTCGATTGATGAATATGCTTGGCAAAATTGATTTAGCAGGGGGCTCTTCGAGAGGCCGGGTTATCAAACCCG
>JBGSKQ010000075.1:0-14098 GCA_041741095.1 Saprospiraceae bacterium
TTCCTCGAAAACGCCTGCCTGGCTTGGGTCGCAGGTTGCATTGAACAAATACGTCGTATCTGCTGCGGAATAGGAAATATTGGTGATAATTAAACTATCACACCCTTCCATATTTTGCAGCACCTCCTCGAAAATGCCCACCTGCGTTGGGTCGCAGCTATTGTCAAAAATATACGTCGTGTCGGATTCAGAGTATAACATATCGGTGATGACGAGGCTGTCGCAGCCGCTCACATTTTGCAACAATTCTTCAAAAACGCCCACCTGCATAGGGTCGCAGCTATTGCCGAAGATATACATCGTGTCTACTGCGGAATAGGATATGCTGGTGATGATTAAACTGTCGCAGCCCACCGTATTTTGCAATAATTCCTCGAAAACGCCCACTTGGCTTGGGTTGCAGGTTGCATCAAACAAATACGTCGTATCTGCTGCGGAATAGGAAATATTGGTGATAATTAAACTGTCGCAGCCACCCATATTTTGCAACAATTCCTCGAAAACGCCCACCTGCGTCGGATCGCAGCTATTGTCGAAGATATACATCGTATCTGCTGCGGAATAGGAAATACTGGTAATAATTAAACTATCACACCCTTCCATATTTTGCAGCAATTCTTCAAAAATGCCCACCTGCGTTGGGTCGCAACTGCTGTCGAAAATATACGTCGTGTCGGGTTCGGAGTAGGATATATTGGTGATGACAAAACTGTCGCAGCCCCCCGTATTTTGCAATAATTCCTCGAAAACGCCTGCCTGGCTTGGGTCGCAGGTTGCATCGGACAAATACGTCGTATCTGCTGCGGAATAGGAAATACTGGTGATAATTAAACTATCACACCCTTCCATATTTTGCAATAATTCCTCGAAAATACCTGTCTGGCTTGCATCGCAAGTGCTGTCGAACAAATATGCCGTGTCGGATTCGGCGTATGATATATCGGTGATGACGAGGCTGTCGCAGCCCTCCATATTTTGCAATAATTCTTCGAAAACGCCCACCTGCGTTGGGTCGCAGCTGCTGCTTGAAAGGTAAGTAGTGTCCCCTGTCAACAGGCCCACAGTGGTGATCACCAGGCTGTCGCAGCCCATCTGGTTTTGGAGCAATACTTCAAAAATACCTGTTCCATTGGGATCGCAGGTCGCAGTAGTGAGCAGGGTTGTGTCGGCCTGGGATGGGCTCGCGGCCACAGTGGCAGCCGCCGATGAGGAGCATCCCAAGGCGTCGGTGACCGTAACGGAATAGGTGCCAGGCAACAGGCCCGTTATGCCCTGGGCGGTGGCTCCGGTTGACCAAAGGTACCCGTATGGGGCACTGCCGCCGCTGGCGTCCACTGAAACGGCCCCGTTGGGCTGGCCGCAGGACGTGGGCACCGCCAACAGATCGAGATTGGGCGGCTGGGCCGACTGGCCGACCTGGAAAGAAGCGTTTTCGGAGCAATTCCCAGCGCTCACCGTCACTGTGTACTGGCCTCCAGGTATGCCAAACAGGTCCGGGGTATTGGCCCCGTTCGACCATTCGAACAGGTAGCCGAAGGGAAGGGGCGGGGAAACCGGCACCACTGTAAGCGATACGCTCCCGTCGGGCGGGGCACAGGCGCTGCTGGGGGTGGTCATGCCGGACAAGAAGATGTTTCCCCCGTCGGCCACGTCGGCAGTAGCCGCTGCAATGCAGCCCGCCCCGTCGGTCACGGTGACGGTGTAGGAACCGGGCAACAGCCCCGCAATGTCCTCAGTGGCTTGCCCGGCGGACCAGGCAAATGTAAAAGGGCCAACACCGCCCGACAGCCCCAAATCGAGCGTCCCTGTTGGCAGGCCGCAGAAGGCTGCCGAGGCAGCGGTAGAGAGCAGCGGCGGTGGCGGCGGGCCGCCCACGTCGAAAGAGGCTGTGGCGGTACAGCCCCCGGCCTCTGAAACTGTGACGCTATAATTGCCGGGAGGTAGGCTGAACAGGTCCTCCGTAGTGGCCCCGTTCGACCACTGGTAGGCAAAATTATTGGGAGGGGGGTTGGCAGAAGATACGGTCAGGGCAATAGCCCCGTTGGGGGCGGTGCAGGAGGCGTTGGGGTCGGCCACCCCGGAGAGCGACAGGGCGCCCAGGTCCGGCACCTCGTAGGTGAACCAGTTGTCGCAGCCGTTGGCCCCAGTGACGTACAGGCCATAGCTGCCGGGCGGTACGTCCACCAAATCCTGGGTGGTGGCCCCGTTCGACCACTGGTAGTCAAAGGGCGGCGAACCGTAGTTGGTGGTCAGGTCAATGGCCCGCCCCCCCCGGGGCAGCCCGGCGTGATGGCCGCCGTGAAGCCGGGCGGCGGGGCAAGTGGGGTAAAATAGAAACCGCCACAGATTTGGCAGCCCGAGGTGTCGTAGGCAACCACACAAATCGCTGCGTTGCCCGTGACATAGGCCGTATCCTGGTTTGTGGGGCCTATGAAGGTGGCCCCGTTGTTCGGGGTCCCGAAGACCCATTCGATGGAACCTGGGACGATCTCCAGGGGAAAGGAATTTGTATCCAGCGTGACATAAAGCTGTACGGTGTCGTTTTCGCACCATTGCGAAGCTGTAGGATGGTGTATATCAAAATTTGCAAGACAATAGTTTGAAGGATCACAAGAGCAAACACCCTGTGCCAGGAGCATATTCCCAAATGTAAATAAAATAAAATGAATAAATATTGTGGAGCCGTATTTCAAAACAATAAGGGTTTTGAATCTCATTTGTTGATTGCTCTTCAATGCTCTGTCAATAAAGGTTGGGTTAGATCTGAACTTTAGGGAAAGCCCCTTTATGCTAGCATAAAGGGGCTTTCTCAAGTAAATTAACACGGGTCAATAGATTCACACTCGTTTACAATTTCAAAATCCTCGGAAGAACTGCCAGAAATAGGTTGGTCTGGCAAGGTGTTGGAACCTATTGTCAAACTAATAAGAATGCTGCTCCCGTCGTTGTTCGTAACCCTAAAGGTGCCGTCGTGGGGCACACAGAACAAGAAGTTGTCCACTGTGTAGGTTTCTGCCTCCGCGTTCAGCGTCCCGCAGCCAGTGCTGCCGGAGCAGGAGGATGTGCCGTCGGTGATGCCGCAGACCGTGATGTTCGGAGTACCATCCGTAACCTTTATCTCCACTGTGCAGTCGTTTTCGTCCGTGCAGGGATATCTGAAAGTCAGGACACCGGGGTCTCCAGTGACCGGGGCCGTTTGAGCACCTTGCTGCTGTGCTGATGCTTTAGTGTCAGAAGGTTCCTACTTATGACACCCTACAATTGCCAGCATCAATGAAAATGCAGCTATGCAGGAAATAATCAATGAAGTTTTTTTCATCGGAAAAAGGATTTTGGCGGCACTGCCATTGGGCGGGCCGCCAAAAACAATGGCGGTTCTTCCCGTTCCCCGGCCGTGCTGCAAGGTTGTCTTTGAGAAATTTTTCACCGGTCGTTGCGCTGGCCACGCTTCCCTGCCCTGGCCGCTCAGCCCATAGGGACGGCCATCTGGGTACTGAAAGGGTGGCACTGTGACGGAAGGGCCTGGCGCAAGGCGAAATACATGGCGGTTCCCCTCAAAACATAAGGCGGCTATTTCGCCCTTGCATGGGTCTCCCGGTCGTGGTTGGTGGAACATGTGGATTCTTTATTTTTTCATACTTTTGAGGGATTTAATTATCAATCGGGCCTTTGCCGTTCGACAGTCAATCAAGACGGCATGGGCCCATTTTTTAGCTTCAAATGCCTTTTCAGCTTGCCGGGATTGGAAGTGCAGGTTTTGTAAACTGTTTGGGCAGATTGAGTTGCAGGTATTTATAACAGGTTTTGACGCAAGGCAAATAGACCATTGTTCGTTTCGTAAGGTGCAAGATTTCAAAAACTTCCTACGGCGCTTTACTAACACGGCGCAATTTAAAAAAAAACTGAAGGTTGCAAACAACGGCGAAGAAAATTTTTACCCTTGTGCAGCGTTGGTTTGTAACTATGCCTTCACAATACGCCGGGCAATACCGCCTTCCTCGCTAAAGGGTAATCTGTGAATTTTTCCTTGTACCAACGGTGGTGGCTCAGCGCCCTCGGCACCAGGTTCGCCGCCGTCCATACCGCAAAACTGGCGGCTGGCAAATTCCAGCAAAGGATGGCAAAGCCTGTCCATTCCACGATTTCTCCAAATAAATTAGGACAAGAAATATAACGGAAGAGCCCGCCCTGCGGGATTTTGTAACCCGTTTCTCCCGGTTTGCGCAATTTCATCAAAATATGGTCCGATTGGATATTGATAAATGCGCCTGTCAGGAACATTGAAATTCCAATAATAAATTGTGGTGAACCAAACCAATCGGCAGGGTAGGGCGCAGACAAAGATCCCAGCCAATGGCCGTTTAAAAAACCGTTCATCAAATTGAAAAAAATGGCCGATCCAACGATGGCCAGCGGCACGGCCTTCCCCTCCATCCTGGCCCGCATAGGGTAAACGATGCTACGGTTGAAGTAATGCGCCATCCACAGTGCAAAGAACAACCAAATCGGAGCCGTTTTTTCATTTGCACCCAATAGGAAAAAAGCGCCAAACGTGAGCGGCGACACCATTTCCATCATGATCCATCCCAGTCGGTAGGGCAGTTCAGGCCCCCAGCTTTTGTTGGCATGGCGGCCATAAGGGGCGGTGATTTTTAGTTGGATGGGAAAGAGGAGGATGGCCAGTAGCATCCAGGCGATGACGAGGTATTGAAAATGGATAGGATTCATTGTTGATTGCTTTTTTGACAGCACTTTTTTTGTGATTGGAACGCTGATGACACACCTGCCTGACGGCAGACAGGGATAAGGCGGATTTACTCGGATTTGGGACAATCATTGTTCTAAATCCGAGTAAATCCGCCCTATCCGCCCTATCCGCATTCAATCCTCCACGCGCATCTTTATTTCCAAATATTGACATGCACCGAGGCAATATTTTCCCCATAAAACAAGGAGGCATGGCCGTCAAAATCCTCCACCGAGCCAGTGGTGTGGAAAATACGGCTGCCGTTTTTTGAGCATTTGCTTTCCATCTCTGAGTGGCGGCGCAGGTAATCTTGCAGGCTTTTGGCGACGATATGGCCCTGTTCTATCACTTTTATTTTTTTGGGTAAAAATTGCCGGATAAGCGGCATCAGCAAAGGGTAATGGGTGCAAGCCAATAGCACCGTATCCACGCCTTGGTTTTTAGCCAGCAATTCGTCCAGGTATTTTTTTACATAAAAACTCGCCCCCTCTCCCGACAGTTCGCCATTTTCCACTAGCGGTACCCACATGGGACAAGCCTGTTGGCAAACCTCCAGTTCCGGGAAAAACTTTTTAATTTCCATTAAATAGGACTCAGAACGCACCGTGCCGGCAGTGCCAAGGATGCCCACTTTTTTATGCTTGGAAAACTGCCCGATCACTTCCGCCGTGGGCCGTATCACGCCCAGCACCCGCCGGTCCGGATCCATGTTGGGCAAATCACGCTGCTGGATGTTTCGCAGCGCCTTGGCCGAGGCCGTGTTGCAGGCCAGGATGACGAGCGGGCAGCCTTGCCGGAACAGGTATTTCACGCACTCCAGCGTATATTCATAAATGGTATCGAAATCCCTCGGCCCATAAGGCGAGCGGGCATTGTCGCCGAGGTACAGATAGTCGTATTCCGGCAGTGTTTTTACGATTTCCCGCATGACGGTGAGGCCGCCGTAGCCGCTGTCGAAGATGCCGATAGGTGAGTTTTTCATAGGGGCGAAAATAGGCGAATATTTCATTGGCTGGCCATTTCAGCTCTGGCTTGAAAAGCGAAATTGAAAAAATGAAATTTTGGCGAAAGGGGCAAGCATATTTGTCCAAATATATCAATTCGGGCAGGTCATTACAGTACGGAAACCAAAAAAAGGCGAGGCTTCCGCTGTGCTGGTGGAGATGAATATTTACAAATAATAAAGGGCAATTGAATTTCTCCAAATGCCCTTTATTCCTTACGAATTTTTCCAAATCACTGCGCAATTGCTTTCCCCTCTTCCAGCGTCTTCACCATTGACTGTAGGCTATTTTTATTCACTGTATCAGGTGCTTGTGTCAAGGCATATTTGGCATGTTCCAAGGCTTTTTTCAAATCGCCCGTAGCGGAATATCCCCGTGCCAGCCCCACGTGCGTCGGCCAAGTGTCACCGTGCAGCGCAAAGTTTTTTTCAAATACTTTGATGGCTTCCTGATAGTTTTTGGCGGCGATCAGGCTTCGGCCATATCCGTGCAGGTCTAAAACCGTCGCCTTGTCCATCGCCGTGGCCATTGTTTCGTCAGCCTCTTTTGTCCGGCCCAATTTGCGCAACAAACCCGCTTGCGTACTGAGGGCAGGAAAAGTCTGGACGCCGCCCAAATTGGGCGCTGTGGCGCTATTGATCCAAAAAAGCGCCTCCTCATAGTTCACGTCATTTTGCAGGCACCATTGGGCGGCAGCCTGAAGGCTGGGAGGATCGAAGCCCAAGGCACCGCTCATTTGGCTTTTGATATTGGCCAGGGTGGTCGCCACGAAATCGGTCTCCACTTTAAAAGGAATGCGCCAACGCTCCCATTCCAGCGCCACTTCCACGCTGTTGCTGCTGGGATTGGTAAAAGTGTAAGCCAGCCATTCCCGGCTCTGCGGCTGGTTTTTCTGCTGGCGCACCGTTACCCGCAAGGCATCTTCTTCTGGATGGTAAAAAAAAGTACCCCAAGCTGTAGAGTTGCTTGAAAAAATCAGGACGCAGGAATCCGGGTAGAGAGCCATTGACAAGCCATAAGTGCCAGCGGGCAGTTTTTTGCCTTCCACCATCACGTCGTTGGAAAAAGAAATGGTCGTGTTTTCGTCGGCACCGGCCCGCCAGGGCGATTCTTTGGCGGAGCCAAAACCCAGGTTGACAAAGCCATAATGCGCCACGGGCGTTCCCCAGATATTGCCTTCCCGGCCTTTTACGCCGGGTGCATTCCAATGCACGTCAATGTCCGTGACGCCGATGCGGATGCCCGCCCTGGAAGGGATGTTTGCGCTTCCGGGCAAGCGGATTGCCTGAGCCCATGCGCTGTTTGAAAAGGTGAAAGCGAATGCCAAAACGGCAAAGAGAAAATTTTTTTTCATGTCGGATGAATTTTGTGCCAATGGCTTTTTAGCCCAATGGCTTAGGTGAAAAACTCGGTTCAAGCTGCCCGCCGCCGCCGGGGCATTGGGCAATAAAAAATGACAAGGATTTTTGAGTACGGTGACTTCTGGGCATATTTTTTCCAGAAAAAACGACATTTGCCGCTCACTAAAAATACGCAATCATGGACGCATTGACCATCGTGAAGCAATACTACGACTGCTTCAACCGCAAGGACTACGTAGGCATGTTGGCATTGCTGGACGACGGCATCCGCCACGAACCCAATCAAGGCGAAGCCCGCATTGGCAAGGAGTTGTTCGCCCAATTCCTGCGGCACATGGACGAGACTTATGGCGAAACCCTGACCGATATGGTTTTTTACACAGCACCCAATGGGGAACGGGTGGCCTGCGAGTTCACTGTCAACGGCACCTACAAAAAAACCGACGATGGCCTGCCACCCGCCAAAGGCCAGTCTTACCTTTTGCCCGCCGCATCTTTTTTGTCGGTGAAAAATGGAAAAATAACCAGGGTAGCCACTTTTTACAACCTTCCGCTTTGGATAAAACTCGTCTCCTGACATGGCGGAATTGCTGTTCCAATCTTTTAAGGGCGGTGAAATAAGGGCCGTTTTCGAGCCGCTGGCCAAGCTGCGCATTGCCGTTTTCCGTGATTTTCCTTACCTCTACGATGGCTCCCTGGAGTATGAAATGCAGTACCTCCAAACCTACGCTGCTTCGCCATGTTCAATGCTGTTTGCTGTTTTCGATGCAGGTGAAATGGTGGGTGCGACCACCTGTATCCCCTTGTCCGACGAGACGCCGGAAGTGCAAAAACCCTTTCTGGATGCGGGTTTTGACGTCAACATCATTTTTTATTTCGGGGAAAGTATCCTGCTGCCGCAGTACCGTGGGCATGGCCTCGGCCACCGCTTTTTTGATGAACGGGAGGCCCATGCGAGGTCGTTTGACAAGTGCCAATTTACCTGTTTTTGCGGCGTCGTCAGGCCAGCCGACCACCCAATGAAACCGCTCGGCTACAAACCCTTGGACGGGTTTTGGAAAAAACGGGGCTACGAGCCTGTACCAAATTTAATCAGCCAATTTGAATGGCAGGACATTGGAACGGAAGCCCCAAGCCCAAAGCCCATGCAGTTTTGGAAAAAGGACTTGGAAAAAGAAATTTAAGAGCTTGTTCGGGATTTGGAGGTTGAGCTAAAAACGAGAAATTTTTCGTCAATTTTTTAGCTTTTTGAAGGAGAAAAGTGGTCCCGATAGCTATCGGGATTGACTGAAAAAAGGTGGAAAAGTGGCGAAAAAGATCCGTTTTGAGCCAAGTGATCAAATCCCAAACAAGCTCTAAGGGCGGTACTTTTAAAGGAAAGATTTTCAAAATTGAACGATATTTCAAACTCTAAATTTCCTATTAAAGATAGTCGCATTTAAAATTGATGGCAATGCTGCCACAAGTAATTGATTATCAATATAATGACCTCAATGACTATTGACTTTCAATGACGTTTATCTATAAACTGACAGATGGACACCACTCACACCACCAATCCTCCCTTCAAACTCAAGAATATTTATTCGCCAGAACTTCTGGAAGGATATGCGGCCTTGCTCCGCCAATGCTGGAAACCCTTTCCAGAAAAGGCTTTTTTGGACAATGTTTTTAATGAAACATGGGAACAAGCCGAACACAAAGAGCGGATGCGCCACATCAGCACCTGCCTTCGTTCGCATTTGCCGGACGACTATCCGAAAGCAACGGGCATTTTGGTGGAAACCGTCGAAAGAATGATTGAAAAACGGGGCGAAAAAATGGCCTTTGAATACGGGTTCATCCCCGATTTTGTGGAGCGATACGGTATAGCCGACCCTGATCGCTCCCTGCCTGCCCTGGAGAAAATGACCCGCTTGTCGAGCGCCGAGTTTGCCATCCGGCCCTATTTTCTCCACTATTTTAAAAGAACGTGCAGGCAGATGCTGGACTGGTCGGGGCATGAAAGCGCCAACGTCCGGCGCTTGGCGAGCGAGGGTTTCCGGCCCCGGCTGCCCTGGGGCATGGGCATTCCGGTGTTGAAAAAAGACCCGACGCCCATCCTGCCAGTTTTGGAAAATTTGAAGTCCGACCCCGCCGAAACCGTCCGCCGTTCGGTGGCCAACAACCTCAACGATATTTCAAAAGACCACCCTTCGCTCGCTTTGAAGATTGCGCAGCAATGGAAAGGGAATAATGGCGATACGGACTGGATTGTGCGCCATGCCTGCCGGGGTTTGTTGAAAAAAGGCGACCCCACGGCGCTGGGCCTTTTTGGCTTCGATGCCGTCATTGTGGACGTGGCCGTTGAGCAGTTGGCCTGTGACGCTTCGGTGGCTGTCGGCGGTACTTTGTCTTTTTCTTTTTTGCTAAAAATCAAGTCGGAACAAGCAGCCGATGTGCGCCTGGAATATTGCATCGAATACCTGACATCAACAGGCAAAGTGTCACGCAAGGTGTTCAAAATCAAGGAATTCACGGCCCAGCCCGGCGAAACCGTTGTTTTTCAAAAAAGGCAAAGATTCACGGATTTTACTACCCGGAAGCACTATCCTGGCAGCCATCGCATCGGGATTTTGGTAAACGGCAATGAACTGGCGGCGAGGGGATTTGAGGTGCTGAGGTGAGATTGGGTGTTTGGCAATTGCAGTTTTAGTATGTGTTTGTGTGCTTATGTATTTATGTGTTTTTAATACCTACAAATGAGGTGACATCTTTTTGCCTGCTATACATTTCAATTTTCAGTATGGTTTTCAAAGGCAAAAATGGTGTCATCTCATGGGCGATCGCTTTCGAGATGACACCTTTTCGCCCTTTAAAATACTGCTGTGATAAAGGTTAGGAACGGGCGAAAAGATGTCACCTCAAAAGCTGTGTATTTGTGTGTTTGCAGCATCTCGTAAACACATAAATACATAAGTACAAAAACACAAGGCAATTTTTCATAGCACCAAAACTTTTCAAAACATGGAAGAAAATAAGCGCAAAATGCAAAACGTGGATTTCCGCACGGTGGCTGAATTGCTGGATTTTTTGCCGGAAAACCAATTGGCTATCGTTGAACGCCTGCGGGAACTGGTGTTTGATTGCATCCCGCATGTGGAGGAGCGCTTGTCTTATAACGTGCCGTTTTACCGAAATAACAAGCTCATTTGTTTTATCTGGCCTGGTTCGGTTTCCTGGGGCAATGTCAGCACTTGGGACGGCGTGGAGTTCGGCTTCAACTATGGCTACCTCCTGGCCGACGAGGCGGGTTATCTGGATAGGGGCAAGCGCAAGCAGGTTTATACCAAGCGATTTTATACTGTGAAAGACATCAATGAAGACATATTGCGGGATTACTTGTACGAAGCGGCTATTTTGGACGAAGAGGCGGGCAGGAAGCGGAAGGCGAAAGGAAAGCTATTTTGAAAAACGTCGGCAGGGTTTTGAACCCTGCCGACGTTTGGGGTTGACAAATGGCATTTAGGTATTGGAAGAAATTAACTGATGGAAGGACTAAGGCGACACCTCAAAAGGGCCTCACATTCCATGGATTAACCTCAGATTTTGCTGGCCATTTTGAGGCGTCACCTTAGTCCAAGCTAAAACCTGCGTCAGTTAAAATATTTCACTACCGACATTTACAATTGACCGCAATCAGCAATCATGACCGTCGCCGAAGTAGCACCGGCACGGCTGCCGACAGCTTCCATTTTTTGCACGACGTCGAAACCTTCGATCACCTGGCCAAAAACGACGTGCCTGCCATTGAGCCAAGGCGTTTCTACCGTACAGATAAAAAACTGCGAACCGTTCGTGTTTGGGCCGGCATTGGCCATGGATAGAACGCCGGGGCCAGCGTGGACGCCAGCTTTGCCTGCGAAAGTTTCGTCCTTGAACTTAGCACCGTAGATGGACTCGCCACCCGTGCCGTTGCCGTTGGTGAAGTCGCCGCCCTGGCACATAAACTGCGGGATAATGCGGTGGAAAGCGCTGCCTTTGTAGTGGAGCGGCTTGCCGGAGGTGCCGGTACCTTTTTCGCCGGTGCAAAGGGCACGGAAGTTTTCGGCGGTCTGTGGGGCAGCATCCTGAAACAGTTCAAAAACCACCCGGCCAGCGGCCTCGCCACCAATGCTGATGTCGAAGAAAACTTTCGGGTTGTCGGGGTTTTGGGGAATGGGCGGAGTGTATGTGTCCATAGTTGTTAAAGTTTGAGAATTAAGTGATGAAATCCCCAATGCAACCAAAAATAAGCTTGCGAAAAGGGAAATGCTTGATTTTTTCATTGTTTGAAAATGTTTTTGGTGAAAAATTTTTGTTTGGTGGCCACGAATTGAATTCGTGAAATTTGTGTCGATTTGTAGCTTATTTCCACAAAAAGAGTGCAAAAGTAAAATTGTGGGCGGATTTACGAACGACATTTCCGAAAGGCCATTGCGCAAAGCGCCATAAAAAATAGAATGCTAAAACCGAACGCAACAAAAATCAACGGACAAATCTGATTTTGGCACTATACTTTCGCATGGTAAAAAGGCATTATTTGGGCAATGACAAACCAGCAGGCCCGAGAATGCCAACTGCCTCCCGAAGTGAATTCGGGATTTCGGCTGCGCCTCAAACCGCCACTTAAAAAATTCCCAACCAGCATGAAAAAACTCTTGACGCTCCTTTGTTTTGGCCTGTTTTCGCTCACTGCCAAGAGCCAATTGCCCGACGGCATCATCGCCCCGGACTTCACCGCCACCGACATCAACGGCAATACCTGGCACCTCTACGACCTGCTCGATCAGGGCAAATCCGTCGTCATCCACTTTGCGGCGACTTGGTGCGGCGGCTGTTGGGATTATCATCAAAATGGCACATTGACCAACCTCTACGAGCAGTACGGCCCCAACGGCACGGACGAAATGGTCGCCCTGTTGGTGGAAGTGGACGACAATACCGATATGGCCGATCTGAACGGCACGGGCGGCAATACCAATGGAGACTGGATTACAGGCACTCCATTTCCCATCATTGACGATGCGGGCTGGTTGGGCGAACTCTACGCTCTCGACGATGTGCCGAGGTTTTACCACATCTGCACCAACCGGGTGCTGACCAACGCAGCCGGGCAATCTTCCTTTGCCCTGCACGAAAAGCACAACAATTGCCTCGAACCTTTTGGCAACAACAATGTGGGCATATTGCTGTACAACGGCATCCCCAGTGAATTTTGTGGGGACGCCACCTTTGCGCCTTCCGTCCGCTTCCAAAACCTTGGAACCGATCCACTGACCAATGCCACGCTCGAACTGCGGTTGAACGGCTCGGTGGCCGAAACCCGACAGTATAACGGCAACCTGGATTTGTATGAAATTGCGGGCATCCTTTTCAATCCGGTGACCATTGCCAGCGCTACAACGGTGGAAATCGCTATCACCAGCGTCAATGGCCAGGCCGACGAAGACCCCTCCAACAACACAATATCCGATGCCGTGGCCGGGCCGCCCCTTACCAACAAAAATGCCTTGAAAGTGGAAATACAGACCGATAATTATCCCAGGGAAATTTATTGGGAAATACAGGACGAAAACGGGACGGTATGGCATTGGGGCGGCAATCCCGGCATTTTTGTACACGAAAGCTGGGACGGTGCTTACACGGCCAGCAATTCCCTTTATACCCATGAGGTGCCGCTTCCCGCTGACGGCTGTTGGGAATTCATCATTTACGACGAATACGACGACGGCATTTGCTGTGGCGGCGGCTTCGGGAGCTATCGGCTGTTGGAACAAAACAATTTGATACTCCTGCAAGGTGGCGTTTTCACCGAGCCTGAACACAGACCCTTCTCGCTCAGTGGGGCCGCCACGCTTAACAACAATGCGGGCATCCGTGCCTACACGGGCGATGCGGGCGATTTTTGTGGTGAAATCACCTTTACACCAAGCATCGTGTTGCAAAATCTTGGGGCAAATCCCATCAGCACACTGGACGTGCAGGTCAACGGCGCTGGCCCAGTGCCGCTACTGACTACTTGGACAGGCAATCTCCCGCCTGGCCACAGCGATATCATCGCCCTGGAACCTGTGACTTTGGATAAAACCGCCAACTTGGACATCCTAATTGCTAGCGTTAACGGCCAGGCCGACAGCGACGGTTTCCTCAACCAGCAATCTGCAAAACTCTTCCGGCGGAAGGTGGAGGACAACCATATCTTGCTGCAAATACAGACCGATACCTGGGGCTGGGAATCCTATTGGGAATTGCAAAATTCGGCGGGCGAAGCCATTGCCTCAGGCGGCAACCCCATCATCGGCCCGAACGGCGGCGGACTCCAAATAGCGGAAGAGGGCAACCCCGGGGCCTATCCCAGCGACACCCTCATCAACGTGGACATTACCCTGACCGACAGCACGACCGACTGCTACACCCTGCTGATGGTGGACGACTGGGGTGACGGCCTGCTGGACTACGGTTTTTACAAAATCTTCGATGCCAATGGCGTTTTGCTGTTGAATACCCGTCCGCTCTACCTCTATGCCTCCAATCTGATGGATGCCCAACTGGGTGTTTCCGGCACCGAAGAACAGGCCGTGAAAAATATCTCCCTTTACCCTAATCCCGCCGGAAATAGCCTGACCCTTGAGTTTTATCTGGAAAATAGCACGGATTTGCAAATTAACCTGTTCAATTCCCTTGGTATGCAAGTGTCCCAACCAATTTATGGGCAATATGGGGCTGGGATGCAGCGATTGTCAATCAATCTTTCGGGCATTGGCAGCGGGCTTTATTTTTTGCGGCTGCGGAGTGGGAAAGGGGAGGTGGTAAGGAAGGTAGTGCGGAAATAGGTTAGCATCCGTTGCTATTTTTAGTTGGAAGATTTCTATTGTTGACTTTTGTTATAGCTGCTCATCTTTGTAATTAATATTCGTGTTGCGCAGTTTGCTGCACCTTTTCGGGAGGAGGGGTTATCAAACCCC
>JBGSKQ010000076.1:0-23994 GCA_041741095.1 Saprospiraceae bacterium
CAATCCGCCAAATCCGTGTTCCCATCCTGTCAAAAGGGTTTGTCCTTCCACGCTAAGCGGTGACATCAAAACACCGCCTAATTTTCAACTCTTTTAATCCACTACCCAATATTTTAACGGATGCAGGTTTTGGCCCGGACTAAGGTGACGCCTCAAAAGGGCCAGCAAAATCTGAGGTTAATCCATGAAAGGTGGGGCCCTTTTGAGGTGTCGCCTTAGTCCTTAAGACACGACCAACAAAGTTGATGACAGCACCACCGGAGTTGATGATAGCACCACCGGAGTTGATGACAGCACCAACAAAGTTGATGATAGCACCACCGGAGTTGATGATAGCACCACCGGAGTTGATGACAGCACCAACAAAAGTGATGATAGTACCACCGGAGTTGATGACAGTACCAACAAAGTTGATGATAGTACCACCGGAGTTGATGATACGACCAACAAAGTTGATGACAGCACCAACAAAATTGATGACAGCACTTCTGGAGCTGGATGCAGGGGCAAAGCAGTCCGTGAAAACCATTTAAAACTATCACCTGCCATTTTGTCACTACTCTTTTAAATTAGCTTATCTTTGCCGCCCTAAATTTTTACTGAGCATGTACGACAACAATCCGACATTGGTGGGCATCGGCAAGGAGATGGACGAGGCAAAGCAGGGAGAGGTTTTTTACAAAGAAACCAATGGGGTAGCGGGCCGTCATTTTTACATAGAAAGCTATGGTTGCCAGATGAATTTCAGCGACAGCGAAATCGTGGCGAGCATCCTGGCCGAAGTGGGCTTTCAGCCGACCCACAATTTGGAAACGGCGGATTTGATTTTGATAAACACCTGCTCCATCCGGGAGAAGGCGGAAGAAACCGTGCGCAAGCGCCTCCGCATATTCGACAAAATAAAACGCAAGCGCCCCGGCACGATGGTCGGTGTATTGGGCTGCATGGCCGAGCGTTTGAAAAGCCAATTCCTCGAAGAAGAAAAACTGGTGGATATGGTCATCGGCCCCGATGCCTATCGTGATCTGCCCAATTTGGTGGCGGGTGTAGATGATGGCGAAAAGGGCGTCAATGTTTTCCTTTCCCGTGAAGAAACCTATGCCGACATCAGCCCGTTGCGGCTCGACAGCAACGGCGTTTCTGGCTTCATTTCCATCATGCGGGGCTGCGACAATATGTGCTCCTTCTGCGTGGTGCCCTTTACCCGTGGCCGGGAGCGCAGCCGTGATTGTTTCAGCATCATCGCCGAGGCCAAGGATTTATATGAAAGGGGCTACCGGGAAGTGACCTTGCTCGGCCAAAATGTGGACAGCTACAAATGGGAAAATCCTGAATCAGGCAGCCTGGTCAATTTCGCCCACTTGCTGGAAATGGTGGCACAGGTACATCCAGATTTGCGGGTGCGTTTTTCCACCAGCCACCCAAAAGACATCACCGACGAAGTGCTGCATACTATGGCCCGCTTCGAAAATATCTGCAAATACATCCACCTCCCCGTGCAGAGCGGCAACAGCCGTGTGCTGGAACTCATGAACCGCACCTACGACCGGGAATGGTACATGGATCGGGTCAGTGCCATTTACCGCATCATGCCGGAATGCGCCATCAGTTCTGACATCATTACAGGGTTTTGCACGGAATCGGAAGAGGAACACCAGGACACACTCAGCATGGTGGAATGGGCCAATTACAGCATGTCCTACATGTTTTTTTACTCCGAAAGACCCGGCACACTGGCAGCCAGAAAATTTGAGGATGACATTCCAGAAGAAGTGAAAAAGCGGAGACTACAAGAGATAGTCCGCCTGCAAAACCAAGTCTCCTTCCGCCACAACAAAGCCGACATCGGCAAGACTTTCAAAGTCCTCATCGAAGGCAACTCTAAAAAAAGCGACCAGGAATTCAAGGGCCGAAATACCCAGAACAAGATGATAGTGTTCCCGAAAATAAACGGCTACCAGCCCGGAGATTACGCCTGGGTAAAAGTAAAGGATGCGACGAGTGCGACCTTGATCGGTGAGGTTGTTGATCGGTAAGAATGTGTTTATGTGCTTATGTGTTTAGGTGTTTTTGGGAGCCTGCAAAACACACAAACACCCTTTGGGCACAACGTCGTCGGGGTTTCAAACCCCGACGACGTTTAGACCCATTTGGACTCCAAAACACATAAACACCCAAACACGCAAACACCCATTTGGACTCCAAAACACTTATACTCCCGAAAATCCAAACACACAGAACAAACATGTCAAACATTCAAACCATCAAACAACGCTTCGGTATCATCGGCAACTCGCCCTTGCTGGATCGGGCTTTGGACACTGCCATCCGGGTGGCCAATACCGACCTTACCGTTTTAATCAATGGCGAAAGTGGGGTAGGGAAGGAGAACATTTCAAAAATCATCCACTCGCTCAGCGCCCGAAAACACAACCAGTTTATTGCCGTCAACTGCGGCGCTATTCCCGCAGGCACCATCAACTCCGAATTGTTTGGCCATGAAAAAGGCGCTTTTACAGGCGCCACCAACGATCGCAAGGGCTATTTTGAATCTGCCGACGGCGGCACTATTTTTTTGGATGAAATCTCTGAAATGCCCCTGGACACGCAGGCTTTTTTGCTGCGGATTTTGGAGTCGGGCGAGTTTATCCGGGTAGGTTCTTCCAAGGTGCAGACGACCGATGTGCGGGTCATTGCCGCCACCAATGTCAACCTGGAGGAGCGGATGAAAAAAGGCAAGTTCAGAGAGGATTTATATTATCGTTTGAATACCGTGCCCATCAATATTCCGGCATTGAAAGACCGCCGGGAAGACATCCATCTTTTGTTCCGCAAATTCGCCATGGACATGGCCGAGCGCTACCGCATCGAAACTGTGCGCCTCGACGAGGAGGCCCGCTTCCTGCTGGAAAACTACCGCTGGCCCGGCAATGTGCGGGAACTGAAAAACGTGGCCGAACAACTGTCCATTTTATCCGAAAACCGCCTCATGTCTGGAGAGGATTTGGTGGCGATGGTGCCCAATATCGGCAAGCGCAACCTGCCCATGATACCCGATTCTGCGGATTCGGGTGGCGAGAGTTTGAAGGAACGGGAAATACTGTTCAAGTTTTTGTTTGAAATGAAAAACGACCTGAACGACTTGAAAAACCTGGTGTTTGAATTGGTCAACCAAAACGACCTTCAAATGCCGGACACCAGCAGTTACAGGGCTTTGCGGCGGCCTACGTTTAACCCAAGCACGATGGCTGGCGCCGTTGCCGAAAGGCAATATGAAGACCATTTGCCAGTCATGGAAAATGTAGAGGCAAAAGAGGCACACAAACCCATCATCCTCGGCCAGCCAGACAAGTCATTTGACAAAGCAGAGGTAGTGGAAGAAAGCCTGAACATGATAGAAATGGAAAAGGAACTAATTCTGAAGGCTTTGAAAAAACACAACGGAAGGCGCAAGGAGGCGGCCACCGACTTGGGCATTTCCGAGCGCACCCTCTACCGAAAAATAAAGGAATACGATCTGCAATAACCCATTGAATACGAATGAGATGCCAGCCCTTCCCACCCGTTTTTCACTCGCCGACCCATCCAATCTAACTGCAAAAATTTCCCTCTGGGCCGCCATTTCCCTGGCCATTCTATTGGTGAAATTTGGCTTCCATGAAATGTGGAAAGACGAATGGCAGGCTTGGCTCATGGCCCGTGATATGGGCTGGGGCGAACTGACGGCCTCCCTCTATTACGAAGGCCACCCAGCGCTTTGGTACTCCTATTTGAAAATCTGGACCGGTATATCCGGCATCCTGAATCTGGCGGAAGATGTTGCGCTGCAATTGGCACATACGCTTGTCATCATTGCTGCATTGGGGGTTTTTATTGTCAAATTCAGGCTGCCGCTTTGGGTCAAAATACTGCTGCTGCTCGGCTACTTTTTTTTCTTTGAATATGGAATCGTCAACCGGGGATATGCGCTGGTGATGCTGTTGGCATTTTCAGTAGCTGCCTCATTGGAAGCGGTAGATAGGAAGCCGTTCAAGCTGGCTGCCCTCCTCTTTTTGCTTTGCCAAACAGAGGTTTTTGGCGTATTGATGGGAGGCGCTTTTTTCTTTTATTTATTGCTGGAAAAAGGATTTTTCAAAACGCCGATTGAAGTGATAAAACAAGCCACCGTACTCAAACTGGGAGCAGGTTTGCTGTTGGGTATATTGGTATTTGTCCTTTCTGTTTTCCCCAGGGGTGAAAAGGAAGCGCTGTCACAGGCTTATACATCCGCCCCATTTTCAGCGGCCAATTTGGGCGAAGCTTTTCAAGGGCAACTGGCCAACACCTACCTCATCGGCCTCATTCCCGACACCAATGTTTTTGGGGTAACCGCCCTTGGGATAGGGCTTTCTTTCATCGTACTTTTTGCCATTTCCTATTTGTTTTGGCAGGAAAAAAAGGTGCTGCTGACCTGGCTGCTGTTCACTTTGGTTTACTTCCTTTTTGGGGCAGGCATTTATCCAGGCGGTGTGCGGCAATGGGGCATGGGCTTTTTGTTTTTTGTGATTTGCCTGCAATTATGGGCATTCAAAAAACCCCAAATCAATCCTGCAAAAATGGCCATACTCCTTGCCATTATTGCCTTCCAAGCCTATTACAACGGCCTTGCCTTGTCCAAAGAATTCCAATTCCCTTTCAGCCAAGCCAAAAGCGCCGCTCAATTTATCCAGCAAAATGTGCCTGAGAATGTTCCGATTGTGGCCATCAACAAATTTGCGGCAGCACCCGTCATCGGCTATGCGGGCAGGAAATTTTATGAAATGCCGGAGGGCGTTGAATTCAGTTATTTTAAATGGTTGCAGAAAATCTACCTCCCCACCGAAGCGGAACTGCGGCTTTTCGCCAAATTCAAAAACGTGGGGGGCATCATTATCATTTCCGATAAGCAACTGCCCAGCCAGCGCTACCCAACCGTACAGCTTTGGGAGTCGTTTGATGGCTTCAATTTGAAAAATGAGAACTACTATCTCTATGCCTTGAAGCGTTAGTTCCAACCCTACCAGCTTTCATTCCCAAGCTTTAATTTTGCCATTGCTTCAAAATGGGGGTATCAAAGGATAACTTTTATTTTGTACTATTTAGCAGGGGTGTATTTGGGGAAAATTTTCAATTTTTCCCCAAATACACCCACAACTGCAGGGGGAAGAAGAAAAAATGAAATTTTTTCTTCCTCCTCCCGTACCCACCTAAATAGTCATTTTATTTTTTGAAAATGGAGGAACTAAAACATTGAAAAGCAACAGATTATGGCGAAAGTGATGGTATTTATTGACGGCACCTGGTTGTATTCAAACCTCAGGAGCCTCGGCGAAGATTTTCAGATTGATTACGGAAAACTCCCCAAAGCAGTAGGAAAAAAAATAGCCCGGCACCTGGGCGACAACAACGTTGACATTGTCAGGACCTTTATGTTTGGCTCGAATGCCACCAATTACCTCGATGCCGACAAGGACATGGTGAAACGCCGTAGGGTTTTTTACGATGTGCTGAGGGAAGAATATGGCTACGAAGTAGAAGTGTATCTGGTGGACTATCGGGGCCGGAGGCTCAAACGAAAGGATCGGCACCCCGACGATGATTTCTCACCTGAAGAAAAATGTGTGGACATAGCATTGGCCTCCTCCATGCTTTATTTTGCTGCCTTGCCGCTGGCCTACGACATTGCGATTGTCATCGGTGGCGACCGTGATTATGTGCCTGTTTTACAAAAAGTAAGGCTCCTTGGCAAAAGGGTCGCCCTGGCCAGCATACACGGGGCTTGTTCCTACGAATTGATGGAGGGAAAAAACCTAAAAGGCGTCCGTGATTTTGACGTGATATGGCTCCATGACATCCTGGATGACATTCGCCTGATTGCAGAAATAAGATCCCTGCGTTGCATGTCGCCTTTCCACACTGGGGCCAACCCTGTAATGACGGATGAGTTTATCAGGAAAAACAGGCCGTTTTATTGCAAAGATTGCCGGGAAAAAATCAGGAACGAACGGGCCTCCTATTTTGAGGATTATGGGGAAGAAGAAGAATACAATGACAACGAATCCCAGCATTCCCATGCCCAGCCACCCGAAAGCAACGGCAACTTTCATACGGGTGATAGCTACACAGGCATTGTCAAGCGCCTGATGGAATTTTGTGGTTTTATTGAAACGCCACACGGCGACTACTATTTTGGCATGGACGACTGCGCACCCGACACCGATTTTTTCAAATTGGACAGGGGCACGAGGGTTGAATTTATCATTTCAAAAGTGCCCAACAGGCATGTGCGTGGAAGCCAAGGCAATGGCAATGCAGAGGAAGTATCGTTGTTGGAATCCTATTGACCCATGAAAAAACTCCTTTTGCCCGCCGCTTTGTTGCTTGTTTTTTTGCAAACAGCCATGTTGCAGAACCAACTGCCCTGCACTACGGTACATCTCGAAGCCTACGCTGATACCCGGGCTGATTTGGAACAAAAAATCAAAGCATGGATAGGGAGTAACGATCAAACGCAAACCCGGGCCGTGGTCACAATTCCGGTCGTGGTGCATGTGGTTTGGAGCCAACAGGAGGAAAACATTTCCGAAGAACAAATCAAATCCCAAATTAAGGTTTTAAATAAGGATTTCCGAAGGCTGAACGTAGAAGTGCCAGGCATACCAGCCATTTTTCAAAATATAATAGCTGATGTAGAAATGGAATTTTGCCTTGCCAGCAAAGATCCCAACGGAAATGCTACCAATGGTATTACCCGCACATTTACCAATAATTCTGTTGGAATTGGCGGCTCCTCGGCCATCCACCACAGCAGCGAAGGGGGTAAAGATGCATGGGACACTGAGCGTTACCTGAATATTTGGGTCGCAAAATTTGCCGGCAGTGTAGGCGGAGTGGCTTCCTTCCCCGGCGAAGGCCCTGCCGACGAGCAAGGCGTAGAAATCAATTATAAGCAATTTGGCACCATCAATACGGTGGCGCCTTACCACCTTGGCAGAACCTGTACGCATGAAATCGGCCACTACTTTAACTTGGAACACCCGTGGGGGCCGGGTATTTTGGATTGTTGCGAAGATGATTTTGTGGCCGATACCCCGCCAGCTTGTGAAACATATTTGGAGCAATGCCCAGTTCACCCGGTGTTTTCTTGCGGGATGCCAGATGTGTTCATGGATTACATGTTTTACACGGACGACGCTTGTATGGGAATGTTCACCAATGGCCAAAAAATGCGGATGCTGGCCACCCTGAATACCGTTCGGACGGGGCTGCTGGACTCGGATGCTTGTATGCCTGTCCCTACTTCGGAGGAGGAAAGGAAACCGGAAATTGTCGTTTTTCAAAACCCGGTCAGGGAGCGTTTAAGTTTTGAATTAAAATCTATGGAAAGTAAAAGCTGGGAAATCCATCTTTACAATGGTTTGGGCCAGCAGTGTTTTTCAAAAACGATTGAAACGGGAAAACATGAAATCCCTATGACAGATTTTCCAAATGGAATCTATTTCTTAATGGTTAAAAACGCCCAATACTGCCTCACCAAAAAAATCGTCAAAGAATAGCTTTACTGTGAGCCGCCAAGTTTTGTGGATGGTTGATATGGGTTGATGGGTTGATAAGGGTTGATTATCAACCCATCAACCCATATCAACTTTATCAACAAAATCCCTAGTGCCTAAAACTTGGCGGTGTGAGCTAAAGTCCAGTTTTGCAGCCAGCCCTCGACCTCGACCTTTTCCTTCCACCCATCAAGCCGTTATCCAAAAAATTATAGGAAATAGTAGCACCGAGAATGAAATACCAATCCTTGCCATTGTTGTCGCCACGCTGGTCTCCCGGCTCAAACTGTGAGATGCCATTGTTCACTTCGCCAGAACGGTCGGCCAAGGCAGCGGCCAATAACTCGCCGGAATGTGCCACATATAGCTCGCTCACATCGTCCAGGTAATCGGTAAAGGTGAGCCTTGAACCCAGTTCCAGGCCGATATTGATTTTGTCGCTGAGGGCATATTTAACCCCCAAACCAAAAGGTATGGCGGCGGTCACCGTGCCATAAGAATTGCCTTCAGTTTGCAAGGGCTGCAATGCCACCCAATTGCCTTCGTACCTTGCTTTTGGGTTAAATTTGGCAGCAGCAATTCCTACAAAAAGATAAGGGGAAAAAGGGCGGTACAGGCCATAAGGCTGGTAGCCGGGTAAGTTGATTTCACCAATCAAGGCACCTTCCAAGATGCTGCTGCGAAAGCTTAGGTTGCGGGAGCGCACAAAGTCGTCGTTGCGTACATTGGCATCCTGGCCGGCCACCCAAGTATAATTTATGCCGAGGCGGATGGCAAAAAAGTCATTGAAATTGTAACGGCCCAATACCCCGAAGACAGGTTTTGTTTCTTGCAAATACAAGTTGCTGGAGTTGTTGGACAAGTCGCCCAAGTAGTTGGAAGCACCGAGGAGGATGCCAGCTTCAAAATGTTGTGAGAAGGCGAAGCACGGGAGGAATAAAAAGGCAAAAATTCTGGTAATTCTTTTCATGACGGTGAATGTTGATCGTATGGCTATGTAGTGATGAATGTAATGATTAACGAATGATTTGTTCGATTAGGTGTGCCATTTCCCTGTGAATTTCAAGGGCGGCTTCCCTGGCCTTCTGGGCAAAATCCTCTCCATTCCCTGCATAAATGATACCCCTGGACGAATTTACCAACAGGCCAACATCTTTTGTCAGTCCAAATCGGCAGACTTGCTGCAAATCACCGCCCTGCGCACCGATGCCCGGCACCAGGAAAAAATGATCGGGTGCGATGGCCCGCAATTCTGCAAATTTTTCGGGATGGGTGGCACCTGTCACGAACATCAGGTTCCCAGGGCTGCCCCATTGCTGGGCGGTTTCCATGACATGTTGAAACAAGCGTTTTTCATTATCAGCCTGTAAAAACTGGAAATCACGGCTGCCTGTATTGGAAGTGAGCGCCAATAAAATCACCCATTTTCCCTCAAAAGCTAAAAAGGGCTTTACACTATCCGAACCCATATATGGGGCAACCGTAATGGCGTCGAAATCCATTTTTTCAAAAAAAGCCCTGGCGTATTGGGTGGAGGTATTGCCAATATCGCCCCGTTTAGCGTCGGCGATAGTGAAAATCTCTTTTGGGATCAGTTGGACGGTCTCCTCCAAAGTTTCCCAACCTTTTGCACCATCTGCCTCATAAAAGGCCGTATTGGGCTTGTAGGCCACGCACAAATCCTGGGTCGCCTCGATGATTTGCCGATTGAATTCCAGGACTGGATTTTTATGCTTTTTTAAATGCGGGGGAATAAGCTTGGCATCGGAATCAAGCCCGATGCAGAGGAAGGATTTTTTCTGGAAAATTTGTTGGATAAGTTGCTGGCGGGTCACTTTCTAATGGCTTTTTGGCTAAATGGCTGGATGGTTAACCATTTAACCATCCAACCATGTAACCATTTATTCACCCTTAATTCATCCCATTCACTGCTTCCACATGGTGGATACCGGGAACTTTCGATTTGATGGCCTGTTCGATGCCGGCCCGCATGGTCATAATGGACATTGAGCAGTTTTCGCAATTGCCCAGCCATTTCACTTTGACGGTCATGTCGTCGGTCACGTCCACCACTTCCACGTTGCCGCCATCGGCTACCAAATGTGGCCGGATGTCGTCCAGGGCATTGTTCACTTGCCGAATCAGGTTTGATCTGTCTTCTGCTATCATTTTATTGTTTGAGTATTTTGAAAGGGTTTCAAATGTTATTCAACGCCAACAACCTTAGTAGGTTCCAGCATTTCGTTGCGAATGGCAACCTGATGGACGAGGTTCTCTGCGATTTTCATAAAAGCCGCTCCCGTCAAGGAGTTTTTTTGCAAAACAACTGGCTTTCCATTGTCGCCACCTTCCCTGATCCCTTGTACCAAAGGAACCTGCCCCAAAAGCATGGATTCGCTGGCCAATACCAATGATCTGCCGCCGCCCTCACCAAAAAGGAGGTATTTTCTATTGGGCAAATCCTCCGGCGTAAACCACGACATGTTTTCAACCACACCCAGGATAGGCACACCGACCGATGGCAGCAGGAACATGTTCATCGCCTTCACGGCATCGGCCACGGCTACTGGCTGCGGGGTGGTCACCATGATTGCACCCGTTACTGGAACAGTTTGTACCAATGTTAGTTGAATGTCGCCTGTACCTGGCGGCAGATCCACCACGAGGTAGTCCAATTCGGGCCAAAGAACGTCATTAAAAAACTGTTTGATGATGGCAGCGAGCCTTGGCCCACGCAACACCACGGCCTGTTCGGGTTCTATGATAAAACCGATGGACATGACGGGAATATCGTACGCCAACAAGGGAATAATTTTTGGTTGGCCCTCCGCCTCCTGAACTTTGGGGCGCTGGCCCTGCAGGCCCAACATGGTTGGAATGGACGGCCCATACAAATCGGCATCAATCAGCCCAACTTTTGCGCCCAGTTGCTTCAATCCCAAGGCCAGGTTCACTGCCACCGTGGACTTACCAACACCGCCTTTTCCCGAAGCCACGGCAATGATGTTTTTTACTTTGGAAAAACCGGCTGGAGGTGCCTGTGCATTGCCGGTTTTGGCGGTCACATGAACGTTTACCTCTGCGCTGGGGTAAATATTTTGTACGGCGTTCACACAAGCAAAAATCAAATCCTGTTTTTGCGGGTGGTTCAGGCTCGGCAATACAAGGGTAAAATTGACATTGCCGCCTTCGATGGTAAGGTTTTCAACCATTCTGGCGGCGATGATGTCTTTCCCGGATGTGGGATCGGTCACTGTGTAAAGCGCTTCTACAATCCTTTGTTTATCAAACTCCATTCAATCGCTTTTTTTGTACGGCAAATGTAGGAAACTGCTTTTGAATAGCGAGGCTCGGCCACGAATGGCTGCTGCATTTACATCTTGTGGCCATATTTTGTCCCAGGTTTGATAAAGGGGCAAATATTATTGTATTAAATACCTTAAAGTCAGGGCTTTGGACAATCGCCAAACACATTTACATTTGCCGACATGAAAGTACACAGGGACCTCAACAACCTGCCGCAGTTCCGCAATGCGGTCATTACCATCGGCTCATTCGATGGGGTGCATTGCGGCCACCAGAAGATAATCAAAAAATTACGTGACTTGTCATTGGCGACGGGCGGGGAGAGTATTGCCATTACCTTCCACCCACACCCCCGTCAAATTGTCTTTCCCAAAGACAATAGCCTGAAGTTGATCACCAGCACGGAAGAAAAAATTGAGCTGCTGAAAAAAACCGGCGTTGATCACCTCGTCATCGTGCCATTTACTTTTGAGTTTTCGCAGTTGAGCGCCGATGAGTACATCCAGAAGTTTTTGATTGAAAAATTCCAGCCCAAATACATCGTCATTGGCTACGATCACCGCTTCGGCCTCAACCGCCGGGGCGACATCAATTATTTGAAATGGCATGAGAAAAGCGGTGGCTACAAAGTAGTGGAGATTGAAAAAGAGGAAATCAACGCTATCGCCGTCAGTTCCACCAAAATTCGGGAGTGCCTGGAAGTGGGCGACATGAAAGGGGCCGGCCACCTGATGCACCATTTTTATTCATTGACTGGCAAAGTGGTGAAAGGCCAGCAAATTGGCACTTCCATCGGCTATCCTACAGCCAATATTGAAGTGGACAACCCGGTGAAACTCATTCCGCCAGACGGCATTTATGCGGCTTATGCTGTGTATGGCGGGGAGCGCCACGAGGCCATGCTTTATATTGGCAATCGCCCTACCTTGAAGGCCAATCTCAACAAAACCATAGAGGTACATATTTTTGATTTCAGCAAATCAATCTATGAAAATGAGCTGCAAGTGGAGGTGGTGGAGTTCATCCGCAAAGATGCCAAGTTGAATGATCTCGAATCTTTGAAAGTACAGTTGTCGAAAGACCAAGAGGCCGCCAGGTCAATTTTGAAAAAGTCCGAAATACTGGCCAAAAAATGGGAAAACCTGCTGCTGCCCTCGGTTGACATTGTTATCCTCAACTACAACGGCAAGAATTTTTTGGAAAAACATCTGCCGTCAGTCCTGAAAACTTCCTATCCTAATTTCAATGTCATCGTGGCCGACAATGCGAGCAAGGATGGCTCGGTGGATTTTTTGCAAAAAAACTATCCGCAAGTTTCCATCATCGAACTGAACAACAACTACGGTTTTGCAAAAGGCTACAACCTGGCTTTGAAAAACCTGGAGCCAGATTATTTTATCCTGCTCAATTCCGATGTGGAAGTGCCGGAATACTGGTTGGAGCCATTGGTCGAATTGATGGAAAAGGACAAAACCATTGCGGCCGTGCAGCCCAAAATAAGGGCACTCAACCAACCGGAATACTTTGAATATGCCGGTGCGGCAGGCGGCTGGATTGATTTTATGGGGTACCCATTTTGCCGGGGCCGCATCTTGAGCACGGTAGAACAAGACAAGGGGCAATACGACCAGGTGCAGGAAATTTTTTGGGCATCGGGTTGTTGCATGGCCGTGCGGGCGCCTTTGTTCAAAGGATTTGGCGGTTTTGATGACGACTTTTTCGCCCATTTGGAAGAAATAGATCTTTGCTGGCGCATGAAGCGGGCAGGTTACAAAGTGATGTTTACCCCACGCTCCACGGTTTACCATTTGGGCGGCGGCACCCTGGCCTATCACTCGCCTTACAAGACTTATCTCAATTTCAGGAACAGCTATTATACCTTGTTAAAAAACGAGATGGTGCTGAAACTGGCCTATCTCATCCCCATCCGCCTGGTGATGGATACCCTGGCGGCCTTCACTTTCCTGATGCAGGCGAAATGGCTCCATGCCCAGGCAGTTTTTGGGGCCTTTCTTTCCTTCTTTTTGGGTTTGTTAAAATTCATCCGCAAGCGCCTCGACATTGAAACGATGCTACAAAAAGTCCGCATTTCCCCTCAATCCAACCGTCAGGGCGTGCTGCCAAAAAGCATTGTTTTCCAGTATTATCTGTTCCAAAAGAAGTTTTTTAATAAACTGTGAGATGATCGGCAATGGTAGTTGCCAGCCCAGGCTTTCATTTCCTTTCACCTCCGGTCAATACAACTAACCATGAAAAAAATTCCCCTCTTATTATTGCCCATCCTGGCTTTGTTCGCCATGGCGACCACTTGCAAACAAGCCCAAATGCAGGGCGACGGCTGCATTGATCCTAAAAAAATAGATCCCAATAAACTATGCACCATGCAATACCAGCCCGTGTGCGGTTGTGATGGCAAAACCTACGGAAATGCCTGCGAAGCAGAGCGTGCGGGCGTTTTGAAAGTGACGGAAGGAGAATGCAACGACTGCATTGATGCCTCCAAAATTGACCCGAACGGCATTTGTACGATGGAATACAATCCCGTTTGCGGCTGCAACAATGTGACCTATTCCAATGCTTGCATGGCAGCAAAGGCGGGTGTCAAGCGTTGGGAACAAGGCGAATGCAACGACTGCATTGATGCCTCCAAAATTGACCTGGACGGCATTTGTACCATGGAATACAATCCCGTTTGCGGATGCAACAATGTGACCTATTCCAATGCTTGCATGGCAGCAAAGGCGGGCGTCAAGCGTTGGGTACAAGGGCAATGCAACGATTGCGTGGATGTAAGCAAAATACAAGCTGACAAAGGCTGCACCAGGGAATACCGCCCTGTTTGCGGTTGCGACAATAAAACCTATTCCAATGCTTGTGAAGCTGAAAAAGCTGGCCTCACATCCTGGACAGACGGCAAATGTGAAGACTGCCGGGTGCCCAATCCCAAGCGGACAGATTGCCCCGACATGTACAAACCCGTTTGCGGCTGCGATGGCAAAACTTACCCCAACGAATGTGAAGCCCGGAATGCCGGGGTGAAAAATTGGCGGGAAGGTGCTTGTAAGGGGTAGAGGGTTTTGTTTAACGTTGTTGGTTGTACGTTGTACGTTTACCCTTAAATCACCATGATTTTCAACATCATGGTGATTTAATTTCGAAAGTTATTTTTTAGGTGGTGAAAAATTTTAGCTGCCGCAGATTTTGGCCGGGTTAAGGTGACGCCTCAAAAGGGCCAGCAAAAATTCTGAGATTAACCCAATGCATGTGCTGCCCTTTTGAGGTGTCGCCTTGACCCTTTTATCAGTAAAATTCTACCACTAACATTTTATATCATTACCTGATTTTTGAAAACTAAAACTTGAATCGCTTATGAAAAATTTAGCCATTGTTATCGCATTGATTGGTTTTTCCGGTTTGGCATTTGGCCAACGGCGCATTATTTATCAAGAGCAAGAGCGGGACAACACAGGCGGCGTGCTGTTGGCAAATTTCAACTACGGTTTCCACTGGCCGGGGGGCGATTTTGCGGATCGCTTCGGATTCGGGTATAGTGTGGGCGGCAGTTTGGAACTCATGGAAAAACACAACTTCTTGATTGGTGCGGATGCCTTTATGTATTTTGGAAACAGGGTGAACCAGGATGTGCTGGCGAACCTGCGCAACAACGACGGCATCATCCTTGGCGACAATGGGGCGTTGGCTGATGTAAAGTTGCGCATGAGGGCCGTCCAGTTTGGTGGGCATATCGGCAGGATTTTCAGACTGTTCAATAACGAAAACAACCGTTCTGGTATCCGGGTGAATGTCGGTGCTGCCTTTTTCCAGCATAAAATAAAAATTCAGGACGACCCGGTGGCGGTCATTGCCGCCCTGGACGACGAATACAAAAAAGGTTACGACCGCCTCTCAAATGGCCTTTCCCTGACCCAATTCGTTGGTTATCAGAACCTTTCAAAGAGCAGGTTATTGAATTTTATGTTGGGTTTCGAACTGACGCAGGCATTTACCAAAAGTCGCCGCAGCTACAATTTTGACACCCGCAACACCGATACCGATAGCAGGATTGACTTGCTGGCAGGCTTTAAAATCGGATGGACACTGCCACTGTATATTGGCGAGGATGCCGGTGAAATCAACTATTGAAACATGGCGGTTTGGCTGTACAACCTGATAACAGGCACTTATTTTCTCAGCATTAAATTGGCCGCTTTATTTTCTGAAAAAGCCAAGCTGTGGGTGTTTGGACGCCAGGATTATTTTAAAAAGCTGGAAACCGCCTTCCAAAAAAAAGACAAAAACAAGCCCTTACTCTGGATGCATTGCGCTTCCCTCGGCGAGTTCGAGCAAGGCAGAACGGTACTGGAAACCTTGCGAAAAGAGCAACCTACGATTCAAATTTTCCTAACTTTTTTTTCCCCCTCTGGTTTTGAAATTCGGAAGAATTACCCAGTTGCTGATTGGATTTTTTACCTGCCCAGCGATACCGCCTCCCATGCCGAAAAACTGCTCGACATCGTGCAGCCCACAATGTCAATATTTGTGAAATACGAGTTTTGGTATCATTACCTGTCCACCTTGAAAAAAAGGCAAATCCCTACTTTTTTGATAGCCGCCATTTTTAGGAAAAAACACCCATTTTTTCAATGGTATGGTGGAATGCACCGGGAAATGCTGACTTGTTTCACCAAAATATTTGTGCAGGATCAAAGCTCTTTGGAACTGGTTTCATCTGTTACAAAAAACCCTGTCCTACTGGCTGGAGATACCCGTGTGGATAGGGTGGCCGAGATTGCAAAAACGCCTGTAGAATTCCCTCTGGTAAAAGAGTTTTGCGGGGAAAATCCAATCCTTGTATGCGGCAGTACCTGGCCGGAGGATGAAAAACTCATTCACCATTTTGTACAAGCCCCGGAATTTCAAAAATGGAAGATCATCCTTGCACCGCACGATATACAATCGGCTCGTATTCAAGCTATTGAGCGGCAGTTTCAAGGCGATGTTCTTCGCTTTTCTCAGCTGGAAAAACAGGCAGGGCAGGGTAGGGGTCCAGCCAGGATTTTGCTGATAGACAACATTGGGATTTTGTCAAAACTGTATCGTTTCGCCCAAGTGGCCTACATCGGAGGCGGTTTTGGCACTGGCATACACAACACGCTCGAAGCCATTGCCTACAGCGTTCCCGTTATTTTCGGCCCGAACCATGAAAAATTTGCGGAAGCACTTTGGCTGAAAGAACATAGCGGCGGTTTTTCCATCCAAAATGAAAAGGAGCTTTTAGACATTATGCAATTCCTGCAAGTTGAAAATAATGCAAAATCAAGCGGTGTCAAGGCATTTGAATATATTCAATTGAACCAGGGCGCAACAAAAATTGTAACCCGTGAACTTTTGCAACTTAGCAACCGAGTATAATTGGTAACCGACTTTTCAAGGCTGAACATTAATATATTTGGCCAAATATCACGGCCATGAGATACCCGACCCTTTCATTTTTTCTCCTATTTTTTGGTGTTGAAACTTTCTCCCAACAAAATACGGATACTTTAAAAATCACTGATTTACAGCCAGTTACTGTAAGCGCTTACCGTTTGGAAGAAAGTGATCTTCAGTCTGCTTTGCCCGTAACGTCCATCGGCACATACAGGCTGCAACAAGCCCAGCAACAATTGGCCCTCGACGAGTCGCTGTCTGCCATACCGGGCGTTTTTGTACAAAATGCGGACAATTTTGCCCAAGACATACGTGTGTCCATCCGGGGTTTTGGGGCCAGGGCTGCATTTGGCATTCGTGGCCTCAAAATTCTGGTGGACGGCATCCCTGAATCCACCCCCGACGGCCAGGGCCAGGTGGACAATATTGACCCCGGCATGTTGTCGTCGCTGGAAGTGCTACGGGGGGCAGCTTCTGGATTGTACGGAAATGCAAGTGGTGGCGTCATCAGTTTTAACACCTTGAATTTCAATGATTTGGAAAAAATGGAAATCGGAGGGAGTTTGGGTTCAAATCAATTTCAAAAATATCAATACATTAGGCAGGGCCCTGTGAAGAAATGGTTTTACAACAAAACCTCCGTTTCTTTCACCAAAACCAACGGTTACCGAAATCAAAGTGCCATGAAAAGTTGGGCGATTAATACTGGCACCATCAGCCGCTTTTCCGATAGCAGTGGATACGTGAAAATATTGGTTAACCTGGTTCGAAGCCCAAAAGCCGAAGATGCGGGTGGCTTGACAATAGAGGAGGTAAAAGCGGACCCCGAATCTGCCAGGGATCGCAACCTCCAATTCGATGCGGACGAGGCTTTGAAACAGGGTAAATTGGGTTTGGTCATAGAAAAAAACTGGCGGCAAAAACACCGCTTTACCACCACCACTTGGCTGACGCTTCGTGATTTTGAAAATAAACTGCCCTTTGAAGCAGGCGGAATTGTGGAACTGGGGCGCATATTTTTTGGAGAAAAATTGGCGTATGAACTTTCCCATCATGTTTTCGGAATGCCATACCGCCTTAGTTTAGGCATTGACCTGGAAGGCCAGCAGGATTTCCGAACCCGATTCAACAATTTGCAAGGTGAAAAAGGGCAAAAATCTTTTGACCAAAAAGAAAGTTTTTACAACGCAGGAGCCTTTTTGATCCAACAAATCAGCCCGAGTGAAAAATGGCGAATCAACCTCGGCCTCCGTTATGACGCCATGTTGTTAAAAGCCGACGATCGCTTTTTGTTGGATGGGGATGATTCCGGTCAACGGGAGTATGGCCGCTTCAATCCCATCGGCGGAGTCAGCTACAGCGTATCCGAGGCATTGAATTTTTATGGCAACGTTTCAACTGCTTTTGAAACCCCTGCCCTCAGCGAACTGTCAGCGAACCCTTCGGGTGCTGGCGGATTTAATTCCGATTTGGAACCTCAGCAGGCCATCAATTTTGAAATGGGTGCAAGGGGTTTTATCAAAAAAACCAGGCTCCGATACGAGTTGGCCCTGTTTCACATCCGCTTGAAAAATGAATTGGTGCCGTATGAACTGGCCGATTTTCCTGGCCGTATTTTTTATAAAAACGCCGCCAGTTCTGAACGGGCGGGTATTGAAATCGGATTGGGCACTTATTTGGGCAAAGGCTTTTACACTTTTGCCAGCTACACTTTTTCAGCTTTTGAGTATCGGGATTACCCGCTCGGCAATGAAAATTTTAAAGGCAAAACCCTGCCCGGCATCCCTCGGTATCTGGGCTACCTGGAGTTGCGGTATTTTAAAACAAAGGGCTTTTTTGGGATGGTACAAGTGAAGGCCATTGGCGGCCAATATGCCGATGATGCCAATGCCGTGAAGATTGATCCCTATCTTGTAGTCAATGCCCGCTTGGGTTTTATCCAGCATTTTAATAATTGGGAATTAGAGCCTTCTATTGGTTTGAACAACCTTTTCGACCAGTTTTATTATTCCAACATCCGTATCAATGCCGCTGCTGGCCGCTACTACGAGCCTGCTGCCGGGGTGCAGGTTTTTGGAAGTATTAAAATCCGCTTTTAACTTTTCAATAAAACTTGTTGATTATCAATGCTTTTCAAAGTTTTTGAGGTGGCATCTTTTCGCATGGACTGATTTACAATTACAGCAGGAATAATGAAGCGAAAAGGTGTTATCTCAAAAACGTTCGCCCATTAGATGACACCTATTTGCCTGTGTGATACCTGCTAAAAATGATAAGGTGGAGAGGGCAAATAGATGTCACCTCATGGGCTTTATCAATGACGCTAATGGAAATAAAAAAGCCGCCCCGAATCCGGGACGGCTATTATTTTGGATAGGTTTCAATTGCCTACGGTCAATTCTCGGCAGCAGCCTTGCTGGTTTTTTTGGAAGCCTTTCCATTGTTGTTAGCAGCTTCGAAAGCATGGCCGAGCGTCTTCATGATGCGGGCGATTACCCGGTAGGGGTCGGCATGGGAAGCCGGGCGGCGGTCTTCGAGGTAGCCGATCCATTCCTGAGCAGTGGCAACAGGTACACGGATAGAAGCGCCCCGGTCGCTCACGCCAAAAGAGAATTTGTCAATGGCCTGTGTTTCGTGCAGGCCTGTGAGGCGCAGGTCGTTATCCGAGCCGTAGTCGTGGATGTGGTCTTTGTGGTAGAGGGAAAATTTCTCGAAAATGGCATCGAAGATTTCTTTGCCACCCTTGTCACGCATTTCCCCGGTGGAGAAATTGGTGTGCATACCTGAGCCGTTCCAGTCGCCCTTGATGGGTTTTGGGTGGAATTCCACTTTCACACCATACTGCTCGGCGGTGCGGTGCAGCAGGTAGCGGGACACCCAAAGGTCGTCGGCGGCACGTTTGCCTTTGCCGAAAATCTGGTATTCCCATTGGCCCAACAGCACCTCGGCATTGATGCCGGTGATGTTCAGGCCGGCGTCGAGGCAAATGTCAAAATGCTCTTCTACCAGTTCACGGCCAGCGCAGTTTTCAACGCCGACGGAGCAGTAGTAAGGGCCTTGCGGACGTGGATAGCCTTGCTTGGGGAAACCGAGCGGTATGCCTCCTTCCGTCAAAACATACTCTTGTTCGAAGCCGAACCAATAGTCTTCATCGTCGTCGAAAGTGCAGCGGAAATTGGTCGGGTGGGGCGTCATGTCTGGGTTCAACACTTCGCACATTACGAGGTAGGCGTTGTTCCTGGCCGGGTCCGGGTAAACGGAAACAGGCTTCAGGATACAGTCGGAAAAGCGGCCTTCGGCCTGTTGCGTAGAGCTGCCATCATAGGCCCACAATGGGAGGATTTTGATGTCGCCGTGAAAGAAGTCAAAGTCAATGACCTTGGTCTTGCTGCGCAGGTTTGGTTCTGGTTTGTAGCCATCCAACCAAATGTACTCGAATTTGAACTTTGCCATGATCTAAAAAGATTTAATGAAATTGTTTTAAGATTAAATTTTCATCCGGCCCATAAAGCGGGAAGCGGTCGGGCAGCACTTTGCCGCCTGACCGCTTCCTGATTGCTTTATATTGTTGGGATGGAATGTTTAAAATGTATTTTCACAAATTAAATATTGATGCGCAAAGGTAGGGATAAAGCCGTGGCTTTGCCCCATAGGTCAATTTTACTACCCACTCCATAGTTTCAAACTTTCGCTTTCACCGAATTATGTTTTTTCCCCAAAGCCATTTTTAAAGAATATTTTACAATCCCTTCATCTCGAAAAATTTATTTAAGGCATTTGCCACTAAATTTTTTTTCAACATTTTTTCAAGCCTGCCAAATTGCCATCTTTGCGCCTATGCGGAAAACTGCTTTATACCTTATTTTATGGGTGCCGTTTGGCCTTTGGGCACAAACAGATTCCCTCACGCAGCAATTGGGGGAAGACCTGTTGGAAAACTTCCTGCAAGAACAGGAGGAAGAAGCAGATTTTGACTACAACGATGTGTTCGACGATTTGGAATACCTGCGCCGTCGGCCAATGGACCTGAACAAGGCGACGGATGCCGATTTGGATGTTTTCCCTTTTTTAAACGAACTGCAAAAAAATGCCCTCCTGCGTTACCGGGAGTCGGCGGGCGACCTCATTTCGGTGTATGAATTGCAGGCCGTGCCGGACTTTGACCTAACCACTATCAAGCGGCTTTTGCCTTTTGTAAAAGTCAACGAACCCGGCTTATTGAACCAGTCCAAAGAATACTATGTGGACGAGGGGCGAAACGAATTGCTGCTCCGCTGGTCGAGGGTTTTGGAAGAACAAAAGGGTTACAACATTCCAGCAGAAGACAGCACGGCCAGCCGCTATTTCGGCGATCCAAACCGCCTTTACCTGCGCTACAAATACCGCCTTCGCAACCGCATTTCGCTTGGGCTGACTGCCGAAAAGGACGCAGGCGAGGAGTTTTTCAAGGGCAGCAACAAACAGGGCTTCGACTTCTATTCTGCCCACCTTTTTTTCAGGGATTTAAACAAAAATATCAAAGCCCTGGCCCTCGGCGACTTCAGTGTGGCGATGGGGCAGGGCCTAATCATTTACCAAGGTTTTGCGCCCAGGAAAAGCGTTTTTTCAACCAATATCAAACGCAGCGGGCGCACCCTCAAACAATATTCTTCGGTCAATGAATACGACTTTTTCAGGGGTGCCGGAGCCACTTTCGCTATTGGTAAAAATTGGGAATTCACTGCCTTTGGATCCTACCGGGCGAGGGACGCCAACCTTGACGCCCCGGAAATTGACACCCTGGACACCGACGAGCCGGGAGTAGCATTTGCCACTTCGCTCCAGACCTCCGGCCTACACCGCAGCCAATCGGAAATTGATGACGAAAATGGCATCAAACAGGCTTCAACAGGTGCGGTGCTCAAGTTTAAGCAACGCCGTTGGCATGTAGCCCTGAATGGCCTCTACGAACACCTCGACAAGCCTTTGCAGCGCAACGAAGCACTTTATAACCAGTTCTATTTCAGCGGGACGAAACTGCTCAACCTCAGCGCCGATTACGCTTTCACATTTAAAAATTATCATTTTTTTGGTGAAACGGCCCGTAGCGACAACGGTGCGGTGGCCACCATCAATGGCCTTTTGTTGGGGCTGGATAGGAAAGTGGATTTGGCGATGTTTTACCGGAATTTTCCCCGTGACTACCAATCGCTCAACCCTAAACCCATCGCCGAAACAACGGGTGCCAGGAATGAAGAGGGTTTTTACCTCGGAATGTCCCTGGAGCCGTTCCGCAACTGGCGCCTGAGCGGTTACTTCGACCTTTGGAGCCACCCCTGGCTGCGTTTCAATGTGGACGCACCCTCCAAAGGCTACGAGTGGCTGGCACGGCTCACGTTTGTGCGGCGCAAAAAAATGGAATTGTATCTCCAGGTAAAACAGGAAATCAAGGAAGAAAACAGCGCTTTGGAAACTGGCAAGAACGATATTTTGGCAGAAAGAAAACTGACACAGGCCCGTCTCCACCTAAGCTATAATGTGAGCAAAACCCTTCAATGGCGCAGCCGCCTGGATGTAGGTGTTTATGAAATAGAGGGCCAGACGCTGAAAGGTGCCTCCCTGTCTCAGGATTTGATCTACCAGCCTTTGGGCCTTCCGGTATCATTCAGCACCCGCTTTGCTATTTTTGATACCGATGGCTATGCCGTCCGTTTTTATTCCTTTGAAAACGACGTGCTAAACCAGTTTACGGTACCTGCCTATTACGACCGGGGCAGCCGTTTTTATTTTGTGGCAAAATACCGCATCAACTCAAATTTGACACTCGAAGGCCGCTACGCCAGGACTTATTATACCAATTTGGACCGCATCGGCAGCAGTTTGGACGAAATCCAGGGCGACACCAAATCGGAAGTAAAAGTGCAGATGCGGCTGAGTTTTTGACCTGCAAATTTGGAAAGGAGAATATGAAAAAATTGCCCTTCTTTATTGGTTTACTAATTTGTTTTTTGCTGTACGCATGTTTTTTAAAACCACTTCCTTTTGGAGATTTCGACATTGAAACGGATGAAACGCTTTTGATGGGCAAGCAAAAATTCCTATTGGAAATGGCAGATAAACCTGAAAAAAAACAACCCAATATCATCGTAATCCTTGTTGACGATTTAGGTTATATGGATATTTCCCTCCATGGAAATCCTAATGTTCAAACGCCCAATATTGATGCCCTCGCCCGGGAAGGTACTTCTTTTCAAAATGCTTACGTGACTTCGGCAGTGTGTGCCCCATCCAGGGCTGGCATGATAACGGGCCGATATCAACATCGGTTTGGAATTGAAAACCAGGAACATGACCGTTATTTGAAAAACAAATTCGAATATTTATATACCACCAACTTTGTAAAGACGAAGCCTTGGCAAATACAAAAAATGAATGCAGTCCCCAGTCCAGAGGCTATTGCCAAGCAGGGACTCCCGCCTTCTGAAATCAGCCTAGCCGAAATCCTGAAAAAAGAAGGATACAAAACGGGCATTACTGGCAAATGGAACCTGGGCAACACGGAATTTTCCCGGCCAATGGATTTTGGATTTGATGAGCAATATGGTTTTTATGGAACACATTCTTTGTATGCTCCCGAAGGCTCGCCCGGTATCATTGACCTGAAAAACCCAGAAGACTGGACCGATCAATACATTTGGAAAAGCCAGCGGACTGGTAAAAGTGCTATTTTCAAAAATGGTGAAGTGGTAGAAGAGAAGGGCTATTTGACCCAGCGATTTGCAGACGAGGCAATTAATTTTTTGGAAACAAATCAAGACAAACCCTTCTTTTTGTTCGTGCCTTTCAGTGCGCCACATACCCCATTTCAAGTCCCCGACAGGTATATGGAACGGGTGGCCCATATCCAGGATCCTGTTCAAAGGATATACTATGCCATGATTTCCAGCCTGGACGATGCGGTTGGGGCTATCCACTCCAAAGTCAAAGAACTTGGAATGGAAGACAACACGCTCCTATTTTTCCTGAGCGACAATGGCGGTGCCGCCTACACCTTGGCCACTGACAATGGAAATTTAAAAGGGGGCAAGGTCACTGGTTTCGATGGCGGGCTGAGGGTTCCTTTTTTTGTAAAATGGAAAGGGGTGATACCTGCAAATTCAAAATATGACAAACCAATTTCTTCCTTGGACATATTTGCGACCGCCTGCGCTGCGGCTGATGCCGATTTGCCGGAGGATAGAGTTTACGATGGTGTAAGCCTTCTACCATATATCATTGGTGAAAAAACAGGTTTGCCTCACCCAGCCCTTTATTGGAAGGCAGCGGCTACTCGAATTATATTAAAAGATGGTTGGAAATTAATTTTTGATGATAAATGGGGCCAAACATTGCTTTATAATTTAACAGAGGATCCATTTGAAAAGAAAAACATCGCCAGTGAAAACCCGGATTTGGTGAGGCAATTGAAAGATGACCATTTTTTATGGGCAAAAGATTTCCCAAAACCGCTTTGGCCACACATGATTACATTTATAGTGGAAGATGAAACAGGGGTGTATTATTTTGAAATTTAACGTGAATACGGAGATTACTAAATTGATTATCAACAATATGCGACCTCCCGATAGCTATCGTGGATCGAGGTCGAGATCAATCTAAAAACTTTAGTTCTAAAAATATTTGACTTCTCAGAAGTCATCACCTCGTT
>JBGSKQ010000077.1:0-24931 GCA_041741095.1 Saprospiraceae bacterium
TTATCAAACCCCACTGTGCCGGAACTGCGGGGTTTGATAACCCCGCCTCCCGAAGCGTGTTGCTAACTTTCTTAACCTGAATATCAATATTAAAGGCGACTATCTATAACTGGTTATTGAGCTGCACATTTGCCAAAACAACTTTTGCACTTGTTCGTAATTTTGCAAAAAACTAACCTATGCCTTACAGAGTTATGGCCTTATTGGCCTTTCTTCTCCTAGCTGGCGCAATATCAGCGCAGCAAAACTTCACAGGGGTCTGGAAAACCATTGACGATGAAACCAACAAGGCCAGCGGCCATGTCGAGATTTACAAAAATGGCAAGGCCTATTTCGGCAAAGTGGTCAAGATGATCAAAGAACCCGACGACGCCAAGTGCAGCAAATGTTCAGGCAGCCGCCACAACCAACATATCCTGGGCATGGTCATGCTCGAAAACATGGTGCTTGATGATGATGAATTACAAGACGGTAAAATCCTTGACCCCGGCAACGGCAAATGGTACACCTGCAAGATGTGGCTCAAGAATGGCGACCCGAACGTGATGGTCGTCCGGGGGTACTTGTTCGGGTTCTATCGAACGCAGTATTGGTACCGGGTGAAGTGAGGGTTGGTTGGGAAGGAAATTAACAAAAAAAATGCGTAAATCATCAATTAATAATAAATATCGTTGCACTAGGATCAACGGTCAGCACGGCACTAGGATTGACTTCCAGCGTGCGGCCCACAGCGTTCACGCCAGCGGACACGAGCACGGTTTTTCCGGCGGGTATCAAGATGTTGTTGCAGGATTGCGGTGCCAGGCCGTTGTCCCAGTTGGCATTGTCCGTCCATGTCGTGCCGTCGCCGTTGCCCGTCCAGGTGAGCAGCGTTTCATCGAAGGAGCCATCGCAATCATCGTCGAGGCCGTTGTCGCAAATCTCAGGTGCGCCGGGGTGGATGGCGGCGTTCCCGTCGTTGCAGTCGGTATTGTTGGCTACGTGCCCTGCAGGGGCTGTGCAACCATAGGTAATGGCATTGGCGTTGCCAAAACCGTCGTTGTCCGCATCGGCGTAGAAGGCTACCTGCGGCGTCATTGACTGAAACTCATAAGCCCCCAGGTCTATCACCTGACCGCCGGGGATGGCCTCGAACTGGCGGGGGTTATTGGCGAGGTCGGTCGTGGTGGCGTTGATATTGTCGTTGCCGGTATCAATGGCGGGGGAGCAGGCTGCCAGGCTATAATCGCCGGAGGCCGGAGCGAGGAACAGCGGGTTGGAATTGCCGTTGCCGTTCGGGCAATTGGTGCAAGGGACATAGCCGCCCTCCACGATACAATTGTTGATGCCAGCCGTAGCATTGAAAATCGAACCGGTATTTCCCCAAAAAATAGCGTTGAATACAAAGATGGCCGTGTTGCAATGCAAGGCTTCCGGCGCATTGCCCGAAAAGGTGCCATTGGCGAGGGTCATGGACGCATCTTGGCTGTACAGACCGCCGCCGCCGCCAAAAACACCAACCGTATTGTTGACAAAAAGACAATTGGAAATGACGGGCGAGCCGCCAAAGGCATTGGCCACACCGCCCCCAAAGCTATTGCTCAAATTGGTGGAAAATGTACAATTGGTGATAACGGGGGAAGAACCGAGGCAAGCCAGCCCACCGCCGAAATAGTTGCTCGAATTCCCCGTAATCAAGCAATTGGAAATAGCAGGGAAAGAGCCGCCATCCACATAAATACCGCCGCTATAATCACCGCCCGCAGCTCCCACGACCGTGAAGCCGTCGAGCTTGGCCGTTGCGTTGATGCCCGCCTGGCTGGAAACAATGGTGTAGCTGTTGTCCCCATTCCCAACGCCGCCAATGTCGCCGCTGAGGGTAGTGACGTTGGCCGTCCAATTGCGTTGCGAAAGCATCGTCTCCGTACCGTTGAAACCGCCGTAGATGGCGACGCCGTTTTTCATCGAAAAATGAATCGTGCGGTCGGCAGTGGCCGTGGGCTTGTAGGTGCCTGCTGCCACCCAGATTTGGGTGATGCCGGGGCAAGTGTTGGCGAGGGCGCTTTGCAGGTCGGTGTAGGCATTCGCCCAGGAGCTGCCGTTGTTGGCCCCGTTGGCATCATCGTTCACATATAGGATGCTGCCGGGAGGGCATGGGGAAATGTATTTGAACATGGCCTGAGTGACCGCATTCTGCGCATTGTTCAGCGTTACGACGGCGATGTGTTCCTTTTCCACGTCGTTGTGAAAATAAAAGGCAACGGTGGTATCCACCCCCAGGCCGTTGAAGCCGGCCTGAATGGCATTGTCAGTGATGTCCAACCAACCGAGCGGGGGGATTTTGGCATCAATACGGGTTTCTGTGTACTGGGTGCGTTTTTCCCGCAACACATCGTAGGTGCCGCCGGGAATGCTTACGGTGCCATAGCCGTCCACCACCTCAATACCGCTGATTGCAACCCGGTAACGCATGGAGTCTATTTGGGCATTGCCCGTCTGTGCGGCTAAATTTATCATTAACAGGGGCGGAAAGGCCGAGGGCACAAACAGTTCAAGATGGCCCGAAGAGCTTGCATTAATGTCGAAAAAATTCAGCGGCGCACGGCGCACGGGCAGCGGCGGGAGATATTCAAACAAATTATTGGCGACGAGGTCATAAGGCAAGATGCCCCAATAGGCTTGCAATTCAAACTTCGTGGGTGTCACGTTGTAATAATTCTCCGCTGTGAACGGGAGAGGCGTGAACAGCTCGGCACCGGGCATATTTGCGCCCTGGTTGCCCTGGCTGGCGGGGTTAAAGACGGTGTTTTGGGTCGCATCCACCTGTAGGCTGGTAAAGTCCCAGGTCTGGTTGCCGCCCGGCGGTGTGAATGGCACGATGCCAGTTGGGGAGTTGTCAATTGCCATTTTCAGCGTATCCCCGGCGGCGGGAAAGGTGGCGTTGGTGACGGTGATTTGAGCGGAAAGCACCGTCGCTGCGAAGAGCAGGGCGACGATGGGTATGTTCCTCTTCTCTTTCCCGATAAGTTGGTAGGCGTCCATTTGGTCTTTGTTTAAAATGATGATAAAAATAAGAAGTGCAAGGACGAAGGTAAGAAAAACAAGGGGTGATGAAATTAAAAGCCCTTGTACTTTAAGTCGGCCCACCTTGGCAGGGCCAGTGGATTGAACATGTGCGCTTGATCGAGGTTAGAAAATAATGCAACTCTTTAGCGAAATAGTGTAATGGCCGCCCTTATTGCAGGTTATAATTTTGTGCTAAAATAATCAAGCAATGAAACATACCTATCATATTAGCGGCATGACCTGCAACAAATGCGTGGAAAAAGCAAAGGCTGCCTTGCAGGATTTGAAGGGCGTGGCCACGGCCAATGTACAGTTGGTTTCGCCACAAGCCACCATCACTATGCGGGAACATATTCCCGTCCAGGAATTGCAGAAAGCTTTAAATAAGGCAGGAAATTATACGATTACGGAAGCGGACGGCGGCATGCACCACGTAACGGCCTCGGAAGAAGGCGATTCCTGGTTCAACACGTTCAAGCCTATCCTGCTCATTGGTGCTTACATATTGGGCGCAAGCCTTTTGCTCGAAACGGTGAAAGGGTCTTTTGACATGGAAGCATGGATGAGCAACTTCATGGCTGGCTTTTTCCTGACATTTTCCTTTTTTAAACTCCTGGATCTGAAAAGCTTTGCCGCAAGCTACTCAACCTATGATATTATCGCCAAACGTTGGCTGGCTTGGGGATATGTTTATGCTTTTATAGAATTGTCGCTGGGTTTGGCTTACCTGCTCAGATTCTATCCCCTTGTGACCAATATTGCAACATTTATAGTAATGGGAATCAGCATCATTAGTGTGCTGCAAAGTGTGCTTAACAAGCGCAAAATCAGGTGTGCCTGCCTCGGTGCTGTTTTCAATTTGCCCATGAGTACCATTACCATTATTGAAGATGCTTTGATGATAGGGATGAGTGCGGTAATGATAGTGTCGCTAATATAAAGAGCAATTATTAATGAAATTAAAGTCCTAATCATGAAAAAAATAATAATTCCAATAATAGCGGCAATTATATTTAGCCGAAATGCATATAGCCAGCATGAACACCACCAGATGCAGGACAGCACAAAGCACCAGTCGCAAATATCCGATAGCATGAATATGCACATGAGCCATGCGTTTTCGCTGCATTTGCCAATGAACCGCAACGGTTCGGGCACAGGTTGGTTGCCCGATGCTTCGCCCATGTACGGCTATATGTTCCACACGCCAAAATGGATGTACATGCTGCACGGCAATTTTTTTCTGCGGTACAACAACCAGGACTTTACCAACAAAGGCTCCCGGGGCGGCAGCGAAATTGATGCGCCCAACTGGCTGATGTTCATGGGCCAAAGGCAAGTAGGGCAGCGTGGTTTGTTTCATTTCAGTATCATGTCCTCCTTGGATGCCCCCTTGGGCGGCGGCGATGGCTACCCATTGCTCTTTCAAAGCGGCGAGGCGTACAAAGGGGAGGCCATCGTTGACCGCCAGCACCCGCACGATTTGTTTTCCGAGTTATCGGTTAGCTATGCGCAGGCACTTTCACCGGATGCAGATATTTTTGTTTACCTCGCTTACCCGGGCGAACCAGCTTTAGGCCCTGTTGCCTTCATGCACCGTCCTTCTGCCCTTGGCAACCCGGATGCACCCATCACCCACCACTGGGTGGACGCTACCCACGTCACGTTCGGGGTGGCCACCATTGGCCTTCGCTACGGCAGCTTCAAATTGGAGGCCTCGTCCTTCACGGGCAGGGAACCAGACGACAATCGCTATGATTTCGACAAACCCCGTTTCGACAGTTGGAGTGGACGTATATCCTTCAATCCATCCAGAAATTGGGCCTTGCAGGCGTCACATGGTTTTATCAAAAACCCTGAATTGCTGCATCCTGGCGAAGATGTCAACCGGACCACCGCTTCAGCTATCTACAGCCACCAGCTTGCAAGCAACAGCTTATTCAATGCCACGGCAGTTTGGGGCATGAACAAATTAAAAGGCCATAATGGCGAACATGCCGTGTTGGTAGAGGGGGAATGGCGAAAGGGCAAACTGGCCTTGCACAGCCGCTATGAGTGGGTGCAAAAAGGGATAGAAGAACTGGCCTTGGATGAAAACGATTTTGGGCACGATGCAGTATTCCCAGTTAACGCCTTCACGCTGGGATTCAATTACGATTTGCTGGAATTCGGTCATCTACGATTGGCAGGAGGTGGGCAATGGACCTTATACCATGCCGAAGAAAGATTGAACAGCTTGTATGGTAAAAACCCAATGGCGCTGGAAGTTTACTTCCGCCTGTACCCTTCCCTGATGCGGATGGGCAAAAAAATGTAGGCAAATTGGCCCAAGGCATCCCGCAAGCAGTAGCCCAATTCCATATGAGAAAAAATTACAGCTCTGTGCTTAAACGGTGAGGAACTTTAGCAACGGCTGGTGCAGGAAGACTTGAAACGAGAGGAAGTTGTACTTTGAGGTACAGACAGGGTGCGACAGCTTGGATGCTTTTGGCCTATTATCTTTACCTTTTGAATTCGGCTAAACTGCAATAACTTGAACCTCCTCCGTCTCTTAATCAACACGAACATTTACATCTCGCTGGCGGCGGCGCTCCTCACGCTGGAGTCGCAAGTGCTGCTGGGGATGGAGCCGCAGTTGCACCCTTATGTGTTCATTGTTTTTTTTGCTACGCTCCTGGAGTACAACCTGTACAGGGTCATGCTGTTTGTCACCAAACAGGAAGCGCTGAACCATGAGCGGCACGTTTGGGTGAAGCGGCACCCGGTGGCTTTTTGGTGCTTGACTGGGCTCTCGGTGCTGGGATTTTTGGCAGCCGTATTTTCTGCCAAAAAGGAAGTCCTCTTGACCTTGGCACCGATTGCCCTGGTCACATTCCTGTATTCGCTGCCGGTGTCGAAGGACAGGAGAAATATTTTCAAGCTCCGGGAAGTCCCCTTGCTGAAAATCTTTCTGATTGCCTTTGCCTGGTCGGCGGCCACCATTTTTTTGCCGGTAATTCAATCGGGGAATGCCTATGATAGTAGCCATATCGGCTTGATGTTCCTGGAAAGGTGCCTGTTTGTGTTCGCCATTACCATCCCATTCGACATCCGGGATATGAAGGCAGACCAGCTTGCCGGATTGACCACCCTTCCTGTTTTGCTGGGGGAAAAGCAATCCCTCGCCTGGGCCAATGTGTCGCTGGCCTTGTTTTTCATTCTTTGCGTTTTTCATTACCAACAGCGCATGGCCTTTGTCTTGTCGGCCTTTGCGGTATCGGCCCTTTCCACCTTTGTTTTTCTCAACCATCAAAAGCTGAAAAAACTGCCGCTCTACCATTATGGGATTTTGGACGGCACTATGCTGCTGCAAGGGCTGCTGGTTTTTTGGTGTTATTATTTTGGATGAGGCCCAAGAAACCCTCACTTTACCCTCCCCGCCTTCCCCATTCTTTCAGAAATTTGCCTAAGCAAAAGCTTTTTTACCATGAAAACAAACAACCAAACACCCCCCAATGAAGCGTATATCCTCGGCACCGAACGGGCCGAACTGCACCGCCTGGGCCTGCAGCACCAAGTATGGGCGGCGGAGGCCCGGCAGGGCTGGGAACTCGGCGGCTTCCGAAGCGGTCAAAGCTTGCTCGACCTCGGCTGCGGTCCCGGTTTCTGTACGCTCGAACTGGCGTACCTGGTCGGAAAGGAGGGCAGGGTAGTGGGCGTAGATCAGTCTGAGGGTTACATCCAGTTCCTGCAACGGCAGGTGGAACTGCACGGCCTGTCGGTGGAACTGCAAAACTGTCTTTTCGACGATATGCAGTTGGATGCTAATAGCTTTGATGGGGCTTTCTGTCGCTGGGCGTTGGCCTGGGTGCCAAATCCCGCCCAAATCATCGCCAAGGTGAGGGATGCCCTCAAACCCGGTGGCCGCTTTGTCGTGCAGGAGTATTTCGATTGGTCGGTCTTCCAGTCGGAGCCTGCCTTGCCGCATCTTAAAAAGGGCATTGCGGCCTGCTACCGTTCCATGAAAGAGCAGGCGGGCGATATTGACGTGGGGCGGAAGCTGCCACAAATGGCGCATGACTTGGGCATGCAAGTGTGCAATACCCGTCTCATCGCTAAATTGGGCGGCCCGCAGGAACTGACCTGGGAATGGCCCTATTCGTTTTTCCTCATTTACCTGCCCAAAATCGCCGATCGGGGCTTTTTGACCCAACAGGAATGTGCCGATGCCCTGGCCGATCTGGAGTCCTTATCCAAGCTGCCGCAGGCACGCATCTTTTGCCCGGCGGTGATGGAGACGGTGATGGAGAAAAATTGAGTAGTTGATTTTGAACCCTGCCAAAGTAAGCCAGGTACAAAAAAGGATTCTCGCCGATGACATTTTCCTATTCCGCAGCAAATAAAAATCATCGGCAATACAACGCCATTCCGAAAAATTTGCCCAAACTTTACCACCCATGCAAACAAGGCCATGCAGCATAAGAGCATGTTTGGGTTTTGGTCACTTGGTCTAAAAAGCGGCTCTTTTCCGCCAGTTTTTCACCTTTTTTCAGTTGCATAGCCCCACTATGCGCCTTCAAAAAGTTAAAAAACTAACGAAAAATAGCTCGTTTTTGCCTCAAGCACCAAATCCCAAACATGCTCTAAGAGCCGGATGGTGTTGATATTATTTTGAAATAAAATTTTCCTTATGTCACTCCAACTCAAAACTTTTGAAGAATATAAAAATGCCTATCAGCGCAGCGTTGAAGACCCCGAAGGGTTTTGGGCAGACATCGCTTCCACCTTTCATTGGAACAAAAAATGGGACAAAGTACTGGATTGGGAATTTGAAACGCCCGATGTGAAATGGTTCGGCGGAGGCCAGACCAACATCACCTACAATTGCCTTGACCGCCACCTGGCTACCCGGGGCGACCAAACTGCCATCCTGTTTGAACCCAATAACCCGGATGCACCGGATCGCAGCCTGACTTATCGGGAGTTGTACCACGAGGTCTGCCGCACCGCCAATGCCCTGAAAGCATTGGGCGTGAAAAAAGGCGACCGTGTCAGCTTTTACATGCCGATGGTGCCGGAACTGGCCATTGGCGTGCTTGCCTGCGCCCGCATTGGGGCCATCCACAGCGTGGTGTTTGCTGGCTTTTCTGCTTCTTCATTGGCTGACCGTATCAACGATTCTTCTTGCAAATTGGTCATTTGCTCCGACCATAACAGCCGTGGTGCCAAAAACATCCCGGTGAAAAAAGTGGTGGACGACGCCCTGGCACTTGGCTGCCCCAGCATCGAAAAAGTGTTGGTTCACAAAAACACGGGCGACCCGCTGAATTGGAACAGCGAAATTGACGTTTGGTGGCACGAGGCCCTCGCCGGGCAACCAGATACCTGCGAACCGGAGCCAATGGATGCCGAAGATGTGTTGTTTATCCTTTACACATCCGGCTCCACGGGGAAACCCAAAGGCGTCGTACATTCCGTCGGCGGCTACATGGTCTTTACGATGTACTCCTTCCTGAATGTGTTCCAATACAAAGAAGGCGATATTTTCTGGTGTACTGCCGACGTGGGCTGGATCACGGGGCATAGCTACATCGTTTATGGGCCGCTCTTGGCAGGGGCCACCTCGCTGATGTTCGAGGGAGTGCCGACCTATCCCGATGGCAGCCGTTTTTGGCAGGTTTGTGAAAAACACAAGGTCAATATTTTCTATACGGCCCCTACAGCCATACGGGCGCTGATGGCCCTCGGCGACCAGTGGACGGAAGGCTACGACCTCAGCAACCTGCGGGTGCTCGGCTCGGTCGGCGAACCCATCAACGCCGAAGCCTGGCATTGGTACAACGATAAAATTGGTAAGGGGAAATGCCCCATCGTGGATACCTGGTGGCAGACGGAAACGGGCGGCATCCTCATCTCGCCGCTGGCTGGCATTACGCCTTTGAAGCCGACCTATGCCACTTTGCCGCTGCCCGGTGTGCAGCCCTGCTTGGTGGATGCCGATGGCAGGGAAATCGAAGGCGACGGCGTGGAAGGGATGCTTTGCATGAAATTCCCTTGGCCGTCCATCATCCGCACGACCTACGGCGACCACGAGCGTTGCCGTCAGACGTATTTTTCTACGTTTAAAAATATGTACTTCACGGGCGACGGAGCCCGTCGTGACGAGGGCGGCATGTACCGCATCATTGGCCGCGTGGACGACGTGATCAACGTTTCCGGCCACCGCATCGGCACCGCAGAGGTGGAAAACGCCATCAACGAACACCCCGGCGTGGTGGAAAGCGCCGTGGTGGGCTATCCGCACGAAATCAAGGGGCAGGGCATTTACGCTTATGTCATCACAGAAATGCCGGTGGGCAATTTGGCACAGTTTGAAAAAGAATTGAAAAATACCGTGAACCGCATCATCGGGCCAATTGCGAAGCCGGATGTCATACAAGTGGTGACGGGGCTTCCGAAGACCCGTTCCGGTAAGATTATGCGCCGCATTTTGCGCAAAGTAGCCGCTGGCGATACGGAAAATCTCGGCGATACTTCCACCTTGCTCAACCCCGAAGTGGTGGACGAAATCAAAGAAGGGGCCAAAGCTGCAGTTGTGTAGCCTGTTGCCGGCAGCTAATCCGGCTGGTGAATTTTTTATAAAAGTGAATTGCCTTGGAAATGCTTCCAGGGCAATTTTTTTTGGCCCTTTTAATTACCTATCATTTTCCATCCTGATCTCAATCCCACCATTTCCTTCCGGGCCAAAACCTGAAATAGAATAAGCAAAAGTCAGCATCACATATCTTCCCAAGGAGCGGATGCGCTCTTCCTCCACATAATTTAGTTGGCTGCTGCGGTTGATGCCTATATTTTGGTTCAATATATCAAAGGCAGATAAAATAAGCTTGCCACGGCTTCCCTTTAGGAAATAATAGCTCAAACCTGCTTTCCATATTGGCACTTTTTGCTGGGCACCAAAAGATTCGTTGGAATAAATAGTATAGTCGAAATTGCTGCTGAATTCCCATTTATCTGATGGCGTAATGATTATATCTGCATAATAGCGTTGATCCAGATACGTTTGGTTCAGCGCCTCGCTCACGGAATAACTGCTGCGGTTGTGCGATATTTTAGCGCCAATGGTGAAATCCACCAAATCCTTTTTTCTGTTGTCAAATGACAAGCCGAAGCTGTGGCGCTGTCGGTCGCTGGTATTTTCCACATTGTTTACAAACAATAATCCTTTATTACATAAAGCGTTATAAGTCAAACGTATATTCATTTTAACGGGCCTGATCGGTGTTTGAAATTGCAAGCCGCCACGCAGCCCATAATCCCAATCCACATTGACGGGCGTGGTGCTTCGCCTGAATTGATCGTCTATTGTGCTGGCATTGGTAATTCGGTTTTTGGTATAATTACCGCTCAGGTTGGCAAAAAAACTGGTAAATGTAAACTGGTCAAACAGGAAATAGCGCAGATCCAATTCGTGCATATATTCAGGCTGCAATCCAGGATTTCCAATATAAATATTGAGCGGATCGGAATTGTCCACCACTGGCTGCAATTGCTCCAGAGAAGGCTCCCGTAAATTGGTACTATATTCCAGGTTTAGGTTGCGGCTGGTGCCGAATTCATAATTGAAAAACAAACTGGGCAATATGCGGGTAAAACTGCGGCTTATATTGTCCGTATTTTCATCCAATTGATGGCCGTCCAACTTTGATTGTTGCAAAGCCGCCCCTGCCGTCAAGTTGAATTTTTTTCGGTTGAGCATATAGTTCATTCCGCCCCGATCATAGCGGTAGCCCCGGTCAAAGTGGTTGCTCAAAGCGGTGTTCAGTGTATCGGGCTGTCCTGGCAGGCGGTCGAAAAAATCCTTCTGCACCTCGTTGGAGTAGTTTTGACGGGAGGCATTCAGTTCAATGTATTGGCCTTTGCCAATTGGCTCGGTGTAGGAGAGCCGCAGGCCATAATTCATGGCGTCATCGTTAAAAGCCTGGTGCTGGTCAACGGTCTCTGTTTGCGCTTGGCCCAGGTAAAAGTTGTTTTGAGAAAACAAACTGCCACTGCGCTCGTCATCGGCAGCACCGAATGAAATATTGGACAGAAAAGCCCGGCCCGGCCTGCGGAAGCGGCGGCGGTAGCTCAGGTTGGCGTCCATGCTCAGGTTTTCGCCATCAGAGCGGTAATTCCTCAGGCCGGTGTTTTCCAAAATCCCCTCCGTATTGAAGGTAGAACTCAGGCCATCGCTTTTAAATAAGGCGTCGTTGAGGCCAAAATTGCTGCGGAGGATGATGTTTTGAAAACTGTCAATTTCGTGCCGCAGGGTCATATTCAATCGGTGGTTGGCATTGCGGCTCAGGCGGTCTTCCTCCTCCTGGCTCCTGTAATTTTCGTCGCCGACAAAATTCTCCCTCGTGGCCGACCGCTCTACCTCGTTTTGAATCCTGTTGAAAAAATAGCTGGCATTGAGTTTGGTTTTTTTGCTGAAATCGTGGTTCAGGTTCACTCCGCCCGCCCAAGTGGTAGTGAAGCCATTGCCCAGACCGCCTGCCAGCAGGGGAAGTCCGCTGTTGTCGTCCAGTTCGATCTTGACCCGGCTACTGCTCCCGCCCCCGGACATAAAATTGGAAAGGCCGCCCAAAAAGCGCAGGTATTCGTTGAAGGAAAACCCCTGCTCGTTGATGTTGTTGCCCATGCCGATGGCCGATATTTGGGTGTTTTTTGAAAAACGGTTCAGGTTGAATTTGCCTTGAAATCGGTCGTATTGGAGGCCGCCAGATGCTTTTTGCATAGCCCCGCCACCAGCAGAGCCGTTGCCGAAATAGCCCGATTTTTTGCCGTCTTTCAAGGCCAGGTTGATCGTCTTTTCGTCCCGCCCGTCCTCGATGCCTGTGAACTCGGCAAAATCAGACTTTTTATCAAACAATTGCACTTTGTCAACCGCATCGGCAGGCAGGTTTTTAGTGGCGATTTTTGGATCATTCCCAAAAAACTCCTTGCCGTCCACCAGCACGTTTTGCACCGTTTCGCCCTGGGCTTTAATGGTGCCATCCCGCTCGACCTCCACGCCGGGCAGTTTTTTCAACAAATCCTCCACCACCGAGCCGGGCTGGGTCTTGAAGGCATCGGCATTGTATTCCAAGGTGTCGTTTTTCATGCGCAGTGGCACATGCTCGCCCATTACTTCCACGGTAGATAAATTGGCGCTGGCAGGGGTGAGCAATAGCTTTCCAACATCCACGTCGCCAGCATTATTTGCTACCGATATATTTTGCCAAAAAGTCTCATATCCTACATAGCTTATTTGCAACATATAGTCGCCAGATGCCACTCTTTTTAAGGCAAAATGTCCGTCGTTTTCAGAAACGCCAAAGGATGAAAGCACAGAATCCTGGGCCTGCATCAGTACTACGGTTGCGCCAGAAAGGCCAATGCCGGAGGAATCGGCCACGGTGCCTATTAAGATGCTTTTTTGACTAAACAGCGGGATCGAAAAAAGAAATAATATAATAACAGTCGGGTGAATATGATTCATGATTATTAGTCTTGTTTAATGATAATCTTCATGCCTTTCCCTGATCCGCCCGTTTCCATATCCATTTCCTTCATTTTTTCTGCTTCTATTTTGTCAAATTCCTCCTGGGTCACTTCCTTTCCCTTTGTGGGTTTTTCTATCGCATCATTTGGTATTTCTTTCAATTCAATTTTTTGCGCAATAGTCGTCCGTTCCCCATTGTCAATGCTGACTTCGAGGATTAGACCAGGCAAACCCGCATACTCGCCTGGGCCAATGGATACTGGTATTTGAGGGGTAAACCAGACCTCCACAGAGCGCTCGTCGTCCTTGAACGCTGCTTTTTGGCACTGGTAACCGAGGATGTTTTTTTGCTCGCCAGTCAGTTTCAAGGCATATTTTTTCACGTCGCCATTAATGAGGAACATCCTGCCGAAGAACTCACGGCTGTTGATGATTTTACCGTCTTCGAGGCTGGTATAATAAGTATTCTCAGGGCGTTTGAGCACCATTTTTATCTCACCGCCATTGTCGCTTTCGGCGTTGAATTCCATGTCTTCGCTGTCTGTTAGGTCGGCGTCCTTGTAAACAGCGGCCTTTTCATTAAAAAACAAACTACGGGACCAAGACTGGCTGGCAGGGAGCATTTTCGCCATTGCCTCGTCGCCTTCGGGCAGGTCAATGTTCAGTTTTACCGATTCCAAATACAAGACCTCGCCCTGTGTTTGAGAAAAAGCCATTAAAGGCAAGAACAAAGCGCAAAAAATGAAAAGCTGTTTCATGTTGTCAGTTTATTTTGTTGAAATGCCTCAGCTGGATATTCCTGCTTATTGGCGTTTAATAATAATTGATGGGACAAAAGTAGCGGCACTATTTTCCAAAGCAGGTTAATCAACCTTGATGTAAGGTTAATTAAGGTTAATGCCCCTCGCTTGCGATCTTACATTCCACTAACTTTGTAGCAACAATTATTTTAAAACATGGACCGCCATAAACTTTCCATATATCTGATGACTGCCAGCCTTGTTTTGCTGGCAGTTTTCTTGTTTTTGTTTTTGGAAAAAACATATCGGGAAGAAATTGGGGAATTAAAAAAAGAGACTTCCTTTCTCTTTATCAATTCCGTTCGGGGTATTGAAGGAAAAATGCTGGACAGGCTGCTGGTGGGGGATTTGAATTGGGAAAGCAAAGGCGCTGCGCACAAATTCATTTTTGATCACAAAATTGACCACAAGGATTCACTGAAAGTCGTCGTCACCGACGAGCGGAGGTTAAAACTATTGCCCGGCGACTCGGCAGTGCAAATCAGCATCCGCACGGAAAAAAACGAGAAAGGCGAAACAGACATGTCAGGCTCGCTTTCTATGGTCATTGCGATGGAAGTCAGTGATTCGATGAACGACACGGTGATCATGAAAAAAGCGCCCAACATCCTGCCTATGCTCAAAGAGAATTTTGAAAAATCCATAGCAGGGGAGAAAAAGCCTTTTCATACCAAAATTGTCCGCATCACCCACGATTCCCTGCCGCCGCCCGGTGCAATGCTCACGGGCAGTTACACCGACCTGCCAAGTGGGGAGCGTTTTGGTGTGGAAGTGGCTGGTTTTCAGGCATATATATTTCGGCAGATGTTGCCGCAAATGTTGTTTTCACTGGCCCTTTTCTCTTGTGTTTCCTTGGCGTTTTTTACTGTTTTTAAAAATCTTCAAACCCAAAAAAGGCTGGCCGAACTGAAAAACGATTTTATCCAAAATGTCACACACGAACTCAAAACGCCCATCGCCACAGTGGGCGTAGCTATCGAAGCTTTGCGGGATTTTGATGCGGCTGCCAATCCAAAACGCAGCAGGGAATACCTCGATATTTCCAAAAATGAACTGAACCGCCTTTCCTTGCTCGTGGACAAAGTACTGCGCATGTCGCTTTTTGAAAAATCGGAGCCTGTACTGAAAGTGGAAAATTTGGATTTAGCCACCTTGGTCGAGTCTGTGCTGTCCTCAATGAAATTGCAATTTGAAAAGCTCGGCGCAACGATGGTTTTTGATAAAAACGGAAGCGATTTTGCCATGAACGGCGACACGTTGCATTTGACCAGTGTCGTTTACAATCTGGTGGACAATGCCTTGAAATACAGCTTGTTGCATCCAAAAATCCAAATAGCCTGCCGTTCAGAAAAGGAACATTTAATTTTGGAAATCAGCGACAATGGCATAGGAATACCTGAAGCCTACCAAGGCAAAATATTTGATAAATTTTTCCGGGTTCCGAGCGGCAACGTACACAACGTGAAAGGGCACGGGCTGGGATTGAGCTACGTCGCCAGCGTGGTGAAGAAGCATAAAGGAAGCATCACGGTAAAGAGCCAGGAGGGCGAGGGAACGGCTTTCACCGTCATGTTGCCTAAAAATTGAGTTACTGGCTTGTCAGGACAGGACATACCTGGTAAGTTGTCACTTGGCCAGTTACACCTCACCCCGGCCCCTCTCCTCAATGAGAGGGGGGCAACCTCTGCTTCCTTTGCCAAGTGAAGGTACTTGTGGATGAGGCAGTCTTTACTCCCCTCTCCTCAAGGAGAGGGGTCGGGGGTGAGGTCATCAAAATTGACTTGACTTACTGCTTACACGGAGCAGGCAATTTTCTCCACCCGGCGTTCGTGCCTTCCGCCTTCAAATTCACTTTCCAAAAAAGTTTTGACAATGTTCAGCGCCATTCGCTTGCTGATGAATCGGGCGGGAAGGGCCAGCACGTTGGCGTTATTGTGCTGGCGGCCCAGGGCGGCCAATTCGGTTTTCCAGCATAATGCTGCACGGATGCCCTGGTGTTTGTTGGCAGTGATGGCCACGCCATTGCCGCTGCCGCAGATGACGATGCCCAAGTCGGCTTTTCCCGATTCTACATTGGTGGCCACGGGGTGGACAAAATCTGGATAGTCCACCGAATCTGGCGAGTTGGTGCCAAAATCCTGTACCTCGTAGCCCAGTTTTTTCAAGTAACGGACGATGGGATTTTTATAGGGGAAACCAGCGTGGTCGCAGCCGATGGCTATGGTTTTGATATTCATGTGTTTCTACTTTTTGTTCCAAATTTCCCAAGCCTTTTCTGCCTGGAGGTGAAGCATTGGCAAGCCATTGCAGATATGAGCCCCACGATCTTCAGCCTTTGCCAAAAATAGGCTTTTCCCAGGATTATAAACTAAATCGTAAAAAAGCTGCCCAGCCAGGATCGCACGATAGGGCAGGGCAGGGCAGGTTTCCACTTGAGGGTACATACCCAACGGTGTTGTATTGATGATCAAATGGTGCGAGTGCAATATTTCTTCGTTTATCTCCTGATAGGTCAGATGGCCTTTTTTGGTGCTCCGTGATACCAGTTGAAACGAAATTTTTAGCCTTTTCAACACAAAAATGACGGCCTTGGAAGCACCTCCGGAGCCAAGCACCAAAGCCTGCACCCCTGCTGGTTTTTGACCTGATTTTTCAATAAAATCCAGCAACGATTTTTCAAAACCAAAAACATCGGTATTGAACCCAATCAAGCGGCCGTTTTCTATTCGGATGGTGTTGACGGCCCCAACCCTGGCGGCAGTTTCATCCAGACTGTCGAGTAATGGAATGACCGATTCTTTGTAGGGAATAGTGACGTTCAGCCCAACCAGGTCGTATTTATGAGACAGCAAATCGGGCAAGTCAGAGATGTTTTTTAAGGGAAACAGTTCATACAGGCAATCGCCAACACCTTCATTTTCAAATTTTTGAGCAAAGTATTTTTTTGAAAATGAATGTTCCAAAGGGAAACCAATCAATCCGAATCGGCGCATAAATTTCTTATTCGAGAATTAACAATGTTTTTTCGAGCTTATTTTGCTTTAATGAAAGAAAATGATACCTTTGAAGGTCAAATTTTTTTTGGCCAGAAAGAGACGAGGACATCTACCAACCATCCCTCAAACGCTGCTTTAGCACTGTCCCATCTCCCTCACGGTCTTGCCCCCCTGCAATGTTGAACACACGGACTACGCCGTAAAGATCATCTTTTTATAGTAGTCAACCGTCTCCACTCACATATTAGAAACACAAGTTTTGCCCATTAACTAAGGTGGCCTATAGCCAGGCTTTTACCTGTAGCTGCACATGGCCATACCGGTGGGCAAGAAACGATTCCAACCAACAAAAATGAATACTATGAGCAATGTCCGCATCCTGATTGGGGATGATCACAAAATGTTTCGCACGGCGATAGCCAACTTGCTGGGGAAGGAGCCTGGTTTTGAAATCGTCGGGGAGGCCAGTGAAGGTAGGGAGGCCGTGCGCCATGCCCTCATCCTGCGGCCCGATGTCATCCTGATGGACATTCGGCTGCCTGAGATGGACGGCATCGCAGCTACCCGTGAAATCACTACTGAAAACCCCTCCGCAAAAATCCTCGCCCTGTCATCATACGAAGACGTAGAAACTGTAATAGAAATGGTGCGGGCTGGCGCAAAGGGCTACATACTGAAAGAAGCGCCTATCGAGGAATTGGTGTTGGCCATCAAGGCAGTATCAAAAGGGGGCAGCTATTTTGCCAAGGAAATTTCGTCCAAACTCTTCGCCCGCCTGGAAGATGCCGAAACCCACGAACACAAAAGGCAGGTGCAACTTGAGGTCACCGACCGTGAATGGGAAATCCTGAAATACATCGCAGGGGAAATGACCAATAAGGAAATCGCCTCCAAACTGTACATCAGCCCCCGCACCGTGGAGACGCACCGCCGCAACCTCATCAAAAAACTGAACGTGAAAAACACGGCGGGCCTGGTGAAAATTTTCCTCAACCTCAATCTCAATAAAAAAAATGGGACAGCAGTAGGATAGGTCTGCGGAAGTTGCACGGGCAACGGCAGTTCGCAGTTGGAGGAATTATGGCAAAAAAGCCCTACCACGCTAATTCTCCAGCGCCTGGGCGGATAATCTCAAACTCCTCTTTGGAACAATCTACCAGCGTGGTCGGGACCAGGCTGCCCGTGCCGCCATCTACCACCAAATCTACTTGGTGTTCATATTTTTCATAAATAAGGCTGGCATCGGTAAAGTATTCCTCTTCGGTCGCCTCGTCTTCGGGTTCACGCAGCAAGGAAGCCGATAAAATTGGGTTGCCCAATTGTTCTACAATAGCCAGTGCGATTTTGCTGTCGGGGATGCGGATACCGATGGTGCGTTTCCTGTTTTTAAAAAGTTTGGGAACGGTATTGTTTGATTTTAGGATAAAAGTAAATGGGCCGGGCAGGTTCTTTTTCAACAGCCTGAAAACATCATCGTCCATTTGCCAGGCAAAAGAGGCCACCTGGCTGATGTCCTTGCAAATAAATGCGAGCATGGCCTTTTCTGGATCAAGTTTTCGAAGCCTGCATACCCGCTCCACAGCCTGTTGATTATAGATATCGCAGCCAATGCCATACACTCCTCCCGTAGGATAAATGATGACGCCCCCTTCTTTTAGGATTTGCGCAGTCTGCTCTATTTTCCTTGGTTCAGGGTGGTCGGGATGGATAGGTAGGTACATAATAATATCATTGGTTTTAATCAGTTGCAAAGGTTGAAAAATGATTCAGGCTGCCAAGGGATTTGGGCTATATTCGCCGCAAAAAATTTGACCATGAGAACTTTGCAGCTACTTTTCTTTTGCGCCTTGTTGATTGCTTCCTGCCAATCAGGCCCGGATCGTGCAAAAATGGAGACGGACATAAAGGCCCTCGAACAACAAATAGGCGATGACCCCAAGGCACAAACGGAACTTTTTACCCAACTGATGGGCCAATATGAAGCATTTGCAAAGGCATTTCCAGATGACGGCCAAAGTGCGAACTACCTCTCAAAAGCTGCCGAGGTGGCCCGCCTTAACCAGGATTTTGACAAGGCAATCGGCATCTACGAGGAAATCATGAAAACCTACCCAGGAGCAAAAGAAGCACCTAAAGCATTGTTTATGAAGGGTTTCACTCTGGACAATGACTTGAAAAAAATAGAAGAAGCCAAGCAGGTCTATGAAGAATTCCTGCAAAAATACCCCAACGACGATTTTGCAGACGACACGCAGTTTTTACTAAAAAACCTGGGCAAGAGCGAGGAGGAGATCATCCAGCAGTTTGAAAAGGGAAATTGACATAAAAAAAACAGGGTGACAACAATGTTGCACCCTGTATAACCCCAAAAAACCAAATGAAAACAATCTACATATTTCTTTAAAGGCGAATGTGCCTTGGTAGTTTCTGTTGTTTGAACCGCCTTTGATATTTGGTATTTTTCAAAAGCGTTTTATAGACTCAAAGAGGTATTCTTGGTCACATTTTTTTTCAAAAAAAATTCCAAAAATTAATTTCTTATCAAGCCGTCGCAAAAGTAGTTAATAATCTTAACTTGTTTATCAATCGCCAAAAAAAGTTTTTACAGAAATTAGTTTGGCAAGTATCTCAAAAGCATCTTTACAATTTGGCAATAATGCCTGCGTCGTATTTTCGATTGGATGCTGCAAGAACGTAATTATTTATTTACAAAAAAAATTTTCCCTTGTCTAAAGTAAAAAAAATCTTCATTTGCTCCGGTTGTGGTGCCACTTCCCCAAAATGGATGGGACGCTGCTCCGCCTGCGGCGAATGGAATACGATCGAAGAGGAGGTTGTGCAACGTGAAACCGGCCCGGAGGAGCGCAGCCGCCTGTGGAAAGGTAGCAACGGCGCCATCCGTGAACCCAAGCCCATTGCATTGAACGATGTGCAAACGGGGACAACGAGAAGGCTCGTCACGCCAGATGAAGAACTGAACCGTGTATTGGGTGGCGGTGTGGTGAGCGGCTCGCTGATATTGGTGGGCGGGCAACCTGGCATTGGCAAGTCCACCCTCATGCTGCAAGTGGCGCTTAGGGTGAAAGCCAAAATATTATATGTGAGCGGCGAGGAAAGCGAGGAGCAGATAAAAATGCGGGCCGACCGCTTGGGCAACTTGCAGTCAAACTGTTTTTTGCTAACAGAAACCAATACCTCCAAAATCCTGACCCATGCAGTTGGACTGGAGCCTGACCTGATCATCATTGATTCCATTCAAACACTTTCATCCCCACATATAGATAGTACCCCTGGCAGCATTTCACAAGTGAGGGAATGTGCGGGGGAATTGCAACGCTTTGCCAAGGAGACCAATATCCCGGTTTTTTTGATTGGGCACATCACCAAAGACGGCTCCATCGCTGGCCCGAAGCTGCTCGAACACATCGTGGATGCCGTGCTGCAATTCGAGGGCGATCGCAATTATACTTACCGCATCCTGCGCACCTTGAAAAACCGATTCGGATCCACCGACGAACTGGGTATTTATGAAATGCAATCCGATGGGCTTCGGGAAGTTTCCAACCCCTCTGAATTGTTGTTGTCCCAGACCGACGAAGAGTTGAGCGGCAGCACCGTGGCCGCTACTATTGAGGGCATGAGGCCCATGCTCATTGAAACTCAGGCACTGGTGAGCACTGCGGTTTTTGGCACGCCGCAAAGGACGGCCACAGGATTTGACCTGCGCCGCCTCAGCATGTTGCTGGCTGTTTTGGAGAAAAGGGGCGGTTTCCCTTTCGCTCAAAACGACGTGTTCCTCAACCTGGCCGGTGGTATCCGGGTGGACGATCCTGCCATTGATTTGGCCATTGTTTCTGCGCTGATTTCTTCCTTGCAAGATGTGGCGGTGCCCAATCATGTCTGCTTTGCCGGGGAGGTGGGCCTCAGCGGTGAAATCCGTTCCGTCAACCGCATCGATCAACGCATACAGGAAGCGGACAGGCTGGGTTTCAAGCAGATTTTTATTTCAAAGTACAACACCAAAGGGCTGGACGCCAAAAAATACCAGATCGAGGTGAAGACGATAGGAAAGATTGAGGAGTTGTACCGGGCGCTATTTGAGTAAACATAGGGGTGTGTTTATGTTTTTATGTGTTTTTGTGTTTATGATTTACAGCAAATTCTAAAACACAAAAACACATAAACACCCAAATACAATGAAAATCTACTCCTCCACACAGCGCACCATCACCACATCGCTCAGGTAGCCTGAGCACACGCCTTTTAGAGTGACCTTTTCTCCCTTTTGAAATTCGGTGCGCTTGTGTTCTGACAGGGGATCCATCTCGCATTTTATCCCAAACATCATGTCGCCACTTTCCAGTTGAACGCTGATATTGCCTTTGTCATCTTTCGAGGCATCTGCCACAGTGCCAGTCACCGCCACTATTTTATTCAGGTATTTTTCATTGGCAGCAGCTTCGTCAGATGTAAATTCTGTAAAAAGCGCATCGGCCTGTACTTGCAGGTCAGCCTTGGCGCTTTGCATGTTTTCATGGGGTTTGTTGTACATCATCAGGCCAACGCCAATGCCAATGGCCGCTAATACGAGGAGGAAAAGGAAGATTTTTTTCATGTCTTTTATTGATTGTTGGTGAAAATTTTGGGTGAAACGTTTCCCAAAACTCTTGTAAATACTGCACAAACTTATTGTTTGGTTGCGTCCCCGCAAGTGTATTTCAAGTTTTAGCTGGATAAAATATTCCCAGCCGTAAATTTACCCCGATGAACAAGCACATTTCACTCTTTGCTTTTTTTGGCTGCGTTATTTTCTACCTCCTTGCCACCTTCTCGCAGCCCCGTTTTCTGAAGCACGGTACCGAGGCCACCCTCGCTTGGGACGTGAGCGGCTATTACCTTTACCTGCCTGCCATTTTCATTAACCATGATCTGGATGATTTGAACTTCCTGCCGGGTATTTTGGAAAAATACCAGCCCAGCCACACCGCCGAGCAGGCCTACCTGGCAGGCAACGGTAAAAAGGTGATGAAATACTCCGTAGGCATGGCCGTGCTCTACACGCCGTTCTTTTTTCTTTCCCATGCATTTGCCAAAATAAGCGGCTATCCAGCGGATGGATTTTCCTTGCCCTATCAGATGGGCATTCATTTGGGCAGCGTGTTTTTTGCACTGATGGGCCTATGGTTTTTGAGGAAAATCCTCCTGCGCTATTTCAATGAAAAAACGACGGCGTTGACGCTTGTACTGATAGCCATTGGTACCAACCTCTTGAATTACGGCACATTCGATGCAGCCAATGCGCACGGCTATCTTTTTGCCCTCATGGCTGCGCTCATCCATTTCACCATTCGTTGGCACGAAAAACCCAATGTCAAGGACAGCTTGGTGATTGGCCTCTGCATTGGTTTGGCGGCACTGGTCAGGCCCACGGAAATAATTTATGCCCTGGTGCCGACTTTGTGGGGCATTTCGGCTTGGCGTGACATCGGTGGGCGGCTCGTTTTTTTCAAAATCCATTTCACCAAACTGCTCCTGGCCGCCTTAGTGGTCGCCACTATTGCTTGTATCCAAATCGCCTATTGGCGGCTGGTGGCGGGCGAGTGGCTGGTGTACAGCTATCAGAACCAGGGTTTTAGCTTTCTGGAGCCGAACCTTGCCAATGTGCTTTTTTCCTACAGGAAAGGCTGGTTTGTTTATACGCCTGTGATGCTGTTCGCCGTGGCGGGTTTTTATTTTTTGTACAAAAACCACCGGTCCATTTTCCCGGTCGTGTTCATTTATTTTTTGATAAACATTTGGATAGTTTCTGCCTGGGACATCTGGTGGTATGGCGGCGGTTTCGGCCAGCGAGCCATGATCCAATCTTATCCGCTGCTCGCTTTTCCCCTTGCTGCTTTCCTCGCTTGGGCTTTTCCAACATCAAATATCAAAAATCAAAAATCGAGATTCATAAATCCTCCCGGAGCCATCCTGCTGGCAGCCTGCGTCATCCTCAACCTTTTCCAAACCTACCAAGCCCATTGGGGACCTTTTGAGGCAGATGCTATGAACAAAGCCTATTATTGGCGCATTTTTGCCAAAACAAAAAACGACCCTTGGGACCGCCTGCTGATCGACACCAAAGAGGGTTTTTCAGGGGAAAAGAAAAAAGTAAAAGCCCTTCAAACTGTTGATTTTGAAAACTTTGCGGACAGTTTTCTCATCAATAAACAGGTAGCACACGCTGGAAACAATTCCATTTTTGTAGATACAGCTCATGAATTTTCTTTGCGAGTAAATTTCCCCAAGTCCCCAGAGATGATAGTCGGCAAATGGCTCCACATCAGTGCCTGGTTTTATAGCCCACAATTGGACTATCAGGAATGGTGGATGCCGCAGCTTGTCGTCCGTTTTGAAAAAAATGACAAGCCCGTGCGGGAGCGCAACATCCGGCCTTTCCGAGTCCTTTCGCCCAATGAATGGCTGGAAGTGGGCATGGACATCAAAGTGCCCCGGAAGGACTTTGACAACGTCGAAATTTTCCTGTGGAACCCGGCGAAGCGGGTGCCGATGTACATGGATGACTTACGAGTGGAGGTGTTTGAAGAGTAAGAATTCCGAAGTTTCAAAAACTTCGGAATGTTGGGAAATCTGAAATCTACTTCCATACCGCCAGCTTCCCAGCCATGGTGACCTCCCCCTCCACTTCCACTGAATAAAAGTAGATTCCACTTTGCAGGCTTCCGCCGTCCACTTCCAATTTGTTTCCCTTGAATTTTTTGGCAAAAACCTGTCGGCCCATTGCATCAAACAAAAAGAAAGTGTTTTCGCCGGGCCAGTCGGTACCCTTCCATTCGATGGTGGCTTTTTGTGAAAATGGGTTGGGGAAAACAATGGCTTCCAGGCCAGGCTTGCCAGGGGCGGAGATGCTGAGGCTCAGGGCGTCTTCCCCAACCGTGTGCCAAGTGGTATTAGTCATGACGGGCGCATTGAAATCGAAGTAAATGGCGGCGCTGTTTTCAATGACCGAGCCAATGGGCAAAAACGGTTTTTGCGAGACCCGGAACTTGACAAAGCCATGCGAAGCGGCTTCGTTCACGGTGCTGTCGGGCAACAGGATGTCGTCGAAAGTGAATTTCAAGACGCCCAGCCCGCCGATGCCAAACTCATAAGGGTGGCTGGAAGCACCTGGCCGGACGCTGGCCGGGTCGAGGAAGGCGGAAAGTGTATCCCTGATGACGACCCTGAAGGCGGTATCCGTACCAGTGTTTTGAAAGCGGATGAGGTACTCAATGTCCGTATTCGGGTAAATGAAATGCTCTTCCTGATAGCCAGTCGGGAAGGCCTGTTTGTCGTTCGGGTCGTAGCTGCCCACATTTTCCCGGCAGTCAATGTCAACGAATGGGCTGGCGTCGTCCTGCGGGAATTGGTTGGTAAAGCCAAAGCTGAAATTGCCCAGGCCGCAGGCTTCCACAGTGGAGGAAGGGTTGCTCCAGACACCAGGAACATTGGGTTCTTGTTCGGCCTCCATGCGGTAGGTGGCCCCGGTGGCAGGGAGGTAGTATTGTTCTGCCGATTGGGGAGTCAAAATGCCGACACTGCCTTGCATTAAAATCACATCATCTTCAATCACGACAAAGTCCAGCGCTTGGCTGGTCGGTGCATCTCCGATATTTTGAATGTTGAAATATATGGTGTCGTTTTGGCAAGCGCCCTCTACCACAATCTGTGCGCCCGACCAATTGTTGGGAGGAATGCACAATGAATCGGGAAAAATATGCGCCTCCGTGCAGTGCGTTTGCCCCAATTCAGCGTCGCAACTGACCTCCACTTCAAATGTAAAATTACCGCAATCGCCCACTCCAACCTCTCCTAACAAAAAGCTCAGTGTATCACCAGATTGGCTAGCCATAGGGATGCTGCTGTTGCCCGTGAAACTGAGGAAAGTGTCGAGTACGATTTGGACATAAGCGGAATCGGCGGGGATGGTGCCGCTGTTGCAGTAGTGAGCGTGGTAGGTGGAGGGGAAGCAGCGGCGGAGGCGGAGAGTGGTGAGGTCTATGGAGAGGTAGGGGCAGTCAATAATAGCATTTACTGCAAAATCAATTATGGCTGTGTCAAAATTGAGTGTATCGGTAAAATCAATCTGAAAGTTGTTTTCGCAGACAGACCAGTATGGATTGGGGGGTAATAGGGTCACCGCATAGTTGCCGTCAAACAGGGTGTAAAGAAAATCCCCATTTGGGTCAGTGGTTGCATGCCCATAATTTCCATGGTTTAAGGTGACTATCCAATCATTCATGCCCATTTCGGTTAAATCAAAAACGCAATTGCTATTGTCAGAAAAAACCTTTCCTTTTATTACGTTGTATGATATCGTGCCCAGGCTATCCAAACTTATTATAAATGTCTCATCATTAGCAATTAATCCATCAACCCAAAATGTTCCAGTGGCAGCAATTCCACCTGTAGTTCCCCCAAGAATTAGGACAACAAGTTAAGACAATAAATCCGCTTAACTTTGTTGAAATGAAAAGGAGAAAATTCACATCGAAATTCAAGACAAAGGTGGCTTTTGAAGCCATTAAAGAAAGCCAGAGCTTAAG
>JBGSKQ010000078.1:0-11034 GCA_041741095.1 Saprospiraceae bacterium
GGAGGCGGCGGCGGAAGCCGTTATGGCGGCGGTGGCGGCGGAAGCCGTTACGGCGGCGGCGGCAGTGGCGGAGATCGCTATGGAAGCGGTGGCGGTGGCGGCGATCGCTACTCTGACCGCAGTGACCGCAATGACCGTTACAGCGACCGCAACGATCGCTATTCTGACCGTGACGACAGGTATTGATTTTACCGTGGCAAGACCCTTTTAGGTTGTTGCCTTTGAATAAAATGACAACGGCCCGCAGATTGATTTCTGCGGGCCGTTTTTGTTTGTCCTATATTAATTGGCCTTTATTTTTTGATGAACCGGGTAGTCCATTGCTCGTCGCCCACTTGGAACGTGGCGAGGTACAAACCAGCTCCTAAACCGCCCACATTGAGCGTATTTCCTGGTTTTTTTACCGCCATCATTTGCTGGCCCAACATATTGGAGATGTTTATTTCATCAATATTCAATGCTGATCTTATCTGCATTAGTTCGTCCATCGGATTTGGGTAAATTCTGATTTGGGAAGAGAGCCAAGATTCCTTTGTTGCAACATCCAAATCTATGATGTCAGCAGTATATCTTGGAAGGAATTGATAGCCCCCATCACAAGGCCCGGAATTATCGAATTGGCCACCAATTCCAATTGCATCAAAATGAATGGGCCCGCCGGGCGGAATTGGATCCATATAAAGATCTACCGCATCATCAATACGCATCAAAAAGCTTGTCGTACCATTCGTTACATCTACATTGAACCCCGAAGTACCTCCAACGCCCCCAGCCCATTGGCTTGGATCAACCAATTGCAGGTTATTGATCCTGATCAATTCCGATTCCTCACTTTCGCCTAAAGATGTAACAACGGTTGGCTGTTTAAGAGCATTCCCTGTGGATTCTACCCATAGTGTATCCACTTCTATTTGAGTCAGGCAATTGAATTCACTGATAGTCCCCCGAACAATTACCTCGTCGCCTTCTGCCAAATTAGTTCCAAAGGTATTGGAGCTAAAAAGCCCAATTCCACCAGTATTGTCAATTAAGGTATATTGGATGGTGTTTGGATTGACTTGGAGGTCAACGCCATAAATGATGCCCCTCAACTCGGCTGTCACGTCCACAGAATCAGGGTGTCCTTCATTGTCAACCGTTGTTACAGTGGCAATGTCATATTGTGGATAGCTAATTGGGCAAATAACCGTTACTGTAACATTGGCAGCGTCGCAAGTAGCTCCATCGCAGATTTCATAAGTAAAAACATTGGTACCGCAAAAATCCTGATCGGGAGTATAGGTCACATCGTCCAGGCCGTTGACGGTCACCGTGCCGTTGTTTGGCTCCAATGTTATTTCAATGGAAACAATACCATTGAACAAGAAATCATTGCCCAAAATGTCAATGGTGACAGGTGTATTGACATCCGTTGTGGCGTTGTCAGGCTCGGCTACGAGTGCGTCATTGTCCTCAATGGTGAGCGTAAACTGGCCATTGGTGGTGATGACTGCGCCGTTGGTAGGGTTTAATAATTCGAGGACGACTGTTTCATTTCCTTCAATGTTTGAATCGTCTAATAAATTGATAATGACAATTTGTGTATCTGTCACAGCGCCCGCTGGAAATGTAAGGGTCACAGGGGCTGCGATGCTATAGTCCACCCCATTGGTCGCAGTTGAGCTTGAATTAATATCTACTGTGACCTGGGTTTCGTTGGCATTACCGCCGGATAATATCACGGCCAATTCCACCTGCCCATCCATTTCCATCAATGTAAAACCGCCCAGTTGGAAGCTAATGCCAGCTCCGCAAGACGACTCTGCGCCAGGGTTTGCAAAAACATCTTTGCTATTGATCTGAAAGCCAGTAGCGGTAGTAGCCGCTATCCAATTAGCCGGATCGTTATTGTCGCTTCCAAAATCGCACAACACAAGGGAAGCTCCATTTCCATCGGCGGCCGTAGGCCATCCGTTTTCATCGTCGTAGGCCACCGAATCAATCAGGTTTCCACCTGTATCGTTCAATTTAATGGTTTCACCATTGTTGCTCAATGCCCCACTCTCAAATTGTAAAGAGGGCACGTTGAACAACGCTTCAAAATTGGTGGAATTGGTGCTTATGACGACGAATTCACCGGCAGCTAACGATACCGCCGGAAAGGTGAAATTGACACCAATAAATGACCATCCTTCCAAATTGACCGAGTTTAGGCCATTGTTGTAGAGTTCGATAAACTCGTATTGATCCGTATTGTCGGTCGGATCATTGTACATGATCTCCGAAATCACTACATCGCCAGAGCCGCCCGCAGGCAGAACGGTGACCGTCCCTACCATGCCCATGCTGGCATGTACATCGCATTGGTAATCGTAAAAACCCGGCGTATTGAAAGTAAAGGAATAATTCCAGGCAGTACCGGAAGGTGCCCCACTGGTGAAACTTTCAGGATTGTCAGGAAAGCTCTGCTGCGAACCATTTACATTGTGTACGCCGCCAGTGTTATTCCATTGCACCGTTTCTCCGGCGTTGATGGTCAAGTCTTTTGGTGAAAATGTAGTACCCTGAAGTGTAACAGTGTGGTCTTGGGCAGTCAAGAAACTACAGAAAACCGAAAGGAGGAAGAGTGTAAAAATTGTTTTTTTCATAATGCAAATATTTTTTGATAAAGGGAAAACATGCAAGGTGGGGGTCAAAAAGTGCCCCTGTATAGCACGGCCATTGATTTTTGGTTTTTTAAAACATGGTAAAAGTAGGCGAAGCATCAAAAACCGTCCTTGAAGTAGTTTGAAATTATTGTAAAACCTGCCGAAGGGTCGGGAATAAGCCTATTCGTGCGGCCTGCCTTTGACGTTGCCCGATTTGATGGCCTTTTCCAGTTCTTTTTGTTCCTCGTCCGCCTCGTTTTCTGGGCTGCTCAAACTGCTCAAATCCGGCTGCCCCGCCATCACCCATGCCGTGTACCAGACATTGCCCGTCACAGCAATAGCAGAGCGGAACCGCTCTTCCACCATGCTGCCCATCCGATCGTGGTAGGCATTGGCAAAATCCTCGCACTGCGTTTTGACCAAGGCATCGCCCCGCATTTCGTTGCAAATCTGGCGATCGGGCGGAAACAAGGTGCGAAGGTCTTTTTCAATGCCCAAAACACTGTCCACATAGCTGTGGCTTTTCAAAACTATATCCCAGAAATACTCCTGCGGCTGCTCGATGAGCGAGGCTTTTCCCACCCAAAAATCATAACTGTCATCGGCAAAAAGTTCTGGCAGGCGGGTTTCCCAAAAAGCATGGATCCCATCTTGTCCCGACAACTGGCCATTGTAGTTTTGGGTGGTATGCAGCGGCACATGGGCATCGCCCACATAATGCCCAAAATCAGCAGAAAGCCGCAGGATTTTCTTCGCATCCCGATCTATAAAAGCATACTTCAGGCGGTTCAGCATCTGGAGCAAATGATAGGGCAAAACCCCATGTTCGGAAAGCTGATCCACCACTATAATACCTTGACAAGCAGGCAATTTCGTTTGAAACCATTGTGAAAATGTATCGCAATCCACCGCCCAATTGTCTTCATAATAAAGGGGCAAAATGTATTTGGCAAAAAATGAACGGAGTGTGTCGTAGGCCACTATCTGTCCTGTTTTGTCAAATGCAATTTGATCGTTTTCAATGTTCAGGCGGTCCTCGTCATTTCTTTTAAAAATGGGCAGGGTGTCGTTTTTTTCATTGATAAAATAATAGGCAGAAAACTGGGTCAGGGCATCCGTCCATTGGCGGGGAAGATCGTCGAAAGGGGCCTCACCATAGCGGTCCAAATCCATGAAGTGCCGGGGAGCTTCGTGCCGGGTGGCGTAGCGCCTCATGTCGGGATCAACGGCATGTTCGGTGAGGTATTCGATGTTTTTTTTATAAAAAACCATCATCTCCGGCGTGAGGGTAAACACGGCCTGTCGGTTGATTTTGCGGTGGGCGAAAAATCCCCAAACCGGCAGGGAGGGGCTGGGGACAAACCCACTCGAAAACAGCAGCCCCAACAAAACCAGCGGAACCCAGCTTAAAAAACGAAAGCCTTTGGTCATAACTTGGTCTATTTTGAAAATAATTTTCCTGCCATTCAAGGCCAATTATTAGTCCTTGACTTTTACCCCCTTCGCTTCGAAAAATGCCTCGTAGGGCCAAAATATTTCTGTAAAAACACGGTGCTGCGTCAGCATAAAGTCGCCGGTGCTAACATCTGTGAGGTAGCGTTCAACATAGTCCGATCTGCGATCCCCCGATACTGCATCAACTTTATATGCTTCGTAAAAAACCGCCTTCTTTTCCTCGCCGTCCACCGTTGCGACGGTTACCAATGAAAAAGGCACGAGGCTTCGAATAGAGTCTTTTTTGGAATATCCATTTTCAAAACTTTCTGCTACCAAGCGGTCGAAACCTTCCAGGAAACCTTGGGCCAATTTGGTGTTCACCGGTTCTTTGATGGGAGGGATGTTGTCGTAAAAAGGCAGCACTTCGAAGTCGTTGCCATTTTTGGTCAGCTTAAATGATTTGCTTCGCTGCTTTGGGTATTCGATGCTAACGGACTTGATTTCATTGGGCTTATAACTGAAAACGGCCCGGTCACGCCAGTGGTCGCCCTCCAAATCGTAGCGTGTACGGATTTGGCCTTCCATCATCGGAATTTCCACGGCCATGGGCTGCTCCGAGTTTTCCATGATAAAATAAGTGCCCCTGGTATCTGCGGTCACATTGCCCACATAATAGCCCTTTATTTTTTTCCCGCTTTTATTAAAAATCTCCACCTTGATGCCCATGGCGCCGAGGTCAGCCACTATTTTATCCAGGGAATTTTTGGGAGGGACAAATTTCAACTCTACCTTGGTAATGGCTTCCAACAGATTTTCGATGGCACCCGGACTGGCAAAACCCTGTCCATTGATGCGCCACCGCTGCCCTTCCCGTTCAAAAGTGGTGGTGACGCCGTTGCGTTTGGCCAGGAAGATTTTGTGGATGTCCTCTGGATTTTCCACGGCGAATTTCCTGTCCCAGCCAAGGGTACTCGTTTCACCTTTGTTTTTGCTTAAAAGGTACCATGCAGTACCGCTCCCTAATAGGAGAAAAATGGCCAACAACAAATAGTTCTTTTTCATGCTTTAGATATGGTTTCACTGTTACATTGTCTCATTGCTACATTGCTTTATGGTTCCATAGTTTTACCCTGTGCATTAATCAATGAAACCATGCAACAATGAAGCAATGAAACCATGATTCCCAACAATATTCAATACAGTTTTTCATAATACTCATCCAGCATCCTTTTCACTGAAAAAGCTTTACGGGTGCTCTGGATACTGGCCATCATCATTTGCTTCCAATGCTTTTTATTTTTGTAAAAAGTGGGCAGCACCTCATCGAACAAAACCTTATAGAGCGCTTTCCGGTCGTGTTCGGTTTGTACCTCTGGGTTTTCATCTTCAAAAGCGTCGCCTATCTGCCAACCGTTGACGCCATGCACACAGGCTTCAGGCCACCAGCCGTCCAATATGCTCAAGTTCAGTACGCCGTTCATTGCCGCCTTCATGCCGGAAGTGCCGCTGGCCTCTTTTGGGCGGATAGGGTTGTTCAGCCAAACGTCTGCCCCACGTGTCATCATCGCCCCGATTTCCATGTCGTAATTTTCAAGGAAAACCACCGAGTTGGGGTATTTTTGGGTCATGGCCACCACATTGGCCACCAACTTTTTGCCCTGATCGTCCAGTGGGTGCGATTTGCCGGAAAAGACAATCTGTACGGTTTGATTTTTCAAGAGCGGCCCAATAAGCCGGGGGCTACTGAAAATGAGATCGGCCCGCTTGTAGGCCACCGCCCGCCTGGCAAAACCAATGATCAGCTTGTTGGGGCTGAGGCTTACGCCGGTGCGTTTTTTTACAAAATTTACCAGCGCCCGTTTGTTTTGCATGTGGGGCCCCCAGACGTCGCTGGCCGTATCGGCAGCGTTCAGCATGTTCACATCCACCCAAGTCGGCAAATGGATGCCATTGGTAATGGCCGTGATGCGGGAGCGTTTTTTCACATCCGACCACATTTCATTGGCGGTTACGCCGTGCAACTGGGCGACGGCATTGCTCATGCGGGAAAGCCGCAGCGCCCCTACGGTCATGTTGAATGGATCGCCACCGAGTTTTTCAAGTTGTTTTTTGCTCAAATTCAAGTTGGCCCCCATGTACATAATGCGATCAATGGGGTGGCTCTCGTTGCCCTGCACAACAGGCGTATGGGTAGTGAAAACAATTTTCTCCCTGACGTTTTTCATAGCTTTTTTGAAAGAAACGCCTTTCTTTTTCTTGTGCGGATCAGCACCTTCCATTTCTTCTCGCAGCAATTCAAAACCTGCAAAGAGGGCATGTCCTTCGTTGAAATGATAGACATCTACCTCAATGCCCAAAGCCCTGAGCGCCCTGACGCCGCCAATGCCCAGCACGATTTCCTGGGCTATGCGTTCCTCGCCAAACCAGCCATACAATTGGCCCGTCGTCCAGCTATCGTGGTTGTCGGGCAGGTCGGTATCGAGCAGGTACAGGGGCGCATTGCCTAATGCCTCGGTTTTCCACACCTTGCATTTCACCGTGGCCTTGCGGATTTCCACTTCCACCATTACCCCGGTGTCTTCCAAAAAATCGTATTGGTTGTTGTGGTAGGCATCAAACGGCTGGCCATCTTCGTCAATTACCTGATCACCATAGCCTTGCTTCCACTTGATGCCAATGCCAATGATGGGAAAGCCGTGGTCTTTGGCACCTTTCAGATAATCTCCGGCCAATATGCCCAGACCACCTGCATAGATTTTGAAATCGGATTTCAAGCCATATTCCATACAGAAATAGGCGACACGGGGTAAATGCTTTTTGCTTTTTGCCATGGTTTTTTCTATAAAACGATGAATGATGAATGATGAACGATGAACCTGCGACTGTTCAAAGTTCATTACTCATCGTTTTTCACTATTGCATTACATAATTTGACTTCACTGCCAAGGAAGCCAATTGCTCGTCAGTTTTGCTGAAATGGCCGCTGCCGTCGTCGGTGGTTACTTCAAAAATTTCTTCGGATAAGTTGCCTTGTGCATCCCTTTTATGGGAACGGGTGATAAGTTCCAGGGTGCGGTTGTCGTCGAGGTCTGTCAGCCAGGAATCCTTTTGGGTGCAGGCGCCTTCGCTGCATTGAAGGCTGGCCAAGGTGGTAATTCTTTCCAATTTGCCAGCACCATCGTCCCATTTGCAAAGCAAAAGTTCATTGACTTTGGCCTCGCTTGTTGCCCTCAAAATAAAATGGCCGCTGTTTTCGGTGCGGTAGCAAGCAAAAACACCCTGCGGAGATAAGTCGGAGGGGAGGTATTGGGCCATTTCGGCTGGCAGCATCTTCCCAACATAAGGGTAATTTTCACCACCCGCATTCACATCATTGATGGCAAAAACGTGCATTTTAACGACGTTTACTTCCTCGAACAGGTTGTAAAAACCCTCATTGACGGTGGATTTTTTCATTTCAGGTTCGGTACTGGCTTGTTGTTGTGTAGTGTTCTGCTGGCAGCCAAAAACCAGGAACAGGAGTGGTAGGAAAACAAGATTTTTCATTTGAAGCTCTTTTTTTGATGGACAGAACAGGTCGTTGGTCACAACTGGTCAGTAATTTCTTGTGGCGCAAATTTAGTTTTTTTAAGAAGAAATGCCCCAAGCCTCTATCTCCTGTCCTCAGCGGCCAATTGACACTTATTTGCAAACTGCCAATGGCAAGGCCAATGACTGTGGACTAATATTTGATTTCCTCATTTTCAAATAACAAAAATATGAGGCCGCTGATACTTTTGGTTTTTCTGGTAATTTTGGCAAGCCAGCCCATCCAGTCGCAAGTAAACCCTTCCAACTATAAAAATGATGAATATTGGGTGCAGCCCTTGGTTGAACTCAATTCTATCCATTTGGATTTTAGCCCTGTATATTTCGAGAATGGGATTGTATTTGTCTCAAACCGGGAAATAGGGCCGGGACTGGGGAAGCGCCCAGATTATTTAACTGGTGAAATATGCACGGCGCTTTTGTTTTCCGCTTTTCAGGCTGACGGAGCCCTCGGCAGCCCAGTTTTGTTTTCAAAAACGTTAAGCTCGGATTTCCATGACGGCCCCGCCTGTTTTTCCAAAGACGGACGCCAGATTTTTTTCAACCGGAACATACCGTTTCAAAAAAGCAACAATGCCCAGAAGCAGTTGGTAAAAAGTGCCAATGAATTGAACCTGAAAATCTACAGCGCCAAAAAATTGGGCGGCGATTGGACAGCAGCACAGGCTGTTGAACTGTACGGCGGTGACAACAGCGACATGCACCCTGCCCTCTCTGCTGATGGTCAACAACTTTTGTTCGCATCCGACAGGCCCGGCGGCTTCGGTGGGCTGGACTTGTACCTCAGTATTTTCCATGAAGGGAAATGGGGCTTCCCAGTGAACCTTGGCCCTGGTGTCAATACACCGGGAAATGAAGCTTTCCCTTACATTTTTGATGACGGAACCCTCTACTTTGCTTCCGATGCACGGGGCGGCTTTGGCGGTTTGGATATTTACAAATGCGTCCACAATGCCGATTTTTCCTCGTCAGCACTGGCCAACCTGGGCCAACCCATCAACTCGGAGCAAGACGATTTTGGTTTGGTGGCAAATCCATCTGGAGAAATTGGTTTTTTCACTTCCAACAGGAAAGGTGGCATGGGCAGCGATGATCTTTACCGTTTTGTGAAAATGGAAAAAAAGGTAAGCAGCCTACAAGCAATGTCCACTTCAAACGAATATGCAAGCCTGGCAGTCAATGGCAAAGTATTTCAACAGGGAACGGGCCGTCCATTATCGGGAGCGGCATTGACACTGGTCAACTTGCGTTCTGGCAATTTTTTTAACATTGAAACTGATGCGGAAGGATTTTTCGACTTCCAGGCCAACTGCCAGTGCGACTATATTATAAGGGCGGCCATAGATGGCTTTTACCAAATTGACAAAATGTTTACCACCACAGGTTTAGACTGTCAAAATGCAAAGCCCAATAAAGCGATGTACCTGGATTTGCCCTTGATACCAAGCAAGGAGCCGGATGCTGAATCAGCACACAATGAGAGTTCCTACAAGGCCATGCTCGAAACGGGTTTCCTCATCGAACTTGGTGGCATCTATTATGATTTTGACCAATTCAAACTGCAACCGCAGTCCATTGCAGAGTTGGACAAAGTGGCGGAATTGATGCTGCGCCAAGCCGACCTATTTGTAGAAGTTCGCTCCCATACTGACAGCCGTGGCGACGACGACTATAATCTTTACCTGTCATCCAACCGGGCCAATGCCGTAGCCGCTTATCTTATTTTAAAAGGAATCGAGGCAAGCCATGTAGCCGCCAAGGGTTTTGGTGAGGAACAACTGGTGAACGGCTGCACCGATGGGGCCGCCTGTACCGAGGAAGAGCACCAAATGAACCGGCGTACAGAAATGAAACTGTATAAAAAATAATGGTTTTATCGTAGCTCACCCGTGGCAATGAAACAATGAAGCCATGAAATCTTATTTAAAACTTCCCCGCTTCTTCCATATCCAGGCTCGCCAATAATTTGCCAGGGATCACCTTTCCCTTCATCACAAAAACATCCTCGCCGTCATTGGAAATGTTGTTGATGAAACGGCTCGAACGGAGCATCGGTGCCTCGTCAATTCCAAGATAAAACAGGCCGCTGCCTACTTGCGCTTTGTTGTTTACAAATGAACAATCATCAAAGATCGGTTCGGCCATCATGCCCTTGCAGGCATTGAAAACGCCCGCACCAAAAGCTGATTTGTTGTTGACAAATTGGCAATCCTGAATGATAGGGCTGCTCATGCCTTCAGCGCCATTGTTAAAAATACCGCCTCCGCCGTACATGGCCTTGTTGCCAGAAAACACACAGTCCACCAAGATGGGGCTGGCATCGCCTCCTGTTCCGTTGTTGAACAACCCTGCACCTTCGATGGCTTGGTTTTCCAGAAACAAACAGTTCATAATGAAGGGGTTGGACTTGTTGCCGTGGCCTGCGCCGTCGTTGTACCAGCCAGCGCCCGAACGCGCGGCATGGCCAGGTGCGGCTTGGCCATTGGCGTGGCCATGCGCAATGACGAAGCCATCAACGACCGTGCTTTTATCTGCATTTTTAGTATAAATAACTGTATAGGAATTGTCCTGATCGCCTTCACGGCCAATATTGCCGCTGAGAGTGGTCACGTATTTTTTCCAGTTGCGCTGGCCCTCCCTGCTTTCGTCACCCTTGAATCCGCCTAAAACTCTCACCCCGCTTGGGATGGAGAAGGCAATAGAACGGTCGGCGTCGGTGCAGTTCTCACATTGAGTCGGGACATAAGTGCCTTCCGCCACCCAGATTTCCGTGCCGGGCTTGGCAAATGAAAGCGCATTTTGTAAATCCCCCATTGCGTTATTCCAGGAAGAGCCGTTGCCGGTGGCGTTTTGTTTCACAAAAAGTGTTTGTGCGGAGGCCACATGCAGGCAAAAGCAGGCCACAAAGGCCGACAGGATAATGTTGTTCATTCGTGTAAGTGTTTGGTTAAAAATTGTAAGTAAGTCTAAAACAGCGTGCTGTAGCGGTGGAATTATTGCCAACGGCAATAACATGCACTGCATTTTGGTATTGTAAGTAAGTTGGAAAATTCAGAAACCGTGGAGTGAGACTTAATCTGAGAGGAAGGAGGGAAAAATTGTGAGGCAATTTTGTGTGAATGATGACAAAGATAAGGCAGAGATTGCTTATAATCCAGTAGCGTTCCCGATTTTCTCGTATTTTTTTTATCGAAATGGGTAAAACTGCGCCCACTGCATCTGCCCATTTTCAAAAAAACTACTTTTGCGCCCGAATAAATATCAGTACTCTGTAAATAAAATTTCTTTATTTTCCGACATGCGGACGGATGGGGGTTTGGGGGTGAAAATTGCTAACGAAATTTTCACCCCCAAAAGAATCTCCCCCAGCGGTGGCACCGAT
>JBGSKQ010000079.1:0-10697 GCA_041741095.1 Saprospiraceae bacterium
AGTCCAGCATATCCACGAAGGCGTCGATAATACGGACCGGGTTGTCCGGCGCTATCTGGTCTTCTAAGCTGCCGAAGCTGATTTGGTGCCGGGAAATCCCTGTTTTGTGGTGGGACATGACTTTCGATTGGTTTATTACGCTAAAGGTAAGCATTCTCCGCCTGTTTTTATAGGGGGGAGGGGGCTTTTTTCACAATCTGACGTGTTCGCTCTCGTCAGAAAACATCAAATACAAAAGGAAAAATAACGGCATCCCACCAAAAACGAACATGGCGATAGTAGAAAGCCAGACATTTGCTGTGGCAAGCAGAAATAGTCCACACAACAAAAGACTTTGTACGATATCTTGGACGACTATACCATTCACTATCATGTTATGGACAGTATTAAGCAGCACAAGGACAATTAATAGCCGCATTACTGCTTGGAGAACAGGGCTATACAATAAGTGATAGGTTGGCTCTTTAATCCCGTCGGTAGAAATAACATCTCCAGTTCTGGGATTGATGGTTCGCCAAGTAGCACCTCTTTCCATTGTCTTTAGCCGCAGTTTTTGCGGTTTTAACACGGCATTCACTTCGGCTAGGTTTTCATAGACCTTAGGCAGTACGCCTTTTTGGGTCAGATAAGTAAGTAAGCGATTTATCATGATTTAATGATTTAGTTTTTCAATTTGAGTGTTGACGAAATGATAGGACTTATTCACAACTAAAAAAGGAATGATGTAAAAACAATGTAAAAAAAGTGGCATTTTATTGTTTTACTATAAAATTACCCCAAGCCCAACCAATTATTCCTTCGTACTCAATCTTCAACCACTTGCCTTTTTCGCCATTTACGATAACCTCTTTATTGTCCTCTCTGAGAATTTTTACCTGTGAGCTGTTAGGAATTTGCGTTAGAATTGTGGATTTGTCTGAAGGTTCAGAACGAAGTCTTAAATTTGAGCCTTGTTTGGTTTTTACATATCCTTTAGTTGTTGTGGAAACAACAGGTTTTTGTCCCGAGTTTTGAGTATTTCCAGCATTCACTATGTCTCCTTTAAGTTCTAAATCAGGGAAATTGATAAAACCTTTTAGCCCAAAATAATTTTGGGGCGAATTGGTTAGTTGGACTAAATTAGTTCCGTCATGGTTTACCCGCCATATTATATTATTGGCGGAAAACAGTACTTGATTGACTTCTGGAAGTGTAACAAATCCGCTGGACTGAAAGCTGGAAACCTTTTTTATTTCTCCATTTACAGCATTTAAAATCCATGTACCTTGTCTGTTGATACTTCCGAATTCAGAATAAATAAGTTTATCGTCTGTTAGCCATGCATAGTGTTTTGCGTGTGAGCCTACTGCTGCTTGAATGGTTTTAGTGTTTTTAATATTTACAATTAAGAAATCACCCTGTGTATCATCTATGGTGGAATATTTGTGCATAACGATATATGTACCGTTCAAAGAAACACATGACGATGAAGATGCACCAGGTTCGTCTGTAATACGAGTAAAAGCATTAATATTGCTAAAGTTTTTTATTATCTTTAACTCTATTAAATCGAAAATGAACCAATCACCAGATTTCATTTTACCTTCAAAGAAAAATTGGTTGTTGTTTATCCAAACGTGGTGTTGCCCTTTGTCAGACGAGTATATATCAGTTTTTGTAACCTTGTTATTCTGTAAATCATTAATACTAATATTAGCTCCGTTCCAAACCCCCGTGTGCACTAAGAACCTACCATTAGGCGAAGGGCTTCCACTAATTCTACTGTAGTTCGTCTCTTGTGTAATATATAATGCTTCTACTGATTTTTTTTTGAGGTCTATCCTAAGATTTTCGGACACCCAATTATCCATTGGCAGTGTTATGATATCGTCGAACCAAGAAATTAAATTAAAAACTATATTCGACCCAAAAATGCCCAATTCAGTTATTTTTTGTTTATTATCTATTTTACCTGTTTTGCAGTTGACATCAGATGTCCAAAGGTCGCCGTTTTCCGTGAATAATATTTTGTCCCAAGTTGGAGAAAGATTAGCATTTGCAGGAATATTGGTCTTTGCAATTAACTTCCCGCTTGTATTCATACAATAAATATTTCCAGCATTATGCACTAATAAATATTTTTTATCTGTACTTAATCTTGTTTCACCGTCTGGAAATTGGTTATATACAATTTTAAAATCTCTCGCATCCCGAATTTCATTGTTCGTTGTTCTGATGTAATATTTATATTCATCGGGTTGCAAAACCCCAACTTGAGGGAACAGCATAGTTATTTGTGTCAATCCAAGAAGCAAAAAAGTAGTAATTATTTTCATATTTATTATTGTTTTATTTTTCTAAGTTTCAGCGAACTACTGATCAACGCATAACATGTTTTGAATTACCAAGAATCCAAAACATGCAATCCATCAATCCCCCCCTGCGCTATAGAATACACAAAAAGTTGGGTTTGAGCGACTTCCAGGTCTTGCAAAATTGCCGCTATTCAAAACGTCCAATAGCCCGCTTTCAGGCCATCGTTTTTTTGAATTTTCCCAAAGCCTGTTCAGTTTGCCCAGCCATCCCTCCCGCCGGGCAGTGTGTGTATTTTACAAGCGCCAAGGTAGCGAGCGTTTTTCATCCCACCAATACCCGCACGACGCAAATAATAAAAAAAGGAAAGTGAAGGAAGGGTTTCCCCTTGTAGGATATTGGTAGGCACGGGTTTGAGCAAGTATAGGGCGAAGCTTTCAGTCCCAAACCCGCTTCGGGTGGCACTTGCGATGGGATTGCTACACTCGCCGCAAGTGCCGCTTCGCTCAACACTTACTCGAACTGTACGGTAATTTTAAGATACTGAGGCACTGCTGGAAGGGAACGGCCAAACACTTGAAATAACTGGTATTGAAGAACACACCTCGGTTGTTTTCAGAAAGGTTTTACTTTTGCCCAGCTTCAAAACTAATTTACCGAATTTCGGTAAATCAAGCGTTTTGATACAGGTTGAAAAGTAGAAGGCGACAAGCTACGAAGCCTTTTCTAACAACCAGACCGGGAGCAACTACTTAGATAAGACCTAAAAGCACATTGATGATAAAAGACACGATAGAACAAAACGAAAACACAACCCCAAACAGCCAACAAATGGCTGTGCTGAAAGCCCATTTCCCCGCCTGCTTCAAGGCCGATGGCAGTTTTGACCTGGAGCGATTCAAATCCGAGATAGCCGAGAAGACCAACGTGGTGCAGGAAGGCTACGAACTCAAGTTCCTCGGGAAAAGCTACGCCAAGCTGCTGGCAAGTACCGATACCACCACCGTCATACAACCCAACGAGGCCCACAACCACCTGCCCGAAAACGCCAACAGCGAGAACATCTACATCAGCGGCGACAACCTCGACGGGCTGAAGCACCTCCTGAAATCCTATAGCCGCAGCATCAAGTGCATCTATATAGACCCGCCCTACAATACCGGCTCCGACGGCTTTGTGTATTTCGATAATTTCAACTACAACAAAGATACTCTACAGGAAAAACTGAGCGTGAGCGAAGAAGAAGCCGAGCGCATACTCGACCTGACCAAGCGTGGCTCTGCCTCCCACTCTGCCTGGCTCATGTTCATGTACAGCCGCCTGCTGCTGGCCCGTGACCTGCTCACCGACGACGGCGTGATTTTTATCTCTATTGACGACAATGAGCAGGCGAACTTGAAACTGCTTTGTGATGATGTGTTTGGGGAGGAGAATTTTGTGGCTCAATTAGTTTGGGAAAAGGGTAGAAAGAATGATGCTAAATTATTTTCAGTTGGCCACGAATATATATTGGTTTACATCAGAAATAAAGACGCCAGTATCATTTGGAGAGAAGAAAAGCCGGGTGCAGAAGAAATTCTTAATGAATACAATCGACTAAAGGAAATACATGGAGATGATATTCATTCAATTGAAATTGGAATAAAAGAATTTTACTCAAATTTATCCGAAACCGATAATCAACATCCTGCCCTAATACATAGACGATACAACAGAATAGATAAAAAAGGCATTTGGCGAGACGATAATATTTCATGGCCAAGTCCCGATGGCCCAAGATATGAAGTAATACATCCAATAACAAAGCTTCCTTGCAAAATCCCTGATACAGGTTGGAGATTTGCAACTTTAGAGAAGTTCAAATTATATTATGATAATGGATTCATTGAGTTTAGAAATGACCATACAGAAACTCCAATATTGAAACGTTACTTAAACTTTGTTTCTACAGACTTCGACAAAGATTCAAAAAGAAAAAATAATCGCAAAATTGGCAAAGAACAAAGTAATGTTCAAGTTATGCCTTCAGTCTTTTATAAAGGCGCACAACCCGTAGTTCTTGCACTTCGAGCATTGATGGGTGGCGAGGTATTTTCTAATCCAAAAGACCCCACAGTAATAATGAGGTTAGTTTCTTATGTTGCAACTATAGATGACACCATCCTCGACTTCTTCTCCGGTTCCGCCACCACCGCCCACGCCGTGCTGCAACTCAACGCAGAAGACGAGGGCTCCCGCAAATTCATCGCCGTCCAAATACCCGAAGCATTAAGCCCCGGCAACCCCTCCCAAAAAGCGGCCCACGACTTCCTCCAATCCAACGGCCTGCCCACCACTTTGGACTATATCGGCATCGAGCGCATCAAGCGGGCGGCGGCCAAAATCAGGGAAGAGCAGGATAAGAAACGCAAAGAGCAAGCGGGCGAACTGTTCCAAGGGGAGGAGCAGCCCGCACTGGACTTGGGTTTCCGGCATTATGTGCTGGCGGAGCCAAACCAAAATACCTTGGACAAACTGTACAGCTTCGACAAGGCGGCGCTGCTGGCCGATACCACCATCATGGAGGAGTTCGGCAAGCCCACCATCCTCGCCACTTGGCTCAATGCCGATGGCTACGGCCTCACGGCACGGGCCGAGGCCATTGACCTGGCGGGCTACACCGCCTACCATTGCCAAAAGCACCTGTACCTGATAGACCCCGGCTTCACGCTGGAAAGCATGAAGGCCCTGCTCCGCCAATACGACGCCGTGGGCCGCTTCAACCCGGAGAACCTCGTGCTGTTCGGCTACAGCTTCCCCGATTGGAGCATCAACGAAATGGTAGAGAAAAACCTCCGCATCCTGAACGATGGGGAGAAGAACTTGAAAATCAATTTTGCCGTAAGGTATTGAGCGGCAATGCGTTTTTGTCGCTTTTGTCATCGCCGAAGGCGAACCGCAACGTCACGTTTTGTACATGACGTCGCAGGTCGCCTTCGGCGATGACAAAAGCGCCTACGTTTTTCCAAAAACGAAACAACCGCAATGGAACTGATATTAAAAAACGACCTGCCGCACCAAGTAAAAGCCTATACGGCCATCGCCGATGTATTGGCCGAGGACTTGGTGGACAAGGATAAGCGGCTGTACTACCAGAACCCGACCTTGGTGATGGACAGGCCCAGCCTGATGATAAACCTGGCGAAGGTGCAAAAGGAGAACGGCATCCCCGCCGAGTACAAGGCGCTGAACGAAGTAGGCAACTACCTGAACCTGGACGTGAAAATGGAAACGGGCACGGGCAAGACCTATGTCTATACCACGGCCATGTTCGAGCTGCACAAGCGGTACGGCATCAACAAGTTCATCGTGGTGGTGCCCACGCTGGCCATCAAGGCAGGGGCGAGGCAGTTCATGGAAGATGGCTATACCCAGCGCCATTTCAAGGACCAATGCGGCTACGGCACCGAACTGGACGTACTGGTGCTGGAAGCCACCAAAAAGAAAAAAGGGAAGAACTATTTTCCGGGTGTGGTGCGGGAGTTCGTGGCGGGCAGCCACCAGAACGCCAACAAAATCTATGTGCTGCTCACGAACATGAGCCTATTGGGCGGCACCTCTAAGCTCCTGACCGATACCTACGATTATATCGTGGAGGGATTTTTCAAACCGATTGACGGCATCAAGGCCACCCGGCCCTTTGTCATCATTGACGAGCCGCACCGTTTCAGTAAGACGCAAAAAGCGTACGAGTTCATCGAGAAAAACATCTGCCCACAGGCCATCATCCGCTTTGGCGCCACCTTCCCCGATATAGAAGTGGGGAAGGGGAAAGGCAAAATCAAGCGGAAGGATTACCACAACCTGTTGTACGATTTAAGCTCCTTTCAGGCATTCAACCAAAACCTGATAAAGGGCATTGCCAAGGAGCATTTCGAGCCTATCAGCCAAAAGCAGGACAAGGTAAAAATCATGAGCGTGCAGGCCAAGACGGCTGCCCGTTTCAACCTCATCCAACGGGACAGCCCCACCAAGTCGTTTGATTTGAAGCGGGGCGACAGCCTGGGCATCATCGCACCGGAACTGGAAGGGATTGTGATAGATGCCATTACCAGCAGCACGGTCGAGCTGTCCAACGGGCAGGTGAAGTCCACGGGCGAGGAGTTCAGCACCGATATTTATTCCACTTCTTATCAGGAGAGCATGATACGGCTGGCCTTGGAGCGGCATTTCGACACGGAGCGGGCCAATTTTGCAAGGAACCATAAGATAAAGACGCTGGCCCTGTTTTTTATTGACGATATTCAGTCGTACCGGGAAAATGAGGGACAGGAAAAACAAGCCTACCTGAAAGAAACCTTTGAACGCTTGCTGGCAGAGAAGATAGATGCGGTGGTGCCCACGCTTTCGGAACAGGAAGGGGAATACCGGGAGTATTTATTGGCTTCCCGTGCGGATTTGAACGCCACCCATGCGGGCTATTTTTCACAGGACAACAGTAGTTCAGATGAAGCCATAGCGCAAGAGGTGCAGGAGATTTTATATGAAAAGAAAAAACTGCTCGCCATCAAGGATGAGCAGGGCAGGTTCAGCACACGGCGGTTTTTGTTTTCCAAATGGACGCTGAAAGAAGGCTGGGACAACCCCAATGTGTTCACCATCGCCAAGTTGCGCAGCAGTGGCAGCGAGAACAGCAAGATACAGGAAGTAGGCCGGGGCCTGCGTTTGCCCGTGGATGAAAATGGCAACCGCATTTCCAACGAGGAGTTCAAGTTGAACTATGTGATTGATTTCACGGAGGCTGATTTTGCTGAAAAATTGGTGAAGGAGATAAATGCAGATTTGCCGCAGGGCTTTGTCATTACCGAGGAAATGATTTTAGCAGTTGCCACCAAACGGGATATGGATGACGAGGATTTGTTTTTTGAATTATTGAGCAAAAAATACATTGACCGCAACAAGAACATCAAACCGGAGAACAGCGCCAAGTTCTTCGAGGAATATCCAGAATTTACCGTCGGCTTGCAGCATGGCAAAGTAGTGGACAACAACAAAAATCAAGAGAAGAAAATCAAAATCAGGAAAGCTGTTTTTGATGAATTAAAGACGCTTTGGGAAGAAATAAACAGCAAATATATCCTGCATTATGAAAACGTAGAGCAGGATGATTATTTGTTCAATGAATTGCTTGGCTTGTTTAGGGCTGGCGTATTTTCCGATACCTATATCACGAGCCGCCGTGCGGAAATAAATACAACGGGCCCCAGTGCCAAACTGAACGAAGACACGGGTGTGCAGTATAAAGTCAATAAGCCATTACCCTATAATGAGTTCCTGAAACGAATCAACCGCCAGACGAACCTATCCATTCAATTGCTCCATGCGGTATTGTGTGAATATGCCAAAACCAATAAGGTGCTTCCTGAAAGAATCAATGAGCAAAGCGCTGCCAATTTTGTGAAGCTATTCCAAGATTGGAAAGTGGAGAAATTGGGTGGGCGGTTCAGCTATTCCAAGGCGAACCTACCCGTAAAAGCAACTGCCTTAACCTTTTCAGATGGGACGCCAAAGTCCGAAATAACACAGGGCGTGATAGGTACGAAGTTTATAGAAGGCTCGCCATCCGATAAATACCTGTATGACGTATATGCTTATGATTCGCCTTTGGAAAAGGACAACCTGTTGGTGGACGGTATTCAGGAGATAATCGTGTATGGCAAAATACCGAGAAGCAGTATTGCCATACCGACCATCACAGGCCAGTCGTACAGCCCCGATTTCATGTACGTGATAAAAAAGGATAACGGGGATAAGATTTTGAACGTGATTGTAGAGACAAAAGACGTGGAAAACCAAACCTCGTTAAGGGTGATAGAGCAGTCAAAGATTGATTGTGCCAAGGTGTTTTTCAATCAATTGACCATTGACGGCTATAAGGTGGAGTTTAGAACCCAATTGAATAACAAGAAAATCAGGCAGATTATTGATGAGGTGTTGGTGGAATAAGGAATATTGATATTGAAAGCAGCCTTTCCCCCCACAGGCACAAAACAAAAAAGGCAGGCCCAAGGCCCGCCCAATTATGGAAAAAAAATACCGAAAATACTGTTTTAGCTGTTCACCATTTCGCCATCCGACTTTACCTCCACCAGGGCCTGTTGCAGCATATCCTGGGTGGTGGGCTGCGTTGAAATCGAAGGGGATTGCACGGGTTCAGCGCTGGTGGAGCTGATGACCTGGGGCTGCAGTTCCACGTTCAGGCGGCCCATCACGGCGGCTTTCACCTCCCGGCCCATCACGGTCAGCGGCTCCATGCCCTCGGCCTCGAAGCAGATGTCGTAGGTACCTGCGGCCAGTTTGAGCTTGTACATGCCCTTGGCATTGGTGCTGGCCGACTTCAGCTCGCCCGCTATCACGACCGATACCGTCACGCCCTGCAGCGGTTGGCCGCTTACTGCCAGGGTCACGCTGCCCTTCACCCCGCCGGGCTTGTTGCCGCTCACCTCTTTTCTGAGATATTGGGTAGTGAATTTTTTGCGGGTCTGCTTATCGAAGATGAAGATGCGCTTGCCGGTTTCCAGCATCGGGTTCAGTTCGGTCATTATCTGGCGGATTCCATCGTCTTGCGTGCCGGTGCCGTCGGTCACGGCTTTTTCAGCGGCGATATATTCCATCCAGGCCGTGTTGAACCTGGCCCCGGCTGCGACAAGTTCGGCGGGGAAGCTGGCCGGCATGTTGTCCTTTTCCGACAGTTTAGCCAGGTTGGCATTGATAAACGCAGTGGCCGAGGTGACCAGGGAATTCACTTTTGCCCATTTGTTACCAACGGCGTTGTAGTCGGAGAGGCCAGCATCTTTCAGTGCCGCCTTCGACAATACCTTATTGGTATAGGCGTACAGGATATAGGTTTTCAGCTTTTGCGCCAGCATTTTCACGCTTTGGCTTTCCACCTGCAAGTTGAAGCGGGACATAGTAGCGGATGCCAACCTCGATTTCCAGGTTGGCAATTTTTCAATGCTGTCCGTGAGGCTTATCTGCCCCTGGACAAATTCGGGGGTGAACCTTGGACTGTCTTCCGCAAACTTGTCCAGGTTTTCCCGGCAATAGCCCCAGGCGATGCGGGAGTAGGGGAAAAACAAGTCCAATTGGCAGGGAAGGTTTGCCCGTTGGGATTTGGTCGAGCCGAGCGTGGCCTCAGCCGTAGCGGCGACCGCCGATTTGGAGGTGGATTTGGCACTTGCCATGTCATTTGAGTTTAAATTAAAAAAAAAGGCATTGATTGGCATTGATTGTACAGAGCGGCCATGCTGGTGGTAATATTTCCACTCAATGCCTGCTCCTGCCATAAAACCCCTCAATAGCCTTGTGAAAGAAGCCTAAAATATCGCCTGTTCAAATGATTGTTTTTAATAAATTATAAACAATAAAATCTGTGCCAAAATCGTAACATGTTTGTTTATGCTTGAAAAAATGTTGTTGCAGGCTTTGTTCCTTTGAATTTTGTTGTTGGCAATAAAAGTGGGTAGTGAAATATTTTAACGGATGCAGATTTTGGCCCGGACTAAGGTGACGCCTCAAAAGGGCCAGCAAAATCTGAGGTTAATCCATGAAAGGTGGGGCCCTTTTGAGGTGTCGCCTTAGTCCTTCCATCAGTTAATTTCTACCACTACCTAAAAGTGGATGCGAGAGAGAAAGATCACCTATTTGCAAATTGCTGACTCTAACGGGGTTGTAGTGACGACTGCCCCAGAGGGGCAAAATATTGGTAGTGAAAATCTTAACGCACTCGTTCAGCCCCAGCGGAGCTTGTCCCGATAAATCGGGAGCGAATTATTACGCCCCGCTGGGGCTGGGATTTATGGTCAATGTTATTTCTACCAACATTTCGCCCCGCTGGGGCGGCCTTTTGGCCTATTGATACAATCCGTTTCAATCCGCCCAATCCCTGTCTGCCGACAGGCAGGCGTGTTCCAATCCTGTCAAAAGGGTTTGTCCTTCCCAGTTAAGCGGTGACTTCAAAACACCACCTAACTTTCAACCCTTTTGACCCACTACCAAATATTTTAACTGACGCAGGTTTTGGCCCGGACTAAGGTGACGCCTCAAAAGAGGCCAAAGAAAAAATCCGTATCAATCCGCCCAATCCGTGTTCCCATCCTGTCAAAAGGGTTTGTCCTTCCACGCTAAGCGGTGACATCAAAACACCGCCTAATTTTCAACTCTTATAATCCACTACCAAATATTTTGACGGATGCAGGTTTTTGGCCCGGACTAAGGTGACGCCTCAAAAGGTGCCAAAGAAAAAATCCATATCAATCCGCCCAATCCACCAAATCCCTGTCTGCCGACAGGCAGGCGTGTTCCAATCCTGTCAAAAGGGTTTGTCCTTCCCAGTTAAGCGGTGACTTCAAAACACCACCTAACTT
>JBGSKQ010000080.1:0-94958 GCA_041741095.1 Saprospiraceae bacterium
TTCCTGTACTTTTTCCAGGTCAGTAAAAGAAGACCCGAAGCCAATAAAAATGGTGGCTCCAAAGAAGAAAAACGATTAAAAAAATCTAATTTATTAACGAAGGACTATTGTTGAGTTGTCCGAAGGATTGGGGTAAGTACACTATTTTCTTTATTTGAAGCGTTAATAAGCCCTTACCATCCAATGGGGAATCCCATGTTACAATCACTTGTGGTGATTTTTTACCATCAAATTTTATTTGATTTTTACCATTGTCAAATTTGCCCCCATTTATATACCAGTGCCAAGTGTAGCTATGTTTTAGTTCATTAGCCATAGTAATCGAATAGATTGAGGTTGTGGGGAGGCAAATAGCAGCCTGTGTACCTGTAATTTCCATAGAAGAGAAATTGTCTGAATTGAACTCTTTTACTTCTATTTTTTTGTGGCTTTGACATATAAAAACTATTGGAAGTAATATAATCAGAGAGAAATAATTTTTGATTCTCATTTAGAATAATTTAGTTATTAACAATTTTGATACGATCTATTGGAAGTTTAGCTGAGCCATATTCAGTTGATTAATTAGCAAAATAAATCAAAGGCCTATGACTTGGATGTGCCATCATAAAATATATCATCACGTGCACTTAGCACAAATAATTATAGTGCAAATCAAATCTCCTCCACCAAGTCGAACCGAAGACTCATGAAGGGAGAAGGATATATGGGTATTCCGTTTCAGGCACTTTTGCACAGTTTTACCTAAAGGCAAAGCTGGTTTACTTCCGCTAAACCATAAAGGGCATAACGGGACAAATGAGGACATTTGTTGACATCATGGCAATCCTCTATGGCCGTTCTTATGGCCCTGAACTATTGACGGCCATCCAAATGTGTCATAAATCAATTGCCATTCCTTAGGGGCCAGCATCCGGTTTGGCAGCTTGATCTCGGCTTTTTCCAGCCATCGGCGAAAAGTGCGTTCGCAGATACCGTACTCGTCAGCGATTTGTTTTCTTGTTTTGACAGGGGAGAAAGAGAATGATTTCATCATCAGCGATTTTTGATGGATTTTATACGCCTCGGGAGCAAATAATGCTCAGTAGAAAGCGTACATCTTTTAAAGTAGTTTTGCCTTTAATTGTAAAAAGTTCTTAGCGTCTTCAAACACGAGAGGTATCCTTGTTTAGATCTTAAATAACTTCTTTGTAACTAAAAAATTTTAATGAATAAAAACGAATGCTCAAAGGAGAAAATCTGAGTTAGCTTTAAGGAATGCAATTTGCAAACCATCAGTCTAACAAAGGAACACACAAGGGCTAAAGTTAGCAGATTTTTAGACATTCGCATTGAAGGGTTATAAAAATTTTGTCAGTAGCGATCTTTTTTAGCTTGTCGGCACACGGCTTAAACTGTGAACGCTATTATTTACCTCATGGGAAATTTTTCCAACGGTTAAAATTTGGGCTGTGAGGCTGAAGAAGGGGGTTTAAGCTTCAAAAAATAAATTTTTAATCCGTTGGCATCACCCTATCTTTCCCCCTTGAAAAACGGCACTGCTCGTCACGTCCCGATAGCTATCGTTGAGTGGATTGACCTTTTTACCCGCATGACGTATGCCGACAACGTATCCTGTCTATTCCTTAAATAAGCAATCAGATTTGTGAACAAAACCGCCGTTCATGGAGCAAGAACCGCCATAAGTAGAACAAGAACCGCCCAATGTGTAGCAGGAATGTACTTAAGTGTAGCAGGAATAAGGATTTGTGGAACACTTACGGCCAGTTGTGGAACAGGAACGACGATTTGTGGAACACTTACGGGGTACTGTTTCAATGATAAGCCCTCACTACCATACTACTGTACATTTTCAACACAGAGGGGAAGAGAACACTTTGAGACACAGATAAATCATGTAATTGCCTGAGTATTAAAATTTTACAAAGCCTCTGTGTTCTCTCCACCTACGTGTTAAATAAAGCCGCCCAGGCTATCTCACCGCATCAACACCACATCCCCCTCCAATATCTCCACCACCCCATCAATAAATTCAACCTCCGCAAACCAGGTGAAAACAGCCGGATCCAGGGCTTCGCCCCGATAAGTACCGTTCCAGCCTGCCGCAGGGTTGTTGGGTTGGAAATTATAGAATTGATAAACAGATTCGCCCCAACGGTCGAAGACGAGGAAAGACTTGATTTGTTTGACAATATTGCCCCCCGTATAAATGAAGAATACGTCGTTTTTGCCATCGCCGTTGGGCGAGAAGGCGTTGGGCACATATATCGGGCGATCTTTTTTCACAAAAATCGTCATCTCGTCGCTGTCGCTGCAGCCGTTGCTTTCGATAGTCACGGTGAAGGTAGTGGCCTGGATGGGCGCAGAGGTGACCCGTATGCAGGTGTCGCAATTGACCAAATTCACTGGTTCCCAATGGATGACGTCCAGGTTGGCGCTGTCTGGCGTGGTGAGCGCTTCCATCAGCACGCTGTCGCCGAGGCGGAGGATGTTGTCGCCTTCCAGATAGACCACGAGTTCCACGTTGACCTCCTGCGGCTGCTGGATGTCTATTTCCAGGGTGCTTTGGCAGCCGTTGGCATCCAGTACAGATAGGGTATAGATGCCGGGTGCCAGGTTGACAAAACTCTGATGGCTGCTAAAGGCGCTGCCGTTGAAGGAATAGAGATACGGCGGCACGCCCCCCGATACGCCCGTGATGGTGACGGCCCCGTCGTTTTCCCCAAAACAACTAATGGGCACGAGGGTAAATTCCACACTCGGCATTTCTTGGCTGGCCTGTATGCTGATTTCGTCGCTGTCTGAGCAGTTAAGGTCGGTATTGGTGACGGTCAAGGTATAGGTGCCGGCTTGATCCACCACGGGGTGCAGCGAAGTGGAGTCGCCAGGGAAAGCTCCAAAACTGGCGTCCCAATCGTAGGCGATATTTTGGCCGGTACTGTTGCCGTTGCCGCCCAATTCCACTTCCATTTCATCGTCCTGGCAAGTCAGGGTAGCATCGGCTCCTGCATCGGCCACAGGCGGCGCAACTACTGCTATATCAATGCTTTCGGTGAAAATGCAATTTGCTGCTTCGTTGTAAGTGTAGGTCAGTATATGCGTTCCGATGCCAGCCAAGGCAGGGTCAAAAATGCCAGCATTGCCGACGATGCCGTTCCCGCTCCAGGTGCCGCTGCCGGAGCCGTTCGTCACTTGTGCTTCGAGGTTGATTTGTTCGGTCAAAGCCACCAGGCAAATGGGATCAACTGGCGTCAGGGCAATTTCCACATCGGGGCATTCTTCAGCGATACATGTTGCTTCTACCGTGGGCAGTGGGCAAATGGTATTGCCGTTTGCGGTCACTTGAATGGTCACCTCGTCGCCGGGTTGCAGGCTGTTGACGGAGTAGCTTGTCCCGCTTTGGGTGCTCACCGAACCGCCAATAACTTGGACGGTATAATCAGTCGCCCCAGTCACATCGCCCCAAGTAAACTGGACGGATTCAGTGTTGGAATTGCAAACTATCACAGGGGCTTGCAGTTCGGCGTCCACCTGCACTTGTTGGATTGTTTGGCTTGAAATACAGCCGTCCTGTTCCACGGTCAAAGTGATGCTATGATTGCCAGCCATTGTCCATGTGACTTGGTGCGGGCCGGGCCCAGTTCCTGGCACTGCATTGCCGCTATCAAAATCCCAGGTGTAGATGGCATTTGGAGCGGCATTGCCGGTATAGCTTATCGTGGATGCCTCCGTTATGCAAATTGTTTGCGAAGCAGAAAAAGCAGACGACGGCAGGTCGAAAACGTCAATGGTCACATAGCCTTCAAAATGGCAATTGTCTTCGTCGTATTCGTAAGTGATGACGTGTTGGCCGGGTACTACAGCATTTGGGTCAAAAACGCCATTTACGGGGTCAATAATTCCGTTGCCAGACCAAATGCCCGTGCCGCTGCCATTGTTTCCGCTCACTGTTGCAGTAAGGTTGATAGCCGAAGCATTGCCCTGGCAAATAGGAGTTACTGGCGCAATATCAATCACCACATCTGGGCAGTCCATGGCCAAACAGGTAGCCTCAACTACCACATCTGGGCAAATGCCATCGCCATTCACTGTCAATTCGATGGTGACTTCGTCGCCGGGGTCGAGGTTGTTGACCAAAAACGAATTCTGGTTGAGTATGCCCGTTTGGCCTGTTGGTACAGAAACACTGTAGCCAGTGGCGTTGGCCACGTTGTCCCAGGTGAATTCAATGGAATTGGTGCTTTGGTTGCAGGTGATGGTCGGATCGGCCAGCGGCGTTGACACTTCTATTTGCAATAAAAAAGTATCGGATACGCAGCCTTGCGCATTGGCCACCACGAGGCTGACGGACTTGGTGCCGCCTGTTGCCCATGAAACCGTGTGCGGCCCATTGCCGACGCCCGGCGTGGCCGTTCCGCCGTCAAAATTCCAAGTCAGCATCAGCCCTGCGGCATTGGTTCCCGTGTAGGTGGCGATGGTCGTTTCGTTTTCGCAAACAGGGCCGTTCATGGTGAAACTGGCCGTCGGCGTTTGATAGACGTTGATGGTCAAATCCGCCGAAAAGAGGCAGCCGTTTTCCTCATATAAAGCCGTGATGTTATTTGCACCGATGCTGGCTTGAAGCGGGTCAAAAGTGCCGTTGTCGGGGTCGGTAATGCCGCCGCCCGACCAGGTAAGGGTTCCGTTGGATCCGCCTGTAATATTGGCGGTCAAATTGAAAGGAATGGTCGAGGCGTCCCGGCAGATATTGGCCACCGGGTCAATGTTGATAACGATGTTTGGGCAATCGTCCGCCGTGCAATTGGCAGTAGCCGAGCTGTTGCCACAAGGGCCGTTGCCGATGGCAGTTACTTCTATCGAAACAACGTCGCCTGCTGCCAGGCCATTGACCAAAAAAGAAGTGTCGGTGGTAAATGTCCCTGTTTGCCCAGAAAAAATAGCCACGTCGTAGCTGGCTGCGCCAGGTATGTTGTTCCAAACAAATTCCACCGATGTCAACTGGCTGATGCAGGTAATGGTCGGCGGCGGCAATTGCTCTTCTACTACTACCGTCATGCTGGCCATTTCCGATGGGCAGTTGTTTTCTTCTACCATTAAGGTCACATCATAACTGCCGCCATTGGGCCAAGTAACTGAAATCGGCCCAGGGCCTGTGGCCGGACTGGCTGTTCCACCTGCAAAATCCCAATTATACACGGCTCCAGCCGAAGCGTTGCCCGTGTAATTGATGGTCGAACTTTCGTCCAAACAAATGGGCGTTTCAACAGTGAAGGAAACACTGGGCTGAGGGTTTATATTGACCACAGTAGAAGCATTGTACAAACAAGTTCCTTCTTCATAAGCTACGGAAATGGCGTTGGCACCTGCATTGGCGTTGGCCGGATTAAAAACGCCCGTAACGGGGTTGATGGCTGTGCCACTCCAGGTAAAAGTACCACCGCCTGCTCCGCCCGTTGCCGTAGCCATCATGGTAATGGGGGCGGCATTTGCATCCAGGCAAATATCTGCGACGGGGTCAATCGTCACCGTGATGGAGGGGCAATCCTGCGCAATACAAGTTATCTGCGAACTGACATTGCCACAGGCATTTCCAGAAATGGCCTCCACAAAAATGGAAGATTGGTCACCAGGGTTTAACCCTGTTACCAAAAAAGAAGTATCGGAAGTCATGGTTCCAGTGGGGCCGATGGCCACGTTGACATTGTAGCCCGTGGCGCCCGGCACGGTGTTCCAAATGTATTCGATGGAGCCAAGGGTAGGGTAGCAGTTGACGACTGGGGCGGGGATAAAACTGTTCACTTCCACCGTTTGGCTGACGGGATCGGAGGTACAGCCATTGCCCTGGACTACCAATGAAATGGTTTTCGTGCCGCCCGTTGCCCAGCTTACCGTGTGCGGACCTTGGCCAAAGCCGGGCGTGGCTATTCCGCCGCCGAAGTTCCAGTTGTAGGTCGCTCCCGCAATGGCATTGCCCGTGTAGGTCACCGTTGTTTCACCATCCACACAAATAGGGGATTCTACGGTGAAATCTGCCGTGATATTTGAAATGACGGCTACCGTCACACTGGCTTCGTCATGGCAGTTGCCCGTTGTGCCCAAAATGTAATAAGTGGTCGTGACTGTTGGCGACACGATGGTGCTGGGCAATTGGTTGGCCGCATTGGCGGGCGTGCCGCTATGAAAGGTGATGGTCGGGTTGGTATTGTTCAAATCCACGATGTTGAGCGTGGACAAATCAAAACTGCCGCCTTCGCAGATCACGGGCAGCGGCGGGTTCACCTGAATATTCGGGTTGGACTGGCTGCCCTGCACGGTGACGGAGGCCGTGGAAACGCAAGGCGGGTTCATCGCCGTGTTCGATATGGTCAAAGTATAAGTGCCTGGCTGGCTGACAGTTATCACGGGTTGGGTGCTGTTGAATGCAGGGCCAACCCATTGGTATTGGGCGTTGGCAGGTATAGAGAGCAGGCCGTCCAATACGACGGTCGGATTGGAACAACTAATGGCCGGAGGCGGGCTGGGGTTGATGATGGCCTGGGTCTGTACTTCTGTCATCGTCAAGTTGACAGTGCTGTCGCAACCCACGTAAGACGTGTAATTGATGACGTGCGGCCCTGGCGGGCAATAGAGGTTCCCGTTTACTTCCAAACATTCGCCCTGGCAAACGGTCAAGCTGGCATTGGTGACGATGGGCGGGATAGGTATCATCACCACGTTCACCAAACTGTCGCAACCAAGGTAGGACTGGCAGGTGACGGTTCCAGATGCGCAGACATCCTGGTTGCAAATGGTAATGCAGTTGCCCACGCAGACCATCGTGTCCACAATGGTCGGCGGGATGGGGGGCCCAATGGTCACCAGTACGCAGTTGTCTGAAATATCCGCACAGAAAGGGGCAGTTGTGGAGGCCAGCAAAGCCTTGGCTGCATTGATGTTCATGCCGACCAGTGTGTTCAGATTTCCAATGGCCGTGGTCAAATAGGATATGCCACAAATACTGTATTGCCCCGGCGGAAAGCTGCTCATATCCGCTGTAGGCGACACCTGGGTGATGAAAAGATTTTGGGATATGACATAGCCGTAAGAATACTGGCTAGGGTCGGGTGCCCCATTGTTGAATTGGGGCTGCAAATCAAGGTTGAGGTTGGCGTCGCCCTGGCAGCCCTGCACGTCGGGTTCGTTGAGATCGCCGCCATCTGCTTCGCACACGGTACAAGAGAGGGTTCCGCAGGCAAAATTCAAAGAGAAATTATCCAAAGTCCCCACGTCCTGGCTGCAAACGTCGTTCACGGTTAAGGTCCAGGTGCCATTGGCGGGGCTACCGGGGGTGTTGAAGTCGTTCAGGTCGCAGTTTGGCGATTGGACAGCATTGGTGATTGGGTCAACGACGCCGCCGCAGGGCATCGTCCAAAAGCCGTTCAGGCAGCAGGTGCCGCTGGGGCATGGCCCTGAATTGCAGATGTAGTCCGTGTTGTTGGTCAAGGGAGCACCCGTTCCGATGCCGACGCATACACTTACATTGTCTTCCTGGGTGCCGCAGCCGTTTTGGTTGTTCGAGTCGCCCATCACGATGTAATTGACGCCCGAAGGGGAGGTCAGGGTAATAGCGAGGTCGCCCACCCAGGTATGGGTAATATTAAAACAAACCGAAGTGAGGGGGCATTGGCTGAGATCGTTCGGGCCGTTTACCGTCACGTCGAGGAAGCCCTGGAATGTACCGTTGTCTTCGATTGGCACAGGGCAGTTGCCGGTGGTGACGCAGTCGCATATCTGTGCAAAAAGAGTAGTAAAAGTTGAGGCACAAATCACCAAACCTGTCAGGAAGAGTTTCACCTTCATTATCCTTTTGAATTTTGTTCGGGCAAAAAAGCCGGAAATTAGTCAGTTTGATTCAAAAAAAGGTTTTTCACAGGGCAAAGTAGTTGATTGTTTATCAGGCTTTTAAAGGTGTTTTTAAACGAATTAGAAAGGCGCAATGGCAAATAGGAGTTTGGCCAATGTCAGGTTTTGCAAAAGGACGAAGAAATTCCTTTGCAGCTAACTATGTTCATGGTTACGGAATATTACCTAACAGATCTTGAGTTTGGAAAGGCGTTTATCAAACAATAGGTGTTTAAAAGAGGCAATTGGGTAACAGGTCGCAAAAGAAGGCGCAAATATAAGTCCACCCGCTTCATTGTAGAATGAAGATTTCCTTTTTTTAAAAAGTAACAAATAATTGTTCCAAATCCGTCATTTGGCCAGATTCCCAATGGCCATTCTGAGACAAATAGCCAAACACATCGGCTTCAGTTGGATTTCCTCACTTCACCAGCACTACATCCCCCTCGAACAGTTCCACCTGCCCGTCCACAAACTCCACTTCTGCGAACCAAACAAACACCGCTGGGTTCATTTGCTGGCCTCTATGTTCGCCGTCCCAACCGAATGCAGGGTCGTTTGGCTGGAAATTGTAATACTGCCACACCGTTTCGCCCCAGCGGTCGAAGACGAGGAAGGAGCGGATGTTTTTCACCTGGTTTTCCTTCGCAAAAATCATAAAGACATCATTCAAGCCGTCGCCGTTCGGAGAAAAGGCGTTTGGCACATACACGCCTTTGCGGCGATCCACGAAGACGGTCACCTGATCGCTGTCTTCACAGCCGTTTTCATCTGTTACAGAAACAGCGTAGGTCGTAGTGATAATAGGATAAACCTTCAGTTTGAGGCTGTCGGGCTGTTCGATAATAGTTGGGTTCCAGATAATAGCTGCCAGGCTGTCCGGATCCACATTGACCAAGGCATTGAGAGTGGTATTGTCGCCCAATTCAATGGTCACATCATTGCCCAATTCTACCGATACGGCAAGGGGCGCATTGATGGCGATGCCGCCTTCGACACTGCAACCATTGGCGTCTTGTGCCGTGATTTCATAAAAACCTGCCGAAAGGCCCGAAAAGGCATTGGAAGTTTGTGCAGGGTCGGTTCCCAACGCATATTGGTAGGGCGGCACACCGCCGCTGGCTTCCGCAAAAATCACCCCGTCATTTTGCCCAAAGCAATCCAGGTCATTGGCCACAAAGGCCAGTACCAGTGGCACGGGCGAAGTGAGCGTGACCTGGGCCACATCTGTGCATTGGTTGGCGTCCGTCACCGTGACGGAATAGCTGCCTTCGGCCAGGTTTTGCAATGGATTGTTTGTAAAACCATTTGACCATAAAAAACTATAAGGCGACTGGCCGCCCGTAGCGCTTGCCGAGGCACTGCCGTCGTTTCCGCCATTGCAACTAATGTCGAAACCGTTGTAATCGGAGACAATCTGGGCTTGGGCAATAGGCGGGTTTAACTGTTCAATTTCAGCACTTAGCACGGCCTGAAAACCGCTGGCAGTTGTCACGCTGACCGAGTAATTTCCAGGTGGCAGGCCGCTCACCGTTTCTACCGTGCCAAGCGTGGCGATGGTGCCCGAACCACTTGCCGGGCCGTTGTAGGTGTAGCTGAATGGCGCTTCGCCCACGTTCACCGTGATGGTCAAACTGCCTCTCGTTTCCCCACAGGGTATTGTGCTACCAGTCAGTTCTGCGGAAATGCCGCATTCACCCGGCGGCAGCAAAGTGGTGAGGGTAATTACCGTGCTGTCGCATCCAAATTGGTTGCTCAAAACAGTGGTGACCGTGCCCGTATCCAAGGGGTTGCAAGTGGTTTCAAACAACTGCACCGTATTGCTCGACAAGAGGCTGACGGTTTCAATCACGGTGCTGTCGCAGCCCCACTGATTCACCAGATTGGCCGTGAAAATGCCCACCGCCGTTGGGTCGCAGGTGTTGGATGCAAGCAAGGTTGTATCGCTCGGAAGCAGCACCACCGTTTCTATCACGACACTGTCGCAGCCGTCCTGTGCGATGAGGTTGCTGATGAAAACGCCCTCCTCGGCGGGGTTGCAGGTGCTGGAACTTAGCAAGGTGGTATCCGACTCCGAAAAGCTGACGGTCAGCACCACGGTACTGTCGCAGCCAAATTGGTTGCTCAGGTTTTGCACCGTCGTCCCGGCGCTGTTGGGGTCGCAACTGGTGTCGAAAAGGAAAGTTGAGTCGGAAGGCAGTAGCAGCACCGTTTCAATCACAATGCTGTCGCAGCCGTCTGGCGTGGTAAAGTTGTTTGTAAAAATGCCCGCCTGGCCTGGGTCGCAAGTATTGGAACCGATCAAAGTGGTGTCGGTTTGTGAAAAAGTGGTAGTCGTTATCACCAAACTGTCGCAGCCATAATGGTTGTTGAAAATTTGGCTGGCCGTACCCACATTGGCGGGGTTGCAACTGGTGTCAAACAGTTGTGTCGTATCGCTCGGCAGCAGGTCCACCGTTTCAATGACGGTGCTGTCACAGCCTTCGGGCGTGGTGTAGTTTTGGGTAAAAACGCCAGCCTGGCCTGGTTCGCAGGTGGTGGAACTGACCAGTGTGGTATCTGTCGTTGAAAAAACAGTGGTCGTCACCACTACGCTGTCGCAGCCGTTGATATTGCTAAAAAGCTGAGTCTCCGTACCCACGTTGGCCGGGTTGCAACTGCTGTCATTGAGAAATACGGTATCCACAGCATGCACAATGAGCATGGTGACGATGACGCTATCGCAAGTGTGGACAGTGGACAGCGTATCGTGGAAAATGCCGCTGCCATGCTGGAAAGCGCCTTGCAAAAACACACTATCCCCCTCGCATATACTCACTGTTTCATTGGTCAAAACATGCGGCCAAACCGTCACGGTCACGCTGCTGTTGCCGTTGGAAGTACAGGCTGGATTGGAATTGTCGCCGATGGTGACTATGCTGTAAGTCGTTGTGGATGAGGGGCTTACCTGTATAGTATGGCCATTGAAAATGTTGTTGAGGGTGAAATTCTGGCTGCCGTTTGAATACACCACATCGAAAGGCGCATTGCCAGTGAGGGAAAAAGTCAAAGTGGCCTGTTCGCCCTGGCATATTTCAACATTGCTGCCAATGGTGCCTGTTGGCAATGCCGTGAAAACCACGGGCGTACCAAAAGAAACGGACAGGCAAGGATCATTCAAATCCACCGCTCCGTTGCCATTGTCGTTGCCCGCCACAGCGGAAATGTAGTAAGTCACCCCCGGCATCATGGGCGGTACCAGGTAAAATACGGGGACACTATTGGTGGCGTACACCGTGCCGAGCGAGTTGCCATTGCTGCTGTGCAGCACAAAAACTAATATGTCGTCGCCATCCAATGTTTCGTCCTGGTTGTGGGTAGCGGTCGCCGTGTCGCCCACGCAAATGGCAATAGGCGTCAGGTTCATCGTGCCAGCATCGGTGACGCAGAGGCAGGAGAAACTGCCCGACAGCAGGGTAGGGGAGCAGTTATTGGCATCGTTCACTGTGAAGGAATAGCTGTTGCTGCTGGGGATGGGGTCGCTGGTGAAAATGTAGGGCGCTGTGGGCGACAAGTTGCCAGGAATTGGCCCCGTTACGCTATAAGTTGCAGGTTCACCCCCCGTTATTTCAAAAGTCACCGTATAGTTCAGGTTGTTGGCGTCGCAGTTGGTATCAAAACCTGTCACCATTGGTGAGCTGACCACTTCCACCAGGGCTGAGCCGGAGCCGGAATTTTCACAGCCATTGGCGTCGGTAACACTGACAATGGTGTAAGTGCCAGCCGTGTTCACTGGAAAGGAAGTAGTGCCCGCTGCTACAGTGATAGGGCTTTGGGCCACGTTGTTGATGGCATAAATCACTTCCAAAGGCGCTGCGCCCGTGGTGGTGATGGTCAAACTCACCGTATTGCCGCTGCCCTGGCAAATGGTGCCGCTGCCGCTGATGACTGCCGTCGGCAAGCTGTTAATTTGAATATTGATGGAACTATTGCCGGGACAAAGGCCCTGCCCCGAAAAGCTATACGTGACCGTGTGGCTGCCAGGCCCAAGGACCGTTGGGTTGATTTGACCCAAGGCATTGGCGGCACCGCCCCAGGTTCCGCCGGGCGGTGTGGCTGTCATGGTAAAAACAGGCGCATTGGCACAAAATGGCCCCGCTGCCTGTATGTTCACCATTGCCCCTGGCAATATTTCAATAAAATAGGAATCCATGCCCATACAGCCAGTTGACTCTGTATAAGTGTAGGTGACTTCGTGCATGCCTGTGCCGAGGTTGAGCGGATCAATCAATCCGCTAGAACTGGCTGCGCCGCCCCAAACGCCGCCCAAGGGATTTCCCATCATATAAAAAGGCGGATCGTTGTCGCACAAAGGCGCTATGGGGTCAATTTCTACAATGGGCAGCGAATAGACTTCAATAAAAATTTCTTCGGTGTTTGAGCAGCCGTTTTGGTCGGTGTAGGTGTAGGAAACGGCGTGGTTGCCTGGCCCCAGCGCCACGGGGTTTACTTGCCCCAAGGCATTGGCGGCACCGCCCCAAATGCCGCCGGGTGGCACGGCACCGAGCGTAGCCACCGGCGAATCCTCGCAAAGCGGGAATGCGGGCGGCAGTATGGCTACCACTGGCAGCGGCAACACAATTACATTGGTAGTAGCAGAACCCGTACAGCCGCCCGCCCCTGTCACTGTGACGGTATAGAGGCCGCTATTGCTCATGTCCACATTGCTTATGCTGGGGTTTTGCTGGTTGGAACTGAATGCAGGTGGCCCTTCCCAGGAATAACTGACACCACCGTTGGCCATCAAATTCAATGTTTCACCAAAACAGATCGGGCTGTTGCTGGAAGCATTGGCCTGGGGCGGCGGCAGCACGGTCACGATGACATCATCAATGGCCTGACCGCCGCAGTTGTAGGTGATGGTGACGGTATAAGTAGTCGTGCTGAGCGGCGTAGCGATGGGGTTTGAAATGGTGAGGTTGCTCAAGGTCGGATTGGGTGCCCATTGGTAAGACAAACCGCTGGGGTCGGCCTGTAGCTGCACACTTTCGCCGGGGCAGATTTCAACATCCTCCATAGGGTCATTCACTTGGTTGGTAGCGCCCAGGCAAACTTTGTGCGCATTGGACAAAGAACCCGTTGCGGAGCTAAAACCATAATAAACGCTGGTGTTTCCGCCGAAAATGGTGTTGACAATATCGCCCGTGTAAAAAATGACATTGCCGTCCAAAGAGGCGGTGAGTGTCTGCGTGGCTGGGCTCCAATCCACATTGAAACAGTGGTCGCCACAGTCTTCCACATTGGGGATGGCCACCGGGCCTACCAAGTTGGTCGCTGCGTTGTGATTGACGCTGCCGTTGGAAATCACCGCCATGTGGTCTGAGGCTGGGTCACCCTCCCCGCCGTTTTGGTAGTCGTCGTATTCAATGGCGATAGAAGGCGTGATGCCAACATAACCCAACATACCACCGCCTGCCCCAACTGCCGTATTGGTAGTGGCAAAAATGAAGACAATGCCGTCTGCCCCTTGGGCATCTTTGCAGCCAAAATTGAAAGTACCGGAAAAGGAAAAGGGCTGGCCCAGGTTGATGGGCGAACTTGAAAATATTGTCCCTGCTTGGGTAGGCGCATCGGCCGTGAGTTGGTAGCAACCTCCGCCGAGGTCAGAAGCGCTGCCATTGGTGACAAACTGCGCCTGGGCAGCGGCTGTTGTCAATATAACAAAAACGCCTATTTTGAATAAATGGAAAATAGCTTTCGTCAATAAGGGTGTCAGTGTTTGAAACATACATACAAAATTAGGGGCGGTAAGATATGAGTTATTGAAAGGAATTCAGTTTATAAACTTTTAGGATGGGCTTTATGACGTGTATTTGGCCAAATAATGCCCTCGGAAATCTGAAAGAAACACAGGTGATGAGAAAATTCGGAAATGCCGAATTTTCTATCAAACCCACCAATTTCTACAACCTTGATGTCATCCTTTCAGTTGGATACCGGGTGAAATCGCAGCAGGGCATCTTGTTTGGGGCGAATCCGACAGATACACTTTTCAAAACGGCCTTGGTCGTGGGTACAGGAGAGTGCCAATTGGCGCAATAGGTAGGAACAATTGGATATTTCATTTCAGCGATTTTTTGGCTGTAGCTTTCCCTACATTTATTGCCTGTTGTTTTTTGTTAAAAATGTGGCGAATGGTGAAGATTTTGCGCAAAACACTTTTTACCTTGACAATGTTAAGTGACGTTTTTTGCAATATTTCCGACCCTTGTCATTGCCAACGGCAAACTGCAACGTCGTGAGGGAGGCCAAAAGTGCCATCATGACAGCCAACACGACGTTGCAGGTGGCCTTCGGCCATGACAAGGCCATCTGCAATAATTAATAAAAATGAAAAAGTATTGATTTAACATTGTCAAGTTACTATTTCCCAAAATTTTAAACAGCATAGCATTGAAGCAATTTTACTAAAATAAAGCTTATGCAACCTTTGGTGCTTTATTCGTACCTATGGGGGTTTCAACGACCCAAACACTATGCGCAGCATCCTATTGTTATTTCTTTTCTTTTGGCTATTCTTTGATAAGACCTATTCCCAGCCCCAGCCCTGTGGCCCAAACCCATCCATGACGCCCACCTGCATCGAGGCTTGTGTCATCTGCGACATTGACGACTACACGGGCATCAACGACAATCCCATTACTGGCGAAGCGCCCCCCGGTTTTTGTACCAATACTGAACACCATATACAGTGGATTGCTTTCATTGCAGGCAGCACCAGCCTCACCATTGAAATGAACGTTTTCAACTGCCAAAGTGGCGGAAACAACGGAGGGCTGGAGGTAGGCATCTACGAAAGCCTTGATTGTGAGACTTTTAACTTGGTCTCCAATTGCGACGGCGACATTCCCAACAACACCACGGGCACTTTTACCACCACCGAGCCACTGACCATTGGCCAATACTATTATTGGGTCATGGACGGCAACATGGACGATGTTTGCAACTACACCATCAACGTGACCCAAGGCACAACCCTGGTGCCTCCGCTCCCGCCCGCCGGGGCCGTTTCAGGCGAAAGTTTGCCTTGTATTGACCAAACTTACACCTACTCGCTGCCGCTTATTGTAGGTGCCAATTTTTATCAATGGACCCTCGATGGCCAGTCATTGGGGCTCAGTACGGGCACTTCGGTGGAGGTCGAATGGACGCAGCCGGGCCTGCACCAACTCTGCGTCACAGCCTTTAACGTGTGTGATACTGTAGCGCCTGTTTGTTTTTTGGTCAATGTGCTGGAACCCATCGAAACGGAAATCAACCAGAATATCTGCGCCGGAGATTGCTTCGAAGTGGCCGATACCTTGCTGTGCAACGCAGGCGGTTACGAATTCCACCTGACCTCCTGGCAGGGCTGCGACAGCGCCGTGTTCGTCAACCTCGCCCTTACACCTACCGTTTCGAGCAACCTCAGCGCTTTTATTTGCGACGACGACAGCATCAGTGTGGGCGGGCAGGTTTTTTACCCGCCGGGGCAGTACGAGGCAGTGGCCACTTCCTGGCTGGGCTGCGACAGTACCATTTTTCTTTCCCTGGGGGCTGTTATTTGTGAAATGGAAGGGGCGTTCAATGCCAGTCCGCTGTTTTGCCACGGCGACCAATCGGGCAGCATCGTTTTCGCCGTTACCAGCGGCACGCCGCCATTTACCTATACTTGGTATGAGTTGAACGGTTCGCCAAGTGGGAGTGGCAATCTTTCCAATGCAAATCAAAATGAAACCATCACCCACCTGCCGCCCGGCACTTATCTGATTACGGTAAAAGACAATTTTGGCAACGATGTGGTATTTGTGGTGCAGGTGAACGAGCCGCCGCCCCTGGCTCTTGATTGGGCGGTTTCCGACTTCAATGGTTTTTCCGTCAGTTGTTTTGGTGAAATGGACGGCAGCCTGGAAGCCATTGTGTCAGGCGGTACGCCACCCTATGCTTTTTTATGGTCAAATGGTGCAACAACGGCCCAGGTGGAAAACCTGGGAGCATGCGATTACGAAGTCACTATGACCGATGCGGCGGGTTGTACGCTCATTGCACAAAATAGCCTAACGGAGCCTACCCTTTTGCAATTCATAGCATTTTTCAGCGATCCAACCTGCGATGGTTTCAATACGGGGAGTGCTGCCATCAACAGCGTTTCCGGCGGAGTGCAACCTTATCTATTCAGCCTCAACAACAGCCCGTTTGACACCATTCAGCTATTTGAAAATTTACCCGGAGGCACGTATGAACTTACCGTGCAAGACGCCAACGGCTGCAGCACCACTGCCGAGTCGGCCTTGGCCGTGCCGGGCATTCCTATCATTGATGCAGGCGAAGACGTGACCATTAAGCTGGCGGAAAGTGCCCGTCTGTATGTAGTGAGCAGTGTACCGCCCGATACCATCATCTGGTCGGCACTGCCCGGCCTTTCTTGTTATGATTGTCAAATAACCGATGCCTCGCCCGTACAGACGACGACCTACACGGTCACCGTTATCTCGGAAGATGGCTGCACTGCCAGCGACAGCGTGACAGTCAACTTATTGCACATCCGGGATTTTTATGTGCCAAATGTTTTCAGTCCCAATGCCGATGGGTTGAACGATGCGGTGACCATCTACAGCGGCCCCGCAGTAATGGAAGTGTCCAAGTTCCTAGTCTTCGACCGCTGGGGTGAGCTGGTTTTTGAAAAGCACCATTTTCAGCCCAATGATCTGGAGGCGGGATGGGACGGCACCTTCAAGGACAAACAATTAAAACCCGCCGTTTTTACCTGGTTTGCCGAGGTTCTTTTTATAGATGGCGAAACGGAGAAGGCCGAAGGGGACGTAAGTTTGTTGCGTTAAACAGCTTTAAAAAAAAGCAACGGTGGGATGCGGATAAGATTGAACTTCTTTTCTATACATTTGCCCTGTCACCAAAGACAACACCAAACTGAGCCGGAAACTATTATTCATCCTTATACTCGCCAGCTCGACGGTCGCAATTTTGGCCACTTTATTATTTGAAACTAATATAGTGGCTTTGCCCTCCGCCATCCCTGCCATTTTACGCTGGGCAGCCATTGGTTTTTTAAGTTTTGCTTGCTATCGCCGAAAATCCCTCACGACTTGGATACTGTTCAGCATGGTCATCGGGGCGGAGGTAGGCCACGACTTCCCGGCCGTGGCGCAGGAACTGAAAATCGTCTCCAAGATTTTCCTCAAACTCATCAAGACCATCATTGCTCCGCTCATTTTTGGCACCTTGGTGGTTGGCATCGCTGGCCATGCCGACCTGAAACAGGTGGGGCGCATGGGCTGGAAGTCCATCGTATATTTTGAAATAGCGACCACCATTGCCTTGTTCATCGGCTTGTTTGCCATCAACATCAGCAAGGCAGGAGTAGGCATTATACTACCGCCCAGCACTGAAACGGAAACCCTCGATGTGCCGCCGCCGATGGGCTGGCAGGAAACCATCCTCCATATTTTCCCTGAAAACATTGCCAAGAGCATCGCCGAAGGGCAAGTGCTGCAAATCGTGGTATTCAGCATTTTGTTCGCCATTGGACTGGCGATGGTACAGGAGCCACACAAGCGCAACATGCTCGGTTTCTGCGAAAGCCTGACGGAGGTCATGTTCAAGTTCACCAATGTGGTGATGTACTTCGCCCCCTTTGCAGTTGGGGCAGCTATTGCCTATACGGTGGGGCACATGGGCTTTGGCATTTTGGTCAATTTATTCAAACTACTGGCCACGCTGTATGCGGCGCTGATAGCTTTTGTGCTGTTGGTGTTCCTGCCGGTAGCGCTTATTATCAAACTGCCCATCAGAAAATTCATTAATGCCGTGGCCGAGCCTGCCACGATTGCATTTGCCACAACCAGTTCGGAAGCAGCCCTGCCGAAGGCACTGGAGAATATGGAAAAGTTCGGCGTACCCAGGAAAATTGTGGCTTTTGTGCTGCCCGCAGGCTACAGCTTCAACCTCGATGGTTCGACGCTTTACCTTTCGCTGGCCACTATTTTTGTGGCCCAAGCGGCGGGCATCGAACTATCCATTGGCCAACAAATATTGATACTCCTTACCCTGATGCTTACTACCAAAGGCATTGCCGGAGTACCCCGTGCCTCGCTGGTCATTTTGATGGCCACAGCAACGGCTTTCGGGTTGCCTGTCGAGCCGATTTTCATCATCCTCGGCATTGACGAACTGATGGACATGGCCCGCACGACCGTGAATTTGGTGGGAAATTGCCTCGCCTCTACCGTGGTGGCAAGGTGGGAAAAGGAAGGGGATTTTTAAAAAGTTGTCCGTTAATCGTTGTCCGTTTTTGGGCAAACAACAATTGACGTGCAACAAACTACGATCAACTAACAACTAAAAAAATGCTTACCGCAGTCGTCATCACCTTTGTCCTGGCCTACTTGGCCATCGTACTCGAGCACCCGTTAAAATTAGACAAAACCGTACCTGCCTTATTTGCGGGGGTCATCACTTGGGTGTTTATTTTCACGGGCGGCCTAACCACCGTGGGGGCGGAACACCAAATCGCAGATTCCCACGATGTGCTGTTGCACCACCTTGGAGAGATTGCCCAAATTCTCGTTTTCCTCATTGGCGCCATGGTCATCGTCGAACTCGTTGACCTGCACCAGGGGTTTTCCATCATCACCGACCGAATCCGCACCACCAACAAGTTGAAACTACTGTGGCTGGTGTCTTGGCTGGCGTTTTTTCTGTCATCTGTTTTGGACAACCTGACCACGACCATTGTTTTTATTTCCCTGCTCCGCAAACTAATTCCTGACCATAAGGAACGGCTTTGGTACGTCAGTTTTGTCGTCATTGCCGCCAATGCGGGCGGGGCTTGGACGCCTATTGGAGACGTGACGACCACCATGCTTTGGATAAAGGAAAAAGTGACGACGCTTGGCCTGATTGAACACCTGGCAGTGCCTTCGTTATTATGCCTGGGCATTCCGCTTTTATTGGCAGGGATGCTGTCAGTTTTCAAAGGGAACCTGACGGCTAACAAAGCCGGCGTCAACCTGGGATTCGATCAAAACAAGCCCCCGAAGAGCAGCAATACCATGCTGATGATGGGCCTTGGCGGGTTGATTTTTGTGCCGATATTCAAAGCCCTTACTGGTATGCCACCGTATATGGGCATGATGCTTTCCCTGTCTGTAGTGTGGTTGGTGAGCGAGTTTGTGCATCCGGGCGAGGATTTTTCAGAAGAAAGAAAAAAAATGCTCACGGCCCGCCATGCACTATCAAGGATAGAAATGTCGAGCATCCTATTTTTCTTGGGCATCCTGCTGGCCGTATCTGCTATGGATGCAGCGGTAGCTGGTACCCATGCCGATGGCCACCCGATTGGTTTCCTGACAGCAATGGCGGAAGGCCTTCAAAAAGCCATCCCAAACCTTGATATTGTGGTCATCATCCTTGGCTTCCTATCCGCTATTGTTGACAATGTACCGTTGGTGGCAGCCGTTATGGGCATGTTCCCGATGGATCAATTCCCGATTGATTCAAAGCTGTGGCAGTTCATTGCCTACACTGCGGGGACGGGCGGCAGTATTTTCATCATCGGCTCGGCGGCTGGTGTGGCTGCAATGGGTATGGAGCGCATAGATTTCATTTGGTATTTCAAAAAAATATCGTGGTTAGCTTTGGTTGGCTATCTTGCGGGCGTGGTTGCGTATTTGATTAGCTACCAGTTATTTCATGCCTAATTTTTGTTTGAGGGGGTTGTCGGGTTTGAATGGTTTGATGGGTTTGAATTGTTCGGTTTTTATGTCGAACATCTGTCCCATCAAACCATTCAAACAAATCAAACTCCTCAAACCCATTGAACTACCTAATCTATGGATTTCAAATCCCTGTTCCGCCGCAAGACCATACCTTCCGTTTTGGCCGACCTCAAAGCAATGGAGGCGGACTCCACCAACAGCCTTGTCAAAAATCTTCGGCTGGTTGACCTAGTTGCCTTCGGCATCGCCGCCATCATCGGGGCGGGCATATTTTCCACCATCGGCAATGCGGCGCACAGCGGTGGCCCGGCGGTCAGTTTGCTGTTCCTTTTTACGGCAGTGGCCTGCCTGTTCTCGGCGCTTTGTTATGCAGAATTTGCCAGCACCATTCCCATCAGCGGCAGCGCCTATACTTATTCCTACACGGTTTTTGGCGAACTGGTAGCCTGGATCATCGGCTGGAACCTGCTCATGGAATATGCCATTGGCAACAGCACGGTTGCCTTCTCCTGGTCTGAATATTTTACCAATCTCCTCGCAGGCATGGGCCTTCACATGCCCGATTGGCTTGCCAACGATTATTACACCTGCTCCCGTGCCACAGAAGGGGTGGATCTCGCCACCTGGCAAAGCGCCCCTACGCTTGCCGGCCTGAAGATCATATTCGACCTGCCCGCCCTCTTTATCAATGTGCTGGTGACCTGGTTGGTGTATATCGGCATCAAGGAGACCAAAACCACTGGCAACCTGCTGGTTTTGTTGAAAATGATGGTGGTTGTGCTGGTCATCGTGGTGGGCGCTTTTTATGTAAAACCAGAGAACTGGACCCCTTTCGCCCCCAACGGCATGAAGGGCGTGCTGGGCGGCATTGCCGGGGTTTTCTTCGCCTATATCGGTTTCGATGCCATTTCCACCACGGCAGAAGAATGCAAAAACCCACAGCGGGATTTGCCCCGTGCCACGGTGATAGTGCTTGTTATTTGTTCTGTGTTGTACCTGCTGATTGCCCTTGTAATCACGGGCATGGTCAACTATACGGAACTGAACGTGGGGGATCCGATGGCCTTTATTTTTGAAAAATACAATATGGACTACATGGTGGGCATCGTCTCGGTAAGTGCCGTGATAGCCATTACGAGCGTGTTCCTGGTGTTCCAATTGGGCCAGCCCCGCATCTGGATGTCCATGGCAAGGGATGGCCTGCTGCCGAAGGCTTTTGGCAAAATACACCCCCGCTACAAGACGCCTTCCTTTGCCACCATTATGACGGGCGTGGTCGTCGCACTGCCCACGCTGCTGCTCAACCAAGAGGTGGTGACGGACTTGTGCAGCATCGGCACTTTGTTCGCATTTATGCTGGTGTCTGCGGGCATCCTGTTCATTGACCGGGGGCACGAGGCAGAACGCAAGGTTGCGTTCAAAGTCCCTTATATCAATGGTCAATACATCGTGCCGGCGCTGTTCATCCTGTGCATGGTTTTTATCAATGAAATGCCAGACAACCACAACATATTTTCTGGTTTTTCGGCTGAAAAGATACCCTACCTGATGTTTTTCCTCACTTTTGCCACTTTGGCTGTTTTTAGTTTTATGAAAAAATGGTCGCTTATACCCGTGCTAGGCATCGTTACCAATCTCTACTTGATAGCGGGCCTTGGTCATTTGAACTGGATACGTTTTGGCGTGTGGTGCGCTATCGGTTTGGTGGTTTATTTTTTATACAGTTATAAAAACAGCAGGTTAGCGAAGCGTTGACAGGAGTTGGAAAGGTAAAGCAAACCATCTACCCTCATCAACAGTATCTACTTCATCAACCTATAAAAATGATAGCATTAAAACTCATCATCGGTCTTGTCTTGCTCGTGGCTGGTGCAGAAGTGCTGGTAAAAGGCGCATCCAAAATAGCCATAGCCATAGGCATCACGCCGCTGGTAATTGGTTTGACGGTGGTAGCATTTGGCACCAGTTCACCAGAATTGGCAGTGAGCGTGATGTCTAGCTTGGAAGGGAAACCCGACATAGCTCTGGGCAATGTGGTGGGCAGCAATATTTTCAATGTGTTGCTCATCCTGGGCCTGTCTGCCCTGATCGCTCCTTTAGTCGTTGCCCAACAGCTTATCCGTTTGGATGTCCCAATTATGATTGGCGCTTCGCTGTTGACGTTGTTTTTTGCGTGGGACGGCAACATTCAAGCCTGGGAAGGCGCGGTATTGATTGCCATTGGAATTGCTTATGTCGTTTTCCTCATACGTTTGAGCAAAAAAGAAAAAAGCAAGGCCGTTTTAGAGGAGTACAAGGAAGAATATGGCGATGACATTAAAGCTCCAAAGGGCAAATTGTGGGTGTCCATTTTATTGGTCCTGGCCGGGTTGGTATTGCTGGTAATGGGATCGCGCTGGCTGGTGGAGTCGGCAGTGGTCATTGCTGCCAGCCTGGGGGTCAGCGATTTGGTGGTAGGCCTAACGATTATAGCTGCAGGCACCTCGCTGCCGGAAGTGGCCACCTCTATTATCGCCACTATGCGTGGCGAAAAGGACATCGCTGTGGGCAACGTAGTAGGCAGCAATATTTTCAATATCTTTTTCATCCTGAGCATGGCAGCTATTGTAGCAAATGATGGTGTCCCCATTGCCGATTCAGCTATCCGATTTGACATACCTGTGATGATTGCTGTGGCAGTGGCTTGCTTGCCAATGTTTTTCACCGGGCGTCGGATTGACCGCTGGGAAGGGGCGATTTTCCTGGGATATTACGTTGCTTACACCATCTATTTAATACTGGCCAGCCAGCGCCATGCCTCGCTCGAAGCCTTTTCCAATGCCATGATATGGTTCGTCATCCCCCTCACCGTACTGACACTGGGCGTAGTAACGGTAAGGGAGGCGAGGAGGAAAAATTAATACTTCACGTGACCATTCCCGCCAATGTTAACTGAAGATTAAATTTTAATCAGCGGAGAGTTAACCTGCTGTTGTTCAGCATAGTTGTGCCAGCTTTGCGGCCATAAACCAACTAAACTGAACAATATGTTCGGCATTGAAACAGACCTTTCTACGGGCTTGCTGCTGCTGCTCGGCATCACCATCCTCACTGTTTGCATTTTTGAATTTGTCAATGGCTTCCACGACACTGCCAATGCGGTGGCGACGGTCATTTATACAGGCAGTCTGCGGCCCATCCCTGCCGTGGTGTGGTCGGGCCTGATGAACTTTGCCGGGGTGATGGCCAGTGGCTATTTCTTTGGCATGGGCGTGGCGATGAAGATTGCGGGCCTGCTGCCGGTGGAGGCGTTAATGGGACAAGATTTGCACCATAGCATAGCAATGGTGTTGTCTGTACTTCTGGGGGCTATTATCTGGAACATCGCTACATGGTACAAGGGCATTCCATGTTCCAGTTCGCACACCATGATCGGGTCCCTGTTGGGGGTAGGTATCGTGTTCTCCTTTGTGCCGGAGAATACGGAACACATCGGTGTCAACTGGAACGAAGCCATCAAAATCGGCAATTCGCTGCTGTTTTCGCCAGCCTTCGGCTTTTCGATGGCCATTGTGCTGATGTTTATTTTTAAACAAACCATCAAGGACAAGAAGATTTTCAAAGAGCCTGAACAAGGCACTTCGCCGCCCTGGTACATTCGGGGCTTGCTGATACTCACCTGCACCCTTGTCAGCTTTTTTCATGGCTCCAATGACGGCCAAAAGGGCGTGGGCCTGCTGCTTATCGTGCTGATGACCTTTCTTCCCTTGCAATTTGCCCTCTCACCCGATTTTGAACCTGCCACCGTTGGCCAATCATTGGAGAAAATACAGGCCGCCCTACCCTCCGCTTCTATTTACCCTGAAATTCAAAAAACCAACGAAAGCATCGAGGCGCTGAAGCAAGACATCGTCACGCTTGACCCGCAAAACGTGAAACAACGCCTGGCCATCCGCAAACGGATCACCATCGTTAGGAAAAACCTGGATGTACTGCTGGATGTGCCCAACGTCATCCTCAACAACAAAGACCGCCACGCCATTGTCCAAGAAATCAAGCACCTTGGCAGATATACTTCACATGTGCCCACTTGGTGCGTAGTACTTATTTCCGTATCGCTCGGCCTCGGCACTATGATTGGTTGGAAGCGAATCGTAGTGACCATCGGCGAAAAAATAGGCAAGCGCCACATGACCTACGCCGAGGGCGCAACGGCTGAACTCATTGCCTCCTCCACCATTGGCCTGGCCTCCGGCCTGGGCCTGCCCGTCAGCACCACGCACGTCCTTTCCTCTGGCGTGGCGGGCGCTATGGTAGCTTCTAAAGGCGTAAAAAACCTGCAAGGCGACACCATCAAAAGCATTGCCCTTGCCTGGATTCTGACCTTGCCCGTGACGATGATACTATCAGGTTTGATGTATTGGATTTTGAGAAATGTGGTGTGAGGGGGGTAATTAAGTCATTAGTCATTTTGTTATTGGTCATTTTGTCATTGGATAAAATTTTGACAATCAGCTATGTAAATGATAAAAAGCTGTATGAATAAAAGATTCTCAAAATATTAGCTGCCGACATGAGGCACTCAAGGGGCAATGTTGTAAAACTTAACGACCCTGAAAGGGTCGAACTTGAATAGTTCCGGATGAAATCCGGGGTATTTGGTGGGGGATTAGCAACAACCCTGAAGGGGTTGAATGATTATAATTCCTTGGTATTCAGCCCCTTTGGGGTTGCCATCATCGCTTGATTCAATCCCCGGATGAAATCCGGGGCTATTCACGTTTGACCACTTTGTGGTCTCGATTTCCATTAAGCTATTGCCAATATCCTAACGGGGTCATTCTATGGGCAATGAACAGTTTTTTAAACCTCGACGGCCTTGTCCCAACAATGCCCAAAACTTGGCGTTGCGAGCTATAAACCATATCAACTTTATCAACCCTATCTAAAATTTAGTGGTGCGTAGTAGGAACTGGAATAATAGCTTATTTAAAGAAAAATAACTATCCTTGCCATTGTAATTTTTCATAAACAGGGGCATTGAATGAGTACACAAGAAATAATTATATTACTCTGCGGGCTGGTAATCTTTTCCTACCTTTTTGAAGTTTTTGCCAAAAAAACGAAGGTGCCTGCTGTGCTCTTGCTACTGGCAACGGGCATCGGACTTCGGCTGCTGGCGGACGCTTTCGGGTTTGCGGGCATTGATTTTTCCAAGATTTTGCCTTTGCTCGGTACCCTCGGCCTGATACTGATCGTGCTGGAAGGTGCCCTTGATCTGCAATTTACGCCCGAGAAAAAGAAAGTTATCCTAAAAACCCTGGGCACTGCGTTTTTCCTGCTCATCGCCTCCACTTTTTTGATCGGTTGGTTTTTCGTTTACGTCACAGGCGCTGACTACAAAACCTGCCTGCTCAATGCCGTGCCTTATGGTACCATCAGTTCTGCCATCGCCATCCCGTCGGTCGTCCACATTGCAGCATCGCAAAAGGAATTCATCGTGTATGAGTCCACCTTTTCGGACATCCTGGGCATCATGTTCTTCAATTTTTTGCTGCACAACGAGCAGATACAAGCCAGTTCTTTTGTGGGCGTGGGATTGGAAACGGTCATTATACTTGGACTGGCAGGGGTTTTTTCTTTCTTTCTGTTGTACCTGCTGCGGCGCATTGGCCACCATGTCAAGTTTTTCCTCATCCTCACCATTTTGATACTCATATATGCCATCGGCAAAGAATACCACCTGTCCACCCTGGTCATCATCCTGGTGTTCGGCTTGTTTTTGAACAATACCCAACTATTTGATACCGAGTGGTTTAAAAAGATATTCTTATACCCCGAATTTGAAAAAGACATCAAACAGCTCCGCCAATTGACTGCCGAGAGCGCATTTCTGCTGCGTACTTTTTTCTTTGTTATTTTCGGCTATACCATGGAACTGACCCACCTCGCCAATTGGCCGACCATCGCCAACGGCTTGGCAGTGGCCGGCATTTGCTATTTGCTTAGGGGCATTTACCTGTATTTTTTCGCCAAAGTTGATTTGAGGCCGGTACTGTTCATCAGCCCCAGGGGTTTGATCAGTATCCTGTTGTTCTTCAGCATCCCCGATGAATACTTGCTGTTGGGAATAGACAGCGGGCTCCTGCTTTCCGTCATTCTGATCACCAATTTGATAATGACATACGGCCTGGTGATGGTAAAAGCCCTATTGGATCCCCCAGCCGCTGTACAAAGCACGGAACCCAAGGATGAAATTTTGCAATCATAAAAAACAAGAATTATGAAAAACGGGAACTCCACCTCCAGACGGAAATTCCTGCGCCAGATTGGCGCTACTTCTTTGGCTTCGGCGGCATTGCCACTGGTATCGCTGGCAGCCCGGGAAAAGGCAGAAGAACGCATCCTGCACTATGAAAGGAAAATTTCGGCCAACGATAAAATCAGGGTAGGGGTGATTGGCTACGGCGTGCAGGGCCATTTCGATTTGGGCACGGCGCTCAAAGTGCCGGGAGTGGAATTGGCGGGCATTTGCGACCTTTATACAGGCCGGATCGAAAACGCCAAGGAACAGTACGGCAAAGACCTCTACACCACCATTAATTACAAGGAACTTCTCGACCGGGCAGACATTGACGCTGTGCTCGTTTGCACCACGGATTGCTGGCATGCCCGCATCACACAGGATGCTTTGGCGAAAGGCAAGCACGTGTATATTGAAAAACCGATGATTTATAAAATAGAAGAAGGCTATCCGGTGATGGAAGCGGCCAAAAAGTCAGGCAAAGTGGTGCAGGTGGGCAGCCAACGGGTGAGCAGCATCGGCTATGCCAAGGCCAAAGAACTGTTGGCGGCAGGCGAAATCGGCAAACTGAACATGGTCAATGCCGTGTATGACAGGCAAAGTTCCATCGGCGCCTGGCAATACACCATTCCGAAAGATGCCAACGCAGAGACGACCCATTGGGACAAATTCATCGAAGTCACCGAGAAAATGGCCTACGACGCCAAAAAATTCTTCTGGTGGAGGGCCTTCAAAGAAGTAGGCACAGGGGTAGCCGGGGATTTGTTTATCCACCTGTTGAGCGGGACCCACTTCATGACCAATTCAAAAGGGCCGGAGACCATCTACAGCACCGGGCAGTTCAGCTACTGGAAAGATGGCCGCAACATGCCCGATGTGATGTCCGGCGTGATGCAATACCCCGATTGCAAGGAGCATGACGCCTATCAATTGACCTTGCAGGTGAATTTCATCAGCGGTACAGGCGGCCAGGAAATCATCCAATTGGTGGGGTCGGAAGGCGTGATAGTCGTCAGGGGAAACAGCATCACGGTCAAGCACAGTTACATGCCGGAAGCCCCCGGCTTTGGCGGCTATGATTCGCTGTTCACCTTCTCCAAATCCATTCAGGATGAAATGCAGCAGGAATACGATGCAAAATGGACGGAAGCACAGAAAAAAAGGCCGACCAAAGAGGATATTGTTTTCAAAGCCCCCGAAGGTTACAGCGACCATCTGGACCATTTCACCAATTTCTTTGACTCGGTAAGGACAGGAAAACCCGTGGTCGAAGATGCAGAGTTTGGCTTCCGGGCCGCAGCCCCCGCCTTAGCCTGCAACGAAAGTTATTTCAAGAAAAAAATCGTGCAGTGGGACCCGGTGGGGATGAAGTTGAAATAAGGCCAGAAGGAGTGAGAGGAGTGAGAGATTGAGAGGAAGAACTTTATATCAATTTCCTATACTTGGCGCTAATAGGTTTTTGCCTAAAACGTCGTAGTCCAGATAGCTATCGGGATAAAACCCTGTTCATTACCTACAGAATCAGGGGCGTAGCCCCGGCTCCGTTTGTAGGTTCGGCCAACACCCTCAATTTTAAGGGGCGTAGCCCCGACACGGGTGATTTTCATAGCTTTTCGTGCCGGGGCTACGCCCCTTTGGAGTCCTTTTTCAAATGACTGCTACAAACGGGGCCGGGGCTACGCCCCTGATTTTCAATGAATTATTCTGTGGGCAATCAACAGGGTTTCATCCCGATAGCTATCTGGACGACGACGTTGTGCTGAAGTTTAAATCTAACAGATTCGGACCCGCCCGGCTAGGCGTTTTCAGGAAAAACCTCTTTCGTCCTTTTCTCCATTTCGGCGGCAATAACCTGCCCATTTTCGCCCTGCTGTTTGAGTTTTGCAATGATATTTTGGTAACTCTCCGCATCCCTGTCCTGGCTCAACTTGAAAATATTATCCATATCTACCACTTCAATTTCAAAGGCGGCAATGGCGTGCATATATTTTTGTTTAAACGAATCGGGCAAGTTGTCAAAAGTCGTGGTGGACGCCGGGTCGTAGTTTTCAAAATGCAGGGACGTCAATCGTAGTACATCTTCCAGGGCGGCATCGTCCAGAAAGCGGATCATGCCCTTCACATGCACGCTCATATAGTTCCAGGTAGAGGCAATGTTCGGATTGCTGTACCAGGTGCCGCTCACATAAGTATGGTGCCCCGTAAAAACCACCAGCACATGCGGGTTTTGCAGGAAGGCTTTGTGGTGGTCCGTGTTCCGCATGATATGTCCCCGCAATATCTGCCTGCTGCCCTCTTTTTCCAAAAACACCGGCACCTGCGTGGCCACAGGTTTGTTTTCGGCATTGCAGCCGCTTAAAAAGGCGAAAGGATACTTGGCAATGAAGGCTTTGATGACTTCGGGATTGTTTTCTTTGTGGTAAGGTAGTTTGTACATGTGGAGGTGGTGGATTTAAGATATTGAGTAAGCTTTCTTTCGCCCAAAGTTGGAAACATCCACCCATTAATCCTAATCCTTTTTGAAAGGAAGCCTACAGCGAAGACCGTGGTTCCCCCTGCTGCGGGTAAGGACTGCTGTACTTGATAAAGGAAATCCCGGGGCCTGGAAGGGCTTCGGGATTTTTTTGTGTACTTTATGTTGGCTATTACATTTAATTTCAAATACGACTATCTATACTGCCAAGTCTTCGTTTGACAATACTGCCATTCACTTAATACAGGTGATAGCATTTACAACAAGATCAATGGTATCAAAAAGCAACTTTGAGGATTTTATTAATGCTTTATTAAATGTTCATCTTTTATACCAAGCTTTCCATCAATAATTCCATCTTGTCTTAAAATATAAGCACCACTAAATTCAGAAATTGAAAATTTTTGGCCGCTGCTTGGCTTGTGAAAAATCTGCTTCTCACCCAAAAGCGTCCAGCAAAGACTCAATTTGTTTCGCTGTAGAAACTCCAACAGCAAATCCTTGCGAATTAAAAAGCTGAATGGTTGGTCGGTGCCAACTGATGGATCAAAACAAACCAGTTCGCCATTTTCGTTTACACATTCGCCAGTCTGTTTGCCTTGTTGGAGGTTCATTTTCTGCCACAAGAATTGAGAAGGCTTAATTACGTTTCCATTTTGGTTTTTGTAACTTCCCCCACCGCAACCATACTCTTCGACTGGAACTACACCTTTGAAAGGACTGTCCCGGAATTGCCTCCAAATATTATTTCCTTGATAAGAGGTATCTTTTTCTTTTTCTCGAAAGTGCTTGTATGCAGGAGACCAATAGTATTCCTTTTCAAATATCTCGTAACGCTCTCGCTGGTTTGGCATCCATTCGTTCATAAAATGCTGTTTCAAAAGCCACACGTGTATTTTTGAAGCGTCCTTTTGCTTGACAAAATAGCTCCGTAAATGATACCATATCATCCAAGAGTTGCCTTCCTTTTCATGGACACCTACTTCCTCTTTGTACTCCCAATCTGGGAATGTGTACAGATTCAGCCATTCCTTACCATTCTTATCAACAGCATTCAGAAATTTTCGAGGGTCGGGTAAATCATCTGTTCTTTTGAGCCAACCATCAATGCCCCATTTTTCATAAGACGGGGGAAGCCACCAACCTTTTACTTTAGAGTGGTTTGAAAAGCTGGAATTCAAATGGAGAAAGGGATATGTCGGGTCAATATTCCTTACGAAGGGTTCCCAAGTTCCCTGGTAAGGTTCGGGCTTGTCGCCCCATTGCGAGACTTGGTGGTTGTCAGCAATAATGGCAAGTATCTCATGCAGGGCAATCCACTGGTATTTCTTGCCGATTCGTTCAGTATTCCAATTGCCCCAATAATCATACTCACGAGCCTTACTGTCAAACTCCCCGTGCCAATCCTTTCGCCAACCCAATTCAAAAACACGGCGGAAAATCCAACGAGCGATTTGTTGTGGTTCTATAGTTGAATGTCTTCTGAACTTAGGGTTTTGATTCAATGATTTTAAGTGACTGAGTATTCTTTTTCTGAATATCTCCTTTTGTTCAGTCTCAAGTTTGCTTTCAATAGAAACCACCAACGACTCATAAAAATCCGCCGTCATCTTTTTGAATTTGGAAAATTCATCTTCTGAAAGGCTGCCTTTGCTTAGCGGATCAAGGTATTTGCATACTTTTTCAAGTGCCTTGAAATTGCTTCTTGTACCGTTTGGCAAACTTTTTTTGAATTTTTGATACTCCTTGACAAGCGGAAAAGCGATTGAATGGAACTGCTCCATTTTGCTTCCAATGACATACCTGTTGAAATCCCATCCTAACACCGAATGCTCAATTGCGCCTTGGGCGCGGTTGATAAATTCATTCTTTTTGAAAGTTTTAGAATCGTAATTGGTCTTGTACTTTTTTATGTCCTGTTCTGTTGGATAAGGTAGCGGTAGCTGGCTACCGTAAGGTGGACGTATCCTTTCAACCTCAATATCAATTTGTAAACCTGTGTATAGAGCATACTCGACTACCTGCCTTGCGTAATCTCGGAGCAAAATATGGGCAGGCGGTATCCCATCCTTGAAAATCTGGTCGTAAACGCATTGGGCAAGTTGTGCAATGTCAGGATGCTTGCCTGAATTGGTCGCCACACCTAAGGCTACTGCAAAAAGACGCTCCCTAACATAGGGGTCATTCACCTTCTCAAATTGTTGAAGTATCCGAGTTATTACAATGGGATAACCAGAAAGCAGCCTGACCAATGAAAGCGTCGCCGTATCCCGTAGGGTAATACTGGAGGAAGTCAATGTCCATGCAAGTATAGTGGCTGTCAGCCTTCTTGTTTCTTCTGACAAGAGGGATAAATCATAGTCACTCCAAACCCAAGACAATAGCCTGTTAATAGCAGAACCCTTTGAGCGGAAGACCTCATGGACAAAAGGAGACCACCACCTGTCCAATGCTGCCATTGACATGCCGATATGGTGATTATGAATCAAATCGGCGTTGTACGGATGGTCGGAAATAGGAGCGAGATGCAAAATTGTCGAGTTGAAAGAATCAACCAGCATGTATCTATCCACCCAAGTAACACAGGTTTTTAAAATCTGATTTCTGTCAATCTTATCGGCCTTTCTCCAAAGCAGGCTATTTATAAAAGCGGTCGTTGCATACTGCCCAAACTGGTCATCTTTCAAAAGTTTAGAGGGTAAAACCGCCAATAGTTCTATCCCGAATTTTTCTGGCAGTAGGATAGCAAGCGCTTCCAATATGCCAAGCTTCCCGTAAAAATTCCCACTGAAGTATTCGCTGAAAAAGCCCTTTCCTCTAAAGGCTTCTTTTGGCTTCTTAGGGTTCAAATGGGTTTCAAGTAAATGACGGGCTGCAAGAAAATCCCCAAACCGCTCGTAGTTGAACCGGACTACATCTACATATTCATCCTCCTCGTATTGCCAACTTCTATCTTCGTGCAAAATGCCCTCTCTCAGAAGTTCTATGAATATCTGGCTTCCATGTTCAGGGTGAAATTCACGGAAAAGCTGTTCTGCTGGTAAGTGTTCTATATTACCCAAACCATTATTTGCCATCCCTTCCGCCAATCGTTCCAATCCATTTTTTACAAGATTCAAATTTTCGGCATAATCCAACTTTTTGGCGATTTTATGGTTGACGACAGCAAGATAGTCTTTGTAAATGGTCGTAATCCCATTTAGTCCTTCGGGGATTATGCGCTTACCACTATCCCGCAGGCTCCGGCATAGAAGTAACAAAAGTTGTGGCCTTGAAAATTCTGGTGCGAGTATTGGGAATCTCGGCTGTTCTAAGCCAAAATAGCGGGCAAAGTGTTTGACAGCCTCTAACTCGTTGTCTTCAAAACCAGTGTGTTCCACCATTACAAAATAATTGCTGTCGTTTAAATGAGTGGGGACAACCGTTTTAAGGTAAGTATCACGAACCGCAAGAACAAGTCCTATGTATGGGTATCTTTTGACTTGTTCGGCAAACACAGTGAGCGAATCATGCCAGATAGATTTGCCTTCGCCTTCGTTGAGGGCATCTATTATAAACAATATCCTTTCACCCAAGAAGCTGCCAATCCCATTCAAGGTTTGCAGAAAGGTAGCTGCATCACAACCCAATTGCATCTCTGAAAGGATTTGCTGCCAAACATTACTTCTGTCTTGTAGCTTATTGCCAAGAATAAGAATTGCCGGGGTTTTTGTTTTCTGCTTTTGGGCAGCTATATCCCCAAGAAGATGGGATTTTCCGCAACCTGCCTCCCCATGAAGTAGAAGACTTGGGTTTTGCGCAAGTTGAAACGTTTGTGTATGTATTTGTTTATAGAAGGCGTTGATGGCGCCTGTGATATTTCGCACTTTACTTTCCTCCGAATCAAGCGGTCGAGTAGCATATTGGCGCTTTTCGTGTGGTATCTTTTCCCGTTCTTCTGATTGGATGTCCCAGATTTTTCGTTGAAAACGATGAACATCTTCATCCATCTTGTTCAAAACTTCTTTCAGTTCCTCAATTTGAATTTTACTTGGGGTTGACCACTCGGTTTTTTCGTGAAAATCGTGAAACCACGAGTGTTTTTCTTTGAAATAGGCTGCCATATCCAAACCTCCTGGCGCTTTCAACCTCGTACCCTCTTGAAGTGCCTGCAAAAGTTCATGAAAGTAGCTTCGCACCTTTTGTTTAAAAGCCTTCCCTCTGTTTAAACCCTCAAAGATTTGGGCCATCGGCAATTCAAAATTGAGTTCAGGCGTGTAGCGGTCTCCCAAACCCTTTATACTCAACTCAAGGTGGTGCTGAAACCACTTAACGTTCATTCCCAGCGAATTGGCGAAGGAGTAGGGTAAGGGATGGTAGCTATTAGCCACCAATAGTTCGTTCAACTTGCCAACCTTGATGCAGACGAAATCTTTATACTCCTTTGAAAAACTGGTCAAGATTCCTGCGAGATAGGTTGCTCCACCAGATTCCATGAAAAAACCACCACCCGACATTCCTTGTACGTTCTCATACCCGTCGCTGATGAGGGTGGTCAAATCCTCTTTTTGGGTACTTACCTCAAAGCAATTTGGCAACCCAGGTCTAAATTGCCTTAACTCCCCCCGCAGCTTTTTCAAGCCATCATTGGCATTGGGAAAACCTACTGCCCAGCCGTCTTTCAAGTCAAAAAAATCGTTCAGGAACTCGAACTGCTGTGTCGGCTCACTCATCGGGAACGACTGGCGGGGGATTGCCAAAATGGCGAGGTCGTTTTCGCCCTCCTTTTCCTCAAAACTCAAAATGTGGTGGTTGCCATCGTCAAGGCATTGGTAGTTGGTTTGGTTGCTGATTTCCAAGCGCAGTTCTGAAAGAGATGTATCTTTTATACAGTGCCATGCAGTGAATACGAAAACAAGGTCAGGGTGACTCGGTGGAAAATAGATGATGCCGCTGCCAGATTGGGAGCCTACAATTTTAAGGATGAAATGTTTGGGAGATTGGGAGTACATGCGCTAAAATTGAATGGATTTTGGCAAATTTAGTCAAAGCTCGTAAAATCCATCCGGCAAGTGTTCGATGCGAAAATTAAGCATTTTGGCAGCATGTGGTTCATTGTGAAAAATGTCTTTGTGCCGAGGTGTTTCGTCATTGAAAAGAAACACGGTTGGTTCTGGCTTGCCCAATCGGGAAGCTGCAATCCTGACAAGCGTTTTCTTTGCTGGGAATCCGCCATTAGCTGCACAAAAGGCAAAATAGCTGCAATCAATCAGTCTCAACAAGTCTGGCGAGGTATTTCCAGCACTTCCGTGGTGGGAAACCTTTACCAAATCCAGTTTCAACGGATTTTCATCGGAGCATTTGAACTTGTTTCTGAGGCTTTCTGCAACGACCGAAGGATGGCTATCACCAAGGAAAAGCACTCGCCGCTCTTGATGCTCAAACAAAAAAGCAATGCTGCTTCCGTTCCAAACCCCAGTGTCTTCCTTGAAAGGCGTCTTCATCAGATTTTCGATAGGAATATCGTAGTCAAAAGTCCCAGCAATTGGCTTTGCATTTCTTGTCTTTATTTCCTCTACACTCCACACAGTAAGCGCACCGTCAAGTTTAGCATCGTCGGGTGAAAGCATCGTGATTTTTGAACCAAAGCAATTGATGGTAGGCAAATCGGAAGTGAACCGCTGGTCAGGGCATTTTCCTTGTTCAATCAGGTAGTCCCGTAGCTTGATGCCTTGCTGTACACTGATTTTTTCAGAATCGTCTGGCACAGTCGCCATACTTGGGTTGAACCAAAATTCGGTTACGAAATCAGCAGGAAAATCGGCATCTTTCAAAAAGGCAAGTATGCCGCTGATATGGTCCTGGTCAATGTGAGTTATTATCCAAACGTCTATCTTCTCATTTCTTTCAGAAATGGCATTCAGCGACTTTTTTAATCTGACTTTATAAGTTTTTTTGAAACCACTATCTATAAGGATATTCTTTAGATTTCCATTTTTATCAAGGAATCTAATATGAATAGTGTCAGCGTTTCCTGAGGGCAAAAAATGTATTTGCATAATATTAAAAGCGATACTTTTTGAGCAAAAGTATCATTCAAGAAGAAGAATGTGGGCGACTAAATTTACAATCAATCCCCTCACTCCTGCATCACCACCCCCTCCCGCCACTCCACCGGCGTCACACCAAACTCCTGTTTAAACACCCTTCCAAAGTAGCTCGGATCGTTGAAGCCCGTGTCGTAGGCCACGGCGGAGATGCTCGTGTCGGCGTCTTGCAGCAGTTCCTTGGCCTTGTTCAGGCGGATGTGGCGGATGAACTTGTTGGCGGAGAGGCCCGTCACGGCGGTCAGCTTGCGGTGCAATTGGGAGTGGCTCATGCCGATTTCCCGGCAGAGGCTTTCCACGTTGAATTCGTAGTCGTCGAGGTGGGCTTCCACGGCCCGGCGCACTTTTTTGACGAAGTAATCTTCTACCAGTGGGGCAGGGGCGGGTGCGGCGGGTGTTGCGATATTTGATAGGGGCGCTTCCTCTGTGCCTGTGGCCAAGGAGAGGTAGTGCTGTTGGAGTTTCTTGCGGAGGTGCAGCAGGTTTTTGATGCGCACCAGCAGTTCTTCCTTGTGGAAAGGCTTGGCGAGATAGGCATCGGCGCCTTGTTCGAGGCCCTCCAGTTTGCTGTCCAGGTCAGCCTTGGCGGTGAGGATGATGATGGGGATATGGCTCGTGCGCTCGTCGTTTTTCAAAAACTGGCAAACCTCGAAGCCGTCCTTCTGCGGCATCATCACATCGGAAATGATGAGGTCGGGGATGAGTTGGGTGGCCAGGTCAATGCCCTCTTGCCCGTCCTTGGCGACGGCGAGGCGGTAGCTGCCGTCCAGGCAGGAGGCGAGGTAGGCGACCACGTCGGCGTTGTCTTCCACGATGAGGATTAAGGGGTGGTTGGATGGCTGGATGGTTGAATGGCTGGATGGTTGAATGGCTGCTTGGCTGAATGATTGCTTGGCAGCCTTCCCGTTGCTTTGGATTGGGGCAAGTGTGGATGCTCCATTTGCCAGGACGGCAGGTTTTGTAACATCCGATATATTTCTGATGGGCAAATGCACCTGAAACTCGGTGCCTTTGTTCAGCCTGCTCTTCACATGGATGCTGCCACCGAGGGCCTGTACCAGTTCTTTGGCGAGCGAGAGGCCGATGCCCGTGCCTTCGTTCTGGCGGGTAGAGGAGCCGTCCACCTGGTAAAAGCGGTCGAAGATGAAGGGCAGTTGGTCTTCGGCGATGCCGATGCCTGTGTCTTTTATTTTGATGATAAAATCGCCCTGGAAGCAAGAGGTGGAGACATAGACGTTGCCATTTTCGGGCGTGAATTTCACGGCATTGGACAATAGGTTCGTGATGACCTGTTTGAGTTTTTCGGGGTCGTAGTCCATCACCAGTTCGTCGGGGTCGGAGAGGAAATGCAGTTGGATGCCCCGGCTCTCGGCGAAAGAATGGAAGCTCTCCACGATGTAGCCCACGTATTTCACCACGTCGCCCTGTAGGTAGTGGATGGGCAGGCTGCCGCTTTCCAGTTTGGACAAATCGAGCATTTGGTTGACTAGGCCCAGCAGGTTCTCACTGTTCCTTTTTATCATGGAAAAACTGTTGCCAATGCTTTGCTTATCGTCGCTGCCGACTGCCGACTGCCAACTCCCGGCTGAAAGCTGCTCCGTCATGCCCATGATGATGGTGAGCGGCGTGCGGAACTCGTGGGTGATGTTGGCGTAGAGGCGGTTTTTCATGGCGTCCAATTCTATCAGGCGCTGCGTTTCGGCTTGCTCCAGGCGGCGGTTTAAATAAAAGCGGTAGATGGCATAGAGCGCTGCCGCAACCAGCAAAAAGTACAGCGTGTAGGCCCACCAGGTCATCCACACGGGCGGACTGATGACCACCGCCAGGGAAGCCTCCTCGCCCCAAATGCCGAGGCTGTTGGCGCCCCGCACCCGGAAGCGATACTGGCCGGGCGGCACCTTGATGTAGGTCGCCTTGGGTTCCTGATCGGCCAGGCGCCAGTTTTTATCAAAATTTTCGAGCATAAACTCCAGGCGGTTGCCATCGGGGTCTGTGAAGTCCATCGCCGCAAAGCGGAAGGCGAAGACATTTTGGTTGTAGTCCAAATGCAGGGTTCCCGTTTTCCAAAATGCGACTTTTTGGGAACTGTCAAACATGGCCTGCTCCGACTGGTCGAGCAACTCAAACTCGGTGATGCGTACAATGGGCGCCGAGCCGCTGGAATCGCCCAAATCTTCGGGGTTGAAATAGTGGAAGCCGTATTGCCCGCCGAGGAAGATTTCGCCTTTTTCATTTTTATAAATCGCCCCTTTTTGGAAGGAGTGCGATTGCAGGCCGTCGCTCATGGCATAAGCGAAAACGGTTTCCTCCTTGGGGTCGAATTTCAGCAGCTTCTGGCCCATGATCCAGAGCTTGCCCTCGTCGTCCATTTCCATGCCCTTCAGGGGCAGTGCGTCCTTGCCAATGACCGTGCTACCGTAATAGACACAAGTGCCGGTGACGGGCACCAGTTTCAGGATGCCGTTTTCCAAACAAAGCCAGATGTTGCCTTCTTTGTCCTGCGTGGGCGGGCTTTGCCAAATGTCTTTTTCATTGGGCACGCCGTTGAGGTTGTAGTTGGTAAACTGCTTTTGTTGCGGATCAAAACGGTTGACGAAAATGGCCCGGCCTTGCTTTTTGTTGCCGGAACCGACCACCCAGAGCTTGCCGTCGTCACCTTGGAAGAGTTTGTCCAAATGGTTGTGCGTCAAGCTGTTGGCCTTGTCTTTTTGGTTGAGAAAGTGCTTGAAAGTCTTGGTTTTTTTATCAAAATAATCCAAGCCGCCATCGGCGGTGGCTACCCAGAGGTTGCCGTTTTTGTCCAATAAAATGTCGTTGATAAAATTGGAGGCCAGGCTGGCCGGGTCGCCTTTGTCGTGGTGGTAGCGTTCGAGCAGTTTTTTGTCGGGGTCATAATGGATAAGGCCCGTGGCGGAATCGGCCTTTATCACCCAAAGCGTTCCGTCGTCGTCGGCAGCGATTTTTGTGGCCCCTGCGAGCGCATTTTCTTGCTCCGCAAAACCCACCTGCAAACCTTTCTTTTTGCTGTCCAATTCCATTTTCCCTACGGAAAATTCATTGGTGGCCACCCACAAATTGTCCTTTTTATCTTCGCTGAAACTGCTCACGTAGCCTTGTTTGGTGGGCAGGATGACCGCCTTGAAATGTTCCTTTTTTTGTGCGATGCGATAAACCCTGGCGTCGCTCAAGGCCGTGCTGAACCAAAGAACGCCGTCTTTCGATTGGAAAACCGTCCAGGCAGCGTTGTCGAGCAGTTTGGAGCTTCTGTCGCTGGCCTGAAAGAGTTTGGATTCCCCTGTCGCTGGGTTGACCACTTTGAAGCCGCTGGAAAAATCGCCGATCCACATCAGGCCGTCCCGGTCTTCAAATACGCAGGTTACATGGCGGTTGGAACCGCCGTCGTAGCGGGGCGCACTGAATGGGGAAGTGTTTCCTTTGCTGGGGTAGTGGATAAACTTTCCCGTGCTGCGGTTCATTTTCTGCAAACCATCGCCCGAAGTCCCCACCCAAAAGTTGCCCTTGGAATCTTCGAAAATGGCCCGCACCGATGGCCCGGCCAAGCCCGTCGGGTCGTTGCGTTTGTAAACGTAGCGGGTGAAAGTTTCCGTCTCAGGGTGGAAGCGGTTCAGGCCGCCACAGTTTTGTGCGCCATGATCGTCAAAAACAAAGCCTGTGCCCACCCAAAGGGTGCCTTCCGAATCTTCGTACAAAGCCCGCACTTCATTGCAACTGAGGCTGCTGGGGTCGTTTTTTTTGTTGTTAAAATGGGTGAACCCTCCCGTTTTGGGGTTTAGCCTGTCCAAGCCACCTTGTGAGCCAATCCAAATATTCCCTTTTCTATCTTCCAGTATGACCGATACCACGTCAGAACTCAAGCCATTTTTCCAGCCACCTTCCCGGTAATGGGTAAACTTCCCCGTTTCATGGCGGAAATGATCCACGCCGCCGCCCCAAAAGGCCAACCACAATGAGCCATCCTTTGCCACCAAAATGTATTCGATATAATTGTCACCGATGGAATTTGGGTCGGAGGGGTCGTGCAGGTAGGTTTTAAAATGGTGGCCGTCCCAGCGGTGCAGGCCGTATTGCGAGCCAAACCACATGAAGCCATACTGATCCTGGACGATGGCCTGCACGTGGTTGCCCAGTTCGCCATTGGGCAGTTCAAACATTTCCATTTGCAGGCCGTCCAAAGAGGATTTGGTCTGGGCCAGGGCGGCTGTGCCTGCGAGGCAAAGCGATAAAAGGACGAAACAGGTGAATTTTTTAAGCATCACAGTTGGGTGATTTTTTTTTGAGTCATTGGTCATTCAGGGGTGAGGGAGGTTTGACGCAGTTTTTTTGACGCTGATTTTTTTGACGCAGATAGACGCAGATTTTTTATGATTTTTTATGATTCTTACCGCCTTCGGCGATAAGCGTGATTCTCTCATTTCTCTCATAAAACACAAAAAGCAAGGCAAGCCTGTGCTTGCCCCGCATCAAATATGAAACTTAAGTCCGGGCTTAATTTCTTAATTCAAAACCCCAGTTTTGTTCAAACAATGCTGCGCCGGGCCGAAGGACACACCATGCTTTGAAAGTGTAAAAAACTGGCAGATCGTTGCATCTTTTGTTTGCACACGCAGGAAATAACTGCCATTGGCCATTCCTTCGAGGTTGAAGTTCTTGGCGTAGGCGTGTTCGCCCTTAATATTTTGTACCAACACCGGGCCTGCCCCGACGGAGTACAAGGTGACACTGGTGGGCAGTTCTTTCAGATTGGCCAATTGCACCCGGATGGACTGTTCGCCTTCGGGGCTGATGCGGGCGATGGTTTTTCCGGCCTGCTTGCCTCCGGTCAGCATCACCATGCCCTTTTCCAGGTCAAATTTGCTGCTCGTTTCAAACAGCAGGACGGCTGCTTGCCCCACTTCCAGCAACTGGGCAAATTCGCCCGCTTGTCCAGTAATATGTATGATGTATTGACCCGTCGGCATCCCCGACAGGTTGAACAGTTTTGCGTAGGTTTCTTCTTTCCAAACCACATCGGAGGCCCATACCTTGCCGAGCATGTCCTGTAGGGAAATGACCGTCCGTTTTTTATCCAAATGGTTCACTTGTACTTCAATGGTCATGGATTGCTGCCCGTTTTTTACCAGGGCTTTCATGCCGTGCATGGCAGGCGGTGTATTGGCAAAGGAAGGTGCCAGCAGTGTTGTCAAAAGGAACATCCCAGCGGTGGCGAGAACGAATTGCTTTTTCATAATAACAGATTTGTAGATTGTTAATCGAGAAGCGGCAGGAACGATGAACGATGAATGATGAACGATGAATGATGAACTTGCAAAACATTGAATAAGAGGTGTTTGCAAGCCAAAGTGTCACCATTGATTTTTCAAATTCACTGAGTAATTCATTGGAAGGAGTTGCGGGACTGGCCTCGCTTCTCACCTCTCACTCCTCACTTCTCTTTAAATACAGGTGATTAAAAAAAGCTTCATGAAGTCTTCGCCACAAAGATGTCAACCTTGCCTCCATCCTCTTTCGGACGGATACGCCAAGGTATAGGACATTCCTGGCAGGGGGTCGGAGATTCCTTGCAAGAGGGGAGGAAGTATTGTATTTGCGTGAAAAGGGGTGGGTCGGCTTGCCTTATTTCTCCAAAAACCGCATCATCCATTGTGCGATCACTCGGTCATGTACGGGCAGGGCCAAGCTCTCTTTGGCGGCGTCTATTTTTTCGGCGGTGATGCGATCCCAGCGGCTGTCGAGCAGGGCCAGTTCATAAGCTTTGGGAAATTCGGGGTGCGCCTGTACGCCCAGCATGTTTTCCCCCACCCGGAACATGCCGACGGGACAATTGGCAGTTTTTGCAAGCACGGTACTGTTTTCTGGCAATTTCACCACCTGATCCTGGCACATCATCATCAGGTTGTAATTGGGTTGAAACGGCTCCATCCAAGCCTCTTTTGCCAACACTTCAAAAGTGTTCACACCGACCGACCAACCCGTTTGTGCCTTTTCCACTTTGCCGCCGAGTGCCTCGCCGAGCATTTGGTGGCCAAAACAAACGCCGATGTATTTTTTCCCGCTGTCATAAATGGCTTTGACAAATGCCTTCAGTTCCAAAATCCAATCCACTTGGTCGTACACGGAATATTTGGAACCCGTGACCAAGTAGCCGTCGCATTCGAAGGGCGAACTGGGGAAATGGCCTTTGCACACATCATAATTGACAGTGTCCAATGCTGGCAGCAGCGTTTTGAACATGTCGCTGTAGTCCCCGCCGATGGCCAGGTTTTTTTTCGATACGTGGTCGCATACAAGGATTCCGATTTTCATAGTTGTCGAATGATTTTTTTTAAACAAAAGTGCAGCACAAGAAAGGCCCAAAAATATTCTGCCCAAAGTGAAATATAATAATTGATTTTCAACCAAATATAAATACGCATTTCATCGTATTGCCCGCTCCTATTACATAGCTCAACTTTGTCCATTGCCACTTGCAAGCATCTAAAACCCCATTTTGCGAATTCTGCAATCCTTTGTTCAATCGAATTAATCCTTGTGATAAAAGGGCAGCCTCCCAGGTTGCCCTTCCATTTTCCCATTCTACAAAATTCTACTGGTAAGGAACCCCCTTACAGCGTTGCCAACGGACAGGTGCCGGGGCGACGCTTTTTTATTGATGGCATAAATATCCGATCAAAAGCAAGGAACCTGCGAACAGGTTGCCGTTGTGAAGGGCATTTTTGTAGAAAGTTTCCAGGTGTTTTGTCTATTCAGCCTGGTATTTGGGTTTAAAAAAGCACAAATTACGCTTGCACCCAACTCGAACAATAATTGCTTCATTTTAAATTGGATGTTTATGGACAAATCAATGGCCTCCCTGTTGCTGTTTGTTTTTTTGGGAAACATGCTTTTTGCCCAGCACGGCCTCCAGGCCGAATACTACAACGGCATCAACTTCGAAGATAAAGTGGCCACCCGCATTGACGATAAGATTGACTTTTATTGGCTGGATACACCGCCCGTGCCGGGCCTCGACCCCAACTATTGCTCGGTGCGCTGGACGGGCAGGCTCCTTTCGCCGGAGACTGGCACTTACACTTTTTCTGCCAAGGTGGACGACGGCATCCGGGTGTGGGTGGGCAATGTACTGGTCATCAATAACTGGAACCTGAACGATTACGGCATTTTCAGCGGCCAAGTGAAAATGGAAGCGGGAAAACAGTATGATCTGAAGGTGGAGTTTTTCAATGCCCTGGTGGAAGCCGAGATTTCGCTGCTGTGGGAATTGCCCAGCGAGCAAGCTTCTTTTCCGAACCTGTTTGGAAGAAACTATAAAACAGTGGAGGAAGAATATTTTTTACAAAAACCTGCGCCCAAACCAGCCGTGAAGACGCCCGTAAAAAGAGAAGAAGTGGCGCAAAAAACACCCGAAAAACCCAATCCCGCCCCGCAAAAAACAAAGCCCAAAACCCAGGCTCCCAAGCAAAATCCTCCTGCCAATGTTGAACCTGCTGCGAAAGTGGTCGTCCACAAAGATACCATCGAGCGTTATACCCCGAAAAACGTCAATTTCGAGCGGGGAAAGAGCATTATGCTGGCCACTTCGCACGAAGCGTTGGACAATTTGGCGGCTTTCCTCCTGCGCAACCCTGACATCCACCTAAAGGTGGAAGGCCATACCGACATCATCGGCGACCAGCAAAAAAATTGGGAATTATCGGAAGAACGGGCCAATGCCGTGGCTGATTACCTGACGGGCAAAGGCATTGAGCGAGACCGTATTAAAGCCAAAGGCTACGGCAGCAGCCGGCCCATCGTGAAGGGGAGTCCGAAGAAACACTATCCCATCAACAGGCGGGTTGAGTTTGTCATGTATTGAAATGGAATGTGTGGTTGGCTATTTGCTTCAATATGCCACGTAACAGCCAATAACAAAAAAAAACGGTTACCCGATAAAATCAGACAACCGTTCGGCATGGCAAGAGGGGGTCAAGCCTACTACTATCTTTAGTTGTGTGTCCCTTTTGTATCGAAATAAACGGGTATCACCACCGTACTTTTTACACTTTTGCCATCATGGATGGCGGGGTGCCAGTCTCCCAGGGCCGCCACTAAGTTCACCGCAGTTTGGGTACAAGGCTTGCAGACAACAGGCTGTTTCACCACTTGGTAATTGTTGATTTTTCCGTTCGATTGCACATCAAAAGTAACGTATTCCACGCCGCTGTAGCCGCTGGGAAAATTGCCCGTGGGGTTTTCCACTTCGGTAAATTTGCTTTTCATCATACGCTCGGTACAGGCACCGGGGTTGGTAGTTTCCTGGCAGTCGTCAGAACTGACGGGGCCGTGGCCCACCTTCGCTTTTTCATCAGTGGCATATTGAAATGCATACGCTGTGGGCGTGAACCAAGCATCGCTTGTTTCTTTCCACGAAAAGGGATGATTGGTCTGCGCATGGGCGGTAGAAAAGTAGCCAAAGGCAAGCAGGGCCAAGGCGAGCTTTGCAAAGTGTTTGAATTTCATAATACTCGTTTTTGGTTAAAGAAAATAAGGGTGGTCGGCGTTTCGTGTGTGGATGGAGATATAACAGAAAGGAGATAAGTGATGTTCGCTCAGGCGAAGAATGAACAAAAAGATATTGAGTCGGTGGGTATTTTTTTGTTTTGATTAATTCAAATATAGTAGAACAGGGAATCAACAGCCCAGACATGGGTCGCAGTGATAAAATAAAGGTAAATATTTGAAAGTGAATAGATTAGAGTTTTAAATAAAACTCACCCGTCAATGCTTTGTACGCCGTTGTCCAATCGTTTGCCTCATTGTCGTTGATAACCAAATCATCCTTTTCCATTGGTTTTAACTTCCCTTCAAACTGCAAAAGCAGCCTTTCGATAGGTTTGTCGGCTTTGGGTTTTACCTCCGTCATTTTGGTGCAGTAGAGGTTGTAGGTATTGGCCAATTCCTTGAAGCGCAAGCCCTCCATATAGGGCAGGATGAGGCAAAATTTGCCGTTTTCTTTCAACAGTTTGCGAGCGGAGCGCAGCAGGTCGCCATGTGGCAGTTTCACGGTGTGGCGGACGGAGGTTTTGTCCTGGCTGCTGGAGAAAGTGCCGCCGGAGAAGAATGGCGGGTTGCTTACGATGAGGTCGTATTCGGCGTCCCTGTTTTTTGAAAAATCCTGGATGGAAGTTTGAAAAGCTTGAAGGCGTTCGGCCCAGGCGGTGTTTAGCATGTTTTGGGCGGCTTGTGCGCAGGCTTCTTCGTCAATTTCCACGGCGTGGATGCTGGCCTTGGTTGCCCTTTGTGCCAACATGATGGCTATGACGCCGGTGCCGGTGCCTACGTCCAAGATGCGGGAAGCGGAGTCCACATCAGCCCATGCGCCCAGCAGCACACCGTCCGTGCCGACCTTCATGGTGCATCGATCTTGTTCGATGGAAAATTGTTTAAACTGAAAGGGTTTCATTGCGGTCACTTGCATCTGTTGCCTTTTTGTGCTTGAACAGGGGCAGAAATAGCCCCGCCCAACTGCCTGCATAAATCCCCGCATAGTTACATACCATGTCCAATAATTCAAAATTGCGGGAGGGAATGAATGCTTGGCTGCACTCTTCCAGGGTGATGCCAAAGGTGATCAGCCAGCTTCCCACTAACACCTGGAAGCCATTGATGTTCAGGCGTTTCTGCTTTAAACTGCCGTTGAGCAAAAAGGTCAAAGTGCCCAAAATACAGAAGTGCATTCCTTTGTCGCCCAAGGGCATGTTTCCCATTATATTTTTGATGGACATGCCAATCGGCATTTGTAAACCAATGGAAAAAATGACCAGAAAAAATGCCAGGAAAGCCAGTGAAGTAAGCGTTTTGAGCAGCATAAACCGGTGTTTTGATTTTTGTACAAAACACCTTCAAATTTTTGACCAAAAGCATTGGCATTGCAGACTGAAACTTATTATATCGGATTGTGGACTGTGGACTGTGGATTGCGGACTGCCGACAACCCTACCGCTCTGCCACATTGAACACAAAAGCCGCCGGGAACAGCTTCAACAGCCCATCTTCGTCCCTGACCACCAGTTGGTCAAAATAGACACTTGTTTCTGTGGAAATGCCATCAAAAGCAAACAGTAAAGCGGGATGGTCGAACCGGTCGCTTTTGAAGCCATAAGGCGTCACGTTTTTACCGGCGATGATGCACTCAAAAGTCTCGATGGAAAGCTGTTTTTCGCCAATCCAAAGTTCGATTGCTTGGTTGGATGCTATTTGAAAACTGTCCAAAGGAAAATTGGAACTGGAAGGTGCAGCTTCCATATTTCCCCATTTAAGGGTGACCTTTTGGTTCTGATAGGCTTGATACTCAGGCATATAGTCCACATCAGGGCTGTGCCGGATAAGTTCCACTTCTGCAAAAGTGCCATTTTTAAAAAGGGCGTCGGCCTCCGTCAGGTAGCGGCGGTTGGTCTGAAAACCTGGGATGTGGACGATTTCGTAGCGGCGCTCGTCTTTGTACATTTCGAGGATGCGGCGGGAATCCAGGTCGAATGTGTCCACTTTGACCAAAGCCCGTTTGTCGGGCCTGGCGATGATCTGAAAACCAAAACTGGGATCGAGGTGGTTGATTTCCGGCACCTGCACCAGCGGTTCGTAAACAGAATTTGGGTCAATGATACGGATGGTGACCTTGGAAATGTAGATGTCGCCGATTTCTCCAAAAATGGTCAACTCGTCGCCAAAGTCCAGGCTGTCGTTGTAAATCCTGTCGTTGCGCCTATCCCTCAGCAGGACATGCTTTCGGTCAATGTCGTTGATGTAGGCGTGTTTGTCGCCCTTTTTGGTTTGGTAAATGATGCTCAAAATACCTGCCTCCAACGACTGTGTATCCCGCATGATTTTCATTTCTTCTTTTACAATTTTTTGAAAATCAGCAAGATGCAGGTCTATATTTCCGGCATAGCCGTTGGGTTGGGCGAATTTTAGGAGTGGCAGCACCACTTCGCCCCATTGGAAACTGTACTTGACAGGCCGGGGTTTTTCATATTTGAAAATGACATAATTGGCCAGCCTGGCAGTTTTATTGGCAAACAAATAGGTGGGGGAGGTGTGCATCGGAAAAAAGGAAAACAGAAGCGCCACTAATCCTGCCATCCCGCACAGGCCTGATATTTTCAATAAAAATAGAGCATGAATGGAATGTTGCTGCCGTTGTTGCAAGCTGTTTTGGTAAATGGATTTCCACTGCCTGCCCCACCACAGCAGCAGTGGGTTCCACCAATTAATCACCAGCAGTATTTCCACCAAAAACGCTTCACAGGCAAACAGTGGATGGATAGGCAACCAGGTATCGGCCCAGCGTTTTTTGTCAGCATCATCCATGTAATTCCATTGGAAAATCAATTGGCTGAAACAGGCCGTAGCGTCGCCTTGCCAGCCCAGTGCGTATTTTGGGCGGTTTTTTTCCTCTTTTAAATAAAGCCCAATCTCCCACAGCCTGTCCACCAACCGCAAAGCGGCAACCATCAGCCCCAAAAAATACACGACGAGCAAGATGCCCCCCAGGGAAACAAAAAGATTTGGCATTTCAAAATTGAACCAATCCGGCAGGTACGGGGCTGATTTGGTGATAAAGCCTTCCAGGTGTGCATATTCGTCCAAATCCAATGTGGCGAGCGGAAATAGGTAAGCAAATAGCGGCATTAGGCGCAAATACCATCGGTGTATGCTAAAATTGAAAATGCCTTTCAATGCCCATTGGTAGCTAATGGCCAATAGCAAAAGCCAAAAGCTGGATTCCAATAGATATGCGAGAAACAAAGGCATAGGCCGTGTTATTTCTATTGCGGAAATGAGAAAATGGAAAATTAGGCAGTGGAAAAATAACGTGGATTTTCCTGATAGTCAAGCCTTTTTGAAAATGTTAACACAACACCCAAGGAGTTGTGTACCTCTACCATTGAAATTGCTTTCTTGAACAGCAATATCATTGCAAGATTGTGATACTTGGAAAAGCTCAGGTTTGCTGTTATTTCATCTTTCCGACTGCCACCATTTTGTCTTCTACGTGCTGCACCAGTTCTATAAAATGCGGGTCACGTTTCAGCTCACGGGTGCGGTGGAACGGCAGGTCAACGGTAATATGCTCGACGAATTGGCTTGGCGGAGATTTCATAATGTAAATATCGTCGCCCAGATAGACGGCCTCGGCTATGTCGTGGGTGACGAAAATGACCGTCGGGTGGAATTCGAGCCAAAGGCTGGTAAGCAGTTCCTGCATCTGTAGGCGGGTGTTGATGTCCAAGGCGCCAAAAGGCTCGTCCATCAACAAAATCTCTGGGTTGGCGACCATGCTTCGGGCAATGGCTACCCGCTGCAACTGTCCGCCGGAGAGGGTAGGATACTGGGCATATTTGTTTTCGTGGCCGTCGAGGCCCACTTTTTTGATAATGTCCATCGCCTTTTCCTTGCGCTCTTTTTCCGGCACCCCTTTATACTGAAGGCTGAGGGCCACGTTGTCCAAAACAGAAAGCCAGGGCAGGGAGGAATATTGCTGAAAAACCATGCTGACACGGGGTGCTTGCTCCATGGGTTTACCATGAATCAGTACCTGGCCTTCCGTGGGTTTTTGCAAGCCTGCCACGTAGCGCAAAATGGTGGATTTGCCACAACCGGACATGCCGAGTATGACGACAAATTCCCCTTGGGCGGGCTTGTCGGGGATAGACAAATTGGCGTTTTTCAACACCCAATGTTCGCCACCATCGTAGCTCTGGCCGATGTTTTTCAGTTCGATGATATTGGAAAAATTTTCAGGTATTGCCATGTTGTTGAGGTCAGCGGAAGAAGTACAGGGTGTTTGGCCCCGCAGCTTCAATTTTTAGTTTTGTTTGCGAAGGGCAGTTTGCACCTTCATTTCACCGAAAAGCATAAAAACCAGAGCGGCCAAAGCACCGATGAGGGCAATGGTGCCGATGAGGTCAACATTCGGCAGGAAAACGGCCAAGGCCAAAATGGCCAGGAACAGGTAGATGCCATAGCGTACCTCTTTATTGCCGTTGAGGGTGGTTTTATAATAACGGAAAGGGAAAAGACGCCTGCCGAGATAGACAAAAATCATGTCCTGCAAAAAACCAATCAGCACAATGACGAGGATGATGGCGAACATGTCCGGCACTTGTTGCAGGCGGCGCTTGATGTAAATAAGCGCACCGAGGCCGCCACCGTCTTTGTTGATGTATTCGGCGACGATGATGTAGGTCCAGGAGACCGCCGTAAGTACTCGAATATCGTCGAGCAGTTTGCTCATGACGGCCGGAAAATAAACAGTTTTGATGGTCTGCCAATTGGTAGCGCCCAATGTAAACACGGTGGATGTATAAACGTCCTCTACCTCTTCAACGCGGGAAATGACCGTTGGCAATAAAAAAACGATGATGCCGAAGGCGAGGAAAGCCACCTTCATCTCATCATAAATCCCAAACCAGATGATGAAGACGCCAATCAGCGCCGTGAGCGGCAGGTAGCGCAGTGCGTCCACAGGTTTGCTAAAAAGCCCCTTGAACAAAGGGAAGAGGCCGATGAGAAAGCCAAGAGGCACACAGAGCAGCACCGCCCAGAAGTAACCTTTCAGGTTGAGCCATATTGATCGGAGCGCATTGCCGATCAGCTTGTCTTTCTGGAACAAATGGCTATAACTGGCCACCACCTCCGTTGGCAGCGGTACGATGGGATAAACCTTTTTGAATTCGGTCGCATTGGCGAATTTGAGCGAATCGGCCAGGAGGATGGAGTCACGCAGTGCGATATTGGCCAGCGAATCGCCCGTCAGGCTGGAAGGCAGTTCTGTGTTGTAGCCTTTAATGACGGGTATTTTTCTGGAAAACGCTTCGGCCAAAAGCCACCATATCGCCAAGATGACCACCACGCCTGCTATGCCAAGCCCGATTTGTTGTGCATTGCTGAGTTTGCCCCTGAGTTCAAACATGAAGAGTTGATTTGGAGGCTAAATTAGAAAGGGGAATGGCGGATTGGAAGGATTATCCATTTTTTTTGTGGGAACCGTTTTTCTTTTTTTGGTGGAAAGAAACTTCTCCTTTTTCCACTCTTTTTTGGATCTGGAGCAATTCGTCTTTTTCTAATCCGGTCAATTCCATGACGAAGTCAAGGCCAAGGCCTTTTTGGAACGCCTTGGCAGCGGTTTCTATGGCTTTTAATTTTTCGCCTTTTTCGATTCCCTCTTCGATACCTTTTTCGATACCTTGTTTGTACCGTATATCCGTTTCTATGTCATAAACCCAAGGCATTTCTTCTATTATTTGAATTGTTAAGGCTTGCACAGCCAAGATAATGCGATTTTTTTGTTATTTTCTAATGATCGCTACATCGCCCTCGAAAATTTCCTTTCTGCCGTCTGCATATTCCACTTCGGCCCAATACACGAATACAGCCGGATCCATAAACCTGCCATTGAACCTGCCGTCCCAGCCTATTTGTTCCTTATTAGGTTGGAAATCATGTTTTTCAAACATCTTTTCCCCCCAGCGGTCAAATACCATAAGGGTGTTCACTTGCTTCACCGAACGGTCGGTGTACACCGTAAAAAAGTCGTTGATGTTGTCGTTGTTGGGCGAGAATGCATTGGGGATGTAAACGGCATCCGACTTTTCGACGATAATCCTCAGGTAATCCCTGGCATCGCAGCCGTTTTTGTCCACAATCCTGGCGGTTACAGTGGTAGTGTAGTAAATGTTGTTGATCCAAGGCTCCATGCAATCCGTACAGGACAGGAATTCTGGTTGCTGCCAATTGATGTAAAAAGAATCGAGCAGGTTGGTCAGGGCCTGTACCTGTGTGCTGTCGCCCAAATCAAGAAAAATATCCGGGCCCAACTCCAACAGCACCTCCTCTGGTTGGTCAATAAAAAAAGTTGTGTCAAACATGCACCCGAATGTATCCAAAACTTCCAGGGTATAATTGCCAGGGGGCATCCGCACATAGTCGGCTACATTCTGCCACTCGCCTCCATTGAGCGAAAACTGATAGGGTGGCGTACCGCCTACCACATTTTCGATAAAAAACTCTGCATCGTCGGCGCCATAGCAAGAAACAGGCCTTCCATCGCTGAGCAGTGACTCCGGCCCTGGCACTATTTCAATCACTACTGAATCGCTCAATTCACAGCCGTCCGGGTGCATCAATGTCACTTTCACTTGTACCGTCGTATCCGGTGAAAATTGCCGGACAGGGCCGCTGCCGCCATCGTCCCAGATGTACAGGCACTGATCGCAGGCAGGCACGGTAGCGTCCACTTCCACATATTCGTCACGGCAAACCTTTGGCAAATCATCCAGCACTGGGCCAGGGAAACCGCATCCTGTGCGCAAAACCCAAAAGTCGTTGGCGCCCCTGCTGTCTTCCGATTTGTAGGGCGGACTAATACCGGAAGCAGATATGCCTGCCATGATGTAACCATAGCCATGCGCACGGGCAATGTGCTCAAATTTGTCGGCTTGGGTGCCTCCCAGCGATTCGTCCCAAAGTTTATTTCCAGAGGGATCTAAGAACAAAACCCAACTATCACTGACACCTATGAGTTCCGAACTTTTATTGCCCACGCCGGATATAGAATCGGGCAGCGAGAATGACACCCCTACGGCCATATAATAGCCTATTGGATTCTGGGCGGCGGCATAGCCGATGTCAGCCGATTGGCCGCCGTACCTTTTGTCCCAGTTGATACCGCCGGAGTCGTTGATGCTAATAAACCAAGCGTCCCGTTGCCCAAACCCGCTTTGTGAAACTGAATGGCCGCTCAGCAGGTAGCTGTTGCCGGAGGCGGTCAAAATATCGTTGCAGGAGTCCTCGTTGTCGCCCCCAAAGCTCCTTTGCCAAAGGATGTTTCCAAAATCGTCAATACGGACGACCCAATAGTCATTCAGGCCAAAAAGTGGCGATGTTTTATCTAAACCAATCGGAGAGGTTGATTGCCCCGCCAGGATGAAACCGCCGCCATGGGCTATTTCGGCATCGTTCAAAATATCTTCGCCGCTGCCACCGATGGTTTTATCCCACAGCACATTGCCCAGGGCATCTATCCTGACGACCCAAAAATCATTGTTTCCCCTTGAGTTTTCGCTTTTTTCAAAACCAATATCAGAATTGGAATGCCCTGCCAGCAAATAGCCTGATCCATCGGGTATGGGCAAGATGACCCTTATCAAATCGCTGTCAACACCGCCGAAAGTTTTTTCCCATTCCACATTGCCCAAGGGATCGGTTTTGATGAGCCAGGCGTCAATTACGCCCCGTAGTTGCTCGGAATGGTCCTCCCATTTGTTTGATCGGGACTCGCCGCCTAAAATAAACCCTCCGTCAGGAGCCTGCCTTATTTCCCAGAGCCTGTCCTCCGCATCGCCGCCCAAGCGTTTTTCCCATTCCATGATGCCGCTTCCATTGGTTTTTATCAACCAAAAGTCACCGGTACGGGTGGGCCATTCCACGGTATCTTTAGTGACAGTGGAAATCTCCGTGCCCGAGGCTGGGTTAAGGGTATTGGTAAAACCGCCAAATATATAGCCGCCATCATCGGTCAGTGAAATGGCATTAACTTCTTCGTAGCCAATGCCGCCGTAAGTATGTTCCCATTCTATGGTAAGTTGCGCAAAGGAGGGGTTCGGTAGGAGTAGCCACCCGAAAAACAAAAAAAAGGATGTTGAGGACCAAATGCATTTTTGGTAGTGTGGGTTCATAGGTTTAATGTTTGCTAAAAGCAGTGTTTGTTTGCTTGTGAATAGTCAATTATCAGTGATGCGCAATGTTTGATGAGGGGGTATGGGCGGGGGCAGCAAACAGATTCGATTGGTGTGTAGGATGTCCTTTTTTGGAAAAGTGGCCTAAAGGTAGGGTGGAATGAAGAGTATTCCAAAAATCATCAACAAAAAAAGTCCGGCAATGTGCATTGCCGGACTTTTTTTGTTGGAAAAATCTACTCACGCACAAGTTCAAAATCAGTCCGGCGGTTTTTGGCTTTGCCTGCGTCTGTGGTGTTGGGGCCAACTGGATTGTCCGGCCCATTCCCTACAACGATGAAACGGTTGCGTGGCATCCCATGTTCGCTCACCAGGTAATCCCGGACGGCCTCAGCCCTTTTTTGCGATAGGGCGACATTGCTTTCCCGCTTGCCCACATCATCTGTATTGCCTTCGATGCGGATGCGGGCATTGGCAAAAGCCTTGGCTATTTCTACAAATTCTTTATCAATTATGTACTTGGCATTTTCGTCCAATTGGAATTCGCCCGAACGGAAATTGATGCTCACTCGCTTGGTAGCAATAGCCTCTTTTTCCGAACCTTCCTGCTTGGTTACTTCCGTGAAAGTTTTTTGTGCTTCGGCATCGTTGGCACCGCCGCTCAGGTTAGTGCCTTTCACGGCTGCCGAATAGGCGATTTCCCGCCAGGTGGGCACCCTTCCTTCGATAAAGCCCAGATCAGCATACACCTGCGACATACGTCCATAGAGGCGGTCGCCCGTCACGCCTTTAAAGTCTGGGTTCAAACCATAAAAATTCAAGTTGTCGCCATGCGTGGCCAGGCGCACGTTGTTGATGGCCTTGTAGGCCCATTCTTCGCTCACGCCCTCGAAGTTTTCGGACAAAATTTTGGCGGCTTTGCGTTTGTTGCCATCATTGGAATTGATTTCAGCAGCGCCTTTCATCCAGCCTTCGTACAGTTGTTGCAACTGCCTGGCATGGCTTTCTGCCCAAGATTTTTTGGCAATGAAAACGTCGGCGATGATGTTGGAGGCAGACTTTGTGCTTTCCAAAATCCTCGATCCGGCCACCGCTGAAAGACATGCCTCATCGTCCGGGCTCCACACCACGGCGGCATCCACCTGTTGTGCCTTAAAAGCTTCGGCGGCGTCAATGGCGCTGGCCTGTGCCACTACTTGCACATCTTTTACCGTCAAACCACCTGCATCCAACAACCATAGCAGGAACGAATGAGAGGGCGTCAATTCGGCCACCGCTATTTTTTTTCCTTTCAAATCGGCCACATTGGTAATGCCCCTGCGCACCACAATGGCGTCGCCGCCCCTCGACCAGTCGGCCTGGAAGACAACCTGTGGTTCGATGTCGGACATGGCGCCCGCCTCGGTCGGGAAGGCATCAATGGTGGCCCAAAGCAGGTCCACGTCGCCCCGCTTGAAAGCATCACGGCTGGCGTTGAAGTCGTCTAAAACTTTAAAATCCACCTGAAAACCGTAGTCTTTGAAAAAACGTGAGTTTTTATTGGCCTTAAAGCCTTCGTTGTAATATTGGCCCCCGGCGTAGCCGCCCCAGGTCACCACGCCAATTTTAATGGCGTCGGAAGGTACATCTGAACTGCTGTTGTCGGCATTGCTGTCGGTTTGGCCGTTCGAGTCGGATTTATTGAGCAGGTCTTTGCCGGCATCGGTGTTTTTCAGTAGCCAACGGCCACCTAAAACAACCACAGCCACAATCAATAGGGTAATGATTAGTTTTGAAAAAGGAGTTAGTCTGGATGCCATTTTGTTTGATTATGAATCTTTGAACTATGAACTTTAAATGATGAATGGGCAGGATGTGCGGGCGCCGTTCATCATTCATCGTTCATCGTTCATCATTTTAATAAAGTCTTATTCAAAGAAACTGTCATACTGGTTGCGGTGCCCGGCCCTTTCAGGCACTTTGATGGGTTCGTTTAGGTCCAGCACTTCGTTGTCGTCATGGGCCTGTTGGATAAGGGCTGCTTTTTCGGTGCCGAGCAGTTTGGAGAAGGATTCTTTTTCCCATTTTTCCAACATCTCCAAGCCTTCTTCCTCGAATACGCCGTTTTGCAGGTCTATGCTGTCCATAAAGCTGGCAGACACCTCCATGAAGCGCTCCATTTCGCCAACTTTTTGGCTGACATCTTCTGCCACGGCCTCCAGTGCTTCGTCGAACATGGCCCGCTTGTCCTTGTCGCCCTTGATGACGCTCATGGCCGAGCGCATGGCAGAATTGGAGGCGTGGATGGCTTTGCGTTCCTGTTCTTTCAGTTCTACCTGATCTTTGATGTCTTCCATCAAAATTTCAGAGTTCTCGTACATGCGCTTGAGTACCCTGTACAGCACTTCCATTTTGTTGTATAGTTCGTCCAGGCGTATATTCGATTCTTTCAATCGGCCCGCCTTGCGGGATTTAAGCACCATCATGGCCTGGTTGTTCTGGTCTTTTGCACGGCTGGCCAGTTCGAGATTGCTCTGTATTTCCTTTTTGTTGTTGACAATGATTTCCTGCAATTGGTGCATTTGGCCCCGCAATTTATTCATCTGCTTGTTCATGTTGCGCAGATTGTCCTGCAGGCTTTCCACATAGCTTTTCAATATGCCGATGGGATCAATTTGCACAAACAAACCCGTCATCCAGCGCATAAAACTCTTGTAGCTGTAGCCAATCAAAGCCCGCATTTTCGGGTCGAGTATCACATAAATCAGCCCGGCCAGGGCCATTAGCATCAGGGTTAAATACACTGCATTTTGAGCCAGCGCAATCAGAAACGGCAAACCTGTCACAAGCAAAAAACCACCACCGATCAGGACGGCTGCCAAAAAAATCATCCCGGTCACGCCTTCTGGGCGCTTCCAAAATGTTTTTGGTTTAAAATCATTCATTTCCATCGTTATTCCACTTTGCAGATGATGAAACCACCTTTCTTATTTAAAAAAATATTTAAAAACCTTAACTATTAAAAACACAAATAACCCTATTACTGCCAAGAGCATGAAAAGTGAAAATGCATTTATTGCCCCACTTATCATAACGGGCAAAAAAGCATAGAAAAAATAAAAACATCCTGCAATTATGATAAGCAGGGTGATAACTCCGACAAGTTTGCGGTTTTTCATGTCTTTAGGGTATTGATGCTCAAGGTATTCGCAACATTACCTCATTTTTTTCAAAGCAATGGTGCAGTTGCGAATTTTACACAAAAGAAGATAAATCCCTGATATTCTGCAAAAAATTAAAAAACCGGAAGCCAATTGCCCCCGGTTTTTCAATCCCAAACCCTTTATCGAATTTCAAATCCAATTTTTATCGGACCAGTGTCACATCCCCTTCAAACAAAACCTCTTCGCCGTCCACAAACTCAATAACGGCAAACCAGACGAACACGGCTGGATTGAGGCTCTGTTGCCTGTATGTTCCGTCCCAGCCATAAACCGGATCATTGGGCAAGAAATTATAGTATTGGTGTACGGTTTCCCCCCATCGGTCGAACACGAGGAATTCCTTCACCTTCACGGCCTCCTGCCCCGTGTATATCATGAAAACATCGTTCGAGCCATCGCCATTGGGCGAAAAGCTGTTCGGGACGTAAACGTGCCTTTCTTTTTTTACAAAAACCGTCAGGTCGTCGCTCGAACGGCAGCCGTTGGTGTCTATCACTGTCACTTCCACGAATGTTTGCTGGGTAGGTTCAAACGCCATTTCATCGCAGGGCATTCCGTCGCAGTCCATCATGTCGGAAGGCGTCCACAGTATCGTATCCAATTGCGAGGGCGGCAGGTTGTAAATTACCTGCAAAGTGGCGGTTTCGCCCAAATCTAATACCAGATCGGTGCCCAGTTCCACGTTCAATTGTTCCGGCTCCGGCACATATACTATTTCCGACCAGGTGCATCCCTGTCCATCCGTCACCAATAGCTGGTAGTTGCCGGGGGCAAGCGGAGCGAAGAAATTATTGCTGCCATTGCTTTGGCCATCCAGGGCATACTGGTAAGGCCCATTGGCAGGATCGGTTTCTACAGTAATAGCACCGTTTTCATCGCCAAAACAAGTAGGTGCTGATATGGTTAGTTCCCCTTGTGGCTCATTGCTGTATTGAAAAACTTCCACATCATCGGAGTCCGTGCAGAAATTGCCTAAATCGGTCACGGTCAGCGTATAAATCCCGTTTGTATTGACCGTGATGAAAGGCGAATTTGGGTTGCTAATTAAAATAGCCGGGTTGTCCGCCGACCACTCATAAGCCACTCCCGCTGAGCCGTTCCCTGTCAATTCGACTGGTGTTTGAAGGCAATCCAGCGTTTGGTCCGGCCCGGCCTCCACGGCTGGCAAAGTGAAATCGCCCGATATCGTCACCGCTTCTCCATTTTCGCAACCATTGGGCGCAATACCCAGCAGATAATAGGTACCTGGTGCTGTTGCTACAAAACTGTTTCCGCTGCCGAGCAAAACCGTGTCAACCCCATTGATACTTGCCCAAGTGAACTGGACACCGCTAATATCCGAACTGCCGCTGAGGGTGGTCGAAGTGACGAGGCAGTTCAGTTCCTGCGGCTGATTGATGGTGATGATAGGCGGGAAATCCGTATTATCGCTGATAGTGATAGAGGTGGTGTCGGCACAAGCTGTGAGTGGATCAAAAGCGATCAGTTCGTACATGCCGCCCACGTCCACCACCAAGCTGCCATTGGTTGAAACAGGGACGCCATTTTCCAACCAAACAAAACTCAAGTTGGGGGAACCCGTGCCTGTACCAGTCAAAATAATCTGTGAAATGGTGCAGTCCAGCAGTTCGCCGGGGGAGGAGGTGATGCTGGCTTCCACTACCATGCTTTGATCCTCCACTTCCACCGTAGCCGTGCCGCTGCAGCCGTTCGCAGTGACTGTCAAGGTGTAAAAACCTGCCGCCCCGGCTTGTATGTTCGCTTGCGAAGGGTTGCCAAGAATTTCACCACCATTGGTCACCCAACTGAAAGTTGAACCAGCCAAGTTGGAGCCACCCGTCAAATCCGTTTGTGAAACAAGGCAATTCAGCGGTGCTGGCTGCACGATGCTCGCCTGTGGTATTTCATAAAAAACAATGGGCGTACCGACAGAAACCTGCGTACAGGCATCCCCCAAAATCACATTGCCCACTGCGTCAGCGCCGCCCGCCGCAACAGAGATATAGTAAGTGGATCCATAATCCATCAGGGCCGCATCAAAACAGAAGGTAGGATTGTCGCTGCGCTCAATCTCATTGACGATGGTATTGCCATTGCCTTCGTGCAAAATGTATTGCAGCACATCGTCTGGGTCGAGGTACTGGCCGAGCGGGCTGTAAGTGGCCGTTTGGCAGCCGTCGCCACAAAGGGAAAGGGTCGCCGTGCCCATTGTGCCAATGGCCGTCACGCAATCGTTAGGGGTTATGGTGAAACTGCAGGTGGATGGGCAGCCATTGGCATCCGTTACTTGCACTGCATAGCCGCCTTCGCTAAGGTTATTTAGGTCAAAAACGCCCGCTTGCAAATTCGTCTGCGAACCGCCCGGCGTCCATGTAACAGAATATGGCGCTGTGCCTCCTGAAATATCCACACTGCCGCTGCCATCGGAAGCGCCCGGCAAGCTGACATTGCTGGTGGCATTGCTAACCAATTGTACCGCAGAGGCTGGTTGTACGATACTAAAATTGGCTGTTCCCGTGCAGCCGGAGGCATCCGTCACCAACACGCTGTAATCACCCGCCGACAAGGCCGTTGGGTCTTCGGGGTTTCCAGTAATGGCGGGTGACCATTCAAATTGGTAAGGAGCGGTGCCGCCACTCGCCGTCAGATTGATAGAACCGTCGTTTTCATCAAAACAAAGGATGTCTTGCGAAGTGCCACTAACGGCAATTGTTGCCTGATCATCGTCAATGGCAAATGAAGCGGATGCGGTACAATTGCCGCCGTCGCTCACCGTCACGGTGTAGCTGCCTGATAGTTGGCCCGTGAGGTCTTCCGTTGTTTCGCCATTTGACCATAAATAAGAATAAATGCCGTTGGGCGAAACAGTCAAATCAACGCCGCCATTGCCACCAACACAAAGGGTATTGGACGAGGCCAAGCCATTGATTGTGAAGGTGTTGCTGTTGTTGGGCACACTGTAGCTGGCCGTGGCGGAACAACCGTTGGCGGCCGTAACGGCCACATCATAAGTACCTGAAAGGATGCCACTCAAATCTTCCGTTATTTCACCATTTGACCATAAAAAACTGTAAGGCGATGAGCCGCCATTGATGGTCAAATCAATGCCGCCGTTGGCTGCGGCGCAGATGGAAGCCGTGATATTTTCCGAAATAATAGGCTCATCTGGATTGTCGGCAACTGAAAATGTGGCCGTAGCCGAGCAACTGCCGCCAGCGCTCACGGTTACTTCATAATCGCCGCCGGGCAGTGCATTCAGGTCTTCTGTCGCTTCGCCATTTGACCATAAAAAAGTGTAAACTCCGGCAGGCGTCACGCCGATATCCACGCTGCCGTTTCCACTGGTACAGGCTGTATTTTCAACGGCCACACCCGTGATAGAAATGGCCGTGGTGTTGTTGCCTATGGTAAAATTGGCGCTCGAAGCACAGCCGTTGGCCCCGGTCACCTCCACAGAATAATCTCCGGCAGGCTGACCAGTGAGATCTTCAGAATTTGCTCCGTTTGACCAAACAAAAGAAAACGGGCCAACGCCACCACTGATGGTCAAATCAATTGCCCCGTTATTTTCTCCGCAGATGGCAGAGGTGATGGTCTGCGAAATAACTGGATCGGCGGTGGTACTGCTGACGGTAAAGGAGGCTTCGGCAGTGCAATTGCCCCCGGCGCTCACAGTGACGGCGTAACTGCCGCCAGCGAGGCCGCTCAGGTCTTCCGTTGTTTCTCCATTTGACCAAAGAATGTCGTAAGTGCCTGAGGGCGAGATGCTTAAATCAATGCTGCCATTGTTGTTTCCGCAAAGGGTATTGGCGGCTGTGCTGCCGTCGAGCGTAATATTTACACTGTTATCTGGCACTGTCGCAGAAGCCGTTGTGCTACAGCCGTTTGTCCCTGTGATGGTGACGTTGAAAACGCCTGCCGAAAGGCCGGATAGGTCTTCGCTGCTTTGGCTATTTGACCAAATGAAGGTGTAGGGCGCTGTGCCGCCGCTCACGGTCAGGTCAATGGTGCCGTCGCTTTGACCACAAATTTCATCTGTGACGGTTTGGGTGGTTGTTGGCGAAGCGGTTTGGTCATCAATGGTAAATGTAGCAGAAGCGGAGCAGGTGCCCAAAGCCGTGACTGTCACCGTGTAGCTGCCAACGGAAAGGCTGTCGAGGTCTTCCGTTGTTTCTCCATTTGACCAAACAATGTCGTAAGTGCCTGATGGCGTGACGCTTAAGTCTATGTTGCCATTGTCAAAATTACAAGTGTTGATGGGCTGCGCTATGCCATCCACTGTAAAATTGGAACTGTTGTTTGGCACGCTGAAGCTCGCCGTTGCGGAGCATCCATTGCCGCCGCTCACGGTTACTTCATAATTGCCAGGGGCAATGTTGGCGAGGTCCTCGCTGGTAGCGCCGTTTGACCAAATAAAAGAATAGGGTGGGGCAGCGCCCGAAACGCTTAGGTCAATGCCGCCGTTGCTTTCCCCGCAAATGGCTGCTGTGATGCTTTCCGAAATTTGTGGGTTTTGAACATCGTCGCCCACGGTAACTGAGGCGGTCGCCGTGCAAAAATTGGCGTCGGTGACAGTGGCGCTATAGTCACCTGGGGCGATATTGCTGAGGTCTTCCGAGGTAGCGCCATTTGACCATAAAAAGCTGTAAGGCCCGGTGCCATCCGTGGCGGTTGCGTTGATGCTGCCGTTGTTTTGGCCGCAGGTGGCCGCAGTTGGCGCCAGGGCCAAATCGGGCGGCGTGGTGAATTCAAATACTTGAAAATCAGCCACCTGTGTACAAGAGCCGCCCGCACTCACGGTGACGGTGTATATGCCAGCCGGGACATCTATAATGAAAGTGGACGTTTCGCCATTTGACCATAAATAAGTATAGCTGCCGGGTGGCGTGACGGTCGTTTGCACGGAACCATTGGGCGTGGAGCAAGAACTGTTTCCAGTGGCGATGCCCGTCACGCTGAAGGTCGCATTGTTGTTGGGGATGGTGACGCTGGCATTGGAAATGCAGCCCGCCGCCGAGGTGACGACCACGGAATAGGTGCCGGCCAGGACGCCGCTCAGGTCTTCGGAAACTGCGCCGTTTGTCCATGAGATTTCGTAAGGTGCCACGCCGCCCGTGATGGTGAGGTCGGCTGCGCCATTGGGCAAATCACAGGTGGAGGCGGTTGGCGAGATGGACAAACTGGGGGCACCGCTATTGTCCGGTACGGTAAAATTGGAAATGGATGAACAGGAACCTCCACCGCTCACCGTGACGGAATATGTGCCAGGCGACAAGTCGAAAATGTCTTCCGTTGTTTCGCCATTTGACCATAATATGTCCAGCCCAGCGGGTGTGATGCTCAAGTTGATAGAGCCGTTTCCATCGGTACAGGAGGTATTGGGCGTAATGGCCTCTGTGATGTTGATAGGAATAACATCATTGGGGACGGTGACATTGGTAACATTGGAACAGCCATTGCCCCCGGTAACGGTGACGGAATAGCTGCCCGCCGGCACGTCGAAGATGATTTGACCTGTTTCGCCATTTGACCATAAATAAGTGAAAGGCGCTACCCCGCCGCTGGTGATGACGGTAGCCGATCCATTGCTCAAGCCGCATGAGGCAGCATCAAAAGTAGTGGTCAAAGAAGGCAGGTTGGGGTTGTCGGGAACTATGAAAGTGCCTGTCTGGGTGCAGGCGCCACCAGCGCTCACCGTGACGCTGTAGGAGCCAGGGGCAAGGTTGCTGAGGCTTGTGTTCGTTGAGCCGTTTGACCAAATATAATCGTAAGTGCCTGGTGGGCTTACATTGATACTAATGCTGCCATCATAGCTGCCCGGCAAGCAGGAGGTATTGGGTAAAATGGTGGGGTTGATGGTCAAGGTCACGCTGTTGTCAGGCACTGTAAATGCAGCCGTTTCCGAACAGCCATTGGCACCTGTCACGGTGACGGAATAGCTCCCGGCGAGTACCCCGTTTTGATCTTCATTGGTGACGCCGTTCGACCAAAGAAAGGTGTATGGTGGAATTCCCCCATTGACGTTCAAATCAATTTCACCGTTCAATTGCCCGCAAGTGGAGGGGGTAATAAAAGAGGAAAGCAGGGGCAAAATTGGCTGGTCAAATACGGTAAAAGTGGCCGTGCCGGTACAAGAACCGCTGCCCGTCACCGTCACCTCATAGTCGCCGGGTGCGAGGTCGTTGAGGCTGGACGATGTAGCCCCGTTTGACCATAAATAGGTGTATGAGCCTGCCGGGATGACGGTGATCACGATGCTGCCGTTGCCCAGAAAACATTCCGTATTTGGCAAGGCTGTGCCTTGAACGGTCAAGGGCGGGCTGTTTTCTGGCACGTCAATGGTGGCCGTGGCGGTACAGCCGTTGCCGCCTGTCACGGTGACGGTGTAGCTACCAGCCAGCAGGTTGTTGATGTCTTCGGAGGTGGCCCCATTTGACCATAAATAAGTATAAGGAGGCGTACCGCCGCTCACGATAAGGTTGATGGAACCATTGCTTTGCCCGCAGGTGGAGGGCGTGATGCTGTTGGTCAATGTCGGCGTGGGGGCAAGGGTCACGTTGATTGTGGCGATGCCCGTACATCCGCCCACATCGGACACGGTGACAGAATAGGTGCCGGGCGAAGTTGCTGTGATGGATGCTGTATTGGTTGGCCCAGAAATATTGCCACCACCAGAAGCTGCCCAAATAAAGCCTGTCAGGTCGGTGCCGTTGGCGGTGAGGGTCGTCGTTTCATTGGGACAAATCTCCAGATCACCAGTGATGGTGGCAGTGGTCGTACAGGCGCATGAAAGGACAGCCGTACCGGTCCAGTCGAGGAAGAAGCCCTGGCTGGATGAGGCCCAGTTGTCAATTAAAAGAATGTAAGATTGGCCGGGCTGCGTGACCAATTCAGCAACGAAGCCATCGCCGCCAGCTCCCTCAGAGAAATCGCCCGCTCCCATTCCCATCCCAGTTTCTGGGCAAAATCCGCAGCTGGAGGAGGCGTAGGAACAGCGGATGGGCTGGCCAAGGTTGTTGCAATCGGTATTAGGCCCGTAAAGGGCAAAGTCGTAATCTTCGCCAAAACCTGCAGTGGGTGTCAGGGTAAATGCCAGCATGGCACCGGGCGGTGAGCTTGGCGAGATAAAAATCTCGAACCAAGCTGATTGGTGCTCGTCGTTGGAGAGGCAGCCATTGGCGTTGTTGTTGGGACCAGAGCCGAAGTCGTTAAAGCCGGGGCCGTTGCTATTGTAGTTCAACTGCTGCGAACTGCAAATGGGGATGGCGCTGGTGCAGTCAACAGGATCCTGAGCGGCCAGCCTTTGCTCGAAAATCAATAGAAATAAAACCGTGATAAGTGCGGTGGGTAAGTGTTTTATCATCATAACAGTTTTTGGCCTGTGTACAACCAGGTGAATGAATGCTAAAATTATTGTATCACAACCTATCCAGGCTTATTACAAAATTGAAAAATGCTCAGTGGGAAGTCTGATACGCCGATCAGGAAGAATAATTCGATGGGTGAAAAGGTGTGGGTTGCCTTCGATTGGCAGAAAAGGGTGGCGAAAGGTAGTTTTATTTAAAAAAACCGCCAAGCAAGTGCTTTAAAATGTGCTGGAAAAGTAAGGGTGAATAACCATTTCAGAAAAACTGCGTCAGTTTTTCCATCAAAAAGCCCGGCGTGGGAATGGTTTTTTTAGTGTTCATATCAACGAAAACGAGGCGTACCGTCCCGGCGTTCACCACTTTTCCGTTTTCGTTCAAAATTTCTGTATAAAAAATGATTTCCTTTTCTGGCAGTTGCCGCAGCGTGGTGCGGATGGTGAGCATTTCGTCATATTTGGCGGGCCTCAAATAGCGCATTTCCATGGAGGCCACGGGCATCATAATCCTTTCTTTTTCCTCCATGTCTTTGTAGGTCAGGCCCAATGAGCGCAGCATTTCCACCCGCCCTATTTCATACAAATCGGCGTAGCGGCCATAGTACAGGTAGCCCATTTGGTCAGTTTCGCCGTAGTGTACCCTTTTTTGTGTTTCGTGCGTGTACATTTTTTTTAGATGTTGAGAGGGGTGAGAGAATGAGTGAGGAACTTGCCGAAAAATTGCCAATATCTCATTCTCTCATTCTCTCTCAGTCCCGCTCAATCGGGCAGGTCATACAGTGCGAGCCGCCCCTGGCCCTTGACAGTTCGTTGGAGGGCAGGTTGATGATGGTATTTTCGATGTCTTCCGGTTTTATTTTGCCGGAATTCAAGTCTTTGAGGAGTTTGCGGGCATGCACGGTTTTGTAGCCAAATTTTTTGAATGCTTTTTCTGTGTGCGGGTTGCGGTCATAAGTGAAAGCCACGCCGGGTTTAAGGGCCACAAGGTTGCAGCCGTCCGTCCATTGCTCCCGCTCCTGGTAGGGCGATTCGCCGTCGCCGCTGAGGATGAATTCCATGTTTGGGTTCACCTCGTTGATGATGAAATCCCGCACGGAATGGTAGAAAACGGAGGTGCCATTTTTCTTGTGTACCTCCACATTGGAACTCAAACCATCCACTACTATAGGCTTAAAGGCTACGATATGGTTGTTGTTGATTTGGGTGAAAACGGTGTCAATGTGCATGTACGAACGCTCCTGGGGGATGTTGATCTGCACCACATTTTTCACCACGTTCCGTTCAAACAGCTTATCCCGCAGCGTTTGGATGGCGTGGCCGCTTGTGCGTTCGCTACGGCCAATCAGCAGGTAGTTTTTGTTCAAAACCATCATGTCGCCGCCTTCCAGCGAGATAACCTCGCCTTTGCGGGAGGGAGGGAATTCTTCGTAATGGTTCATGTTGATGAGGCGGCCTTCGTCTTTCAAATGTGAAAAAATAGGGTGCGACCAGAAAATGAACCTCGACAGGTAGTTTTCACGGAAGCGGGCCTCCTTGCCAGGTTTGGTGATAATCACATGGTCGTTGACGGTGACGGCGATGTCCCTCGTGAAAATGAAGTTGGGGATGGGGTCGAAAAGGATATAGTCTTTTTCCTTGTGATAGCCGGTTATCAGCACATCGGCCAGCTCTTCGTCAGGAAGGTCAATCAACATTTTCTCCGTGTCTTTTGGCAGTTCCTCGTAGTCCACGATTTCGTGGATGATCCACTCCTTGGTGGCCTTATCTGCGCCAATGGCCCCGGTGAGCAAATCTTTGGTTTCCAGCACGTTTTTATCCCCTAAAAAAGCACGGAGGATACCTGTAAAAACATCGTGTTCTTCCTGCATTTGCGGCAGGTGTACGATGTCGTCGAACAGTAGTTCGCTGGCCCTCCGGGGCGAAATTCGTGCGATGCCCTCGTCGGGGCGGTGTACGATGACTTTGCGGAGCGGGCCGATTTCTGATGAAACTTGGATGGGCATAATTTAGTTTGTGGTTAGTGGTTGAAAGCAAGTGGGTTACACCACTTTTTCGATTTCATAAATGGAATTAATCTTTCCGGCAAATATGCAGAAAAAGTCAGGATTGCGGTGAAGGGCTGAAATTTCCGTTGGCCTACCATCGTCAATGAAATTCGCCTTCAATTTTGATTTGATGGTAAAATACGACGTCAGATAGTTCAGCTCCACTTTATCTGAAAAATAATGCCCGATTTGCCCTGCCATCTTGTGGTAATTGGAGCGGGGCTTGGCCGGGCAAAAATTGCAGGTGGCCACAAAATCGGGTTTACATTCGGTGTTGATGGCCTGGCAATCAAAATGCGGCAGGTTGTCGTAAGAAACCTTGTGGTGCGTATAGGCGACCGAACTCAGCGACAACAAACCCGATTTCCCATAAGGCATCAGGCTGCCAAACTGCCCGTCCATCACCGTCAGGCCGATGTCTTTTAACTGTGGCGAAGTGACAAAGGCGATTTCCGAAATCTCGTGCATCAGGTTGATATCGCCCATGCCAAATTGGCGATTTACTGCATTGCTGCCGCAATAAGTGGCGTTGATGGCCGAAGCGGCTCCGATGTTTTGCAACTCCCCATTTTCCAAATTTTCCAAAACGGCCCGCCATTCGCCTTCGCCTTTTTCCACTGATTTTATTTGGTGAAACAATTTAAGCTCAATGAGTGGCTCGGCCTTCACTTTTTCTTTGTAAAACTCGCCAATCAGGATGGGATCGAAAGTGTATTCGGTAGTCAGGTAAAGCGCCTCCAGCCGTTCGTAGTTGAACAGCGGATGGTCATCCACCCGCTCGCAGCGGATGTTGATGAATTCGCAAAAACGCTCAAACTGTGCTGCATCGGTAAAGCTGCCGAACTTGTCAATGGCGTAATATTTTTCAAACTCAAAATGGATAAATGGCTTGTGCTCTTCGGTAAAACGGGCTTTGTTGTCGTCGCTCATGATGGCCGTCGCCACGCTGCGTGGGTAGTGGTAGCCGCCGTGCAGTCGGGCCTGGTTCACGATGCTCGCTTTTTTAAACATTTCCCGCTCCTTCTCCACCAGGCAAATGCGGTGGCCTTTCCGGGCAAGGTACAGCGCCGCATAGCAGCCAAAAAGGCCGCCGCCGATGATGAAGAAGTCGTATGTGCTGGATGCTTGGATGGTTATATGATTGAATGGTTATTGTAGGCCTGAAATCTTTTCAAAGACATCTCGATAGTCATTGTGGTTCAATAAGTTATGAAAATCAATACTTTCCTTCAACTGCCCCACATTGGACACTCCCAACAAAATTCCCTGCATGTCAGGCTGGTAAAAAGCGTGAATCATCCCTATCTGGTGCATGGCCGTTAGCGGTGGCCTTTCGGTGTTTTGATTGGCCGCATCTACGATCCGAATGAGTTTTTCTGCCATTGGCCGCATCTTTTCCACATCTGCCCCCCGTGCCTTAAGCGAGCTGTTTTCATGGTAAAATGAGGGGTCGAGCTTTAGGCCCCCCGCATTGATGCCGTAGGCGATGAAACGCCGCTGGCCATGAAAGGCTGCGTAGCGGCCATAGTCCGATTGCAGCACGTTGTGCTTTATTTGTATCCTGAAATCCAGTTGGAATTCCCGGTTCAAGGCTGCATAAATATCAGGCCGTTGGATGCCCGATAGTCCCACCTGCAAGCCTTTTTCCTTGACCGTTTGTAGGGCTTCCAATGTCTCACGGATGGCCTCGGTTTCTTCCCTATTGTCCCAATGCACCATCAGCGTGTGCAGGTTTTTGCCAAACAGCCAGGCGTACTCGTCCAGCATCATCAGCACAAAAGATTTGGTCAGCAAATGCTCCGGAGTGCGCAGGTTGTTCACGCTGCCGATTTTCATCATTACTTCCAAATCAGCAATGCCATGCGTTTTTATCCAATCCAGCAAAATATTTTCCGCCTTCCTGAAATCCTCCGGCTGCTTGTTAATAGGATAGTTCGTCGCCCCATCCACCTGCCGGAAGCCCTTGGCATACCACTCGTCGAGCAGCCCAAAGGCTGTTTCCTTAGAGGTCGTCCAGCCCCACATAGCAGTGCCAAGTATCAGATCCGTGCCCAGTCGTTCATCTTTCATCGTTTATAGTTCAAAGCTGACGAAAAGGTTTTTTCCCTTTTAACACCTTCATCGCCTCCAAATATTGCTTTGCCAGGGGCCCGATTTTCACCCGGCTGCTGCTCACGTCGTCCGTCCATTTCACGGGGAGTTCCAGCATTTTCAGGCCCTGCCATTCAGCTATCGTCAATAGTTCAGTGGAAAAAAACCAGCCGTCGCTGATGGCTCCGCCCTGGTGCAGTGGTGGATAAACTTCCCTTTTCAGCCATTTGAAACCGCACATGCCATCGGAGAAGCCCACATTGAGGTAGGTTTTTAAAATGAGGTTGAAAACCCTGGACGTGATTTCCCTTTTCACGGTACGGCCAACCACCTTCGACTTTGGGTGCAGGCGGGTGGCATATACCAGGTCGTAGTTTTTGTTGGCAATGGCATCGTAGGCTTCGAGGAAGTGCGGCAGATCGGTCGCCAAATCGAGGTCCATGTAGCCCACCATGTCGGCTTTCGATAGGCCCCAGGAGTGCTTGAGCGCCAGGCCCACGCCCTTTCTCGGCACGGTCAACGGCACGATTTCAGGGTGGCGGCTTTGCAGCGATTGGGCAATTTCAAGGGTGCGATCCTTCGAGCCGTTGTCGGCAATCACGATGCGCCACTGGCCCGGCGTGGGGAAATGTTTTTTCAAAAAACCATGCAAAATAAGCACCTGCTGTTCCAGGGTAGCCTCCTCGTTGAGTACGGGAATGGTGACGTCGAAAGTCATTGGAGAAATTAAGTTTGAGATTTTTCGGCGGCAAATATACCTGTACGCAGCCCCCGGCAGTCTGTTGCAGCCCATCTATTTTGCGGTGTAAACGGGTTTTGTTTCTTTTGCACATCCAATTTTTATCCTAACTAAAGTTAAAAATGCCATGCCCCCCAAGTTTTTAACCCAAAACCATTGCGCCGAAGCGCCTACCGTTCATCATTCATCGTTCATCATTTATCGTTTCATAAATTATGCCCTTCGATTTCAATAAAATAAAATCCATTTTCATCGTCGAGGAACAGAAGTCCGCCACGACTGAAACTACCACTGCTGGCAAAAATGAGCCGAGGCCCAGTTCCAACAGCCGCCCAGAAGCGGCCATGCCGAATTTGGCCAACATAGAGTCGGGACAGGCTTCCACCAAGTTCATGGACGTGCTTTTTCGGGCGATGGAAAACGCCAACCTGCCCGGCGTTGACTACCTGGAATACCGCCAGTCGCTGAAATCTTTGGAAAAAATGCCGATGGACGAACAGGTGCGCTACCAGTCCGCCTTTGCAATGGCGCAGGCGATGGGCGCCACCCCGCCCAAACTCATCGAATCGGCCAACCACTACATGGACGTGCTGAAAGGCGAGGAGGCCAAATTTGAACAGGCACTGCGAAACCAACTCCAGCAGCAGGTGGGCAACCGGGAAGAGGCCGCCAAAAACCTGGAAAACGTGGTGCAGCAAAAAGCGGCACAAATAAAAAAGCTCACCGAAGAGATCGCCCAGCACCAGGCCGAGGCCGAAAAACTGCGGAAAGAAACCGCCGAGGCTTCCCAAAAAATGGAGGCGACGAAAGGCAATTTCATCGCTTCGTTCAATGCCCTCGTTACACAAATACAAGTGGATGTGGAAAATATGAAGAGGTTTTTGAAATAATTGTGGTTTTGAAAAGTGTGTTTGGGTGCTTATGTGTTTTGGAAGTCCCAGATCATCCAAAAACACATAAACCTAAAAACACACAAACACAATCACAAAAAATCCCCTCCAAACGGTAACACCCAACCAACTCCCAAGATAAATGAGCAAATACCGGCAAGACGAGGAACGGCTGAACGAACTAAAAACTGGCAACCACCGGGCGTGGAAGCGGTTTTTTGATGAAAATAGCGAAGCCTTCCTGCTGTTCACGATGAAATACGGGCAAACGGATCGGGAGCAGGCTTATGGCATTTTTCAGGAAGCCCTTGTCATCCTGCACCGCAACTGTACGGGCGGGAAACTCGTGCCGCCCTTGCGCAGCAGTCTGCAAACCTACTTGTTCGCCATTGGGAAGAACCTTTGCCGAAGGGGTGGAAAAAACCATTTGCAGTTCCCTGAAAACCTCCCCGATCTCCCTGAAAACCCATTTGAATTGGATGACGAGCGCCGGCACAATGCAGCTTTGGTAAAAAGCCTGCTCGGCCGTATCGGCGATAAATGCAGGGAGTTCCTCACACTGGTTTTTTTGGAGGAAATGCCCCAGGTTGACATCATGCAGCAAATGGAAATACCCTCCGATGAGGCTTTCCGCAAGCGCAAGTTTGATTGTTTGAAAAAAATGAGAACCCTTTTATGATTAGAAGTGAGGGGTGAGAGGTGAGGCCCTCACTCTCACCCCTCACTTCTACGAACAAGTAACAATGAGCCAGTACAACGACATATCGTATATAGAAGCTTACCTACAGGATAGGATGGGGGAGGCCGAGCGGCGGGCTTTCGAGGCGGAGCTTTCGGGCAACGAACCGCTCCGGCAGGAAGTGGATGCCTACCAAAAAATCTACTCAGGATTCAATGCCCTGAAAGAAAATGCCTTCTCCGGCCAGGTGGCCCAATGGATAACTGAAGCCAAAGCCCAAGACCAAAGCAATATCGTTCCGATAAAAAAGGGTGCCATCGTCCGGACAATGTGGCGGCGCTTGGCAGTGGCGGCAAGCGTTGTTTTGCTGCTGGGCATCGCAGCGGCATGGTGGGTGTCGCAGCAGTACAGCGACGAAAAATTGGTGGCGGAAGCCTACATTTCCCCAAAGGCCAGTGGCACGATGGGAGGCCAGGAAACCCAGGCCAGCTTGTTGGAAAAACAATTTGAAACAGCGCACCAGTTCTTTAAAAATGCCGCTTATGCAGATGCCACCAGGGAATTTGGATTAGTGGTGAATCAACTCGAAGCCAACCCGGCCCTTTTCGACCAACTCACCCACCAATTTTACCTCGACAATGCCAAATGGACGGGCCTGCTGGCGCAGTTTGCCGCCGGGCAAATTTCAGATGAAGCATTTTCAGAAAAATTAGCTGCTTTTGCCAATGATCCGGCCAGCGATTATGCTGAAAAAGCGAAGGATTTGAAGAGGGATTTGGGATCGGTTTGGCGGAAGATCGGCGGGTAAAGTGCCTCTAAACCACGGTTTCTCAACTTTTGGGGATCATATTCCCTAAAAGTTGTGATAATTAGGGATTGTATTCCCCAAAAGTTGAATTTTTATAAAACGGCTCCACTTTTACCCATCAGCACGGCGGGACTTCACTTATGACGTGGCAGGTCGCCTATGGCGATGACAAGGGGCGTCGGGACTTTGAAATAGGGGCGGTGCTTTGTCATTGCCGCAGGCAAACCGCAACGCCAAATGTGCAATCCGCTTATGTCATTTCCCAAGGCAAGCCGCAAAGCCACGACGGGGCTTCCCTATTGGCGTTGCAGAGCTTGTCCCGATTCTTCGGGATCGCCTGCGGCGCTGACAAGTGGCATCTGGCCATTCAGTTACTTTTCTTTTTGCGTTTTTTAGTAACAAAAATAAACAGCCCAAGGGCGGCGCTGCCGAGCAAGAACCAAGGCCACTTCAAGCCGCCATTTTCCACCGCTGCCATGTCGCCTATCGGGGTATAGGCTGCCCAAAAGACGGGGTGGGCATACATATCCTGTTGGGCCTTTTCCAGTTGTTCCAATTTGGCATTCCAAAGTGCTTCGTCCTTCCGTTCGCCCTCGTTCAGGTGGCGGAAGAAGCTGATAGTCAGGTCTTTGTTCGATTCGTCGTTGATGCTCCAAAGCGTTGTCACCACGCTTTTCGCCCCGGCGTACAAAAAGCTGCGGGCCAAGCTGATGATACCCTCGCCATTAAACCACTGGCCATTTCCCGTTTCGCAGGCTCCCAAAAAAACAAGATCGGCGGACAGGGGCATATTGTAGATGTCGTTGACAAAAACGGTGTCGTAGCCGCCCTCGCCGTTTGACAAAATAATAAAGGAAAAATCGCCGTCGCCGGAATTGGCCTTGGCATGGGTGGCCAAGTAGAGGATGTTGTGCAGGGCCGCATTTGTCCGAAAAGCCGCTACGTTGGCACTATCCTTAAAAAAAACAGCCCCGCCGAGCAGGGATTTCACGGCTTCTGCGCTGCCAATATTGAACAGCAAAGGGGATATTCCAGACATGTTCCCTTCGGGAAATTCGGGGGCAAAGGCTGCGAAACCAGCCAATGCCTTCTGCTTTTTGTGCGAACGGAGTTCTTGCAAAAGCGACAGCGAGTAATTGTAGGAAATGTTATGACGCCGGGCGAGGTAAGGGTATTTTTTAAAAACACAATCCGATACGGGCGATTCGTACAGCAGGGCATCAAAAGGCAGGAAACCCAGGATACCACCGGGCACGATGACGAGGTCTTGCGGCAGGCCGTATCGTTCAACAGGGGCCAACAGTTTTTGGTACAAACGCTGTCCCAAATCGGTGTAGGTTTGGCACAAACTGTCCCGATTGCTGCCGTAAAATTGGAAGGCTTCAATGTCACGCCGGAACTGCGTAACCCAAGCCTCCAAAGGGAAATCTTTTGCCAAACGCTCCACAAAAAAGCCGTCCTTTTTTACCAAAAAAATGAAAATCGTACTGTCGCCTACGAAATACTCCACGATGGCCTGAACCTGCCGCAAGGACTGCTGCATTTCGTCCAGCGCCGTTTCGGCTTGCTGGTATTTAAGCTTGTAAAATTCTGGATAGTCCCGCTCGATCCGCCGGCGCAGGTTGGAGAGTTCCTGATTGCGCAGCAGGGTTTCGTTTTTAAGGTTTTCGATAGCGGATTCGTCCAAGTCGGCCCCATGCTCCCTCGTGTAAATTTCCTTTTCCAATTGCGAGACTTGCTCGGCCAATTGTTTTTCCAAAAAAAGCAGTTTGGAAGGGATGTTGGCCATCGAATTGGCCCCGGCGTTGCGCAGGGCTTCGAGCAGGAGCAGGCTTTTGCTTTTTTCTGAAAAACGGAGGGCCTGCTCCAACCACTTTTCACCGCCCTTGCCCTGGCTGGCCTCCCAGGCAGTGTTAATGGCAGTTTCAGCACGTTGGCTGGCTTCGTCGAGGGTCGCCAATTTGGAGGATTCGTAGTGGTGTACACGGCGGTAGGCTTGTTCGGCATTAAAGAGGAGGTCGTGGCATTCCAGCGACTTTTCTATCCACTTGCGCTCGCCCGTTTGGCGGTACATTTTTTTAAAAACCTCCGCCTTGCCGCCCAGGGCTTCCATGAGGGTATTTTCGGGGTAAAATTTTTCGGGTTTGGGGTTGGCCGCTGGGTCATTTTCAACAAAACCCAGCATCACGCTTTGAAGCGCCAATTGTTGCTGTTCGAGTGCTTTTTTCAGTTGGTTTTGCTGCAAATAATAAGCCGCCCAAGAAAGGCGCAATTTGCCAAACTCCCGCCGCAACGTGTCGCCACCGCAAAACTCCCGGAGCAAGGAGTAAGAATCTTGGTAGAGCCTCTCAGCACCAGGCTCGTCGTGTTTCAGTTCGGCCAGCAGTTTCAGGATGCCTGACAGCCACAGTTTGCCAGAATAATGCAGGTCATTTTTTACCACATTTTCCAGATATGACTTGGCTTTTTCCGCATGGATTTTCGCAGCATGATTAGATGATAAACGCTGAAAAGCTGTGGCCAAAGTCGTTTCCAGCAAGCCTTTGGATACTGCGTTCAAGCCCGGCAAACGCAGCGCCGATTCGCAGCTATCAATGGCCGCCTGTTCATGTCCCGTATCGAGCAGTGCAATACCGATGTCGCTGGTGATTTCTGCTGCCAGGTTGTACTCTTTGAAGCGCAGGCTCGTCCGTTTGGCCTTCCCCAACAGCACAAAAGCCGCCTCGTAGTCGCCGAAGCGGGTGTAGATATTGCCGAGTTCACGGTGCAGATAGGCCGCTGTGCGCAGGCTTTCTTTTTTTATTTTTTCGTCAAATACAAAAAGCGCTTTTTCGTAGCAAAGGCGGGCGTCATAGTATTGGCCCAGGGCTTGGTGCGAGTAGGCCCAGAGCAGGTAAACGGAGCCGAGCAGATCCCATTCCCGTTCATTTTCGGGCTGACGGGGCAGTTTATCAAGGGTTGTTTTTTTGCACAATTCTATGGCATCGGCAGGGTGGAGTTCGTAGGCCACATTGTAGAGGGCGTTGATCCAGTTGTAGAGGTCTTTTTCTTTTTGGAAAATTGCTTGGGCGGCTTGAAGTTGGAGCAGGCTGCTGTCTGGTTTTTCCAGGGCGAGTTGGGCTGCTTTTTCAGCATATTTTTTGGCCAAAATCGTGTCTTGTGGGAGGGCAAATAATTGCGCAGCAAAAAAAACAAGGAGTGTAAAAGGCAGGTGAAAACGCCAGAGGTAGATTGTCATGCGCTTCGGTTTTGGTTGATTGCTCTGAAAAAGTAAAAGTACTAAATGCGGCTATGCGGCGTGTCGGAAATAACTTTCTGATTTTGGCAACATTAGACCTTGGAGGTTTTTAAAACCTCCAAGGTCTAGCGACCCTCATACCGGAAAGTAATTTACGACCCATTCCAATATGAAAAATGCCGGGCTACCCGAAGAGGGATTTGCCCGGCAGTTTTCATATAAAAAAAGGGACTGATTGGGAAAATGGCAGCGCAACTTTCTGTGCTGACCTTTCAATTATTTCCCAAAAACTTCTTCACAAACCAAATCACGACCAAGAAAACGAATAGCCCCACCGCAACCAGCAACATGCAAAGCGGGCCGCAGGCGCAGCCATTCGGTTCGGGTTTGGCTTCTTTGCACTCCTCGCATTCCAGTTCCTCGTTCACCTGGTCGTTGCCCGTTGTGGTGATGATGTTGGTATTGTCCACGGGCTGGGTACACATCTCCTCGCCGCCGTTGAAGGTGATGCAGGCGAACGTTTCCTCCAGGTTGCCGATGTCAGTGCCGTCTTTTAGTTGCAGCGTGAAAATGATTTCACCAATGGTGCTTGGATGGCCAACGCCCGCTTCGATGGCGGGGCTGAGGGGGCCGGGCCATTGCCAGGTGATGGTTCTTTGGTTGATGTCAATTTTCCCGTTGCGGAATTCGGGCTGGGCTGGGTTGGGGGTCATGGAGATGTCCTCCAGGCTGTTCATGTTCAGTTGAGGAGGCACATGCAGCACTACTTCCAGGTTGGTGGCAGGAGCGCCGCCGTCGTTGGAAAAAGTGATGATGCCCACTACTTTTTTGCCGCCTGTGCCTGGGCATTTGCAACCGTACAAGGATAAATTGTTGGGGTCGTGGGCGGCCACGATGGGTGTGCGCACCTCGTCCATCCCAATGATTTTGGACACCTGTATTTGCGGGTTCATGGACACGAACCCTTCCCCCTCCATAAAATACTGGTTGCCCAACAGGCCAAGGATGCCCGATTCCTCCAGGGCTTGTTGCTGTTGCTGGCTAAGGTTGGGCAATTGGCTCAACAACTGGTCGGTGCCAGTAAAAAAGGTGTCGAGATAGGTCATCACGGCGAGGAAGCGCAGGGTGTCGCCTTGCAGGCTGGCCTCGTTGAACAGGGCCTGCATGGTGGAGTCGTTGGTCAGTTCTGCAAACAGATTGCGCCTTTCCTCGGTGCTGGGTTCTTCCTTTAAATTGCGGTAATTCCAGACCAGCACATCGTTGAATTCGTCGGATTCCGTTGGGTTCAGGCCAAAGGTTCCCAATGTGTCCGTGTCCAAAAAATGCAGCAGGGATTGCTGATAAACCGAACGCCCGCTTTTAATGGCGGGCGGACCAGCGGGGAGCGCACTTTCATTCGAAAACAAGCTGTTGACTTTGGTGCTTTTCGTCGGTACGCCTTTGATTACCTGGCTATTGTAAAACAAAAATACCTGGCCATCAATGGGAAAAGCGGGCGATAGTTTGATAGGCTGCCGAAAAGACAAAATGGCAGCCATTGTATCGCCGGGCAACAAACCAGTATTATTGAATTGCAAACGGATTGGCAGGTTGGGATCAAAGGCAACGTCCACTGGTTGGACAGGCAGGGGTGCCATAGAAATGGCCAGGCTGCCGTTTGGCAAAAAACTATACGCTTTGCTGGGCGTGCGGCCAATGTCGCCTGTGGAAAGCATCCTTTTGGGTGGTTTTGAGCCGCCACTGTAATTGCCAGTCATATACACCGTCACGTCGGCACCGGGGCTACCGCTATTCAAAAGCTTGGTATTCAAAGCATTGCGGTAGTTGTGCGTCAAGATAGAATCCCGGCTGTCGTTGATGAAAGTGCCGTCGCCAAAAATCCATAAATAGGTATAGTATGGCTGCACTGCGCCCGCATCTGCCGAAAAGCTGAGCAGGCTGTCTTTGTCGCCTACCTTTAAAGTAGTGGTGGAAGTAGGGCCATCCGCCGCTTCCACGGTGATTTTACCTTGAGAAAAAATAGCAAGTGGGCTAATGAAAGCAAGGAAAAGCCCAAACAGAAAAGGGGTAAGAAAACGGTTCATAAGGTCAAGTTGGTTGGTGAGAAAATGTGGGCCTCAGGTGTTGAATCCCATTCTTTATATGTCTGATGGGAGTATTGTTACAGCCGGGGGTGGAATACTTTGCATTAATGAGACGTGAGGAGTGAGAAAATGAGAAGTGAGGAAATTAGACGTTGAAAATTATCGAAATATCCCAGTTCGGTTTTCTTTTGACAATTCACGGTTCAGTAATGCCTTGTAAAGGTAATTTTTTAATGTTTTGATGCATCTCTACCTACTGATTTTTGGTAAACAAGCTTTAGAGCTTGTTTGCGATTAGGTCACTTGGTCAAAAAACGGCTCTTTTCCGCCATCTTTTCATCTTTTTTCAGTTGCGTAGCCCAGCTATGCGCCTTCAAAAAGCTGAAAAACTGACGAAAAATAGCTCGTTTTTGCCTCAAGCACCAAATAGCAAACAAGCTCTTACTGCTTTCTATAATACATCAACACCGCCCCAAAGGCCGTGATCAGCACGATTAGCACGGTGGCCATTTTGATGGTATAGCGGATGTTGTTGGAAAAATCGAGGATGTCTTTTTTCATGTGCGGGTACTTGGGCAGGATTTCCGCCTCCATTTTTTTTGGGTTGAAGATATGCGCCGTGTCGAACTGCACCCGGTTTTGCACCAAGCGCTTGTACGATTTCAGCACCTTCACCCTGAAATACACGTTGACGAACAGCATTGCCACGAAAAGGCCGATGATGAGGGAAATGAGGAAGTTGATCATTGGTTGAAGGAAAAGTGAAAAGGGCAAAGTAAAAAGGTGGGCGAAGTTACGCCCGCTGTCCGAAAGTTAGCGAATTGCCTATCCACCATCCACCTAAAATATACTCTGCTCCAATTTTGAGGTCAGCAATTCCAAAGCCTTCATGCCCATGACCGAATTGCCTTTTTGGTTGAGCCGGGGGCCCCACACGGCCACGCTGTAAGCCTTTGGGTGGATGGCCACGATGCCGCCGCCGACCCCACTTTTGCCGGGCAGGCCTACTTCAAAGGAGAACTCGCCTGCTTCGTCGTAGAAGCCGCAAGTTTGCATGAGAGCGTTCAGGCGTTTAGTTTGGCTTTTGTTCAGGAATTGAGGGCGAAAGTTTGAACTGCCGTGATTGCAATAGAAAAGAAAAGCACGGGCCAATTCCTCGCAGGTCATTTCGATGGAGCAAATGTGGAAATAGAGGTCAAGTACCTCGTCCACCCCGTTGTGCAAGTTGCCAAATGATTTGAGGAAATAGGCCAGGGCAAAGTTTCGGAAGCCCGTTTTCCGTTCCGAGGCGGCTACGGTTCCATTAAAGGTGATACCGGGCCTGCCCGCAAGGTCGTCCACCAATGCGAGGACTTCCGCTTTCGGGTTGGCGCATTGGCTTATCAGGATGTCGCACACCACGATGGCACCAGCATTGATGAGCGGGTTGCGGGGGATGCCCTTCTCGTATTCCAGTTGCACCAGTGAGTTGAAGCGGTTGCCCGACGGCTCCACACCTACCCGATCCCACAGCCCTTCGCCTAGTTTGGAAATGGCCAGTGTGAGAGCAAATACTTTGGAAATGCTCTGGATGGAAAACTTTTTCTGGTAGTCGCCAAGGCCGTATTGCCCGCCCTCCAGCAGTTGTAGGCAGATGCCGAATTGGTCGGGGTTGACGTTGGCCAGTTCAGGGATGTAGTTGGCAGGCTGGCCTTGGCCGTGGAAGGGGGAGAGGTCTGTCAAGATGGCTTGAAGAACGGTGGCATAATTCATATTAAAATGAAAAGACTATCAATTTTCTTACTTTTGATTTCCCATTTTCATCGTTTGCGATGATAAAATAAACCCCGGGTGGGATGCCTGAAAGTTCTATTGTTTCCTTTAATTCATTGCTGCGATTTACTTTCCTGAGCAAGTTCCCCTGAGGAGTGCAGACATCAATAGAAGTAATTTTTTGCCATTCTTCGCCTAATTGAATGTTGACTGAACCATTGGATGGATTAGGAAATAATTCAAAATCTAAAAATTGACTTGATTTTTCAATAGTATAGCTAACCCCGCAATTTTCAGCGGTAGTTGGAGCGTACTTTGCTAAAACTCCTGTTTTAGAATCTGCGATGTAATAGGATAAATAGCCTAAATCAGCTGATATCATGGATAAACTAAACATCGTTAAATCAGTTAATCCACATGATTGGAGATTCCAAGTTAAACCACCATCAATAGTGCCCAATACTTTCCCGAATAGCCCACGTGCCCATCCAATTTTTGGAGTGACAAATTGAATCTCATTTATTCGTTCTTCCTCATTTGATTCATATTGTATTTCCCATGTCATGCCACCATCAGTAGTATGCAGGATGGCATTTACACCAGCTATCCAACCTTCGTTTTTATTGATGAAGCAAATATCGAAAGGGCCATGTTCACCCGGCAAGGTTGAAACGGTCCACGTATGTCCTCCATCCAAACTTTTTGCTAAATAAGCAGGGAAATAAGGTTGATTTTCATTTTCATAACCGGACACAAAAATTGTCAGCGAATCAAGTGCGAAGACATCTGTAGCATAGGTAATAGCAGGTACATCAATAATTGACCAGGTTAAACCTCCATCCGTTGTTTTGCTCAAATCATCATATTTGCCGCTTCCAAAAATTGTCAAAGAATCAACAATGTCTATCCTGAAAAGATTTGGCTCGCTTTCAATTTTTATGAAATCCCAAGAGTCGCCTCCATTATTAGTTTTAAGTACATGAATTTCTTCGTTATAGTCAAAAACTCTAACGACTCCAATCTCATCGTTTAGAAAATCAATTTCCCCCATAGAAGGAGAACCAGAAAATTGAATTTGTAGATTCCAAGATTGCCCCCCGTCAACAGTTTTGTATAGAGATTTATCTGTTGCTGCCCAGCCAACTTGAGCACTGCTAAAGAAAATATACCTGAATAAATCGGAGCTATCCTCATATATGGTATGAAAGTATTGAGGCTCACTTACTGGAACTGTTTTTATTTTTTCATAAACAACAGGCAGGCAATCAGTACCAGCGATCAGATGAACTTCATAGCATCCTGCATTGGCATAAGCGTGCATGGGATTTTCTTCGGTGGAAATGGTTCCATCTCCGAAACGCCATAAATAACTATCAGCATCTTTACTCTGGTTTTGAAAATGAATAAATTCGTTTTCACAATACCATGTAAAAGACGGTTTTGGTGGATTGCAAAGCAAGGAATCGCAATCTAATCCGGCATCATTATTATAGTAAAGAATTCCGGATTTATCCCTTGCGCAAACAAATTCCTGCCATCCGCCATCAATGTCCTTAGCTCGTTGAAATCCATATCGAATATCACCTATACCATCAATCCAAAATTGCTCATAGGATGGCCAATTGTTTGGGGGTAATGCCTCTAATTTCAGGTATTTTCTGGTTTCACCGTTGAGCAATGAAATTTGTCCAGTTTCAACAACTTTGGAATCCGGCCAATTAGTCAAGTCTATGGTGTCGCCTACCTCCAGTGAAAAATCATATTGTAGAGTCCCATTGCTGCATGGATTGAGAAAACTATTGAAATAGATTTTACCGCTATCATAACGCATTAACAGCAGGCCATAAGGTTCGGCTATTTCTTGAAATACATGAAAAAGCTTATTGCATAAAACCGTATCCCAAACGTACTCAATAGATTCATTTCTATCCGGGCTATTGATCCAAGGAACATGATAATTAGACCCTATAGCTAACCCTTCAGTTGGGAAGGCAACCAATTGTGAATGCACAATTGGTTGAAAGGAAAAATAAAGGAAGAGATGTAAAATAATTTTTTTCATAGCTATAAAACTTAAATTCGAGAAAGTCTAATGAATTCAAAGGACGCAATTTAGTTAAAATCTTGGAGCCTGGTTATATTCGTTTAACGATTTTCCTTCCTTTCGATTTTCATCAGTTTCTGGGTTATTTCAAAACAAAAAAAGCCCCCCCGACATGCGGAGAGGCTTTTATACCTAAAACAATGAGTTGTTCTGCTATTACATCATGCCACCCATGCCGCCGCCTGGAGGCATGTGGGCGTGTGCAGCTTCTTTTTCCGGTTTGTCGTTGATGACGCACTCGGTCATCAGCACCATGCCGGCGATGGAAGCAGCATTTTCGAGGGCCACACGGGTCACCTTCGTTGGGTCAATGACGCCTGCTTTTTTCAGGTCTTCATACACGCCTGTGCGGGCGTTGAAGCCAGTGGCGCCTTTGCTGCCTGCTACTTTTTGGAAGACCACGCTTCCTTCTTCGCCTGAGTTTTCGGCAATCACCCGAATGGGCGATTCGAGCGACTTGCGCACGATGTTCACACCGATGTTTTCATCTTCGTTGATGCCTTTCACGCCTTCGAGCGAAGCAATGGCACGAACCAGGGCCACACCGCCGCCAGCCACGATGCCTTCCTCAATGGCGGCACGGGTAGCGTGCAGGGCGTCGTCCACACGGTCTTTCTTTTCTTTCATTTCCACTTCGGTAGGAGCGCCTACGTTCAGCACTGCTACGCCACCTGCCAATTTGGCGAGGCGCTCTTGCAGTTTCTCTTTGTCGTAGTCGGAAGTGGTCGCTTCTATTTGCTGTTTGATCTGGTTGATACGGGCAGTGATTTCTTTCTTCTGGCCCTTGCCGTTCACGATGGTCGTGTTGTCTTTGTCAATGGAAATTTTTTCGCAACGGCCCAGCTCTTGCAGGGTCGTATTCTCCAGTTTGTAGCCTTTTTCTTCTGAAATCACGGTGCCACCTGTCAAAATGGCAATGTCTTCCAACATGGCCTTGCGGCGGTCGCCAAAACCAGGAGCTTTCACGGCCACGATTTTCAGGCCACCACGCAGACGGTTGACCACCAATACGCCAAGTGCCTGACTTTCAACGTCTTCTGCAATGATGAGCAGCGGACGGCCAGAACCGGCCACTTTTTCCAAAATTGGAAGGATTTCCTGCAGGTTGGAGATTTTCTTGTCGTGGATGAGGATGTAAGGTTCTTCATATTCTGTGATCATGTCCTCGGCATTGGTCACAAAGTAAGGCGACAAGTATCCACGGTCGAACTGCATACCCAGCACTTCCTCCATGAAGGTTTCGGTACCTTTTGCTTCTTCCACAGTGATAACGCCGTCTTTGGACACTTTCTTCATCGCCTCGGCAATCAAGGAACCGATTTCCTCGTCGTTGTTGGCGGAGATGGCAGCTACTTGCTGGATTTTCTTGAAGTCGTCACCGATTTTTTCGGATTGTTTTTTCAAATCCTCTACGACCACTTTCACGGCACGGTCAATGCCACGCTTCAGGTCCATCGGGTTGGCACCGGCGGCCACGTTTTTCAGGCCGGCGGTAATCATGGCTTGGGCCAAAACGGTAGCAGTGGTAGTACCATCGCCAGCGATATCGCTGGTTTTGCTGGCCACTTCTTTCACCATTTGGGCACCCATGTTTTCCACTGGATCTTCCAGTTCGATTTCTTTTGCCACGGAAACGCCGTCCTTGGTGATTTGCGGAGCGCCGAAGCTTTTTTGGATGACCACGTTGCGGCCTTTGGGGCCGAGGGTAACTTTTACTGCATTTGCCAATGCGTCAACGCCGCTTTTGAGTTTCTCACGGGCGTCCCTATCGAAGGAGATTTCTTTTGCCATAATTAGATTGAAATTTTTGTTTTTTAAAAATTTGGAATGAAAGGGTTTGTAGTTTGAAGTTTATGGTTTGCGCTGTCGGTGGCCAAAAACCACTTTGTTTAACCCAAAACCATTAACCCAAAATCACCAGGATGTCGTCTTCACGCATGATGAGGTAGTCAACGCCATCATGGCTCAGTTCCTGGCCGGCATACTTGCCATACAGGACAATGTCGCCTTTTTTCACGTTCATTTTATTGCCTTCCTTACCGGGGCCAACGGCCACGATTTCACCACGTTGTGGCTTTTCTTTAGCGGTGTCGGGGATGATGATGCCCCCTTTGGTTTTCTCTTCGGCGGGTGCCGGCTTTACAACAACTCTGTCGTTGATTGGCTTGAACTTCATAGTAAATAACGTTTTGTTGAATGTTGCCTGTGGTCGCACACCGTTGATTGGCCTTGCCGTTGGTGGGCACTTACGGTGGTAGGCCGTCAACAACGCACAATCAGCAATGGGCAACAAGATTGTTTTTTGAAAAAAGATGTCAAACGTCTTGCGACGCAACCTCCCCTATCAGAGTTTGTGCCACGCAGTAAAACGTGACGTTCTGTCACTCTTTCCTGAAAAATTTGCGGGAATAATTGGGAAGCCTTGTCAAAATGGCCGAAAGGCTGCATGGATTTAAGAATCCCGATCTCGCCACAAGTTGGCTTAAATTGACAGGCCATGCTATTTTGAAATCTTTATTTTTACCGCTGCACCAAGGCAAAATAGAAACGATGGGCGAACAATATTTCGAAGGCAAAACTTTTAATGAAAAAGACACCCTGGCCAAGGGCGAATACGAAAACTGCACATTTTCCAACTGCAACCTGGCTGAAGCTGATTTATCGGGTTTTTCTTTTGAAAACTGCCTGTTTGAGCAGTGCAACCTGAGCATGGCCAAGCTGAAAAAGGTTTCGCTCAGGGATGTCAAGTTCAAAAATTGCAAACTGCTGGGCCTGCGGTTTGATGATTGCAATCCTTTCTTATTGGCTGTCAATTTTGAAAATTGCCAACTGAACTATTCTTCCTTTTACCAGCTAAAATTGAAAGGCACGAAATTCAACAAATGCAATTTGCAGGAAGCGGATTTTACCGAAACCGACCTATCTCAAGCTGATTTTTATGGCTGCGATTTGAAGCTGACGGTGTTTGAAAATACCATTTTGGAGGCAGCAGATTTTAGAAATGCCGAGCATTTTATCATTGACCCCGAAAAGAACAAAATCACAAAAGCCAAATTTTCGATGGGTGGCCTGCCCGGCCTTTTGAACAAATACCATATCGTGATCGAATAATCAACTTTATGGGTCGAAACGATAAATTTTCCCCTTGCCGCCTTTCCCCTCGTTACTGATGTACAAAGTGCCATCCGTATCAAAACACAAGCCTTCGGGTTGCTTGTGCAGGTCCGGATCAAGCGGTGCGATTTGTAAGATTTTACCATCGGGGTCCAGCACCACCAATATTTTTCCAATGGAAGAAAGGATGTAAACCTGCTTTGTCAAAGGATGGATGGCGATGGCCGAAGGCGCAAAAGCATCGTCGGCAAGGCTTGGCTCGAAGAACTCAGCTACATTTTCTGTAAAACCGTTTCCACTATCGGTGGCCCACTTTTTTATTTCGTCCCGATCTACCAGGATAAAAGGGTCCTTCAGCAGTTTTTCTTCTTTTATATCAAAGGCATATACTGCCCGTTGGCGCTTGAATTTGTCGCCTTCGCCAGCCTTGCCCTTACAGGCCAGCAACAAATAGTTGATTTGGGCATCGAAGCCAAGCCCCTCCACGTCATTGACCGATTTGAGATCGGTTTTGTGTGTCTTTGTTTTTTGATCCTTTTTACCGGGATGGGCCACCTCCAGGATATTGCCATTGCTTTTTGCCACGTAGATTTTATCGCCCACAGCTTCGATGCCTTCATAGTCACCGGTCCCATCGAACTTTTCCTCCCTTTTCACTTCGCCCGTGCTTTTGTCCAGGTAAAAAATCTTTCCCTGCTCGTCGTTCACCGCCAGCAAATATTGCCCATCGGAGGAGAGGCCCAAGCCGGAAATTTCAGTGAGTTTATTGGGCATCGTAAAGGTGGAGGAGGGCTTGTCGAGCTGATAAGGAAAAGTTTTCACCGTTGATACTACAGCCTTATCAGCATTGTTACTTTCAACTGTTTTATCAACAAAGCCAGTATCTTCAGCAGGCGTTTGATCTGTTGATTGATGATTGTTGGTTGGTTCGTCACCGCACGAAAATAACAAGGAAACAAGAAAAGTAAGTAGCCAGATTTTCATTATATATCAGGATTTATTATTTTCAAAAAGCCACAACTGCCCGCCGAGCAATAACTTTTTCATTTCAACACCACCGTTCCCAATTGTTTTGCCAGTTCGTTCCGCATATCGTTGAGGCGGGTCTGCACCTTCAGCAGGCGCATCATTTGGCCCATATCGCCGCTGTCTTTTAGCTCTTTCAGCCGCTCCTGGTTTTTCTCGCAGAGGCGCATGATTTTCCGCAATTTGAACTGCATCAAAGCGCTTACGCTGTCTTTGGTAAAATTCTGCTCTGGCATTTTTTGGGAGGTCAGGTAAAGGTCACGTTCCTCCCAGCCAGGGCTGTATTCAAAGGGCGAATGAAGCAAGTCCACCGCCAGTTCGCTGATGTTCGGGTCGCTGTGGCCAATGAAATATTGTGGTGAAATTTTTTCGTCGTTAACCACCATGTGATGGCACTCCTTGGCCACCTGCTGGTACAATTTGCTGTCAAAATCCTCCAATACCTCTTCGATGTTGCTCAGGATGAATTCCGCCACGCTGATGTTTTCAGTTTCGTCATAAACCACCCCACCGGCGGCAATGAGAATGCGGGCGATGTCACGCTCCTGGAATTCGTGGCCGGTGGTGCGGGGCCTGGCGGGCTGTGGCGGCAACCAATCCACATCTGTCGCCGCTGTGCCCTGGCCGTCTTCCTGCACGATGTTCACCTGCGGGCCTTGCTCCTTTTGTTTTTCAAATTGCTTTTTCTGCAGGTGCTGCTTGACCGCTTTATTCGTTTCGGTCACCAGTATTTCTTCGTCCAGCTCCATCACCCTGGAGCATTCTTTCACATAAAACGACCGCTTGAAGGGGTCGGGCACACGGGCGATGCTGTCCACAATGTCACGCACCAGGCCTGCTTTTTTCACGGGGTCGCCCTTCACTTCACCCAATAGCAAATTGGTTTTGAACAAAATAAAATCCTGCGCCTGCTGCTCGATGAATTCCTGAAAGGCCGTTGCGCCGATTTTTTGCAGGTAGCTGTCCGGGTCTTCTTTGTCGGGTATCAGCACCACCCGCACGTTCATGTCCTTTTCCAGCACCATGTCCAGCCCACGCAGGGCCGCCTTCACGCCCGCCGGGTCGCCATCGTAGAGTATTTTTATGTTTGGGGTAAAACGTTTTATCAAGGCAATCTGCCCCTCGGTAAGCGAGGTGCCGGAGGAGGCCACCACGTTTTCGATGCCTGCCTGGTGCAGCGAAATCACGTCCGTATAGCCTTCCACCAGGATGCACTCGTCCAGTTGGCGGATGGCCTTTTTGGCGTGAAAGGCCCCGTAGAGGATTTTGTTTTTTACATAAACATCCGTCTCCGGCGAGTTGATGTACTTGGGCGCCTTGGGGTCTTTTTCCATGATGCGCCCGGCGAAGGCGATGGGCTTGCCGGAGAGGTTGTGGATGGTGAACATCACCCGGTTGCGGAAGAAGTCCTTGTCGTATTTGGAGGTGAGGCCGAGCCTTTTCAGGTAGTCCAGTTTGTAGCCTGCCTGGGTGGCTTTTTGGGTAAAAACGTCGCCCTGCATGGGTGCAAAGCCCAGCCCAAATTTTTTGATGATCTCCTCCCGGAATCCCCTTTCCTTGAAATAGCTCAGCCCGACGCTCTTGCCCACATCGGTATTGAACAGTTGCTCCTCAAAAAACTGCCGTGCGAATTCGTTGACGATGTAGAGGCTTTCCTCTTCCTGCTGTGCGGCGGCCAGTTCGGGCGTCAGTTCCACCTCCTGAATCTCGATGCGGTACTTGCGGGCCAGGAACTTGAGAGCCTCCGGGAAAGAGAGGTTTTCGTGCTCCATGATGAAGCGGGCCGGGTCGCCGCCCTTGCCGCAGCCGAAGCACTTGAAAAGGTTCTTGGTGGGCGAAACGGTGAAGGAAGGTGTTTTTTCGTGGTGGAAAGGGCACAGCCCAATCATGTTCACCCCCCGCCGCCGGAGGTTCACAAAGTCTTGCACCACGTCTTCTATCTTGGCAGTTTCCAGTATTTCCTGAACAGTTTTTTGCGGAATCAATGGAAAGTATTTTAGATTTGAATAAATTTTGTGTTGAAAACGGGCAACAGGCAACTAAAATGGCCGCCGCTGCGTTCTTGTTTTCAAAATTCGTTTAAAAGGGCTTTTCTCAAAATTAGCTCTTTTTTCAAAACACTGACGGCCCACACGGACTTACACTTTTACACATCTTTAACCTGCCACACGAAGGGAACTTACCATTTTGGAATCAAACATTTACCATCGTACTTGAAAATTTGTTAAAAAGAATAACACTCTTTTTTTTGTGCAATTTTAAACCTTCCTACGTCTTAGTGATGTCTTTAAGGCAAGGAAAAAAATTGAACATACGCCTAAAGAGCATAAAACAAAAAACAAAGACTAATGAGAAAGCTAACTTCCTTTCAGTTGACAGCCAACTGGCTTACTCATACCAAAAGATATAATTGGGTGTTCTCATAGTGTGTGGGCTGCCCCGCCGGTTAACGGCGAGGGCAGTTTTTTCAAACCCTACCTTTGTTTTTGTTCCCGCTCATAGCATCAAGTTTGAAATATTAAGCAGGTAAGGCTTTCGGCTGTAAACGTACTGCTGCGTTTGCCTGCGCCAAAAATAATATTGGGTGTTCTCATAGTGTGTGGGACCAGCCCGAAACCCACGGGGGAGTAGGGCTGGTTTTTTTAGAAGTGAGAATTGAGGCTGCCTCACCTCTCACTCCTTACCCCTCACTTCTTATTCTTATGTCAAAATAGTGGGTGTTCTAATAGTGTGTGGGACTACCCCGAAACCCACGTGGAAGTAGGGGTAGTTTTTTTTAAATAGGATAGGACGCCACTCAAAATATATGTTACAGATTGCTCTTAGTATGTCAGCTACCCCGATACCAAATCCCCCCCAGGGAGTCGGGGTAGGCTTTTTGAAAAGAGCAATGCTGAATAAATTGGACAAAAAATTAAGCACCAAACCCTATTTCTAAATCCATCCTAAAAACTGATTTCGCTGGGCAGCACCCCATGCCCAGCTTTTTAAAGAAAAAGCATCAATATTCTGGAGTGAGAGCGTAAACTGCTCCGCCCGTGCCTAGTGCTGCGGCGGGGCAGTTTCATTTTCAGCAAGATGGGGCCATAAACGCCTCACTTACTTTCAGTCACCTCTGCATTCAGTTCTGGAAGCTGCAATTGGAAGGAATCAAACGCATCGTAAACGACCTCGTGGATACGGCTGCGCACGGCCTCGGAAAATATTTTGGCGTTGCGGGCGCTGGGATGGATGCGGTTGGAGAGGAAAATATAGACCAAGTTGTTCTCGGGGTCCACCCAAACGCAGGTGCCTGTAAAGCCCGTATGGCCAAAGGACTGCGGCGAGGACTGTTTTGAATAGGATGGATAGCGCTTCTCGGCCGGTTTTTCAAAGCCAAGGCTGCGGTTGGTGCCAGCGTATTCTTTGGTGAACATGTCTATTGTTTCGCCCTCAAAATATTGCACGCCGCCATACACGCCTTTGTTGAGGAATACCTGAAAAACAACGGCCAAATCTTCTGCATTGGAAAACAGGCCAGCATTGCCGCTGACGCCGCCGAGCAATGCCGCCGCCGGATCATGGACAAATCCTTCTACCAGCGTGTGCCGCCAGGAGCGGTCGTTTTCTGTTGGGACAATATTTTTCAGGGAAAAATGCCGGATAGGGTTGAAGGTCGTATAGCGCAGCCCAAGCGAATGGTAAATGTTTTCATCGAGGAACTTGTCCATCGGGGTTTTCGTGAGGGCTTCGGAAATTTTTTGCAAGAGGAAAAAATTCACGTCGCTGTAGCGGTAGCTTTTTTTGCCAACGGGCAGTTTTTTGACCCTTTGAAAAATGGAGTCCCGGTAGTCGTTTCGCAGGTAAAGCCCTTTGGCCACTTGTATGCTGAAGTCCCTTCTTTTCAGGCGGCAGAAAAAACTGTTGCAGCCTTTGGCTGGTACGTTTCGCCAGGAAAAAAACTTGCCGATGGGCATTTGTGATTGCAGGCCCGAACTGTGCAAGAGCAATTCCTTGATTTTAATATCCCCTATTTTTTCGCCATTATTTAGTGGCAAATACTCGGCAATGCTTCCCTTTAGATCCAATACGCCCCGCTCGTAAAGCTTCATGGTGGCGAGGGTCGTGGCTGCCACTTTCGTGATGGAGGCGATGTCGTACAAATCGGTGGTGCTGACGGCTTTTCCCTTTTTGTCGTAGGTATGTTTGCCAAAAGCCTCCGAAAAAATAACCTGGCCGTCCTTTGCCAAAACGACCTGGCAGCCTGGGAAAACGCTGCGGTCAATGGCCGTTTCGGCTATGGCATTGATGCCGACCAGCCGCTCTTCCGCAATTCCCGCTTTTTCTGGGTTGGCATAGCCGAGGCGGATGGCGGCATTGTGTACCGAAGCGCCGTAGGGGATAAAAACTGCGGCTTCCAAAGGCATTTTGCCGTCAACGTTCATCCCGCCGAATAGCACTTGGGCAGCGTATGCTTCAGTCACTTTGTTGCGCTGGAAAATCTGTAGGCAGGTGAGGGTAGAGTCGAAGTACTGGAAATTTTTCGGGTTGCCGAAGTTCACCAGCACGGTTTTGCGTTGGCGGCTCAGTTGATTCAGGCTGTCAATAAAGGCTTTGTGCCTTTTTGGCAAAAGGTTGATGCTGTCCAACAGCACGACCGCTACCAAGCTGTCATTTTCTGTTTGGGGCGAAATGGGCTTCAAATCGCCGGCGGTCACCGGGTTTAGCTCCTGGGAGCTATAAGTTGCATATTTCAAAAAGACCCTTTTGAAATCCCGGAAGGGCTGCCGCCCGTACTCAAATATTTCAAAACGGCTGCCCAGCAATTGTTTCACTGGCAAGAGCTTTTCGTGATTGTGGGCCAGCACCACCGATTTTTCAAATAAGATTTCATTGAAATAAGCCCAGTTGGGATCTTCAAAATAGCAGCGTATTTCTTCAATTTGTGCATCCAGGTTGTCGGGGCGGGGCGGCACGACCCTCACCAGTTTGGGTTCTTTTTTGGGACTGAGTGAAACCAGATGGACGGGCTGCTGCGACGAGTCGGTCGGCATGATGGACAACTCGACAGGCAATCTGCCGCCGTGTGCCCAAGCCTTGGCCGTCAGGACTTGCCTGACCCGGTCGTCAAGGGATTTGGCGTCCATTTTACCCTTGGTGTAGAGGTTTTGCAGGCCTGTATAAGTCCTATCGGCGTCAGCGGTAATAAAAAGGTCGGCACCTTCTGCCCATTTTAGTTCGAGGCTTTTGGGCTGGTTGAGCGAAACGGCCATTAATCCGTTGAAATCCAAATAGTTGCGTAGATATTTTTTTACAAAGCCAGCCCCTGTTTTTTCTAAAGTATCATTTTGAAAAAGAGCATCGTTTATCAACATGCCGCCCAATCCTTCCCTTGTGCTGATCAAATAATGGCGCAGGAGCGTGTCCCGCAAAGAATCTGCCGCCAAAAACAACATATTGGAAAAACCGCTTCCAACAGACACAATCCGTTCATTTTGAAAATGTTTCAAAGTCCGGTAAGAACGCATCATGACGGCCTGGGTATCGCTTTCATATAGTTGGAAATTAAAAGCCTGGTTGCTGGTGTCGTTTAGTTCAAAGGAAGGGTTGAAGGCAAAATTGATCCCCAGCGCCTTGCATTGTTTGAGGTAGTGGCGTTCCAAAGTTTCTTGCAAACCAACCGAATCCAGGGCGGCGATGGCTGCGGGTGTTGGGAATTTTTCCAGCCCTTTAAATTGATTGAAAAGAGACACTTTTTGTGTGGTGCCAAGGAACAAGGGAAGTTTGGAGATACGGCACAGGCTGTCCTTAAGCTGTAGGTAATCCTCTATCCAGATATTATCGAACATTAGGCCGCCGATTTTCCCTTCGTTTACGTTGTCCAGCAGGGCTGCTTTTTCGGCAGAATCCCTCAGTTCGGAACGCAAGAAAACCAGTTGGCCAATTTTTTCGTCCACCGTCATGGCCCGTAGTACCGATTCCACTTGGGCGGTATCCACGTCGGCAAAGGGGTTTTTTAAAACCTTTCCAGGCGGCAGGGGCTTTTCGCAGGCTAAAAATACCAATATAGTGCAGCCGAGCAGCAGCCAAGTTTTTGTTGATATTATTTGCTGGAAAAACCTCATTTTAATTCTTTAGGCCTTATTATTCATCGTTCTTTAACATAGAAGTAGGACAACTTCTTTTCCACATCATCAAAGGTTAACAGTTCCTTGTATGTTTTGTGCCTTTCGTAAAAACTTACCAGTGCGAAATCACCGGCGCAGGCTCCTGTATGCATGAAAAAGATAGCGGCCAGCATCCATTTTAAGTGGATAGGCACACAGAACATCAACACTATGGCCAGGGCAGAGACCACCAAAAAAGGCAGGAGACCTACGAACAGGAACGCTGCACGGTTGAGTATGAAACGATCGGCAACGGCGTAAAAATAGAATTTTTGCCAATTGACGCCGTATGTAACTTTTGGTGCGCCTATTATTTTATAGGCCAAACCGTGCAAACCTTCGTGTAGGGGGATGATCAGTGTAAAAACCAACAACGTGCCTAAACCTGTCCATTGCAGAAAACTGCCCCAACTAATTCTGCCATTTGCTACGTCTATCCAAATAAACAAAGCTATGCCCAAAAGCAACAGCACGTTTAGGGCTATGTATGCCCGAATGGTGCCAGTGCGGGAAGTAAACTGTTCCTGGATAAAAGGCAGCAGGTCGTTGTAATCCAGCACGAGCAAAGGGTGATAAGCGGGATGTTGTTCGAGTTCCTGTACGGTCATTTTCTTAGGGTTTAATACAAACACCATTCTTGCGCTGGGCAAAATAGGGATTTTGTTAAGAAAACAAATATCAACACTGTGGGCAAGTACTTATCGTTACTGCAAAAACCGTTTAATCCCGTCAATATGAAAAAATGCGTACTCCTTTGCCTCTACCTGGGTGCCACATTTAGCATAAAAGCACAATTTGGACTGACGGTCGCCACCACCCTTAATTCCTCCCCCGACTGGCAAGTGGCAGTTGAAAATTTTGTGACCCACCGCCACATGGATTTCCTCCGCAATGGCACAATGGCCATTATTGACATAACCCTGCCGAGCAGCAGTCCCCGCTGGCGCTTCCAGCCCGCCATACAGGGCATGAGGGCCACGGCTTATTTTTACCCTCATTATTTCGAGGCATATTCCCTTGGTTTTCAATACAATGTAAGCTACTCACCGCTCGATGTCGGTTCCAAAAGCCTTCCTGTCCCGCTTTTCCTCACACTTTCCCCTGGCCTGAGCATGGTGGCCATGCAATACGAGCAGCCTATTTATGAAGGAAACCAGTACAATGGTGATTTTAAATTATATGCAGACAGTCAAGTCGCTTTTCATATTGGTTTGAGTGCCTTTACAGAATTTGCCCTGTCGCCCAAGCTTAGTATCTCGCCCATGGCCGGCTTCCGTTTTTTTCCAAACATTGATTGGACGGATTTCACCTACATCCTCACAGAGGGCGACATGACCAATACCTACGACCGCACCACTTGGCGGCAATTCTTCTTTGCCCTTCGTTTTGGCCTCGATTTGAGAAAAAAGCCCTAACAAAAAAGGCCGCCCACGCTGGGACGGCCCTGTCTTTTATATAGAAAATGAGTTTCCTAATCGTTTATTGGTTCAACGCCACCTGACCGTTGTTTTTCGGCGTAAGCAGCCACATCTGACCATAATGGTGCAGCGATGAAGCCCATTTTTTGCCCAATTTCCCATTGCCACAATACACATCCACATGCCCGGCACCTTTGATGGCACCGCCCACATCCTGCGGCAACAGCAGCTTATACTCATGGTGAGTCACCTTACCTTCTTCAATGACAGGTACAGCGGCCAAAATCACACTGCCCAATGGAAAATACCTTGGGTCGGCGGCCACTGAAATGCCTTCCATCAGGGGTACCTGCCCTGCGCCTTTTACTAGACCGGTTTTAGCCTCAAAAAATGTATAGGAAGGGTTGTAAAACAGGGCCGTGTCCACCAATTGTGGGTTTTTTAGCAAAAAACGGCGCATACCGTCCAGTGAAAGGTTGGTGATGGAAAGGTCACGCCTGTTTTTGAAAAAATACTGGATATTGCGGTAAGGGTGGCCGTTTTCGCCAGCATACTGAAAAATCATGCGCTGATCCGTATCAATAAACTCCACCGTGCCAGAGCCTTGCAATTGCATGGTGTAAATGTCCATCGGGTTGGTAGCGTAGGCCAGTTCCAGGCCCTTGTTTTCCAGGGCGCCCTCGCTGTCAATCTCTTTCCGGCTGGGCATTGGGCCTTCCCATTCTTCGGGGTAGGCATAGAGCGGATACTTATATTTCTTGTCCTTTTTCTTTTTTACCTGTAGGGCAGGGGTGTAGTAGCCTGTAAAATATACATTGCCCTGTTTGTCGTCGCCCCATACCTGGTGCGCTTCCAGGTAGCGGTGCAGATCGGTGGGGCTGGAGTTCACCCGCTGCAAGAGGATTTCGATCACTTCCTTGAACTCGCCAAAAGTGACTTCCAGGTTGCCTACTTTTTCGCCGTCCCTGAAATTGCCAGCTTCCAGCACATGCAATTGGTGCTGCAGGGCCAGTTTCGTGTCTTCGCCCAGAAAGGGAAACCCCAAATCTTCCCATTCGCTGGGGGCAAAGAGGTTGGGCAGTTCTTGGGTGAAAACTAATTTTCCGTTCTTATGCAGGGTGGAAAAACGCTCTGAGGGGAGTTCAAGGCAATCTTCGTGGACATACGGCTCGCTGAGGGAGAAGTTGTGGAACAAGACGCCTAAAACAATAATAAATGCCAGCGAAAGCACTGGCTTTACTCTGTTCATGGGAAACGGTTTTTTTTGTTTAAGATGACAGGGACTTGGCGTCAAAAACCGCTCCATTTTTGGCCAAATGGCTGAAAAAAAGCCATTTATGCTTGAAAAAAAATCATAAGGTTTGTAGATGCTCATAGATGCTTAATATTTGGTTGATATGGTGGTTACAATTCGGCATAACGCACAGTTAGTTTGGATTGTTGGCTCATTATGCAATATTTTTTTCCACAACTTGCTAAAAACCAACAGTTTATAAAAATCGCATTGCAAATTCTTGGCGTATAACAATTTATCAGGACACCAATTATTTGGTGGCCCTTATTACTAAACAGAACATTTATCTGTAATACACTATTAATGGCATGTGCTGCCCGTTTTGTTACCAAATGGAAAATTTTTGTAAAAATTTTTGCCGCTTGGGCAATTTTTACTTGGCAGCAAACAACCGATTCCATGTTTTAAAACTATTAGCTTTGCCGCCCACAACCAAGCAGAAGATAGCCTTTGCATGAAAAAAATACTTGTTGCCAATAGGGGCGAAATCGCCCTGCGTGTCATGCGCACTGCCCGCCGGATGGGCATCCAAACCGTTGCCGTTTACTCCGAGGCCGACCGCCACTCGCCCCATGTGGCTTTTGCCGACGAAGCCGTTTGTATCGGCCCGCCGCCCTCCAACCAATCCTATCTTTTGGGCGAAAAAATCATCGGCATGGCCAAAAAACTGAAAGTGGACGGCATCCATCCCGGCTATGGTTTTCTCAGCGAGAACGCTGCTTTCGCCCAAGCCGTGACGGACGCTGGCATCACTTTTATCGGCCCCTCGCCCTATTCCATTGAGGTGATGGGCAGCAAACTGGCCGCCAAGGAAGCCGTCCGCAAATTCAACATCCCCATGGTGCCGGGAACGGAAGACGCCGTAACAGCGGTAAACGAAGCCCATCAAATCAGCCGTGAAATCGGCTACCCCATCCTCATCAAGGCTTCGGCAGGCGGCGGCGGCAAGGGCATGAGGATCGTGGAAAACGAGGCCGAACTGGCCAGCCAAATGGAACGTGCCATCAGCGAGGCGCAGTCTGCCTTCGGCGATGGTTCTGTTTTTATCGAAAAATACATCGCCTCGCCCCGCCACATAGAAATACAAGTGCTGGCCGATACGCAAGGGAACACGGTCCACCTCTTCGAGCGGGAATGCAGCGTGCAGCGCCGCCACCAAAAAGTAGTGGAGGAAGCGCCCAGTGCCATCCTCACCCCGGAGGTGCGGGCGGCGATGGGAGCCGATGCCGTGAAGGTGGCCCAAGCCTGCCAATACACAGGGGCGGGTACGGTGGAGTTCCTCGTGGACGAACACCTGAACTATTATTTTCTGGAAATGAACACCCGCCTGCAGGTAGAGCATCCCGTGACGGAAATGATCACAGGCATTGACCTGGTGGAGCAACAAATAGAAATTGCCAGGGGGAAAGCCCTGCCGTTTAAACAAGAAGATTTGCGCATCAATGGCCACGCCGTAGAGTTGCGGGTGTATGCGGAAGACCCCTACAATAATTTCCTGCCCAGCATCGGCCAACTGAAAACCTACCGCCCGCCGCAAGGCGAAGGCATCCGGGTGGACGATGGTTTCACGGAAGGCATGGACATCCCGATTTACTACGATCCGATGCTGGCCAAACTGGTGGCCTGGGGCAAAAACCGCCAGGAGGCCATCCGCCGGATGCTCGATGCGATTGGGAAATATGAAATCGAAGGGCCTGCTACCACCTTGCCTTTTGGCCGCTTTGTCCTGGAGCACGAGGCTTTTATCTCCGGGCAATTTGACACCCATTTTGTCAAAAATTATTTCACCACGGAGGAACTGGACAAAGGGGAAAAGGAATTGGGTGCCATTGCGGCAGCACTTGCCTTGCGGCTATATTTAAAGGAAAAAGCAAAATTGGAAGTGCCAATGGTGGCGGCGGACTCGCCTTGGTTGGGCAGGTGAAATAGAGAGGTGAGAGAGATGAGAGGAGTGAGAGAAATGAGAAAATGAGCTGATTATCAATTGTTTATAAACTCAACTAATACGTTAGTTTTTGGTGAGTTTCATAGCTCCTTGTCAGGTGTGGAAAGAAACAATTTCAACGGGCGTGCCCCACATAAAAATGGAAAAGCCCTCGTCCACTTCCTTTACCTTGACTTTTACTTTTTTACCCTCCGTCTTGAGTTGTTCCGGCATATTGACAGGCCGCCACTCGCCGCCTTTGTCGTCCACGATGCCCCAAAAACCAGTGGCGAGGTTTTGATATTTAACAGTTCCGGTGATGGTTTTCATTAATTCATATTTTTTGGATGAACGCATTTAAAGTTGGTCCCGCCGCACTATCATGAGTTGAGGCGACGCCTGCAAATGGCCTTACGAATGCTGAAAATTTGCACACTTGGAGCGGCCATTTGAAGGTGTCACCTCAACGGTGCTCCAATGACCCCCAACGACCAAATTACCCCTTCGCCGCCAATTTTTCAATTGTCAAGTATAGATTTTCGATGAGTTTGCTTTGGTTTTGGATAATGTGCTTCAATTCCCTGACCTCATTTCGCACCAAGTTTTGGATATTGCTGGGAGAAGGCAGGAAGGGGCTGATTTTCGCCCGCACATACCACAGTTCCCGCACATCGCTGATAGGAATGTTATAAGGCTGGTAAAAGTCGTTGTCGGATTGGAGTTCGATATGGCGGTTTTCCCTGATTTTGTTAAAAACCCGCTTCACCAGCACATCGCCACGGGTGACGACGACATAGACAAAATTGTCCCGAACGGAATTTTCCCAAAAATTGGGCTCCACATAGCTGCACACCACCTTGTCGCCCTCGAATAGGGTAGGCTCCATGCTATCGCCCGATACATCGAAAGAGCGGTGGGTGCCGACCCGGTATTTGTAATCGGGCAGTGAATAGGTAGGCAATTCCTGAAAAAACACCGTATCGAGGTGTTCGCCCGCATACCCTGCCTGCGCAGGTACGGGCACATGCACGATGCGCTCCTCGTTTTCGCTATCGGTGATGATGGGCAGCAGCCTGAAACCCTTGTTGTCTTCTGGGTTCATGAACATCGTTCCTTCGCCAGTGAAAATATATATAGGGTTGAAATGATAGACCTCGATGGCCTTTCGCAGCAGTTCGATGGTCACGTCCCGGCGGCCTTTCAGGATTTCGCTGAGGCTTTGGGGCAAATAACCAAGGGTTATGGCAAACTGGCGGCTGGATTTGACCAAACCATCCTCCCGCAGCCTGTCGTGGCATTTGACAAATCTATCGGTGACGACGCTGTTCATATCGTTAATTTGAGGAAAGATTTTGGCCAAATATAAGAGGATTGGTGATATTTTTTAAACGATGAACGATGAACTATGAACGGGAAATCTGCTTTGTTCATAGTTCATCATTCATCATTCATAGTTCACAGTTTAACAAACCTTTCCGTACACCGCACTTCCCCGCCCTCCAGGTATTGCAGGAAATACACCCCGGCGGGCCAGTCCCACACCGGCACAATGAAGGTGGTGTTGGCGGTGCTGCCGCTGAACCCGCTGAACGCCCGGCCATTGGCGTCCACGATGCGGAAGGACGCCTCCTTTCCTTGGGGGGCATTTTTCAGGTAAAAGTTCAGGTAGTCAGTAGTGGGGTTGGGGTAAATGGCCAGTTGTATCTCAGGCCCAGATTCTTCATTGGTGGCATCAATAAGGTGGCAGCCGGGCACGAGGCAGCCGTGCCCGTCCAGCTTGATGATCCAGGCCTGCTGGCGCAGGGTGTCCGCATCAGAGTCGTAGGCCTGG
>JBGSKQ010000081.1:0-7223 GCA_041741095.1 Saprospiraceae bacterium
TGAAAATGGAATAATTCATAACCACCTCGTTATCACTCAAAATCGAATGGTCATAAATTGGCGTCAAAATAATAATACATTTTGACGCAGTTTATGTCCGGTTTTTTCTGTAGTTTGGCAGCGATTGAAATAGCTTTCATACCCGCCAAACTACTGAAAAAATCGAGTTTGTGGGATAACACAGCAGGTGCAATTATTTCATTTTCAAGGCTTTATGCCTAATAATTTTGCTCAACGGTGGCATCTACGCCGTGCCGCCTTCTTAGGCGGCATGGGCGTAGATGCGTTGTTCTGCCCAGTTTTCATTTTTTTTTCATTTTTCTTCCTATAAAAAAGGCACACGGTACATCTTGCAATGTTTTCCGTGTGCCTATCTACCGTTCATTTCTTTCCTTGGCCATTATCCGCCCGGCCCATAAAACGATATGTACGTCATCCTTCCCCCTTCCTGCTTGGCAAACATTACCATCAATAGCGCACAATATTCTAAATGCTGGACATCGCAACGCCATTCCAATGGATGGCCCTCGTTAAAAATGTACGGGCATGGGCCACTACGATACCTCATTTTGAAATTGTAGAAATAGGTTGTCTGATGACCTGAAACATGCTGAGAAATACAGGTAGGGGGGCCGAGTGCCTGCAGGAAGAAAGTGGTATCAACATTCATGCAGGGATTGGCCGGGTCATTGAGCATCCCCCGTTTCGAGTAAATCGTATCTATAAAGAAATGCAGGTACCGACCAACGAAATCCCTGTGTTCAAAAACTCCTTCTGGCTCTCCCATAATGGCATAAGTTTCATAGCCCCAATAATCATCCTCCCGGGTCGGGTACATCGTCCTCAGATAGCCCCAGAGGCGCTGCTGGCAGGTGTCGAGGTTGGTGGTGTCCAATGTCCACCAAGGGATTTCGGGAGGTGGGGGGACGTCGTCTCTGTCGGTACGTGAATAAGAAAGCGTATCATTCGAAGTGGATATGCCCTCGTCAATAGGCAGTGCTTTTTTCTGGCATGTCATTGCCAAGGTCAAAAACAGTACTACAGCGGCCAAGATTGTCAATTGTCTCATAGTTTCACGATTTTGTACCGACCAATGCCTTCATCGTTCGAAATGACGAGCAGGTACGTCCCCGGTGGGTAAGCCGAAAAATCAATGTTGAAATCCGAAATAGACGATTTGCCGGAGGCAACTGCCAGCCCGGAGGCGGTTGAAACAGACCACGAAAAAGGCTGGCCGGCCTTTGAAACCCAAACCTGGTCTGCGGTTGGGTTTGGGAAAACTAACAGGTCGAGCGGCCGTTCCTCCCGGTCGGCGACAAGCGTTCCGCAATCCCCGGACAGGATTGCTACCGGGTTCACGTTTGTACCGCCCACGGTGCATCCATTGTTGATGATTCCCTGGCTGTCGTCGAAAATACGGTTTCCAGCGTCAACGTCCACAGTTTTGATGCCCGTTGTGCCTTCGGGGTGCATCAAGGGCCCGCCGCACAATAAACCGAAACACCTGGCATGGTTGGTATTGTGGCCATGGCCAAGCTCATGTTCCAGCACCCTTCTCGCCCGGCTCTGCGTACCGGTCAGTGCAAAATCGTCGTTGATGATGATGTCAAGGTCAGCCATGATGAAGCCGCCATCTTCATCGGCAGGGTCTGAGCCATTGCAGTCTATTGGAAAGTATGCCTGGCTCTGCGCCAGAGCGGCCTGTGCGTTGGGGGTTGACAATGAACCGACAACCACAACATTTACCCCATCATTGGCCACGGCCTGTGTGAATGTGGTGGCCAGTTTTCTTTTGAACCTGATATGTGTTTCGTCGCACCATGTGGACAGCGCATTGTCGAATGCATTCGGGATATTGATGACCCAGGCAGGAGAGCTGACATTGGCGTTGAACTGGAACTCGTACCCGTCCTGCCCGCCGGTGGGCCCGTTGTTGTTGCGCAGCCCCAGCCTTTTGGCAACACCTTCATCTTGCAGTCTATGGTTGGTAAGGGCAAAGGGTATTTTAAGGTCGTCGTCCGATTCGGCCACTTTGTTGCACCTGTTCCTCACCCTGAACCTGCCCGTTGAGGCGGGGCCGTTTATGCCTGCCTTGTAATCCGTCGAAGGGACTTTCACCTGTATCTCCGTGTCCGTCCATTTCAGGATGCCGCCGATTCTGAAATCCCCCTGTGCAGCAGCGATAAATTCAGGATTGTTTGTGTGGTCGTCGCCGTTGGTGAAAAGCACGGAACTCCCCATGCCATTCATACCGGGGTCTGCGCCCCGCTCGTACAGCCCAAAGCCCGAGCCAGTAATGGTCAGTACCTGGTTGTCGCCTGCAACAACCTCGTCAGGCGTCCAGCTCGATATCTCCGGTATGTCAATGCAACTACACGCAATGGTGTTCTCGGTATCAAAAGCATAAACAGGTTCATAGACTAATGGCATCGGGAAAGATGCGGCCGTGTAATACAGGCTGAAACCCTGCATATCGAACTCTTGAAAGGCCAATCCCGGGGCAGAGAGGCATATCTCCATGGTCAGGCTGATTCGGCACAAAGCCCTTGGGGTGGCATCCAGCATCGCCAAAGCATTGACACTGAACACGTTCGATGCCTGGACAACCATGAGGACGGCAGTCGTATTCAAGTCTGATAAAGTATAATTGTAGCTAAGGTTGTCGCCCAGGATTGTGCCGGGCGAAAGGTCGACCGTTGCATAGTTATTTGCTACCTGGTTGAAGAAAAAAGGAGATGGGGCGAAATCTATTTCGAGATGGGCGACATCCAAATACGTTGGCTCGTCGCTGCTCGCAAAAACAGTAAATGAATATTCATTGGTAGCCGAATTGAACGTGATGTCCTCGAAAGAATAGGTGACAGGGGTCGCCGCCCCATCAATCACAACACCCGTTCTCCTTTTGTCAAGGAAGATATACCTAAAGGGGAAGACCCTTCCATCGCAAAGATAGGACGCCCCGGTCTCCTCGGGCAGGAACAGGCTGTCAATCACCGAGGGCAGCTTGTGCAGGCTGGACAACGGGGCCCTGAAATCAACCCTGACAATGGATTGGTAAAAGGTGTCCACCACCATGGCCACTGTGGCGGCGGCATTTTTCGTCATGGAAAAGGCCGCCTTTTCGGCGGTGAAATCGCTGCTCGAAGAAGTGTAGGCCAGTGCCATGTCCTGGCCAATTGGGGCTATCCCGACCTGGTGGGCGGCAATGGCATAGTCCCCAAAAACATCGGTGTTGTACTTTAACAGCGAAGAAAGGGAATAAAGCGTTTTGGCCGATTGTGGGGTGCGTGTCTTGATATCGATATGCCCGGTCACGCTGTCAAGTCCCGGCACGAGGTGGACATTGCCCAGCATCAGGAAAAGCGTGTCACCATTGCCCTGGCAGGCATTTTCGCCCAACATGCTTTTGGTTTTGGGACGGTTGGCCCATTTTGTTTTTTCCCGCAGGTACTCCCGCCTGTTGAATTCCCCGATACTGGCCCGTGGGACGTAGGCCGCCTGCCCCTCGATACAGTCCTCGCACGGTTCGAGTGCAAGCAGATAGGAATATCCAGGGTGGTAGGTCTGGACATGGGTGACGGCGAGTAGGCCTTCTTTGGTTGAGCCCCCTGCTGTCAGCACGGGGATTGAGTCCGGTAAACCAGTCTGCCCGGCGAAAACGGTTTTGGGCTTGAACCAGTTGATGGTGTAAATGGTCTTCCGGTCGGCCGACCAAACGCCTTCACTCCTCACCACTTTGCCGTCGAACACCACTCCCTCATTGGAAATTTCCGAGGGGAAGCTTTGCCCGTAGGCTTCGGCACATGTGAACAGGGTTTTGAAAATGGCCACTGCCATTGCGGCCAGGTTGGGAAGTAAGTTCAAGGTTTTCATAATAAACAAATTTAGTGGATAAAATGGTTTGAAGCGTTTTCCGTCCGTTTTGATTTATTTTATTTTGGTTTTTTATTTTTTCTAATTGGGCAGAACGTCTGCATACACGCAGGCGGGGCGCATAGCCCCGCTTGCCGTGTATGCGTTGTTCTGCACCAGTTATATTTTCTATTTTTTAGTGCGATTTGCTTACTACGTTGAATACTGCACTTGAAACAAGCCCTTTCTCAAAGCGAATACTCAAATAATTTCCAAATCCTCTGGATGACAACACCCAGTATGTGTCTTCTGCTTGAAATTTTTTGTCAAGAACAATAAAGGATTCAAGGCTATCCTTTAGACAAAAAATTTCCAGCGCAATCTCAGCAGGTTTACCAACAAGGCAATCTGGGCTGATATAAAATTTATATTTTTCATCTTCTTGAATTCCTAAACCTTCACCAGGAATTGTCACAATGGTTTCTCTTTCCCTTGGCAAAAGCTTGTCAATTTTTGGGAAAGATTCAACTGGAACAATGACGTGCTTCATAAACACTATGGCACTATCGCAATTGGGGATTCGGTTTTTTAAATACCACAAAGTATCAGTTAAGGTTTTGTCGTTTTGCTTTTTTGTTCCACTATTAGAGTATATCGTTTTATTGGTACAAGCAATAATTGAAAAAATTATTATTGCTGCGAGGAGTACAATGAATTTATTATTCATAATGATTTGGATTTAAAAAAAAATCGGGGCTGCTTGGAGTATCTCCAAACAGCCCCGGCACAATGAATTTATTGAATAATAATTTTCTTAACTTTTGGCAGTCCATTGCAAAAATATTGCAAAAAATAGGTACCTGAAGGCAGTCCGACAGAGGGGAAATTAATTTCTTGGTTTCCTTCCTCGTAACTACTGAAAAGTGATTGCCCCATTACATTGAATAATGCCACTCTTTTGTCGTTGTTCTCCCCAATTTCCACCGTTATATTTTCACCACTGGGAACAAGCATTTTAGTTTGGACTCTGCACTCTGGCTCTTGGTTGTATACCACAGCGGTAGTCGGACAGCCTACAGGGGTATTGTTAAAGACGTAACCGCTAAAACACTCACCGGGAGTGTTAATGGATTCAAGCGTCCTTTGAATTAGCAATTCAGTCCCATTTTCTGCTCCAAAATCTATGTTCCGCTTAATTTGTTCATCTCTTACTTTATAGTACATTAAGTGTACATCATCCTCGTTATTATCTTCTAAGTCCATAGCGTGTTCATGTCCAAATGAATGACCGATTTCATGCATCAAAACACTATATAAATCCAATTGCAAGTCCTGAATACCATTTGTAGTAGTTGATACGAACCATTGAGATGCCCTGTTCATCCTAATATCTGCCTCGCTAATTCTTCCAGCAAAATACAATTGGTCATTGTCACATAGATTGGTAGAAAAATTTCTTGCAGTTATTGCCGCAATACTTGGGTCTAAATCCGCAAACATGAGTGCATTAAAGCCATCATTATTGTTATTGGGGTTGGTTAAAGCACCCATATACCTTGTTTCTATGCCAGTAGTATTTTCCCAATCACAATATGCTCGTATCGCCACTTGCTCTACCATGTCAAATGTAATTCCTTGTGCTTGTAATACCGGGCCATTATTTATACCTGCATCAAGATACCATTCATGTGCACCGTCAGGGTTGGCTGTGGTTGGGTTCTTCGCAAGTCCTATCATTCTGTCAACATCGTTGACATTCGTGTTGAGCAAAGCGTAGTCTATCCCGACTTTAACAAAACAAACCAAGGTGTTTGGCTCTTGTGAAGTGATGTCGGGGTCAATTTCCCAATTCCCGCTACCAAAAGGATGTCCACCTGGCCCCAGCGAAGAAAGTTTGACCTTGACTTCCGTATCTGTCCAAGTTTCAAAATATTGAGGTTGAAGAAGCGGGCCACCGAAGATGTCAAAATCTGTTGCCCCTCCGTCGTCCGGATTTGGAATAGTAATTTCTCCCAAGATTCCGTTGCCAAAACCCTGTCCTGTGATTGTTAGTATTTGGCCGATACCATCCGCAAAAGGTGCGACTGCAATATTAGTAACTTCGCATGGCGCAAAACCGACTTCCCCTTCCCCGCACACCCGGTCAAAATCATAGCATCTACCTGCTCCTTCATAATACTTTGCAGAACCCTCCACGATGAAACTTTCGAGGTTCAATGTTCCCAAACTGCCCCAATTGCTCACATCGACCACAACACGGGCCAGTTTTTCATAAACCGTGTCCAAGGTGTAATAACTTAACGAACTGATGCAGCCCGTGCCTATCTCCACTTTCAATTTGCTTTCCGTCACATCCTGTACCGACAACTGGTATATGGAGGCAGACGAAACCGTTTGCTTCGTCACCGAGATTCCACCATTGGTTACAATATTGGCATCAATATGCTCGGTGGGATAATCGAAGAAAAGTTTAATGCTTTCAAAAGCCAGTCCTTGCACACTGCTCTTGACATAAACATCGAACTGTACTTGTTGCGTCTGGAATAGCGGGATTGCGTCGGCGAGCTTTACGCAAAGTTCCTTTTGGGTAACTGACTCAGGGCTTTCCGAACCGTCGAACTGTTTGATGGTCAGGTCTGTACCGCACCATTTCCCAACCTGCTCCCGTATTTCCCGCCAGCTTGTAATTTTTTCCCTGGTGCCGGGGCAATAGCCTTTCTTCTCCCTGTCCTTCTTGAGACGTCTTATCAGCCCCATGTTTCCGCCTTTAAGTACAAAGCCTGCGTTGCCTTTGTAAGTTGACGGGGTGCCGCTATGCAGGAGAAAAATCCCTTCTTCCCCCAACCGAAGTTTGGCGGAATGCGATACGGTCTGTACCCTGTCTCCCATCCGCCCTCCGTCGGTATAGATGACCACCAGTTCGGCGGCGTGGCCTTTGATTGGGGTCTTTACCCTCACAAAATTGGCTGTCCTGATGTTGCCGCTGGTCTCGTCAATGAAGCATTCTTGTGCGAATATTTCGCCCTCGACGACAGTTTCGGCTTCTTGGACAAACCCTTTTATCTCTGTCCATTGGGGTTGTGCCAAGCAGAAGTTGGCGGTGAGGATTGCTATTGCAATCAGAATCGGAAGTTGGAACATTTTTTTCATAATGAACTGATTTTAAAGTGATTAAACTGATTTATTTTCCTTTCATTTCGTCTTGTTTCGATTTTTATTTTTTATTGTGCAGAACGTTTGGCTTGCTGCCGTGCCGCCGTGCGTTGGCTTTGCGAGCTGGCTGTTCGGCGGCATGGACAGCAAGCCGTTGTTAGCGGCAGTATTCATTCATTTTTTAAGTTCGACAGTTGAAACTATGCCCTTTAGGGCAA
>JBGSKQ010000082.1:0-118229 GCA_041741095.1 Saprospiraceae bacterium
GCGCCTCCGGCGCCAACGCTGGGGGAGAGGGATTCCGGGGGCTATCGCCCCCAAGCCCCCGTATTGAAAATGTCAAGAAATTTTATTTACAGAGTATTGAAGTGTCTAAAATAATTAACTTAAATAACAACTAACTAACATTTATAGGGGATGTTCGAAACCATGAATGCACTTGCAAAAAGTGCTAAAAAGAGTTTAAAGCTAAGGCTTAAATCGAGTATAAAAAAAGCCTTTTACCTACAACCTGTTTCTAATAGATTGACTTTCAATAAATTAAGCTAAAAATAAATCCAATGTCTGCCAACAACTGCAACCCCGCCACGGGCCGCAAACAATTGTCCTTCCTCGACCGCTACCTCACGCTTTGGATTTTCCTGGCCATGGCCATCGGCGTGGGCATGGGCTATTTCGTGCCATCCACCGCCGATTTCATCAATTCCATGTCGAGCGGGACGACCAACGTGCCACTGGCCATCGGCCTTATCTTGATGATGTACCCGCCGCTGGCCAAGGTGAAATATGAGCAAATGGGCGAGGTGTTCCGAAACACCAAGGTGCTGGTCATTTCCCTGCTGCTCAATTGGGTCATCGGCCCCGTGCTGATGTTCGTGCTGGCCATCACCTTCCTGCGGGACTATCCGGAATATATGGTTGGGTTAATCCTCATCGGGCTGGCCCGCTGCATTGCGATGGTCATCGTTTGGAATGAACTTGCTGAGGGCAGCCGGGAATATGCCGCTGGGTTGGTGGCATTAAATAGCATATTCCAGGTATTGCTGTATAGCGTATATGCTTGGGTATTTATTACCGTATTGCCGCCCCTGTTTGGCTTAAAAGGTTTGGAAGTAAATATCACCATCGGGCAAATAGCCGAAAGCGTGGCTATTTATCTCGGAATTCCTTTCGTTGCTGGTATTCTCAGCCGTTTTATTTTATTGAAATATAAGGGTGAGGCATGGTTTCAGGAGAAATTCGTGCCTTTTATTTCGCCCATTACATTAATTGCATTGTTGTTTACCATTGTTTTAATGTTCAGTTTAAAAGGCGAATTAATCGTACAGATACCGCTTGACGTGCTGCGCATCGCCTTGCCGTTGGTCATCTATTTTGCCCTGATGTTTTTGTCCAGTTTCTTTTTGGCAAAATCAATGGGCGCCGATTATTCCAAGAACGCCTCCATCGCCTTCACGGCTTCGGGCAACAATTTTGAGCTTGCTATTGCCGTCGCCATCGGGGTGTTCGGAATCAACAGCGGCCAAGCCTTCGCCGGGGTCATCGGCCCGCTGGTGGAGGTGCCTGCACTGATTGCACTGGTGAACGTGGCGTTTTGGCTGCGCAACAAATATTATCCTTCATCAAAAACAACCGGACAAGCATCATGAAAATCGCATTATTTTCAGACATCCACGCCAACCTACCAGCCCTCGAAGCCTGCCTCGCCGACATCGAGCGCCGCCAGCCCGACCAAATTTTCTGCCTTGGCGACCTCGTAGGCTACAACATCTGGCCCAACGAGGTCATCCGGGAAATCCGCCGCAGGGGCATCCCGACCATCGCCGGGAACTATGACTTCGGCATCGGCAGGAGCAGCGACGACTGCGGCTGCGCCTATAAGACCGACGACGAAAAGGCCAATGGGGCAATGTCCATTTCTTTTACCAACCAGATCACACAGCCCGCCGAGCGGCAATACCTGCGGCACCTGCCCAAGCACATCCGGATAGAGCTGGAAATGCAGGAGCGGCAGCCCGTCAGTTTGCTGCTCGTACATGGCAGCCCCCGCAAAATCAATGAGTACCTTTTTGAGGACAGAGAGGAAAAAAGCCTGCTGCGCATCCTCGAAGGGGCCAGCGCCGACATCCTTTGTTTTGGGCACACGCACAAGCCGTACCACCGCACCCTCAATTCCGGTACAGAGGAAACGCCGCACTACCGCCACGCCATCAACATCGGTTCGGTGGGCAAGCCCAAGGACGGCGACCCTCGTGGCTGCTACGTACTGCTCACCGTGGACGAGCGCTGCTCGGTCTTGGACAAAGACAGTGTGAGCGTTGAGTTCGTGCGCTTTGAGTATGACGTAGAAAAGGCGGCCAAGGCGGTGGAGGGCAGCCCGTTGCCGGATGCGTATGCTGCGGCGCTTCGGGTGGCGAAGTGACGGGTTGGGAACAGGGTTGCCGGATTGATGAGAAGTTTACATTTGCTTGGCAGGTTTTCATGCCGGGCGCCGCATATCCCTTGCCCCTCAAAGGAATGCTGTGAACAGGCAACCCATGAAACACGGTAAAGGCCAATTTTGAAACAAAAAACATGACTATGAAATCGGAAACCACCACGAGCAAATGGAAAGCCTATACCATCAAGCACCAAAAAAAACCGAGAATTGCTGTTGTCTTTGAAAAGAAGCCAGAATTGATAGCCCGCATCAAAAAGCTGGAAGGCGCACTTTGGAGCCAATCACTTGGCTTATGGCACCTGCCCGACACGCCGAGTACCGGGAGCGCTTTGGGTTACCGACCCTCCTCGTGCTGAACGAAGCACACCAAAAAAGCATCCAAGCCTTTGAGCGGTAGCTGCACTCCCGGCGATACAGCAACAACACGGTGAAGGTATATGCCGAGGCGCTGAAATCCTTCCTGCTATACCACAACAACAAGGCCGTGGCGGACATCACGGGTGCAGGCGTCATCGGGTACAACAATGATTTTATCCTAAAAAACGAACTATCATCAAGCTACCAAAACCAGGTGGTGAACGCCATCAAACTGTTCTTCAGCACCCAGGAAAACCGGAGGCTCGACCCCGAGCTCATACACCGGCCCAAGCGAGAAAAGCTACTGCCCAATGTATTGAGCAAAGAGGAGGTGAAGCTGATATTAGAAGCACACAGCAACCTGAAACACCGGGCGATGCTATCGCTCAGCTACAGTTGTGGGCTGCGATCCGGCGAACTGCTGTCCCTGAAACCGGAACATATTGACAGCAAACGGTCCATCGTCATCATCAAGCAGGCAAAGGGCAAAAAGGACCGGATAACGCCATTGAGTGCCAAAATACTCGAAATGCTCCGGGCCTATTTCGTAGAGTCCAAACCCAAGACCTGGTTATTTGAGGGACAAACCGCAGGCGAGCAATACGACCAGCGAAGCCTGCAATTAGTCCTGAAACAAGCATTGGCAAAGGCCAAAATCAAAAAACCGGCGACGCTGCACTGGCTGCGCCACAGCTTTGCCACCCACTTGCTGGAGGCTGGCACAGACCTGCGTTACATCCAGGAGATACTTGGACATAACAGCAGCAAGACCACGGAAATCTATACGCACGTGAGCACGCACAGCATCCAGAAAATCGTTTCGCCATTTGATACTTTGTGAAAAATGCGATATTTACTGCCAATAGAACCAACAGCAATTTGTTTCGACAATCCCTCCACTTTCGGCGGGACTGTCGAAAGTGGGTTTCGACAATCTACGAGTTATGTGCAATGCTAACACCACTCCGTCCGACAGTTCTAACAACAGACCGACAAGTGCAAAACGACAACAACAATGATTAAGAAAATTACAATTGAAAACTTTCGTTCAATAAAGCACTTAGAGTTAGAGCCTCTCAATCTTTGTGCAATTGTTGGGGCAAACAGTAGCGGAAAATCAAATGTGCTTAAAGCAATTGACCTTGTTTTAGGAGAGGGTTGGACAACCAAAGCCAAAGTTGCTAAAGAGTTGTTTAATGACACTTCAAAGCCAATTAAAATACTTATTGAGCTTAAGGACACAATTTCTTGGGATTACTACGGAAGGACACGAGCCATAAAGTTTGTTTTCCTTAAAATGGAACTTAATCCTCTCAATTGTGAAATGCGTTTGTGGGAGAATTTTCCAAACCCCGACAATGAACGACCTGGGTATCTAAACGAGGAGTTTAAAAAGTCCTGCCACTTTATCTACATACCTTCTTTAAGAGATTTAAAAGATGAAATGAGAGTTAGTAACTGGACACTGTTAGGCAAGATGATGAAGTTGGTTCAGGACAATTATATTGATTATTACAGTGGAGAAGAAAACCTGCAAGCGGAGTTCAAAGCCATAATGAAACCTGCAAAGGACTTTTTAGAATACGATTTTGCGGGACAAACCAAAGTTGTTTCTTTTAAAAAGTTCTATGATGTTTTTGTATCCTATTGCAAACAAAACAGTGCTGGTATTGCAAACAATTTTCGGCCGCAACTTGACATATATAATCTGAATTGGTTCTACAAAACTCTACAGATTACGGTTTCGGAAGACTTTCACGAAAAAATATTTGATGCTGAAGAGGTTGGTTCTGGGATGCAAAATCTTATTCTACTCTCAATCTTTCAAGCTTATGCTGAACTAAGTCAAGGCAAAGCCATCTTTGCAATTGAAGAACCAGAACTTTTCCTTTACCCTCAAGCACAAAGAGAGTTGTATGACAACTTTCAATTGCTTTCAGCTAATACACAAATATTTTATACAACCCATAATCCGAACTTCCTTAACCCGCAAAGAGCTTATGAAATAGAATTGATTACAAAAGACAAAGCGAATGGAACAAGTTTGAGGAAGAAGAATAAAACATTTGTAAATGAAGATTACTTCAAGACAAAAGAGTTTAAAATCTATGCTCATTTCAACACTTATCGAAATGAAATATTTTTTGCAAAGTTTGTCATTTTGGTAGAGGGCGACTCTGACAAAATTCTATGGACAACACTTATTGAGGAGAAATGGAAAATTCCACTAAACAAAAATGGCGTTTCAATAATTGAATGTGGTGGAAAGGGTGGAGTAATGTATTTCATTGGTGTAATGCGACTGATGGGCATTTCCGACTACTTCGCTATTTGGGATAAGGACAGCGGCTCAGACCCAGACACACATGGACAATTGAAAAATAGTTTAGAAAACAAAGCAGGTTTAGAAATTGCTCCGACATTAGAGAAATTCATTAAAGCATATTTTCCTGAACAACAATTCAGAGATGACTACAAAATTGAAGATGCTTACAAATGGGCATCAGAGGTTGACACGGATAAAATTCCAAAGGAACTGACTGTAGTTAAAGACCAATTAGAAAATATAATAAAAAGCAATACGAATGAACAACCTTTACAAGCAACGGTTGCGGAAGCCTGACCACTACGACAACGGACCGACAACAGCACATGCACATAACATGGGGTTTGCGATAGCGGGGGTGCTGTGCTTCGTTGACACTGTTGTGCTTGACCGAACTGTATCGCTTCGTAGAAACTGTAGTGCTAATCATCCCCGCCATCGCAAACCCCTCAAACGTTAGCACCCCCTCAAAACCTAAACATCCGCCACCCTATACGTCGGGTCTTCCATCACGTTCACATCAATAATATCCTCGGCATTCTTCAGCAGCCGCTTGCAGTCGGGGCTGAGGTGCAGTTCTTTGCCCAATTTAAGATAGCGCTTCGTGATGTTTTTTGAAAACCTATCAGGTCTCCCTCTATTTATCACCCTCCAAAGTGACAATCCTCACCGCCCGCCCCTCCCTCCCATCGTACATTTGCGATAAACTATAAAGAAATGACCACAACCATGCCTTACACCGAGAAACAGGAGCGGCTCGCCCGCTACGCCAAGGCGCTCTCGCACCCGGCCAGGTTGTTCATCCTGGAGTTCCTCGAAAGCCAGTCCTGCTGCTTCGTGGGCAATATCGTGGACGAACTGCCGATGGCGCAGTCCACCGTCTCGCAGCACCTCAAGGAACTGAAAGACGCCGGGCTGATTCAGGGTTCCATCGAGCCGCCACGGGTGCGCTACTGCGTAAACCGGGAAAACTGGGAAGAGGCCAAGGCGCTGTTCCAAGGCTTTTTCAGAGAAGCAGAAATTATAGCAAATCATTAATTATCAATCACTTATCCGAAGCTACGTTTACTAAACTTTCGAAAGTTTAGTAAACGTGGGTCGGCAAACCACCATCATGAAAGACGTAAAAATCCTGGGCACCGGCTGCCCAAAATGCAAGCAGACCACCGCCATCGTGGAAGAGACCGTGAACCGGCTCGGCATCGAAGCCACGGTGGAGAAGGTGGAGGACATTATGGAAATCATGAAGTACAACGTGATGGTCACCCCAGCCATCGCCATTGACGGCAAAATAGTGATGAAGGGCCGGGTACCCTCCGCCAGCGAGGTAGAGGCCATTTTGAAAAACTAATCCCAGACCAACCCATGTTCGACTGGATTCAACATTTTGCCGACTGGCTCATTTACGGCCTATTCGGCATCGGGACGGAAACGCATTTGGGCGCAGCCCTCAATTTCTTCGTCTATGACACGCTGAAAATCCTCCTGCTGCTATTCCTCATCGTCACGCTGATGGGCGTGGTGAACGCCTATTTCCCCGTGGAGCGGCTGCGCAACTTCTTGAGCCGCAACCAATTGTACGGCGGCGAATACCTCCTGGCCAGTACCTTCGGGGCAGTCACGCCGTTCTGTTCCTGCTCGTCGGTGCCGCTGTTCATCGGCTTTGTGCGGGGCGGCATCCCCTTGGGCGTCACGTTTGCATTCCTCATCACCTCGCCGCTCGTCAATGAGGTGGCGCTGGCCATGTTCCTCGGCATGTTCGGCTGGAAAACGACCCTGGTTTACGCCACCACCGGCATCCTGCTCGGCACCGTGGGCGGCTGGGCCTTGGGCAAGATGAACCTCCAAAACTACCTCAGCGACTGGGTGAAACAGCTTTGGGAAAATGCCCAACGGGAAACGGAAGCCCTGGAAGAAGCGCCCCAAACCCTCATGCAGCGCATGCCCGACATCGTCCGGGGCGCCTGGGACATCGTGCGGGGCGTGGTGCTATACGTCGTCATCGGCATCGGCATCGGGGCGGCCATGCACGGCTACGTGCCGGAGAACTTTTTCGCCCAATACCTCGGCGGTGGCCAATGGTGGACCATCCCACTTGCCGTCATCCTCGCTGTGCCGATGTACGCCAATGCAGCCGGCATCGTGCCGGTCATCCAGGTCTTCGTGGCCAAGGGCGTCCCGCTCGGCACCGCCATCGCCTTCATGATGGGCACGGTGGGTCTTTCATTGCCGGAGGCGACTCTGTTGAAAAAAGTAATGACCATGAAATTGATTGCCATTTTCTTCGGAACGGTGGCGGCGTTCATCATCCTTTCGGGGTATTTGTTTAACCTTATTTTTTAAAAAATAATGCACTTTATATATACTTATCTGACGGCAGAAGCAGCAGCGCTGCGAAATCTTTGTAAAATTTCACGGTTAAGCCTTCTCAAGGTGCAGCGCACCGAAATATTGCGCTGCGCTGCAGCTTGAGATTCGTGGGTAAATATATAGCTACAAATATTTTGCGGCGCTGCCGCTATTATCAGCAACCTTTCTTAAAATTCATATCAAAATGAGCTTTGTAAAACCTTTCCAAATCAGCTTAATCCTTGCAGCATTATTGGCCATCATTAGTTGCGGCAGCAATCAAAACCCATCAACGACCGAGGCCGATACCGCTGCCGACAGCATAAACATTGAATCCCTGATGGCCGCCACCCCCGCCGCTGACCGCATCGAGGTGATTGACTTCTACGGTACGCACCGCTGCGTGACCTGTAAGGCTATTGAAGCCAATACGAAATATGCGCTGGCCACGCTTTACCCAGCGGAACTGAAGGCCGGCACCATCACTTTCCGCACCGTGAACGTGGACGACGAGGCCAACTACGACATGGCCGAGGCTTATGAGGCCACTGGAACGACGCTCTACCTCAACGTCGTGAAGGACGGCAAGGAAACCCATGTTGACCTCACGGAACAAGCCTTTGCCAAGGGCAAGGAGCAGGACGCCTGGGCGGAGGAGCTGAAGTTTTTTATCAACCTGCAAATGCAGGAGATTTGAGTGAATACCCCTTGATTTTTTTATATAAACTGAAAAAAATGAAAAGATTATTCCAACGCTTACTATTGGCCGCAGGACTTTTGGTTACTGCCAACATGGCTAATATTGCCCAAACAAAAACAGCCGCTGCAACATCGGCTGTCAGCCGGGTCGAGGTGCTGGACTTCCACACCGACCACCGCTGTGCCACCTGCCTCGAAATCGAGAAACTGACCAGGAAAGTACTCGATGACCACTACGCCAAAGAGGTCAAAAGCGGCAAAATTACTTTCCGCCTGATCAATGCTGACGACAAGACCAATGCTGCCATCGTAAAAAAGTTCTTTGCCTATGGCACGACGCTGATTGTCTATTCAGTCAAAGACGGGAAGGAAAACCACGTTGACCTGACCAATTTTGCGTTCATGAATTTCAACAAAACGGACAAATTTTCTGCCCGCTTGCAGCAGGAAATTGACACCGCACTTAAACAGATCCAGCTATGACCGAATGGCTGCAAAATTTGGCAGAGACGGGTGAATTGCCCTGGATCTCGGCACTCGCCTTAGGCTTGCTGACGGCCATCAGCCCCTGCCCATTAGCCACCAATATCACGGCGACGGCATACATCGCCAAGGGTTTTACCGAAAAACGGAAGGTGCTGCTGAGCGGCCTGCTCTACACCCTGGGACGGGCGGTGAGCTATGTGGGTATCGCCGTGGCATTGTACTACGGGGCCAGCAAGTTCCACGTCGCAAGGTTCTTTCAGGGCAACGGCGAGAAATGGCTGGGGCCGCTGCTCATCGTCATCGGTTTGATTATGTTGAACGTCATACCGCTGAATTTCAAGGGCAGCAGCATCACACAAAAACTGACGGACAAACTGGGCCAGCAAGGGATTTGGGGCGCATTTTTCATGGGCATCATCTTCGCATTGGCCTTCTGCCCGTACAGTGGGGCGCTGTATTTCGGGATGCTCGTCCCAATGACGATGAGTAGCGGCGATGCTTTTTCCGTGCCGCTGGTTTTCTCGCTCGGCACCGGGCTGCCCGTATTGTTGTTCACTTATTTGCTGGCCTACAGCATGGAAAAAGTGGGCATTTGGTTCAATGCCATCCAGAAAGTGGAGAAGGTGATGCGATACGCAGTGGGCGGCATCTTCGTGTTGGTGGGCTTGTACTATGTGGCGATTTTTGCGGGATGGGTGGCGTGACCTTCCTATCATTTTTCCGAATAGCAAAAGACCTCTTGGAGCATGGCTGCCAAGAGGTCTTATTGTTTCTACTAATTTCGTAGAAAAACTATTCTCAACAAAAATTAGAAACTATGATTGATGCCCAGCCCAAAAGTGACACCGGGGTTCAGGCTCGTAAAGGGTTGATCCGTTGCTTTAAAAGCGGTGTATTTGCTTTCCAGTTTGTCGTTCAAAATATTGGACACCTTTAGGTCAATGGCCGTGCGCTGATCCTTGCCTATTTTTTTGATGATGCTGAAATTGAGGCTGTGGAAGGGCTGCACATAAATATCGGGGAAAAGGCCACCGCCAACGATGTACAGCGTGGAGCCTTTCACATTGTAAAACAAACCAGCGTCGAGGCCAATCTCTGGATTGTTGTAGCCCAAGCCCGCATTGATAACATAAGGTGCCTGCCCTGCCATTTGGCGTGACTTATCAATGCTTTCGCCAGTTTTTTCATAATCCTTCCTGGTGTTGTATTCCAGGTTGGTCATATCAATTTTTGATTCAACAAAAGTGATGTTGCTGCTGATGTTGAAATTCCTGAGTGCCGGCGTGAGGAATTCAAGGTCTTTCCTGAACTCAATTTCCACGCCCAGCAGGGTGCCATCGCCCACATTGCGGGGCTGGTATTCTGTGCTGGTCTGTTGCTCAGGAATGCGCACCAATTCGATAGGGTTGTCGAAGCGTTTGTAAAATGCGCTCAAAGAGAATATTTGGCCATTTTTCAAAAACAATTCCCAGCGAAGGTCCATGTTGTCAATCAAAGTTTCGGTCAGTTGACCGTTCCAGTCGGAGTAGGTAAACAAGCTCCCGTTGAAAATACGGTTGGTGATAGGGTCAATTATTTGTGCAAAAGAAAGCTCCTTGAAAGAAGGGCGGGCAATGGTCCTGGAATAAGAGGCCCGCAGGTTTTGGTTTTCGGTGAGGGAATAAATCAAATTGGCGGAAGGGAAAAAGTCAAGCGATTCCAGCACCATTTCATTGTCCAGGTTGCGGCCATTTTCTGTGTCGCCGCTGGCATAGCGCTGGTCACGGCCCGTGTGCCTTTGCACGAAGTTTTCCGCCCTCAGGCCCAGAATGGCTTTCAGGGACGGCAGCGGGCTGAATTCGTTGGAAACATACACGCCCGTATTGTTCACATCTGATGAATAGGCATTGGGGCTCGGGTTGTTGTTCCCAGCTTGATAGTAGATGCTGTTTGGTTTATTGGGGTACAGGTTTTCAGGATTCAGGACGGTAGCGGGGTCTGGGTTTGGCCACGATTGCGAAGCAAAAAACTGTATGTCGAAAAATAGGATTTCGTAGTCCCGCTGCTTGTAGGTGTGGCTTCCGCCGAATTTCAATTTGGCGTCCCTGCCCATCATTTTGTACTTTTTGCTGAGGTCAAGTTTGCCAGTGGCGTTGATTTCGTCCAGGGAGCGCCAGATCCTGGCAGGGTTTCCGCCCGCACCGGCACTGAAAAATGTATCCGTGGGGGTCAGTGTATAGGCCGTTTTGCGGATGTCCGGATCGTTGGAAACGGAACGGGTGGGCGACAGGCGCCAATCAACTTCCCAGCCCGATTTGCCCAAAACATGTGTACCGTTCAGCAGCAGGTTGGTCAAAGAGCGCTGGTTGTATTCCAGGTTGTCGGATTCGGCGATATAGCCCGACTGGCCAACGGCTGCCGGGTTGTTGTCAATCCTGAATTGGCCAGCACGGCTTTCACCATTTTGCAAGTGCATGGCCGTGAGCCTTATTTTGGACAATTGCGTTTTCAAGGCCAAGCCGCCCAAGGCACCAATCAGCACATTGCGTTCGCCGAATTGACCGTTTTGCCGGGTGGCATAGATCATTTCATAGACATCGGATTCATCTTGCACCTGGTATTCGCCATACATCACATCGTCGTAGTATTTGTAATCTGTTTTATAGGAAAGGGAGAAAATGTAGCCCAGTTTGGGGTTTTTGCCCGATTCGTTTTTAGACAGGTTGATTTGGTTGCCCAAAGAAATGCCAAGGCCAAAGTCCAGCGGGCTGGTTTGCCTTTTGGCACCCAACTGCGGGTTGAAGCTGCGGATAAAGTCGTTCACCTCTTCTTTTGGCGCACCGCTGATGGGGGTGGGAATATTTTCCTGGTCGGCGCCATTGGGCAAGGCCCTGCTGCCGTCATCATAGCCGAGGAAGTCTGTTTTCCCGCCATCGTAAGTGAGGTAATCTGAATTGAAGTGCATGGCCGGGTTATAGGATGTACTGGCCGATACGCTGAGTATTTTTTCTTCGGGGAAATCTTTGGTTTCAACATTGAGCAGGCCACCCGTAAAATCGGCGGGCATATCAGCCGTGAAGTTTTTGCTCACCACGATGTTGTCAATCAGGTTGGTGGGGAAAATGTCCATTTGCAGGGTATTCTTGTCGGGGTCGAGGCCGGGGATGTCCACACCGTTGAGGGTGGTTTTGGAGTAGCGGTCGCCCAGGCCCCTGATATACACGTATTTACCGCCTTCGACAGAAACGCCTGTTACCCTTTTGGCAGCTTCTACTGCCGTGGCATCGCCTGTCAGTTTAAATTTGGCGGAAGAAATGCCGTCCATCATCACGGGCGACTTCTTTTTGACCAGCAACAAGGCCACTTCCGAAGTCCTGATGGCCCTCTCGGTCACCACTACCTCTTGTAGCTCCACATTGCTTTCTTTTATTTTAATATTTTCCAATAAAGTGACTTCATTGGCCTTCACTTCTACCGATTCAATCAGGAGGTTTTGAAAGCCAATATAAGTTATTTGTAGCGAATATACTCCTGGTGCTATATTCATGGAAAAAGTACCGTCCAAATCTGTAACCGTACCTGTCGAGGAGTCTTTTATCAATATATTTCCCCCAATAATTGGATCGCCGGAAGTATCATCAATAATGGTTCCCCGGATAATCCCGCTTTGGGAATACGCCATTATATTGGCAACTATAAAAATGAAAATGAAAATCCACCTCATATTAATTTGAATCATTGTTGCATGAATTATAAATGGCAAAAAGATTTGCAAATAATTGCAAATCTTTTTGCCGCATAATAAGCACAATTAGAACAAAATAAAGTGCTTAATATTTAAACATTACAGACCTGCAAATGCGCTGGCTTCGGAAGCCCAAGTCCAGCCAAAAACTGAAGTATTGGCTTTGGAAGAACCACCGGCAGTAATGCTGGCGGGAACTACGCCGTTCACATAGTTGGCCAGATCAAGCGCATTTACATCAAGATAAATATCTTGGTAAACCACACCTGCAGCGTCCACCCTGTTGATCTTTTGACCAGCCTCAATACCTGTGATATAGATATTTTTCAAAGTCACGATGGAGTTTGCATCCGTATTGATGAGGTCTTCGGAAACCCTTCCTTCATCTGGGTTGGAGGCGATGACAGAGCCGTTTTGGATGGTGTGGCCAGCAGCATAAGAACCTTCTGGGCCATCCAATTCGAAATTGTGGCCAGCAGGGGTAATAATCACGAAGTTGTCCAAAGTGCCACTCCAAGATTGGTCGGTGTCAATAGCATCGTCACCAACGTTCCAGACCACCACGTTTTTCACGCTGACGGTGCCGCCAAACCATTCGATACCGTCGTCCTGGTTGGAGACAATTTCGATGTTTTCAATCACAGTACCTGAACCCACAGCGCCCAATGTGAGGCCATTGATTTCGTTGCCGTTGCCAATATTTGCACCGCCGTGACGGATGGAGATGTATTTGATAACGCCCGAATTGTCTGCATCATCGCTGCCACCATAGAGGCCGTTGGCATCAGAAGTTGGGATGCCCTCGATTTGCAGTTCGGCCACATCGCCGCTGGCAGAAATTTTGGCTTTGCCCAAAACAATCACACCACCCCAAAGGCCATTCACCACTGGGTCAAGGTTGGGACTGGCAAAATTGCCCGCAGCCACATCGGCAGGCGTAATTTCATCAGCGACAGAGGTGAAAATGATAGGAGAATCGGCAGTGCCTTCGGCCATCAATTTGCCGCCCCTTGCAATCAAAAGTGCAGTAGCGTTGGCACCTGTGCCAGCCTCGCCTTTGATGACAGTACCTGCCTCAATGATCAGTGTTGCGCCGCTGGTGACCGTGATGCGGCCAGCCAACACATATACCTTATCTGAAGTCCAGGTAGTATTGCTGGTGATGTTGTTGGTCACGGTCACAGTGCTTTGCACCTGGCCGATATTGATAACAGCAGTGCCTTGGCCGGATTGGCCTTCGGAATCGGTCACCTTCAAGGTGATGGAAGCTGCGCCGGAAGCGCCCGTCACATCATAATTGATAGTAACCGTGGAGCCGCTGACGCTGCCAGTCGGGTTGGAAATCGTGACACCAGAACCGGTAGCTTCGTATGTAGCAGTCAAATCTGAGTCGAAGGAGACAGTAAAATCAACGGATTGGGCAGTTGCGCCTGGGTCAACGTTGATGGTGCTGGAAGGAGCAGTTACAGATGGTTTGTCAAAAACCGAGGAGCCATCGTCATCGCAAGCCGAAAAGGCAACAGTTAGTAAAAACGAAATCGCCAAAAGGATTCTTTGATTCATAATATTAGTTTTTTTTGATTGAAAAAATCGGCGCAAAATTCCCAGCACATGGTAAATTCGGAATTAAGGGCGTGTTAATTTTTCATTAATAAAACTTGGGGCTCAATTCAGAAACAACTTGTTGATTATCAAGCCAATATATTTTTGCACAATTAATTGGAAATTTTTAAAAGATAACAGGTAATTCTCATTCCGGGAAAATTGAATTGATTTTAGTTGAAAACACTGAAGAATCAGCGCAAGAAGGTTAATTTAATGTAAATAATATCACTTATGACCAGGCAGACAAATAGCAATTTGTTTACAAACGTCTGATTAGCGTTATAATTAAATTAAAATGGTTTAACAGAAGGGTTACACTCACTTCCCAGCTTTGCACTCCTTTTTGAAAATCACTGCCTAGGCCACTGGGTTGTTTTTTTCTTCATTTTAAATTTCTTCATCAATTTCCGCTCGCATGAAAAAGCATCTACTATTTATCACTACCCTTTTGTTGTGTTCGCTTGGGCTTTCGGCGCAAGTGGTCATAAATTCGGACATCACTACGAACACTACTTGGACGAACAACAACATCTACCTGCTACAGGGTGGCTGCTTGTATGTGACCAACAACGCCACGCTGACCATTGAACCTGGCACACTGATTAAGGGCGATCAGGCTGCATTAATTATTAGTCGGGGTGCAAAAATCATTGCTGATGGCACACCCGAAATGCCAATCGTATTCACTTCGTCCAAAGCTGCCGGACAACGCCAACCTGGTGACTGGGGAGGACTTCTTCTATTGGGTAAAGCACCCATCAATGTACCTGGTGGTGAAACTGTGGTGGAAGGTGGCTGTGACCAAGCCCTTTATGGTGGTAATGATCCCGCCGACAATTCCGGCACCCTGCGTTATGTAAGGGTTGAATTTGCTGGTATTCCTTTTACACCAAACAATGAATTGAACAGCTTCACTTTTGGTGGTGTCGGTTCCGGCACCACCATCGAACACGTGCAGAGCAGTTATGGTGGCGACGACGCATACGAATGGTTCGGCGGCACAGTAAACGGCAAATACTTCGTCACATTTAGGACTGTGGACGACATGTTTGATACTGACTTTGGTTTTTCAGGTAAAATGCAATGGGTACTTGGCATCAGCGACCCAAATTTGGCCGACGTATCCGGATCCAATGGCTTTGAATCTGACAATGATGCGTCTGGTTCTGCCAATACGCCAAAAACCAACCCGCATTTTACCAATGTGACTATACTCGGCCCGATTGGTCAAGGCACACCCAATGCCCTTTTCAGAAGGGCACTCCACATCCGCCGTTGTTCTTATACTGATGTTTTCAATTCCGCCTTTGCTGGCTTCCCGACTGGCTTGTTATATGACGGGGCTTGTACCATCAATGGATTTACAACTGATGGGGAAGTAGAATTTGTAGCAAATACATTGGCCAACGATGCTGGTAAAAACGTCACCGTTGATGCTGCCAATGCTGCCCTTTTGCCTGCCGTAAAAACAAAATTTGCATCTTCTGGCAACGACAGCTTAGCTACCGTCACCAATCTGATGCTGGCAAATCCTTTCAACTTTGCAGGCAATCCTGATTTCCGCCCAATGACAGGCTCCCCATTGTTGAGTGGTGCCAATTTCAGCAGCCCAACTCTTTCCGATCCTTTTTTCAGTACTACAACCTACCGGGGTGCTATGGGCGACACCGACTGGACTGATTGCTGGACAGAATGGGATCCAGTCAATGCAGATTATGCTGCCGGCCCAATTAATTACACTGTTGCCAAACCAGCTATCACAGCAAGCGGCCCAACTTCTTTCTGCCAGGGCGGCAGTGTCATGCTGACTGCACCAGCGGGTTTTGCAGCCTATGAATGGAGCACCGGCGCTACAACGCAATCCATTACAGTGAATGCAACCACCATGAATATCACAGTAACCATTTATAGCGGAAGGGGTTGTTCTGCCACCTCTGACCCTATGACAGTAACAGCGAACGCCAATCCGACTGCTGACTTCAACTTTTCTGTCAACGGCGCTACAGTGAACTTCGGAAACACCTCTTCAGGTGCCGCCACTTACTCTTGGGATTTTGGTGATGGTGAAACTTCAACTGCACCTTTTCTTTCGCATACCTATTCTTCAGCTGGCAATTACAATGTATGTCTGACAGCCACAACAAGCGTTGCGAATGGAAGCTGTACAGATACTGAATGCAAAATGGTGACAGGCGTTGGGACCTTAAGCCCAACTGAAAAGATTATTGAATCAGATATTTTGGCCAATCGCACCCTCTCAAATGATACCATCTACATATTGCAAGGTGGCTGTCTGTATGTAAGGAACAATTCAACCTTGACCATTGAGCCAGGCACCCTCATCCGTGGCGAAGCGGCGGCACTAATCTTCATGCGCGGCTCAAAGATTATTGCCGAAGGCACACCAACCCAACCAATTGTTTTTACTTCCAATAAGCCTGTAGGGCAGCGTGCCCCAGGCGATTGGGGCGGTTTGTTGTTATTGGGCAAGGCCCCGATTAACGTACCCGGTGGTGAAACTGTAATAGAAGGCGGCTGTGCCGAAGCCCTGTATGGCGGCAATGAACCAAATGACAACTCTGGTACACTCCGGTACGTCCGTATTGAATTTGCAGGTATCCCTTTCACCCCAAATAATGAGTTGAACAGCCTCACTATGGGTGGCGTCGGTTCGGGTACCATCATTGAGCACGTACAAAGCAGTTTTGGTGGCGATGACGCTTACGAATGGTTCGGCGGCACTGTGAATGGTAAATGGCTGGTCACTTACAGCACAGTGGACGATATGTTTGACACTGACTTCGGTTATTCAGGTAAAAACCAATGGGTACTTGGCATAAGCAATCCTGCACTCGCCGACGTATCCGGCTCCAACGGTTTTGAATCAGACAATGATGCTTCTGGCTCTACTAATGCGCCAAAGACCAATGCGCATTTCAGCAACGTGACCGTTCTTGGCCCCATCGGTCAGCCTGGCACACCCAATACAAATTTCCAACGTGCGCTACACATTCGCCGTTGTTCCTATTTGGATGTGTTCAATTCTGCTTTTTCGGGTTTCCCAAGGGGTTTGCTGTTGGATGGTACCTGTACTATCGAAGGATTTACAACCAATGGGGAGGTCGAATTTGTGGCCAACACATTGGCCAACGCCGCAGGAAGCAATATTTTGGTCAGCGCTGCCCAATCCGCCCTCCTGCCAGCCGTAAAAACCGAATTTTCCAACTCCGGCAACGACAGTTTGGCAACTGTGACTGATTTCATGTTGGCCAATCCATTTGCATTTGCCGGCAACAACCCAGATTTCCGCCCGAACGCTGGTTCGCCCCTGTTGAGCGGTGCTGATTTCAGCAGCCCAACGGTTATGGATCCGTTTTTCACGGCTACTACCTATCGTGGCGCTATGGGCAATACGGACTGGACCGATTGCTGGACTGAATGGAATCCAACCAACGCTGTTTATACCACTTCGATCAACTATGGCCTTTTCCCAGTAATTTCTACTACTGTTGCAGATTTGGAAGTTTCCTTTACCGGAACAACTGCCAATGCTGTATCTTATTCCTGGGATTTTGGTGATGGTACAACATCGGATGAAGAAAACCCAACACATACCTATCCTTCCACAGGCGGGAATTACAACGTCACCTTGACCGTTACTTCAGACCGTGGCTGTACTGGCTCGGCTACTACCACTGTTATGGTGGTCAACTCAACCAAAGACGTGGAAGGATTGAGCGCTCTTAAAGTATTCCCGAATCCATTCCAATCCAGCACAACTGTTGAGTTCAACCTTAAGAACAGCATGGAATTACAGGTTCAAATCCTGGATATGACCGGAAAATTGGTGAACCAGTTCAACCAGGAATATCAGGCAGGTTTCAACCAAATCGCTGTGGACGGTTCTGATTTGAATGCAGGTGTATATTTCTTGAGGCTGTTGTCAAACGACGGCCAGAAAGCCGTCAAGATTTCGGTTGTAAAATAGTCTTTTTTAGCAAAACAAAATGAGCTGCGGATAAAGATGGGTCTTACAACCCATCTTTGTCTCTTCTCACACTTCGGGTATGACTTGGAGCCGCGCAGTTGATTTTGCCATAAGACATGGAACTTCGACAAGTTGCCATCCCGAAGCATTCCAGGGCGAACCCGGCCCCAAAGATTCGGGGCCACGGTTTGAATATTGTTTGCCGGGCAGTTAGCTGTTTAAGTACTCAAGTTAAACTTGTGTGCAGCGCACAAAAAAACGGTTGGCAGAGCGATTCTGCCAACCGTTTTTTTGTGCTCCGCAACTCCGGCATTGCGAAGCAAAACAACCATGCAGGGATTACCTGGCTATGATAAGTTTTTGAAAGTAGTTAACAGCGTCCTTTTCTATTCTCAGGTAATAGATCCCTGCGCCTACATCCTGCAAATTCAAATTTGAATTTTGCTGAGCGAAGTTGAAAACTTTCACGAGCCTGCCGTTTGCATCCAGCAAGGACAGCCGGACAGGGCTGTTGGGAAACTCGGAAAATGCAACCGTGCAAAAGTCGGTGGCAGGATTTGGGTAAACCTGGATACCAGCCGCCGCTGCTTCCACATTTTTCACGCCGGTGAAGGCGCCGAATTGAATGTCGTCCCAGTAGTAAGTCTTCTCGCCGGCTGCGGAACCGGTTGTCCCGAAGTTGAAGAAAATGGAAATCTTGTTGTAAGTATGGGCGAGGTTCAACGGTGCCGTGCCCGGAGCTTCATTGCTGAAATCGAACTCCAGCGTTTCCCATTGGCCGGCCATGGTCGTGTTCACCAGCGTTTCGACACTCTTGGTTGGGTCAGCTGCATCCTCGACTTTCAACAAAATCGGCGTATTCGCATCGGGCGACCAAACGCGGACCGTCATCTTGGTGTCGGCTACGGTAAAAGGTATTGGGTTGGCCAGGCCGCTGCCACCGTTGGTGGTGCCGGCCCAGGGTTCAGCGGCGTCCGTTTTGATGGCCTTGCCGACGAGGTTGTTAGGGTCGGTCGGGTCAACGACGATGGAGGAGGCGTTGCCGCCAAAGTCCACGAGAGCATAGTCCACAGTAGCGGTATCCTGGAAGGTGATGGGCAGGTCCACCTGATCTTTGTTGCCGCCGCCGCCGCCGAGAAATTGCACGTCGTCCCAATAGTAAGTCTTCTCGCCGGCCATTGCACCGGTGGTACCGAAGTTGAAGAAGATAGAAACTTTATTGTAGGTATTGGCAATGTTGAGTGGTGCGGTGCCAGTTGCCTGGTTGCTGAAATTAAACTCCAACGTCTCCCATGCGCCTGCCATTGTCGTGTTCGTTTCCGTCTCTACGCTGATGGCAGGGTCACCCGCATTTTCCACTTTCAAACGTATCGGAGTGTTTGCATCCGGCGACCATACCCGGACGGACATTTTGGTGTCGGCAGCGGTAAAAGGAATCGGGTTAGCCAGACCGTTGCCGCCATTGGTCGTGCCTGCCCAAAGTTCGGCTCCTGCCGTCTTGATAGCCTGGCCCACGAGATTGTTCGGGTCGGTGGGGTCAACGACGATGGAGGAGGCATTGCCGCCGAAATCCACCAGCTTGTAGTCCACCGTAGCGGTATCTTCAAAGGTGATGGGCAGGTCCACCTGTGCTTTGCCAGTGCCGCCATTGAACTGTTCGATGTCGTCGAAATAAAAGGTGAAATTGGAGGAGCCGTCGCCCACAGTACCGAGGTCGAAAATGAAAACAAATTTCTGATACGAATTAGCGGTGTTGACGCCAGTGAAGTCGAAAGTCAGTTCTTCCCATGCGTTGCCCACAACAGAAGTTTTTTCCACCTCATAAGCAATCGCCCCGTTCGTCAGGTTTTCCACTTTCAGTAAAACTTTCCTGCCCGCACCGGGCGTCCAGACTTTCATTTTGAAATGCTTGTTGGTTGAAAAGTCGAAGGGCGCTGCCATTTCCAAAACACTGCCACCCCAGGGGTCGCCAACGTTTTTAATCATGCGGGCAACTGTGCTGCTGGTGTTGATACCAGTCATGTCGGGGTTCGTTTCCACTGTCATTTGCCCGCCGCCAAAATCAGAAATCGGGTAGGTAATCGCCGTTGACTCGAAATCAACCGGCAGCGTTACCTGCGCATACCCAAAAGCGGAAATGAACAGAAAAAGTAAAAGGGTAAAATTCTTCATTGTTAAACGTTTATTGAGTTAGTAAATATGAGAGCGGTCAGCTTGACTCAGGCAACATTCTCATTTTGCCCGGTTCAGTTGCTGGCTCGTTGTGTCTTAGAATTTCAACTTCCCGTGCATATCCCAAATCCCCCAGTACGCCCCCACGTCGCCCTCGGCCCCCACCTTCCACGATTCGTCGAACGAGGAGAAATAGAACATCTCAACACCCTCCTCTTTCGACCACCGCTGGGAGTTGATGAAGTATTTCATAAAATTTTCAGCGGAGGGGGCAGCGCCTTCCAGGCTCCGCCCCTGGCTGGGCCAGCCGGTTTCGGTGATGATTACTTTTTTGCCGTTGCCTGCCTGCGCCGCTTGCTGGTACATCTGTTTCATGTACACCAGCGAGTAGTCAATGTGGCAGCCCTCCCAAAATGGGTAGCAGTTGGCCAGGATGACGTCGCAGGCTTCGGTGATGTCCGGGCAGGCGGTAAACTCGTAGTAGGCGTCCACATAGCCCACGGTCACATGGGGGATGGCATTTTTTACCCTGCGGATGAAGCCCAACAGTTCTGCCTCGCTAAGGTCGTTGCGGTAAAGCACCTCGTTGCCGACGGCGGCAATGTCCACATAGCCCGCTTGGGCCAGTCGTATCAGCCCCTCTATTTCCTGCTCGTTCAGTTCCGGGTCTTTGCCGAGCCAGGCGCCCACGAGGGTTTTCAACCCGAACTCACGGGCTACCTGCGGCACCAGTTCGTTGCCTTCGATGCAGGAAAACGAACGGACCCATTTTGTGTAGGGGGCGATGATTTTCATGCGCCGCCGGATTTGTTCAACAGTTAAAACGTCGCCTGGTTTTTGGCCTTCCTCGTAGGCGCTGTAGCACAGGCCGTGCATGCCGCCTTCCAGCGTCTGCCGGAAAAGGCTTTGTAGCTGTTCTGGCGATTGGTTCGAGAAATCAATCCCCGAAAGCGCCAACTGTTTTCCTGGTCTGAATGACATGGTGTGTAGATATTGAAATTGTTAGAAGTAATTTGAAAATGGTTTGAGGGGTGCTTCTGGCCTTAGCGGTTTTTTCAACACAGAGGCACGGAGGCACGGAGAGACAAAGAGGGCATCAGCGTTTTGTCCTCGTTAACCCTCTGTGCCTAAGTGCCTCCGTGTTGAAAAAAAACCTAAACATATTTCTGCTTTTCGTTTTTATCCCACAACCCCCATTGGGTGCCAACCACCCCTTCCTGGTAAATTTTCCAGGATTCGTCAAAGGAGGAGAAGTAGAACAGTTCAATATTTTCGCTTTTCGCCCATTGCTGGGCATTGATGAAATATTTCATCGCATTTTCAGCCGAAGGCTGGGCTTCCTTAACAGCCTGGCCTTTGCTCGGCCACCCGGTTTCAGTAATGATTATTTTTTTGCCCTGGGCCACCAGTTTGGTCAAATCATACATGTGCTGCATGTAGAGCAGGGCGTGGTCGTTGCTGGCCCCCTCCCAGAAAGGATAGCAGTTGATTAAAATCACATCGCAGGCATCCGCCAGGGCAGGTTTTTCCAGGAAATGAAAATAGGCATCCACGTACCCGACAGGTATATGGCTGGGAAGCAGCGCCTTTACCTTTTTAATGTATTGTATCAATTCCTGCTCGGGGAGTTCGTTGCGGAGCAGCACTTCGTTGCCCACTGCGGCGATGTCCACCAGGCCTTCGTTGGCCAGTTTCACCAGTGCCTTGATTTCTCTTTCGTTGCGTTCCCGGTCGTTGCTTATCCAGGCGCCTACCAGTGTTTTCAGGCCCTTGTCGTGGGCGATTTTTGGAATCAATTCGTTGCCCTCGGTACAGGAAAAAGAGCGTATCCACTGGGTGTAGGGCATGATGATGTCCATGCGACGCCGGATTTGGGATTCGGACAAAATATCGCCCGTTTCCTGCCCTTCCACATACGGGCTGAAACACAAACCGTGCAGGCCGTCCTTCAGGGTATTGGAAAACAGGGCTTTGATGTCCGCTGTTGTTTTACCGTTAAAATCCATCCCATAGCTCGCATTCAAATCAAATCCTTTTTCTTTCAGCACCAGCAATTTGCCGGGCATGTAGGCGGACGGGCCTTTTTTGGTTGCTTTTTTCTTCTCAATGGCAGCCCGTATTTCATGCGCCTTTTCTTCGGTCACGTCATACTTGTGCATCACCAGCATGGCTATCACCGTCCCGAAAATGGGGACGCCCGAAAAGAACAGCCGCAGTCCTTCCACCGCCCCTTCCGGCTGTACGGCGGCGTTGGGGACGAAGCCGACCAGCGTCATGATGGCGCCGCTCAACAGCCCCGCAATGGCAAAACCGAATTTCACCATCCACCAGTAAATAGCGCCGAAAATGCCTTCCCGGCGCTTGCCCGTGTTCAGTTCGTCGAGGTCGCACACGTCCGCCGTCATGGACATCATCAGCGTGAACAGGCTCCCGATGCCGAAGGAGAAGAACGGCAGGGCGAAGATGAACATGAAGGGCTTGCCCGGCACAAACAGGAACCAAAACGCCAGATAGCCAATGATGGAAATGCCCTGCGAGAGCATGAAGGCGTTTTTCTTCCCCATTTTTTTGGACATCCACGCCACGGTGGGTATTACGGCAAACGTGGTCACCAGGGCTCCCAGGCTGCCGAACAGCGTGGGCCACACCCCGGCCGCTCCGGCGTCGCCGTTGAACATGTGGTAAACGATGATGAAAAACGAGAAGGCGGCTACCGTATTGAAGGCATTGAAAATCAGGAACGTGGCAATGCAGAGCCTCCGGAACGGAACCATTTTGAAGGCCTCCACGAACCCGTTCAATATTTCTTTCAAGCCGCCCCCAACATTCCTGAGGCTCAGTGGGATGAGGCTGTTGTCGTCTTTGGTGGATTTTTGTTTGATAAAAATGGCGGGTATCATCGCCAGTATCATGCACGAGACGCCGACCCAAACGGACAGGGTCCTCGTGGCCGTGTCTGCATTTTCAAACCAGCTTTTGTCGTACATCACCACCCAAAACCACGGCGCAATCACCCATGCCCATTGCCCAATCCACTGCGCCACCGCCATGATGTTGGTGCGCTCGTGGAAATCGTCGCTCATCTCGTAGCCCATCGCCACATAAGGCACGCTGAAAATGGTCAGCCCCAGGTAGAACATGAACGACCAGAGCAAAAAGTAGATGAAATTATAATTCACGCCATTTTCCCGGTGCAACTGCCACATTATCACAAAGGAAATACCCATGATAATAGCGCCCGAAAAGACGTAATGCCTGCGCCTTCCCCAAACGGAGCGGGTATTGTCCGTGATAAAACCCATGATGGGGTCGGTGATGGAATCGAACACCCGTGGCAGGAAGAACAGGATGCCCCACATCCAGCCGGGGAACCCCAAATCCTGCACCAGAACTACCATGAAAATCCCCAGTGCAGCGGGGAACATCTGGTTGGCAAGCATGCCCAATCCGAAGGCTACTTTTTGCCCGAAAGGGACTTTGTGCGTCGCTGTTGTTGCATTACTCATTGTTGGTATTTCGTTGATTGATTAATATGGTTTGAACTGACCTCGGAGAGGTCGTATATTGGAAGAAATGAGGCCCGACACATCGTTCCCGACCTCGGAGAGGTCGCATGTAGGCAGGGGTACGACCTCTCCGAGGTCGGAGGCGGTGGTGGGCTGTTTGTTCCTACCAACGTTTGACCTCTCCGAGGTCTTTTTGAACCCATCATTCTGCGCCCCTACCTTTGGCCGAAAGGGACTCCGAGGTTTTTTTTGAACCCAGAGTTGCCGGATTAGAATTCCGAAATTTTCAAAATTTAGGAATGCTGCGCCCCATTCTTTACCGGCTGTTGTTTCTTTACTCATTGTTGGCGTTTTGTTTTTTGATTAAAATCGTTTGTATCGCTTTTGCACTGATTTTCAAGGGCTTGGACTGCTCGCCGAGCGCAAGCGTGAACGGTGTTTCTTTTTCTGTTGGGTTAAAAACCACCACCGCCACCGTGCCGTCCGGGTTTTCGGCGGCGGTCACCTGCAGGTCGCTGCCGTTCATTTCCCAGCCAATCCTTGTAGCGCCGGGACGGATGAACTTGCTGAAATGAGCCAGGGTGTAATACAAAGGCGTGAAATAAACCTCGTCCTTCTCCGGGTCAACGATAACGGGGGCGGTGCACCAGTTTTTGAACCAGTTCGGCCCGCCCTGCCTGTCGAGCACCATGTTCCAGTCAATCCAGCCGTCCACCCAGTTGTTCAGGCAGCCGATAATGTCCCGTGCGTAACGATACACGGGGACGTATTTCGGGTGCAGGGGTTTGTCCGCTTCCGGCGCCCAGTCCCAGCCCCAGTCGGTGGCCTCCTGGCTCCAGTACCAGGCGTCGTCCTGCCAGTGCGGCACTTCGGCGTCCACGCAGGCTTCGGTCTGAATGAGGTGTTTGTTGGGCGCTTTCTGGTGGGCATATTGCAGCGCATCGGGGAACACCTCAAAGGTGCTGGCGTACCAGTGAATGGCGGTGCCGGCGTAATATTTAGAGGCGGCTTCGTCCCGGAACATCACGTCCACCCATTCCTTCAGGTGTTCCCTGTTTTGGTCGTAACCCAGGATTTTTACATCTGCTTTGCCGTCGGCTTCCAGTTTTGGCCCCAAATGGTTTTGCACAAAATCAGTCATCTCCTCCGGCGTGAAGTGCATGCTCTCCCAGTTGTTGCCGTTGCCGAGCGGCTCGTTTTCCACCGTCAAGCCCCAAATGTCAATGCCCTCGGCTTTGTAGGCGTCTATGTATTTTGAAAAAAACAAGGCCCAGGTGTCGTAATATTCCGGCAGCAATTTGCCGCCGACCCACTGTTTGTTGACCTTCATCCACGGCGGTGCCGTCCACGGCGAGGACACGATTTTAAAACCCTCTTTTGAAATGGCTTGGGCATCTTTTATCATCGGGATGATGTCGTCCCGGTCAGGTTCGATGGAGAAGTTTTTCAAGGCCGTGTCCCCTTCGACCGGGGCGTAGGAATACTGGCTCAGTGAAAAATCGCAGGAGTTGATGTGGCTGCGTGTGAGCGAGTAGCGGGCGCCTGTTTCACCAAAATACGCTTCCAAAATCTTCTGGCGGTTTTCCTTGCCCAGTCTGTTCAGCAGCGACGCCGATGCTTCCGTGAACGACCCGCCTAAGCCGGTGATGGTCTGGAATTTTTCACCGGGCAGGAGTTTGACTGCCACACTGTCGTTGCCTGCAGGGAACTCCGTCACCCTGGTGAGTTTGTTGCCGCTGGCGGAAGTTTCATATACCTCTACTTCCAGTTTCTTATCCGTTGTGGTACAGGCACTTAGCATGGTACAGAGTGAAATGGCGATGGCGTATGTGGTTTTGTTTTTCATGGTGAAATTTTTCCTTCGACAACTTCAAGTTCAGGCGACGACTCGAAATTGCCGCCAGTATTGGCTTTATCATCGCTGAAAATGTCCCATCAGGACTTCTTCTTTGTAGCGATTCAAGATGACCTCGGAGAGGTCAAACGTTGGTAGAAAGAACACCCCATCAACGGCTCCGACCTCGGAGAGGTCGCACCTCCTGCCAACATGCGACCTCTCCGAGGTCGGGAACAATGGGGCCGGGTTTCTTTTCTACCAATATGTGACCTCTCCGAGGTCATTTTCAATCAAATTAGACCCCTGTTTGTATCATTTGCTTTTCCTAACAGGCGGCAGCAACACCTCCTTCAGCAACGCCTGCTTGTCGCCACCGTACGTTTTCCCAATAGCATTCCCATCCCTCGTCAGGCCCTTGAAAACACCCTTGTCCACCAAATCCCAAACGGCGTATTTGGCCTGGCCGTCGAGGGTGAACAGGCCGAAGTGGTTTTCTGAACCGGCAGGATTGGCGGCGTCCTTCCAGATTTCATCGAAAGCCTCGAAGTAGAAGCAGGCGATACGTTCCCGGTCCGTCCATTCCCGCATCATTTTATAGTAGAGGCCTTCCTTGTACTCGTCACAGGCTTTGGAACCTTCCGGCCCGTAGTGGCCGTCGGAGGAGCTTGCCCAGCCTGTTTCTCCGATATGCACCGGCTTTTCGACGCCCAGGCTTTTCATGTATTTCACCACGCTCTGGTATTGGGCAATGGCATAGTCCCTGGCACGGGTCATGGCGGCGGCGATTTTGGCGGTATCCGGCAAGTTTTCCTCCCCTTCGAAGTTGCCCCAAAAAGCGGGGTTGTAATGCGTGTCGTGCATCGGGTAGGTGTGCATGGAAATGTAGTCCACTGCTTTTATCAGTTTGTTCAAATCCTCCACGTGGTATTCGGCATCGCCGCCGCCCCAACTGGCGAAATTATCGGAGCTGGTAATCCAGAGGTCTTTTGGCAGCTTGCCTGCCTTTTTCAACTCCTGCAACTGCTCGACGTATTTCAGAATCACCCAGGGTTGCACGAAGTAGCTGGCCGCCCATTTCACCATCGTCTCATTGCCGACGGCGATGATTTTCACAATGTCGGGGTACTGGTTCGCCATATCTATCGCCCGTTGGATTTCCGCGGCGTTGGCCTCTTCATCCTCATGGTCGTGGTCGGGATGGTTCGTCCATGCTTTCCGGCAATCTATCCATGCGCCAAGCATGACATACATTTCAAAGCTGGGGTTTTCCTGTTTTAACTCCTGAATAGCTTTTAAAATATTGGAGGCTTCGGCCATCTTGGTGTTGTAGGTGCGCAAAATCCTGACGTTCATGGCGTACAGGATTTTCATGTCCTCTTTCAGTTGCTCCACGGTCGGTTGGATGTCACGGCTCGTGTCACGGTAGCCGCCGTGGGAAATGGCCTGGTAGTCAGGGTTGCCAAGTATGTCTTTTGCCGTCAAATCTTTATGTGTTTGAGGTGGTGTGTTGTCACGATTGGATTGCCCCGTATTGCACGAGAAGCAGAGTACCCATGCCATCATCGCCGCCCATGATTTTAATCGTGTTGAATACATGGTTCAAGATTTTTTTGAAGTTACCTGATTATAGGTTCGCTTCCAGTGTACCCATGATTTGTAAATCAGGTTGAAATGACTTCGGAGAAGTCGCACATTGGTAGAAACGATACCCAATCCCACCGTTCCCGACCTCGGAGAGGTCGCACCTTTCCTACATGCGACCTCTCCGAGGTCGGAAGGTATTGGTGGTGTTCGTTCTACCAATATTTGACCTCTCCGAGGTCATTTGGCCCTCTAACAGTGGCCCGTTCACCGCAACTCCGATTCCTCAATTTGCACATGGATTTGCACAACCTCGCCGGTACGTCCGAAGATTTCACGGCTGGTGTTGGCGTCCACGTTCAAAGTCTTGGAAATGGTGGTAGAATTGTTTTTGTGTTGAATGCTCAGGCCGTTCTCCGCTGCCAGTTGATAGATTATCGGCACCTGGCAGTAGGTGAACGCAAGAGACCCTTTTTTCAGCGGTAACTGCCGCTGTTGCGAGTGGACGTCCACGTATTCAAAAACCTTGTCCTCGTTGAGGAACTCGCTTTTCCGCAAGAGGCAGGGGTCAAAAATCAGTTCGCCGTTTTTCACAAAAACCCCCAACTCGCCAAAGCGGCTCAGGATGTCCTCCTTCACCTGCCCCGTCATGCCGGGCTGTTGCGCCCCCTTTCCGGCGGGCGTGTGCGAGTAAGGGTCGGTCGGGAAAGCGCCATACAGTGCCGGGGATTTGTGGACGCCGATACCCTCGATGATTTCGTAAAAATGCGCCAGCAGCCTGCCGGCGGTTTCCTCGTTGGCACCTTCCTCCACAGCTTGAAGGCAGCATTCTTCTACCGCCAGCAGGTGCTTCGACACCATGTGCCAATAAATGGACCCCAGCCCCTCGTAGCCGTAAAATGTGCCCGACCGCCCGGTGAATGCCTTGTGGTTGAACACGTCCTCGAAGGTTTGCAGCACCTGTTTTTTGTCTTTTTCGACGAGGCTGGCATACTTCGTTTGCGCTAAATTGTCGAGGGCAGTTTGCAGGTCATTGGCGTTTTTGAAATTGCCGTTGAAGTGGTGGACGCCGTTCACGTCCTTTTCGATGATGCCCCGGTGGCCGTCGTTCACCAACTGCATGAGCAGCTTCGACTGGGCGACAGCCGCTTCCGGTATTTTGTTTTTTTCAAAAAAGCCCGGCAGGTCCTTGTTCGGGTACAGCAGATAACTGTACTGGTCGTCCCGGAACAGGCGGCTTTTTTTCATGCCGTCCAGCACATCCAGCACTTGCTCCGGCGTCAGGTAACCCGAACTCAGCACGGCGACCTGCCCTTCGAGCATTTCATCGAGGTAGGAAATGGAAACTTCGCTGTCGTTTTCGACCGTCATCAGGTTGTAGGCGTGGAAGAGCCCGTCCGGCCGCCTGTTCGCCTTGATGGAGTGTTCCAAAAATTGGAGGCTCAGGTCAACGAAACGGCGCAAATCGCCGAGCGGGACGCTGCCTTTTTTTCCCTTAAATTGATGCTGGTAAACCTGCGCCCGGAAATTGCTGCCCGCCTGCCCCAGCCCGTCGAGTACCTGTCTGCGGTCCTGGTCGCTGATTTTCCCGGAAAGCAGGTGCTGGTTGGCCTCCAGCGTTTGAACGACCTGGTTGAAAAAGATAATCATCTCGGCGGAAATGCCCACCTGCTGCACGTCCGAAGCCGCCAGCAGGTTTTTGAAAAAATGCAGGAAACGGCGCAGATAGCAGAGCGTGACCATGGAGACGCCGTTGCCGACGAGGGCGTTGTTGGCGTCGTTCCATTCGGGGCGCTGGGTGTTCATCCAGATGCCGCCTTCGGGGATGAAATTGGAGAGCTTGGCCAGCACCGTCGCCAGTATTTTTTCCAAAAAAGTCACCGTGTGAATGGAGCCGTCCGCAGCTTGCACGAGGGCAGCGTCCGCCCCCATTTTTTCACGTTCCACCCGAATCCGGTGGTCGAGTTTGTGGTCAAATTCGATGGTGTCCTTGGGGTTTTTCAGGGTGTCCTCGTGGCTTTTGATTTTGTACGGCACGTTGGCGTACACGAAAAGTTCTTGGTCGAAATAGCTTTCCAGCTTGCCGGGCGCATGGTTTTCGATGAACTCCAGGAATTTCAGCAGGTAGATAATCTGGTGGTCGCCCCAATAGCCGATGTACGACCAGGGGTTGTCCGGCTCGATGGTCTCCCAGTCGAAGCCGTCCTTGGTCACCCGGTAGGGGTTGTAGCCATCGAAAGTGGTCGCATTGAGGAACTTGTGAATCATGCTCTCGATGAACTCCGGGTACGAGTGCGCCAGCGCTTCCCAGTTCTGGAAAATGTCCCGCCAGTTGCCCTCGTAGTCGAGGATTTTGGAGCCGTCGGTTTCGCTGCGGGTGTTGATGGAAAAGCGGTTCCACGGGCGGCTGGGGTCGCCGTGCCTGCGGCTGAACTTCAGCGGCATGTATTCAAGGCAAAGACGGGTGAAATGCGGGTCGTCGTTTTGATGCGCCAGTTCTTTCAGGCTTGCCAGGGAAAACACTTCCGGCAGCCCGTCGAGCGTGGTTTTGTTTTTTTCAAAAACAGCCGTGTTGGCTTTCGATAGGTAGTTAGTAAAATCCCATTTTTCGATTTGGTAGTTGTTATCAAAAATGCCGCCCCGCATGATGTTGAACAGGACGTTGGAATAATGGCGGGCGTCCCGGCGGGCGTCGGCGGTGCGCTGCAAGCCGTCGGCGGCGGCAATGAGGGCGATGAGGCGCTGCGTGCCTGCTTCGATGTCTTTTTCTACCAGCTCCGCTAACTGTTTTTCAGCTTTAATCAAAGCCGCAAGCCTGGCTACCTGCGAGTGGTTCTGGTTCACGTTGGCGACGAGCATCCACTCCTTTTCAGCCCCCGCTGCCAGGGAGATTTCCGACACCAGGAAATAAGCCCCCTTCTCCGCCTTCACGTCCGTTTCTTGTTGTACGGGCAGGCCTTTTCTGAAATTTTTGAGTTGCAGCGAGGAAAGCAGGTAGGCCGGACTTTCAAGCCCCAGCGACCAGACGGTGTTGGCTTTGAGCGCCTCACTGGGTTCTGCTTTGTCCACGATGATGGCGCTGAGGGCATAGACGCCCAGGCCCGTTGTGGCGTCCAGTTCGCTGCGTTTATAGGCGTCCACGAGGTTGCTGACGCTGGTTTGTGTGCTGCTCGGAACGCCGTAGGGCATGACGTTCTGTATGCCGTCGAGTACCTCCACCTTGACTGCCTGCCCCGCCCGGTTGATGAGCGTTGATTTTCTGACAAAACCGTACTCGTCGCTGGAGCTCCATTCGTAGCGGAAACTCAGCCCCAGGTCGTGGTTTTCTTCTTCAAAAAGGATTTTGTTGCCGTGAACACTTTTGTAAAGGTTTCGGCTGACCTGGTACTGCCCCTCCTGGCGGATGGAAAATGGCTCCCATAAATACGTTTTGCCATCCAACACCACCCTGAAAATGGACTTGCTGCCCGTCATTTCCGCCGACTCTGTGATTTTGTCGTCGGTATAATAAGGGAACAGCGCATACTCGGCATTCCTGCGCCCGGCGCTCAAGCCGCCATTGCTGGATATGAACATCCAGTGGTCGGAATCGCTGACGATGCTCATGAAGAAGGGGCGCATGGCATCGCTACTGGATATTTTGAAATAGGGGACGCCGCCGATTTGGGTGCGGGTGAGTTCGATGGTGTTTGATGTATTACCGATGTTCGTCATTCTTGTAAAAATTGCTAATTTTCAATGGCTCATGACCTCGGAGAGGTCAAATGTTGGTAGAAGAGCGACAACCCAACGCCCCCGACCTCGTAGAGGTCGCACGTTGGTAGACGTATGTTGGTGGCACGCACATTGGTTTCAACGCACCCCTCCCAACCTGCCTGCCTGTCAATCCGGGATGAAAAAATCGAACATTTGCTTTTGTCCGATTTCAATCTCGAAATCCGCCAACATTTTCAAAAACTCCTCTTGGAATGTGCGATGGCGGTGGTTCTTTCTGGTTAAAAATATACTTGCACACGGCATCCCGGTGCGTCCGGCTGTATGAAAACGCCCCGTAACCTGCCTGCCAATCGAATTTGAATTTGGAAAAACGGTTTTCGAGGATGTAATCATTGGTTGCTTTTTTGACCTCCCGAACCAAATCGGACAATGCCTCGGCGGGTTTCAATCCAATGAATATATGGATGTGGTCGGGCATCCCGCCAATGGCGAGCATTTTGTTTCCCCGGTTTTGGATGACCCCCGTCGTGTATTTGTAAAGGTCTTCCTCCCATTCCGGGTGGATGAGTGCTTGCCTATGTTTCACGGAAAACACGGTTTGGATTTAGAGTTGAGAAAATACATCTGCCATAGTATGGTATTTCGTTCATTCATTTTGACCCGGGGTTTGGGGTGGTTTTGTCGGGTTGTTCTGCGAGCGTGCGAGGTATTGATGCGAGGTACCAACATGCAAGCTTACCAACGTGCGACCTCTACGAGGTCGGGGGCGGTGGTGGGTTGCCGTGCATCTACCAACGTGCGACCTCTACGAGGTCGGTGCGGTGGTGGATTGCCGTGCATCCTACCAACGTGCGACCTCAACGAAGTCGGGGGTGATGGGTTGGCGCTCGTCTACCAACATGCGACCTCTACGAGGTCATTTTCAATGAACTGGTTGTACCGTTCACTTCGCTCCCTCGTACACCCTCACATAATCTACCAGCATCGTTTGTGGGAAAACAGTATTGGCGTTTGGCGGCCCAACAAAATTTCCGCCCACGGCAAGGTTTAAAAGAATGTAAAACGGTTGGTCATACACCCATTCGCCCGGAACATCTTCCGGGGTTATTTGATTGTACAATACATCATCCACATAAAAATTGATGTATTCCGGGCCCCACTCAATTCCGAAGATGTGGAAGCCCGTATCGAAGCGGTCGGCAGGTAAAACGTATTCTTTGCTTACAGCCTGTCCGCCAGAATACCCCGGCCCATGTACCGTTCCAACCAGCGTGGAAGGGGCTTGTCCACGATATTCCATAATGTCTATTTCGCCGCATTGTGGCCAACTTACTTCATCAATATTGCTGCCCAACAACCAAAATGCCGGCCAAATGCCTTGTCCCCAGGGCAATTGTATTCGTGCTTCAAAGCGGCCATACTGTTGTTCTATTTTACCTTTGGTGGTTATCCGGGCAGAGGTGAAAGCAGCTCCCTGAAAAGATTCTTGCCGTGCTGTGATATGCAGCATACCACCTTCGACTTTAATGTTTTCCGGCCTGTCGGTGTAATACTGCAATTCATTGTTCCCCCAGCCAGCAGGCAGGCCATTGCCGGTGCCGTCCCCGAGGTCGTAATTCCAGGAAGATTCATCAATTGAACCGTCCGTATTAAAGTTGTCCTCAAAGGTGAGCTTGGTGAAGGTGGTCACCGTTTGCGTTTCATCGGTTTCACAACCAACAGCCAATAGCACCAAGGCCAGCGATAGAATAAGGGCTTTGGAGGATTTATATGATTTATGAAAAAATGGTGTCCGCATTTTTTTATTTTTATTAGTTAAAAAAACTGAGGTTGTCTCAGTAATAAATTCAATGGCGAAGCTACCAAATCTATTATTGATAGTAATAAACATTGTCAACATAAAGCGTTCCGCCACCAGCAGGTAGCCCGGAAAAAATCAACTGTGCCAGATGAGAAGTGCTGGCTAATCCTGTGAAATCTGAAAGTGGAATATCATAAGAAACCCATTGTCCTTGAGCTGGATTGTCAAATACCAATTCATGCTCCGTATCATCACCACCACCAAAGCTTCCATCGGCGCCAAAATCAACCAGTTTAATCCTAAAAGTGGTCATGTTTGGTGTCCAGATATCTACCCGGAAATGGGTCATGGAAGAGGCGTTAATTAAATTGCCACCAGTGGTTTCCACTCCGACAAAATCAAGTGCGGTATATTTTTTTGTATCATTTCCCTGAATTTGAATGTCCTCCAAAGCTGCCACCGACCAATCTGTTCTCCAGGTATCCACCCCCACATTGGTATAGGCATTGCTGAACATGGAAATTACATTAGCTGCATTCTGTGCCGGTGTTGGGGCAGCTGTTGTTGGTACGTCTCCTCCTCCTGATGTTTTGTAGAAATAAATGTTATCCAAATAAATATCACCATTGCCATCAAATTTAAACTGAATTAAATCTGTAAGGTCAACCGGAGAAAAATCCCCCAATGGTATATCTACACTTTCCCAACCGGATGTTGGTACGGTCAAGGCTTTTGCGGTTTCAATTGGCCCGGTACTAATCAAATAGGCATTCAATGTAGATGAGTTTGCCGTCCAGTAATCAATATGTAAAAACTCCATTCCACTCACATCTACGCTACCATCTAATTCCAAACCTTGATAATTCAAGCCTCCATAACGCAACGTATTATTGCCGGCAATACTCACTTCTGAAACCTGAGTGGCTTGTCCCCAATCTGGATTTAAATTAGAATTAATATTGGTATAAGCATCACTGAAAACAGAAATTACATTAGCAGCGCTTTGTGTTGGAGTGGGTGCCGCTGTTGTTGGCCCCATTGGGCCAGTGCCTCCACCATCATCATAGAAATAGATATTATCCACGTAGATACTGGATATGGTCGCATCTGAAACAAATACAATCTGTGCTAAATTGGAACGACTTGCCAGGCCTGCCAAGTCTGAAAAAGCGACATCAAGGCTATACCATTGACCATTGACCAGATTTGGAGGGCCAATTGTGATTTCACCAGCAGTATCATCGCCGGTGCCAAATGTATTGTCCGGGCCAACGTCAACGACCCTGACGGTTAGGAAGTCTCCAGGCTGTATCTCTTCCCTGGGCTGAATGTCCACATGAAAGTGGGTCATTGACGAAGCATTTATTGTCGGAACATCTACTAAAAATTGTATTCCCACAAAATTCAATTGTGTATAGCCAATAATATTATCGCCACCAATATTGATGTCATTTTGACCTTGGGTAGTTTGAAATGGCGCCCAATAGCCGTTGTAATAGTCCACTGGCTCATTGGTATAGGCATCCGAAAAAATTGAAATCACATCGGCAGGGTCTTGGGTAGGTGTTGGGGCAAAAACAAAATTACCGGTGACAGTGACCTTGACAGAACCTTTCGCATCCACACCGCCCAAAGTGGCCGTGATAACCGCCTCCCCACTGCTTACTGCTGTAATCACACCTTGTTCGTCAACGGTCGCTACGCTGGGATTGGAAGAAGTGAACTCGAAATAAGCCGGAGCGACACGAATGGTTTGGTCTGACCCATCCCCCAAATTAAACGTCTGTGTTAAACCAAGAATTGGCGTCACGACACCCGCAAAAGTGGTAATAGAACCATCTACACCATCAAATATAGCGGGCCTCGGTTGCGCTACCGTGCCCAGTTTTTCAAATTTCAATTCGTCCACCCAAAAGGTATAGCCCTCGTCATTTTCCGGGCCTTCCGCATACCAAAACAAGCCGAATTCCCGGGTCAATTTAGCGGGGTCGGGAATGGCAATGGTGTATTGCCTCCAATTGGTGGTCAGTTCCAAATTATTGAGCGTAACCAGGTATTTATTTTCCCTGAAGTCTTGTCCAAAACCGATTTCATTGATGGTCCCTTTTTTGGTGGCTTTTGCCCAAAAAGTAAGCGCATCAAAACCGGAAAGGTCACGTCCGCCATAATCCGGGAAAATAGCCCCGGCATAAGCACCGTTTGGGTCGCCTACATTTGGCACATCAAACCGCATAGCGGATGTCCCGGCGTACTTGGTTTCTTCATCTACGGAAAAAGCTGCGAAGTAAGAATCACCAAACGGCAGGTATTCCAGGCCAGGGCTGAATCCGTCAATGTAAACGGTACCATTTTTTGGAAAGGTGGCAGGTATTGCATCATCGGAAATATCCCTTTTACAATTAGAAAAGAGGAATGTCAATCCCAATGAAAATGCGATGATTAATTTATTGATTTTATTTTTTTGCATGATTTTATTTTTTTGCTCTGATACGATTTTAAGTTGACGACCTCGGAGAGGTCTAATGTTGGTAGGAACGGACACCCAGCCAGCGTTCCCGACCTCAGAGAGGTCGAACGTTAGCTACATGCGACCTCTCCGAGGTCGAAATACAGGGTGATATTGGTTTTTGCTACCAACATATAACCTCTCCGAGGTTTGCAAAGCCGCCAATTTGAAACCATAATAGATTTTTTTGACCATGTTATTTTGGTTTGTTTTCAAACCATTTTCAAACAACCTTCAAACCATTTCAAACAACTATTTCCCAATATTGACATGGATATATGTTCTAAGTTCCCATTCAGACCCATTGGGAAAGCCTACCGGGCTAACAATGGGTTCAGGGGAAAACTCAGAAGCTGTCTGATTGGGAAGATAGCGGGGTGAAAACTCATCCAAAGAACGCCAGGTCCAGCGTATGCCCATTTGAGTGTTTGGCAATATGAACCAATCTGGTTTGCCCAAAGTGGTGGACAAATCCAGCATCAACTGTACAGGATAAGTAAGGTTGAAATCACGGTGATAATCGTAGGGGCCCCAGTCATTGACCTGAAATTGGGAAATCAATTTCAATTTTTTATAGACCGCCCTCAAGTCCATAGCATACCGTTCAATCAATCGGTCGTCACTTCCGTTGGCTTGGGCAGTTCCGAATAAAATATTGGAAATAAGGCCGAAATTCGGGCTTAATTTAGAGACCATCCTCACATTGGTTTCCCACAAGTCATGTGCGGGTGCTGATTGGGGAAAGGCAAAGGAAGTACGGTTGCCTAAAAACCCGATAGCTGCATCTTGTGTGGTGGGAAGGTGGCGGTAAACGAAGCCTGCGCTCATGGCAAATTTGGCATCCTCTGCACGGTCGTTGTCCCATTCGTACATCCACGTACCTGGAGTAGGGTCAAAAGTAATCAGCAACTCTCCGGCAACGGTTTCTCTGTTGGCTCTTACTGCGAATGGATCATCCAGAATATTTCTTAGGCGTCCAGGTGACTGAATATCATTCGGAATAGGGTCAACCAGCGGTTTTTGCCACAAGAAATTCGGTGCGATTTGGAAGTCACCGAGCAAGAATGTAAAGCCTGTCAGGAAATTATTTTGGTTTCCGCTGCCACTATCCTTTAACCTCCAACCGGTAAAGGTCCGGGTTGCATCAAAGCCCCCATTGGCCACAAGCCCCATAGTGGCGGCCTGTGCATACCAGTTGAATGCCCCTTTGGAAAACTTGATTTTTGCTTTCCCTCCCCAATTGTCGGAAGGCTTTATTTCATCAACGAATACTTCATATTTTCCAGGTTCGCCAGTTACAATTTGGAAGCTCCTGCCATTCAGCGGTGAGCCTCCCCAGATCCCTCCTACTTCAATTTCTACGGGCCCCATTTTTCGGGCTACATGAAGGGTAGCCCTCCGGGTTTTAGGAACTGGGACTGCAATGGAACTCACAAAGCTGGCAGCATCGTCAATATCTTCGTGATAGACGCCTGTTAGTTTAAAATGCTTTATCTCCCGGCCATATTTTACCAGCACCGCAGGGTTTGCCCCCCACCACAATTGAGGGCCAAAGGCAGCCTTCAGTCCTTTAATTGCCCTTTTTCCATCCAATTCTACCCCTAATATCTCTCCATTATAAAGGTCCAGGTTTGGGCCATAATTCGCCTCCGGGTACAAACCGAAGAAGTCACCTTCATAAGCCCAATGGTAATGGCCGGTCCGGTAAAACGCCCTCATATCAAAATCCTTGGCCCTCCAATCAACGTCAGCATTGTAAAGTCTGAAATTACCGTCAGTCCTATTGCCAGCGCGGTTGCGGACTACATTTTCGTAAAAAATTTCATTGATGGGATTATCCGCCACATTGCCCACTAAGTTAAAACTGGCACTCGCCCTCAGGTTTGGGCTTGGATTTGCTTCCACACCAAAAAAGAATGACTGTGTATGGTCAAAACCAAGTTCATCCGGATAGGCAGCTTTGCTCGGGTCGGTGGCTGCGGCTGGGTCAGGTTCATCTGGCGTGGTAATCAAAGTCCCACCTGTGTTATAGGTTTCAAATTTTGCCTGAAAGCTGCTCATCCGGACTTTCTGCTTGCTTTCCAAAGCCGCTTTGTCCCCTCGTGCCCTGAGTACCGCATCCATGAGCTGGATATTGTCAAAATAAGCGGTGACAGACGCAGCGGTCGTACCGGCCGTATAAGGGTTCAATCGGTGAGCCTCTTCCAAGGCATAGTAGGCCGCTCTTGGATAAAGTGTATATAAACCCCGCTCGTTGGTCGGCCCTTTGGCACAGATGCCGAACCACTCCTCGTTCATGTTGTTTTCGCCCTCCTTGAAGTCACGCTGGTAGCCACCGTTGCTCCACGAGGCGTTGTTGTCGTGCACGTCGAGGTTGCTCGTTTGGCCGAATTTCCACCAGCCATCGCTGAACTGGAAAGTGAAGCCGCCGATGGAGTTGCCCGCTTTTCCCAAGCCGGCCGCATTTTCATAAATCTCCTTCCAGTTGCCCACCATATAATAGGCCTGCGAAAACTGGTCTTCCTCGTTGTCGAGCGCATTGAAGGCATCTGCGCCGAACTCGGTGAACAGGATGGGCTTGTTCAGTTTTTGTTTCACAACGGTAAATGCATCGCCAAATGAGACGCCACGGTACATATTGGTGCCATAGATGTCCACATCCTTGCATTCTTCTGCGATGATGTCTATGAACAACACATCGCCGTTGCAAATGGCCACGGGGTGGGATGCGTCCAGTTGCTTCATGCTCACGGCTGCCTCATTCATCAATTTGTACATGGGCCGGCCCCGTTTCTCCCCGACGAAGGCCCTTTCGGCGTCACTATCGGGGAAGTCTTCCGTCTCAGCACCTGCCCAAAACAGGCCGTAGTTGTTCTCGTTGCCGAGCAGGTAAAGGAGCAGGCCGGGCGTGTTGCGGTATTCTTCCGCCAGGGCTTTCGCTTCTTTGAGCAACAGTTCCCGTACACGGGGGTCGTCGTAATGCGTGACTGGCACATAGGCCCCATTGAGGGTCAGGCCATAGCGCCCGAAGGAGTGGTTGAGCATGGTGTAGATGCCGTACTTCTCGTAGATGTACTGAATCCACCGGGCTGGCACACCTGTGTACATCCGCACGGCGTTCACGCCCATGTTCTTGAGCAAGGACATTTCGGAATCGAGCGCCGGGCGGATGAGGTCGTCCGGCTGCGTCCAAAAGCTGTAGGAGTAATTAGTGCCGATGGGGAAGTAGTCCCAGTTCATACCGTTCACCATGAAGTCCTGGCCGTTGACGGTGAGCTTCATGCCGTCCTGGCCGTTGGCGACTGCCACCTTTTGGGCTTGTGAGAAGGCTGAAATGGCGAGAAGGGATAGAAGAATTGTTTGTACTGCTTTTTTCATGTTTACCATTTATGATGACTGTTGCGGTTTTGTCCTGCCTTGTTGCCCTGCCATTTGTCCAAGATGATTGAAACGAAGGGCCGATTGGGTCAAATGTAGAATTCCGGAACGGCAAGAAAAAAAATTCCACCACATCAAATATTTCATCAGCCCTTATCAGGATTACTACAAATTTGTACTTTCACCGTTCCAATCAATTGATTGTTAATAAACTATGTTTTTTATCCACTTTCACGGCAGAACCATTCATTACAACATCAAGTACATTTTATTTCTGCTACCCGTCTTTTTGATGAACCTGCCCGCCCGGGCCTTTTCAGGGAAATACCCCATCCGGAATTTCACCTCTGCGGACTACAAGGCCGGCATCCAGAACATTGACTTTGCCCAGAACAGGGACATGGCCCTGTTTGTGGCGAACAACCTGGGCGTGCTGTCTTACAATGGGAGCACCTGGGAGAAGCACGCATCCAACACGGGCAAAAAGCAACGTTCCCTGGCGTTCGACAACAATACCGACCGCCTGTACTTTGGCTCGCAGGGCGACTTCGGATACTTCAGCGGCAACTGGGAACAGGTATCGCTCCTGGACAAAATGCCGGAGCCTTCGCCTGGTTTCGATGAAGTGTGGGATGTTTTCCTCTTGAACTCAAAAGCCTATTTCTGCACCTTTCAGGGCATCTTCGTGTACGATGGCCAGTCCATTTCCGTCATCGGGCACCAGGATGGCTTCTACCGCACCTTTCAAGCCAACGGGAAGCTCTTTGTCCAAAGCAGGCAGGGGCAGCTTTTTGAGATCAACGATAGGGAACTTGCGGCCCCTCCTTTCCTGACAAACACCAGCAAGGGCACCATCGCCGGGATCATTGCGCAGGACGGCGGGTATCTACTCATCTTTAATTCGGGCCAAATCGAGTTGGCCACCCCGTTCGGGGCAGCAGGAAAATATGACGCGTTGGCCACGGCCCTGCAGGGCAGCTACGTCAACCACGTCCTGCAGCTCTCGGACAGCCGGCTGGCCATCTCCACCCAAACGGCGGGCCTGTTCCTGTTCGATTTTCAAAAACAAGCCATCGAACACATCACGGCCAGCGACGGGCTGCTGACCAACGCCTGCCTGCGCGCTTTTCAGGACTACGGCGGAAACTTGTGGGTGGGCATGCAAAACGGGATTGCCCGAATCGACATCAATTCGCCGATGCGCTTCGTCAACCAGGACATCAACATCCAGGGGAGCGGTTATGAGGCCTTTTCCATGGAAGAGGGAACGTATTACACGACCTCGAACGGCATTTATTTTCAGGCAAAAAACAGGGGGGAGAGCGTGTTTTTAAAAGGGACGGAGGGCCCGGCCTACGGCATGCAAAAGATAGCCGGCAAACTGTATGCTGGGCACCACACCGGCCTGTTCATGCTGGAAAACGGGGCAGCCAGGCGGATAGCCACCACGCATGGGCTGTGGCAGGTGAAACAGTTGCAGTCCAACCCGGAATTTGCCATAGGCGGCACTTATTCGGGCCTGTACCTTTTCAGGTTCAATGAAAAACTGGAATTGGAAGGGGCAGGCAGGATCAGCGGCTTCGACGAGTCCAGCCGGTTTTTTGAAGAAGACCAGGCAGGAAACATTTGGGTGGGGCAGTTTTACAAAGGTTTGTACCAACTGTCGCCCTCGGCCGGCCTGGCCACCGTCAATGCCAGAAAAATACCTGCCGGGCAGGGCCTTCCCGTGAACGAGCAGATAGTCCTGAGCCGGATAGACAACGAACTGTACCTGGGCACACCAAAAGGGATTTTCAGGATTGACCAAATGGACAACAGCATTGTTAAGGCAACGCGCTTTTCCGGGGACGTTGGGGAGCAGCAAGTCTATTTGCTGGCGCAGGACAACCAGAAAAACGTCCTGGTTTACACGGAAAACCTGGTGGGCTTTTTCAGGCAGGTAAGCCCCGGAAACTACACCTTCGTGCCGTCCTCCCTGTTTCAGTTGCGCTATTTTTTCAACAACGACCTGCTGAACATCTCGGTGAATGCCGGCGACGGGGTAATGTTCAATGCCAATGAAGGGTTCATCCGGTACCATTCCGAGTTCGAAAACCGCCTGCCCACCGAAACACCGCTGGTGGTGAGCAAAGTAATCAACGTATCGGAAGACAGCACCCTTTATGACCGCCCGCCCTTTGCTGTAAAACCGGAAACCGCGATACGCCTGACCGTGTCCCACCAGGCAAGGGTGCTGCAGTTCGAAGTAGAGGCCTTTCAGTTCACCGAGGTGGACAACCAGCAGTTCCGCTATTACTTGAAGGGTTTCGACGAAGGTTTCGGGGAATGGACCCACACCAATACCAAGGAATACACCAACCTGAGGGAAGGCGAATACGAGTTCGTCGTACAGGCCAAAAACTACCTAGGGCAAACCATCGCAAGCCAGCCCCTTTACCTGCGGGTAAAGCCACCCTTCCACCGTAGCCTGTTGGCCCGCATCCTGTATGTAGCCCTTGCCCTGCTGACCCTGCTGCTTCTGTTCAGGCTGCAAAGGCACCGCTACCGCCTGAAAGCGGCGGCAGCCGAAGATGCCAGGCAGCAGGAGCTTTTGAAAAAACAGCAGGAACTCGTCGACATAGAAAGGCAAAAGGAGCTGGAAGTGCGGCAGATAGCAGAAGACAAAATCAAAAGCGAACTGCAGCACCTCAACAACCTGCTGGCGGCCTCCACCATGAACCTCGTGGTGAAAAACGAATTTATGGAAACCATCAAGGAAGAACTAACAGAGGTAAATCGCAAGGGGAAGAGCATGGAGACCAAACAGGCCCTAGAGAAAATCGTGAAGGAAATTGACACCACGCTCAAGCTGCAGGAAGATTGGGAACAGTTTGAGTACCATTTCGACCAGGTGCACGGCGACTTCCTCAACCGCTTGAGGGAAGAGTTCCAGGACCTCACGCCCAACGAGCAGAAGCTGTGCACCCTGCTGCGGCTCAACCTGAGCACCAAGGAAATCGCCAACCTCATGAGCATATCCCTGCGCGGGGTGGAAATCGCCCGGTACCGCCTCCGAAAAAAACTGGGGCTGGAGGCCGGCCAGAATTTGTCGAAGTTTATGCTGGAGTATTAATATCTTACGAGTAAAGTCCTTTGTATTTTCGCAAGAAGTTGATGAGGTTGATGGGGTTGATAATGGTTGATATCAACCTCATCAACCATAGTCAACTGCTTGGTTCTGGCTTTACCAGTGCAGGAATTTCCATATAGTCCCCCGGTAAATTGCCTTCCCTTCTGACCATCCCCCCGTCAGTGCTGACTACGCCGATGACCCTTTTGAGATGTTTCAGCCTGAAACAGTTGTCCTGCCGGCCTATTTTGTATGATCTGCATGTTGCGCAACGAACCAGGCCGTTGCCCGGCTTGTCCCTACAGCGCCTTTTTTGCATTAAAAAAGTAGTTTTCAAAGGCAAAACGAGCGACTTAACCGAAAGTTAACATTGAAAGACCGGGAAAGCCAGTTCTATGACAGAATTTTGCACGCAAAATTTTCAAATCATTTTAATGAAAATCCAAAAAGTTCTTTTCGGTCTTTTATTTACTCTCGGCCTCAATTCATTATCTGCGCAAACAGGTAAAATTTACGGATTTGTCAATGACAAGGACAATAATGATCCGTTGATTGGGGCCACTGTACTGGTGGCGGAAACAGGGGGCGGCACTGCCTCAGATATTGATGGTTCCTATGAACTCAAATTGCCCGCAGGTACTTATTCGCTGGAAATAAGTTATACCGGCTACCAGCCTGAAAAAGTTACCCAGCTTGAAATCAAGGATGGTGAAACTATCAAAATGGATTTCCAATTGTCCACAGGTGCGCAGGATTTGGAAGTTGTAGTGATCACCGCAGCGGCCAAGCGCAATTCTGCCGTCAATCTACTGCTCCTCCAGCAAAAAAGCATCAGTATCGCTACGGGTATTTCTTCCGATCAAATCAGGCTCTCGCCTGACCGCAATACCAGCGACGTATTGAAAAGGGTGAGCGGTGCGAGTGTGCAAGACAACAAATATGTGGTTATCAGGGGTTTGTCAGACCGTTATAACACTTCTTTATTAAACGGCTTATCGTTGCCTAGTACGGAGCCAGACAAGCGGGCCTTTTCCTTCGATATATTCCCTTCTAATTTGCTGGACAACCTGGTTATTTACAAATCTGCCACTGCCGATCTCCCCGGCGAATTCGCTGGCGGTGTTATACAATTGAATACCAAGGAGATACCGCAAGAGCCATTTGCCAATGTCAGCCTGAGCTTGGGTTACAACTCCCAATCCACCTTCAAGGATTTTAAAACCTACAATGGCGGTGACAAGGATTGGTTAGGCTATGACGATGGCACACGCGGCTTAGCCGACGAACTGGAAAATGTTTCCAGGGACACTTTCAATAGCAGCGTGGCCAATCAGAAAAAATACTCAGCTCTATTTCCCAACAATTGGGCAGTGGTGGACGAATCTTCAATGCGCCCATCATTGGGCCTACAAGTATCCGCAGGAAGAAGCTTTGGGAACTTCGGTATTGTAGGGGCAATAACCTATACCAATTCACCTAAGATACAGGAAGGAACTGTAAGTGACTTCACGAATGACGGCAAGCGCTATCAGTATTTCGACGCCAAAACAAAAACGAATACCAACATGGGCGGCTTGCTAAATCTGGCTTACAAGATTTCGCCAAAGCATAAAATCCAGCTCAACAACACTTATACACTTTCATCCGATGATCTTTTCAGTTACCGTACCGGCGAGGACATAGAACAAGCCAGGCAAGTGCAGGCGTATTCTTATTTTTACAATAGCAATAAACTGCATACCAGTCAATTAATCGGTGAACATGCATTTACCGATAAAAATATCAAATTGACATGGGGAGCAAGCTATAACCGCATTACGCGTGAAGTACCATCCTACCGTAGGATGTGGTACTTTAGGAATAATGACGACCCTACATCACCTTTTGTTGCCACGGTACAGCCAGGCAACCCATCCCCCAATTTTGCCGGTATTTTCTTCTCTGATCAGGAAGAAAAATTCTATGTAGGCAAACTGGACTTGACTGTTCCATACAACATTGGTACACGCAAAGGCAATTTCAAAATTGGTGGCCTTTATGAGGACAAGGAGCGTGATTTCAATGCGAACGTTTATGGCTACGTGTCATTCTTCCAAACCCCACAAGAGCTTTTTATTCTGCCAATTGATCAAATTTTTGCTCCCAAGAATATCAACGAGCAGGGCTTTTTGATCAAAGAATCTACAGACCGTTCCGATAGCTACGATGGGGCTTCCAATCTCAAGGCAGGATACGGCATGATAGAGCAATCCGTTAATGAAAAGTTGCGCATTATTGGTGGCGTAAGGGTTGAAAATTACCAACAACAACTGAATTCCTTTAAAGTGCGGACTACCACCCCCATCAACGTTGACACTTCTTTTACTGATGTGTTGCCTTCTGTGCACCTTATCTATGCTGTAACTGAAAAAACTAATATTCGATTAACAGGTGCACGTACCGTGAGCAGGCCCAATCTGCGTGAAATTGCGCCTTTTTCATTTTATGATTTCTTCATTGAGCGCGACATAGTGGGCAACCCCGATCTGGTACGCACCAAAATCTGGAATGCCGACCTGCGTTATGAAACCTACCCTGGCGATGCGAAATACTTTGCCGCTTCTGTGTTTTACAAAAAATTCGACAACCCCATCGAGCAGGTACAATTGCCAGGAACAAATACCCTGACCTGGGAGAACGCACCCAGTGCCTACGACTTGGGAATTGAACTGGAAGGCCGCTGGAAATTGGGCAGCATGGCCGCTGCGCTGACCGATTTTACCCTCTTTGGAAACGTTTCATATATCCATTCCGATGTGGACACTGCCGGACTGCCTGCTGGCCAACTGGAGAGGCCGCTGTACGGCCAATCGCCCTATTTGGTCAACGTAGGCCTGAACTATAGCAATTCTGAATTGGGGCTAAGCTCTACCATCCTTTACAACCGCATTGGCCGCCGCATCTGGCTGGTGGGCCTCGATCAAGACCCACACATCTGGGAGGCACCCCGCAACGTGCTGGACTTCCAAATCACGAAAAACATTGGAAAATACCTGGAAATAAAACTTACCATCGGCGACATCCTGAACAATCGTGCGAACTTTTATCAAGATTTCAACGAAAATGACAAATACGACAACGAGACCGACGACGGCCTGATATTGAGCAACCAATATGGCACTAACTTTTCGCTGGGTCTGAGCTATAATTTTAGCAAAGAATAGTAAAGCTGCTTTTTTAATAAAAGTGCGTAGGGGCAATTAGTCAGTCCCTGCGCATTTTTATTTTCCAGCCATTTTAAATGGGATATTGTTCTTAGCAATTTGCCCCAGCACCTTCCGTAGGGTGAGGCGGCGGAGGGTTTTAAAACCGGGGATATTTTCTTCCGGTTGCGGCAGGTGAGGGATGTCCTCCTCTGCGTGTTTTTGGACAAGGTTTTCCAAAATCTCCTTTGTTTCGTCAGGATAGTCAACGGCTGGGACTGTTCCGCCTTCCAACCACTTCCCGATTTTTTTCCAGTTCTTTTTTTTCAAACTTTTGATGACGGGAATGCCCATTTCTTTCAGGGCTGCTGCGTTGCATTGCTGCTCGTATTGGCCCCGCATGGGCACCACCATGAGTTTTTTGCCCAAAAAAAGTACCTCGGCGGGCGTCTCGAAACCTGCACCGCACAATATGCCGGATGCATTCGCAAGGCTTTTTATAAATGCTTCGTTGTCAACAGGTTGAATGGAAATGTTGCCTTGCGTGTAAGCCTTTTTGCCTTTTTTTGAAAAAACCTCCCACTTCGTGTTTTTAAAAGAACCGAGCGCTTTGATGATTCGCTTGTCTTCGTAGGCGGGCAGATAGACCGTGTAATGGCCCTGGTCGGCAGTTTTTAGCCCCCGTATCTGTTGGCGGATGACAGGTGTGAAGATCCCTTCGCCATAGGCTTGGAAATGAAAGCCATATTGTTCGGTGACGGGGGCGTAGTTTTTCAGCACGATCCTGCCGATGGGATCAAATTTTTGGGGCCGGGGCGAAAACTTGTTCAGCGCCGCCGCCTGGTGGCTGAGGCCAATGCAGGCTTTGCCCTTGTGGTAGCAGGCCCATGCGCTCACCGGCTCGAAATCGGAAATGACAAGCTGGTATTGCTCCACGGGCAGGCTGTTGATTTCTTCCAGCAGCCGCCGAAGATTGCCTTCCCGGTAGGTCGCTTTCACGTCCACGCCACCATTTTTACCAAAAATGAGGCTCAGCCCCTTGAAATTGTATTGGATAGGAAAACCAAGCTCTACATCCGCCTGGATGCCGCTCACCAAAATGTCCAGTTCGCCGAAGGTGGAAAGGATCGGCACAATGTCCCTTGCACGACTAATATGGCCATTTCCGGTACCCTGTATGGCATAGAGGATTTTCATGTTGTGGTGGAATTTTTGGCCAAAGTAAGCAAAAGGCATTTTTTCCAAAGCATTAAAAATCAGGCTCATGAAGGCTTTGAGTGAAAATAGTTCCCGCTAAGAACGCAAGGGGTTTTCCGCAAAGGGCGCAAAGTCATACTTAGCGAAACCTTTGTGCCCTTTGCGGTAGAGCCCTGCTTCTAAAGGTTTTCACGCTAAGCCGACATGAGCCAAAAATCAAGGGCATTTCGGCAGGTTCCCAATCCTAAATAAGTTGGTAGGCAAAAGCATTTTTCAAAGGCTTGGCCTTTGGCGGCCACCCGATTTTCAATTGTTTGTTAGCATTTTTTCGATTGAACAAATCGGATCATGCCCCTTTTGATCTCAAATTAGACCAAATGGAGCTATGAGCAAAAGCCGTGTGGATATTTGTTGCAAATCATTGATTATCAAAACTATAAAAATAAAAAAAACTCTCACGGCCACTCACAATTCAACAAAAATCAAACAATTTTCTAATGAACGGAAGAGGGACGGGCCCGCCCATTTTTTGACAAAAAAACCTTGCTTGAGGGAAAGAGCCTTTAAAAAATCGGACTGCCGCTTTCCACTTCCTGCTAACCAAAAAATGTGTAACAATGAAAAAATGTGTACTACTTATCAACTGCCTGTTGGCTTTTGCTGTCTGCCAGGCGCAAGTCGCCGTCGTCGTCAACTCGCCCGCCAGTGTTGCCGGGCCTAAAGCTTTTGCCGAACCCGCCGCTGATTTCACCACCACGAATTTGTCGAGCGGCACTTGGACCGCCGATGCCGTTTTTGTGGACAATGGCTCGGCTACCCCTACCATCGGCTGCGATACTGTATTGAATGCCAGCGAATTGGCCGGAAAGATCGCCTTGATTGACCGTGGCATTTGTTCATTTAGCGAAAAGGTTTCCAGAGCAGAGGACGCCGGTGCAATTGCCGCTATTGTATTTAATAATGTGCCGGGCGAAGCCCCTTTTATAATGGCTTCCACAGCAGGTTTCCCTGTCACCATCCCAGCAGTGATGCTTTCTTATGAAGATGGCCAGGAAATCCGTGACGCCATGAACGAAGGCACCATCAATATTACTTTGGGTATTTTCTCCTTCGCCAACGACATCAGCATTGATGGGGCCAAGGTGGTGAACCCAACGGAAGGCACGATACCGATTTTCGCTGTTGAAAATGGCGATTTTGACTTCACGCCCGGTGCCTTGATTGTAAACCGTGGCACGAACGAATCGGAGAATGCCATCATCCAGGCTACCATCGAACATAATGGCTCACAGGTTTACTCCGAATCCGAATCCATTGACATGGTGGCGGGCGGCGACACTTCCGATCTGGTGTTGTTGCCAACTTACGTACCCCCTGCCGATATGGGCTATTATTTTGTGGACTACGAAATCAGTTCGGACAGCACGGACGAGTCCGATATTGACAATACCGCTTCCAGCAGCTTTTATGTGCATGAAAGCGCCTTCAGCAAAGCCCGCTGGGACGAAGACAATGAGCGCCCCATGCGCACCAATGCCTATACTACCGCCGACGGCGGCAACATCCTGTTCCTCTCTGGTTTTCATTTGTCAAATGCCAACGGTGCAACGCTAGACAGCGTACAATTTTATGTGGCTGCCGATTCACAAGTGGACACCGTTTTTGGAAATTGGGCCTCCGGTTCCACGGTAAGGGTGTATGCCTATCTGTGGGACGACATCAATGGCGACAGTGTCATTACCGTTGCTGAAAATGAACTGACCGCCATTGCATTAAATACTGTGACCTTGGATCCCAATTTAGGTTCGGCTTGGGTGACCGTGGAATTGCTCGATTTTTCATTGAGCGGGCCATATACCATTACAGAAGACGAAGTGGACATTTTTGTGGGCCCCAGGTTCGAAGGTTCTGAAAGTGCTTTTTTTGGCTTCGACGAGGGCAACGACCAAACCCTGCAACTGGAGCAATTGGCCGTCTCCCATGTTGATTATCCTTATCTCTTCTTCACTGCCTGGGATGACAACGATGTGCCAACTGGCGAGCCTTCTATTTTCAACAATGGCATGGATGGGCTATTTGGCGGTTCGCTGGCCACGGCGCTCTACGTGACGCCACTGGAAACCTCTACAAAAGAGCCCGTGCTGGAAAACGTCACCGTCAAGCTGTATCCAAACCCAGCCGCTGACCAGTTCACCGCCGAGGTCGAACTGCCCGCTGCCAGCAAGTTCCTGGAGTACAGCATCCGTGATGCGTCTGGCCGCCAACTATTTTCCACCGAAAAAAACAACGTGCAAAAAGACTTTGCCACCTTCAACGTATCCACCTTGCCCACCGGCCAGTATTACCTGCTGGTGCGCACGGAGAATGGGGTAGCGACTTACCCCTTGTCTGTTCAGCGTTGACAGGAAATGTAAGTTAGGAAATGCGGGCGGGCTGCAACCTTTAAAAAGGGTTGCCGCCCGCTTTCGATTTTACAGGTCTTCGTGCCATTATTGACAATGTTGTCTTACAGATTTCCTTAAAAATAGGAATGTCGGCCAAATGCCTTTCCCAAAACACTTCCCGCAACCAGAAATTTTTACATTTGCTAGCTTGTATAGCTATTTATCCCCCCACTGCCATTTAGACCAACTGAGGTTGGTTATCCATCATGCGAATCGAAATCATTCCTATAATCATTAACAAAACTATTTAACATGAGGAATTTTTTACTACTTATTATTTCCTTCTTGTCCATAACAGCGGTTTCTGCACAAACTGCTGTTGTCGTCAATTCTCCGTCCAGCATTGCTGGTGCAAAACTTTTTGGCGTTGGTCAATTCGGTGCTGACTTAGCATCTGGTACATGGACTGCCGACGCAGCGTTTATAGTTGATGAAACACCACCTATTAACGATGGGTGCGAAACAGTCGTGAATACAAGCGACTTGGCAGGCAAAATTGTGTTGATCGAAAGGGGTTCTTGCGAGTTTGGCTTTAAGGCACTTGCGGCAGAAAATGCGGGAGCTGTAGGGGCTATTGTTGTCAACAATGTGGCTGGAGGGGCCGTACAGGATATGGGACCAGGTGCCGTAGGTGCTCAAGTTACTATACCAGTAGTATTGATAAGTTTGGAAGATGGCGCTGCCATCAAAGCTGAATTGGCTAACGGCCCAGTGAACATAACTATGGGAGCTATCATTTTTAACAACAATGTTAGTATAGATGTAGCAAAGGTTATGAACCCACCTTTTGGAACTGTTCCTGAATTTGCTGTTGGGAATGGCCAATTTGTAGTATCGCCAGGTGGAATTATTCTTAACAAAGGCGTAAATGACGCTGAAAATCCAATCCTACAAGCTACTATCGAATTTAATGGTAACCAGGTATATTCTGAGGCAGATGCCGCCGAGCTGATAGTTAGCGGAGACACCTCGGAATTTATATCATTGCCTAGCTATGAGCCTACAGAAGGAATAGGCCAATATACTTTGAGCTATGAAGTAAGTTATGATAGCACCGACGAATCAGATTTCGACAATTCTATTTCAACTACTTTTTATGTAAGCCAAAATGTATTCAGCAAGGCTCAATGGGATGTGACCAATAACCGTCCTGCCCGTACAAATGCCTATACTGTTTCTGGAGGCGGTAACATTCTTTTCCTTTCAGGATTCCGCATGGAAAATGCAGCAGGCGCTACATTGGACAGCGTGAAGTTTTATATTGCAACCGCCGATACGACTTTTGGCCATTGGGCTGACGAATCTGAAGTCAGGGTATATGCCTTTTTGTGGGACGACCTAAATGGCGACAGCTTACTTACGAGCGATGAGTTTACGAATGTAGCTTTTAACATTGTTGAGCTTGATGAAAACTTAGACGAGCAATGGGTAACAGTTGAACTTTTGGAAACTGAAGACTTTGAAGGCTCCTACACTGTTGTAGATGATGAAGTAAATATTTTTATAGGAACCAGGTTTGAAGGCTCTGAACTTGTATATTTTGGCTTTGATGAAAATATTGACTTGACCCAATATAATGATCAGGCTCTTTTTACAACAGAAATGGGCTTCCCATACGTACAAACAAGTTCATGGGATGCCGATACTGGAGTGCCAAGCGATTTTGGTCTTTTCAATAATGGCATGGGTGGTACATTTTTGGGTGGTCTTTCAACAGCCCTGTATGTCACTCCAATGGCAAACAATACGCAGGAGCCTCTGCTGGAAGACATCGCTGTGAATATCTATCCGAACCCAGCTACTGACCGCTTTACCACGGAGGTAGAACTTCCCTCAGTTAGCAAATTCATTGAATACACCGTGCGTGATGTCGCTGGCCGCCAGTTGTTCACTGCCCGCAAGGACAATGTGCAAATGGACAAAGCGGTGTTCAACGTTTCTGCATTGCCAGCAGGTCAATACTATCTGATGGTTCGCACAGAAAATGGGGTAGCTACTTATCCTGTTTCGGTGCAGCGCTAAAAAAAAGAAAAAAAGGGATTTCCCCTTTTTCTGTCAAAACCGGGACGGCCCCTGCCGCCCCGGTTTTGTTTTTTCAAAGACATTTCAAAACAGCCATTTGCCAGAAATTTTCTTTAAACCGATCTCATTTGCTATTTTTACCACAATCTATTTTTGAAACTTAGTTTTTAATCTAAAATTGAATTAGTATGAAAAAAACGTTTACTACACTCCTCGTGGGGGTATTCGGGTATTTTACCCTTTTCTCCCAGATCAATTCTGGTTCCCCCGTACCCATTGACTTCTTAATCAATACACCTGTCGCTTTGGCAGGAAGTTACGACTACGGTACCCAAGCCGAAGACTGGGGGCCGCAACTGACGCAAACAGTTACTGGCGACCTGATTTGGGCTTACGACATTGATGGGGACAGCCTTGGCAACCATGAAATAGTTACTGATCTGACAGGAAAAATGGCCCTGATCCGCAGGGGTGCCGAAAGTGACACGGTTAATGGTTTTTTTAGTAGAAAGGTATGGCAGGCCCAACAAGCGGGCGCTATTGGTGTAGTTATCTGCAACCATTACACAGATGTTGATGATACAGATGGAAATTTGGTGAGGGGCATGGCTTCCGCCAATGAACAACCTTGGGATTCTTTGGCCGATGAAATAGTTATTCCTGCCATTTTTATTTCAAGGAATTTGACGGAAAAAATCCAGGACGCTTTTGATGACGGCATTACCGTCAACATTTCTTTCGCTGCTAGGGCTTTTGCCGAACCGCTACATGCTTATGCTTATCAAACACCACAGGCAGCTATTACTCCCTTGAAAGACATGGGGATACGGTTTATTAATTTATTGGCCGATACCTTGGAGGAATTGACGCTTAATTTGGAAATCACCGATCCAAACGGCCAAGTCACAAACATCAGTGAAACTACTACCAATATTCCCGGCTACGGAATCTACAACCACAAATTTGCGCAATCATATACACCACAGGCTATTGGCGAGTACAATTTGAAATACACCAATTCTGAGACGCAAGATTCTTTTTTGCGCAAATTTTATATTTCAGATTTCACCTTCGCACAAGACAATGGTGAACTCATAACTAACACCGCTGGCACCATTGAACCATCTGATACCAACTTTGTCAACCTTTATGATTGGAATTATGATTATGGAAACTTCTACCGTACTGGCGGCCAGTCTGTTGTTGCAACTCACTTGACTTTTGTGATCAGTAACCCGAACGAAATTTATTCAAGTGTTGATGGTGAGGATTTGTTCAGGATTAGGGTATATAATGCCGATCCGGATGGCAACGGTTCTGTACCTATGGGCACATTCGACTCCTACAATGCCTTGAATGAAAGTGGCGGAACCTTGCCAACGCTTGGTTTTCTTGATTACGACTTGGAGGAATCCGTACAGCCTTTCGACTATATAACAGTGGAACTTCAAAATCCTGCCACATTAAACCCCAATGGCATCTACTTAGCGATGGTACGCTATAATGGCGAGGCACTAGGTATAGGCATTCCTCCCAAATACGCATTCGGTGGTACAGAACCCGTAGCTGGTGGCTTAGGATCGGCAATTTTCGTTGACAGTTTTCGGGTAGAAGGATGGCCCGATTACAACGGCTTCGTCCGCCTCCACCTCGACGGCTTCTCCAACGCCGACGAACAGCCGCTGGACAACAGCAAGATCGCCGTTTCGCCCAACCCGGCAACCAGCGTGGTGAACCTCGACCTGTCTTTGGAAAAAAATGCCAAAGAGGTGACGGTCAGGATCCTCGACTTTGACGGCAGGCTGGTGCGCACCCAGCAGTTTGAAAATGTACAAAATGACCGCCTAACATTCGATGTAGGAGACTTGGCGGTTGGTACTTACTTCTTGTCGGTCAGCACACCAGAAGGCTACCGTTCGAAGAAATTCCAGGTGGTTAGATAATTGCACGATGTATCCGTGGCTAAATTTTAGCCTCGGTTTCAACAAAATAACAGAAGAGGCTGTGCCGGCAGCGTACCGGTGCAGCCTCTTTTTATTGGCTGACGCAGGTCAGTTTTTCTTGTCCATAAAATATTGATACGCCGAAAAATTCGCCATCAGCAGCAGGTAACCATAAGCTGCATCATCCACGGGAATGGATGCCAAGCGCCATCCGAAAAATTCTTCTGGATTGTAAACGACGACAGGGTTTTCCGTGAAGCCGCCAGTGAGCAGGCCATTGACGAACAAGAAAGGTATGAGGCAAAAAAGGTAGGTCAGGTAAAAACGCCCCCGGTTTTGGTTTTTCACAAACAAAAAATGGTAAAGATTAAAAAATCCGCAAAGCAGGAAGCTGGTGCTGGTGTAGATGTTGTCCCATTTCCATAAGCCCACCACAAAAAAAAAGAACATCAATGTGAGCGTGATGCCCTTTTCAATTTTGGCAAAAATGTCCTTTTTGAAATACAGCAGCACAGATTCGTAAATGAACACACAGGAAAATGGCACGGCGATGAAAAACATCCATTCTTCCCAGGGCAGTCCAATCAGGCGTGGCCCAGTCAAGTAAGTTTTATTAAAACCCCATACGCCGATGTGGGTAAACCAGGCATCCCAAGCAATGAAGAGTGCCATAATGACCAGATTGCCGGGCAGCAGGTATTTCCATTTTTTATAATAGCGGTAACGGCTGCCAAAGCTATTGGCCAAAGGAAAGGAAATGGTGAACAATAGGACGAGTGCATACAGCCAGGACGTTTCCAAAAATCCCCAGAGCGCTACTTTTTTTACTTCGTAAACAAGATTGTTGGGCTTGACTTCATTGTTCGCCCAAAGGATGGCTACAGTGGCAAGGGCGGAAAGAACAACAGCAGCTTTCCCATACTTGGCAAACTTGGCTTGTTTGTCTGGAGAAGGTTTCAATGTTGAGAAATTGGGAAATTAATAATTGGGAAATTGAATGCACAGCTTGAAAATTTAAAATTTCTCAATTTCCTATTTTCAATCAGGCTGCTTTCTGCTCCCAGCGGCTGCGCTTTTTGAAGAATTTTTTGTTCACCACCAACAGGCCAAACGACTCGCAGTTTTCCTTGGTCTGCTTGGCGTGGTGCGCCCCATGCGCCCGCAGGATGGCACGGGAATACTTGCTGTCCAATTGGCGGAACCACTCAAAACGCTGGTGGATATACACATCGTGGATGAGAAAGTAGATGGCCCCATAAATGCTGATGCCCAGGCCCAGGAAAAACAGCCATTTATACTCGGTAAAGGTGCCCGTCAGAATAGTGGCAATGCCCGGCGTGGCAAAGACAAGAAAAAAGAGGTCGTTTTTCTCAAACCAACGGCCTTCTTTGTAGTGTGGCTTGTGGTGGTCTTCGTGCCAGTTCCAAAGCAGGCCGTGCATGACGTATTTGTGGGTAAACCAGGCTACGAATTCCATCCCGCAGATGGCAGCGAGGGTGATGAGGATATAGATTGCAATAGTCATATTTTTTGGTTGTTAAACTTGGTTTCTCTTTAGCTTGTCAATGCAAAACCAATGGAAGCCACACCTCTTTAAAACACATAAATACAAAAACACCTAAACACGCTCAAACTAGGTTCAGCCCCATGCGCAAGGCAGAACTGAACAGCAGGTAAATTTTCTTGCCGTCGTTTACCCTGATGCGCTGTTCCCTTACCTTGGAGGCAGCCGTGCGTCGGATTTTTTTGAACAGGTTTAAATAATAGACATAAGCCAGATAGACGCCGAAACGTGCCCCTTCGGGCAATTGCCGGATGCCAACGAGCGCATCGTCGAAGTCTTTTTTTATCTCCCGCTCAATGCGCTCCTTGTCCTGCGCCGTAAAATTATTAAAATCTATGCCGGGGAAGTAAACCCGCCCCCGATCGTCGTAGTCGCTTTTCAAATCCCGCAGGAAATTGATTTTTTGAAATGCCGCCCCCAAGCTCTGTGCGGGCGCTTTCAGGTGTTCGAACATGGCCCGGTCGTTTTCACAAAAAACCCGAAGGCACATCAGGCCCACCACCTCCGCCGAACCAAAAATGTACTGATCATACAGCTCTTTTCCATATACGGAATGGTGGAGATCCATCTCCATGCTGTCGAGAAAAGCGTCAATGAGTTCCCGTTCAATGCCATACTGGTTCACCACCTGCTGAAAGGAATTCAACACAGGGTTTAGGCTGATACGGTCTGCAATGGCCTGGTAGGTTTCCTGCCGGAACCGCCCCAACAATTCGGCTTTGGGATAGCCATGAAATGAGTCCACAATTTCGTCGGCAAAGCGCACGTAGCCATACACGGCGTAAATTGGTGCCCGAAATTTTTTATCGAACACCTTGATTCCCAACGAGAAAGAAGTGCTGTACCGGTTAGTAATGAGCCGGCAGCATTCTTGGCAGGTCGTGTTGTACAGTTCGAGCATAGGATTTCTTAACGATGAACTATAAACGATGAATGATGAACTATCTCTCAGCCATGTTCATCATTCATCGTTTATAGTTCATCATTTTTCTATCATCGTTTATAGTTCATTGTTATAAAATCGGCGACGACCTGCCCGGAAATCAGCGAGGGTGGAACGCCGGGGCCGGGCGTGGTCAATTGGCCAGTATAAAACAGGTTTTTGACTTTGCTACTTTTGATTTTTGGTTTTAAAAAGGCCGTTTGCAGCAGGGTATTGGCAAGGCCATAGGCATTGCCTTTAAAAGCATGGTAATCGGACTCAAAATCATTGTGGGCAAACGAGCGCTTGAAAACGACATGGCTGCGAACGGCTTGGCCCGTCAGATTTTCCAAACGCTCCATCACGATGTTATAATATTTTTCACGCAGGGCTTCATTGTCTTGCAAGCCAGGGGCGAGCGGGATCAGCACAAACAGGTTTTCGCATCCTGCTGGGGCGACCGAACTGTCTGTCACAGAAGGTGCGCAGACATAGAATAACGGTTCACTGGGCCAGGCTGGTTTTTCATAAATCTCGATGGCGTGCTGCCGGAAATCCCGGTCGAAGAAAAGGTTGTGGTGCAGCAGATTGTCCAGTTTTTTACCAATGCCCAGGTAAAACAGCAGAGACGAGGGTGCCATTACCCTTTTGTCCCAATATTTTTCAGAATACTGGCGGTGTTCTTTGTTCAGCAGTTGTTGCTCGACGTGGTGGTAGTCAGCCCCGCCCACGATGATATCGGCGGCAAATTCGCCCCGCTGTGTCATCACTTTGGTGGCGTGGCCGTTCGGCACATAAATCTGTTTCACCTCTTGTCCCAGTTCTATTTTCACGCCCATTTCTTCGGCGAGGGCTACCATTCCTTCAATTATTTTGGTCATGCCGCCCATGGGGTACCAGGTGCCAAGCGCCATATCGGCGTAGTTCATCATGCTAAAAAGGGCAGGCGTTTTTTCGGGCGTGGCACCGAGGAACAGCACCGGGAATTCGAGCAGTTTGACAAGTTTTTCGTTCTTGAACAGCTTGCGGACGTGCGATGACAGCGACTGGAACATTTGCAGGCGAAAGAGGCTGGCAACGATGCGTATGTCGGCAAATTCCCAAAAGGAAAGGCTCGGTTTGCGCACAAATTCCTTCATGCCCACTTCGTATTTGTACTGGGCTTCGGCCAGGAATTTTTGCAGCTTCGCACTACTGCCCGGTTCGTATTGTTCAAATAATTGGGCGAGTTTTTCCAGGCCCGCCGGAACGTCCATCACGTCGTTTTTCCCAAAAAAAACCCGGTACGAGGGGTCAAGGCGCACGAGGTCGTAGTAGTCGGAAGCCTTTTTGCCGAAACGGGCAAAATAATCCTCAAACACATCGGGCATCCAATACCAACTAGGGCCCATGTCGAACAGGAAACCCTCAGCTTCAAACTTTCTGGCACGGCCTCCCGGCTGCTCGTTTTTTTCCAAAACAGTGACGTCATAGCCCCGCTGCGCCAGGCAAGTAGCTGCCGACAAACCCGAAAATCCGGAACCGATGACGATGACTTTTTTTGACACAATCAAAAAAGGTTGATAAGAATGCCAGAAAGCTGAAAGGGTTTAACGTTCAACTTTCATTTCATTTTTGGTTAAAATCGGTGCTTAAAACAGGGTTTGATTTTTTTTGTTTAAGCTTTTTATTAAAAAATTTAAACAAAAAATCTTCCCTAACAGAAAATGTGCTGCTATACCTTGTCAAAGGTAAAACAAGTTTAGGTTTGCTATCCATTCTACTATTGGCCCAACAAACCACCAGCTATGCCGACATGAATTACAATCATCCTTTCCGCAACAACAAAAGCAAGGAGGCAGAAGACCTCGGCTTTGGCTTTCGTATAACAGGCGAACGGGAACGCCTGCTCAACAAGGACGGCAAATTCAATGTGCGGCGGCAGGGCCTCAAAACTTGGACGCCCTACCAGGATTTGGTGGAAATGTCATGGGGAAAGTTTTTCCTCGTGGTGCTGGCCTATTTTGTTGGCACAAACGGCCTTTTTTCGCTGGCCCTGTGGGCCTGCGGCCTGAAATGTTTAAGCGGTACGGTAGCAGGGACGTTTTGGGAAGAATTTGCACAGGGATTTTTCTTCAGCGTACAAACTTTTACTTCTGTAGGCTATGGGGTCATCAGTCCTAAGTGCCTGTCGTCCAATCTGTTGGCTTCGCTCATCGCCCTTTTTGGGCTCATGTCCTTTGCTTTGGCAACCGGGCTTTTTTTCTCCCGTTTTTCAAAACCAAAGGCACAATTCCTTTTTAGCAAAAAAGCCATCATAGCGCCTTATAAAGATGGCCTAACCAGCTTGCAGTTCCGTATCGCCAACCGCCGTGACAACCAAATCATCAACCTGGAGGCCAAAGTGACCATGTCGTGGGTGGAGCGAGAAAGGGGCGATACGGCAAGGCGGCGTTTTGCCCGGTTGCCTCTTGAACTCGACAAAGTGGTGATGCTGCCCCTTAACTGGACCATCGTACACCCCATTGACGAAAACAGCCCACTATACGGCAAAACTGCCAGGGATTTGGAAAAAATGAACTTGGAAATCATCGTCCTGATCGAAGGCTTCGATGAGTCTTTCAGCCAAAATGTCCATGCCAACAGCTCTTACAGCGACGAAGAGGTCATCTTCAAAGTGCGTTTCAAACCCATGTATTTCCCAGGTGAAAATGGCAAAACCATCCTTGACCTAAACGCTATAGACGAGACGACACCAGCCTGATTTTCAGCATATTATGACTTTTCAAACGACCAAGTGGCGTTCAATGTCATCTCCTTCACTTGATTCTTTGTTCAGTTGTGTGACATCTTCAAATGATGCATAAACCATGCACATAGTCGCAGGGATGGATGCCAAAAGGCCAATGCATACGATGATCATTCCCGCCATGGCAATCAGGCCAACCACTATCAAAAATGCAAAAATCAGAAACCACTTTTTTGTGATGAGCTTTCGGCTCGACTCTAGGGCATCCCAGAACGACATATTATAAAAAACGACAAACATATAGGCCCAATAATAGGCCACGCCCAAATAAACGGCTGGCAGCATGAGCAGGAAAGTCCAAGCAGGCAATTGGGGTAAGTCGCCGATTTCGCCCCGCATTTGCATAGCGTCCATGTACCATTCGAAAATGCCAGTGCCAGCCACTGCTAAAAAAAATGGGATTAAAGATGCCACGATAATGAGCGACATAATCAAGGAGGTAAGCGCCAACTGGCCAATATAGTCGAAGCCCTTGAAGAAGTCGCCGAACTCTACGGTTTCACCTTTTTGGAGTTTGTGGGCAACCAGGAAAAAACCTACCGTGAGCGCAGGGCTGATGAAGAACTGCACCGCAATGGGGCCGATGAAAGGAATGAGTTGTATGACCACCACTATAGCGAGAAAAACCAAGGTAAAGAGGATAAACCCGCCCAGTTTTTTTTGTAAAATTTCAAAGCCACGGCTGATGTAGTCGCCAAATTTGAAATCGTAGCCATTTTGGAGGATGGATTCGATGCGAGCCTTAGGATCTCCGTTCATTGTTTTGAATTTTGGTGAAAAAAATGTTTGGCTAAATGTAGGCAGGACAGCCAGAACCGCAAAATGAATTTGATGTTAAGTCTTGTTGGCAATGGCTTTCACCAAAAAAAAAATGGCCGAAAACCTGGGCGTGGTTTTCGGCCATTTTAGCCTGATAAAACAGTATTTAATCAACCACTATGTTTACCCAAGCCACTGCACCTTTTGGCCTTTTTATTTTGATAAAATAAACTCCTGCCACAGCGGGCGCTTGCATTGGGATGATGTTTTCACCAGCCTCCAACAGGACGTTCATCCTGCCCCATTCTTCCCCGATACTATTATAAACGGTGAGGTTGACCCTTTCGGCGCTGTCCAATTCCAATTTCAAAAAGCCTTGGTTGCCAGCCAGGATGGGGTTGGGCGAAAATTGTGCGCCGGGTTGAATAGCTGGCCCTGGCCCGACCGACACCATCAGGTCGTTGACCAAATAGCCAAATACGTGCGAACAACCTGCTCCATCGTTGATGGTGACGATATAATCGCCGGGCGGCAGGTTTTGGATGGATTGGGTCGTCGCACCGGTATTCCAGCTAAAAGTAAACGGTGCCACGCTGCCCATGATGCTATTGATGGTCACTGCACCATCGGGCGAGCCTGCATTTGTGGCATTGGTAATGGAAACGCTGGGCATTATTTTATTGGGGTTTTGTACTTCAAAACTGCCCGTGTTGGTACAGCCTGCCACATCGGTCACTGTCACAGTATAAATGCCCATGAAAAGATTGTCAATGTCTTCGCTGGTTTTGCCATTGCTCCACAAAAAGGTAAAAGGACCTGCGCCGTTATTGATTCCCAAGTCAATGGCCCCGTCAACGATATTGGGGCATGACATATCGGACACGATGGCCCCCAAGCCGATTGGCCCGGTCGGTGCCACAGCAAATTCAAATGCTTTTGGGCAATTGCCGGAGGCATCCGAAACCGTGACTCTGTAATAGCCGCCGGGCAGGTTGGCAATGTCTTGTGTTGTAGCGCCGTTGCTCCAGTGGTAGCTCAGCGGCGGCACACCACCGTTTACCGTCAGGTCAACAGAACCAATAGCCTGGCCGTTGCAACCTGCCGGCTCTACGACGCTGCTGGCTGTTAGCACGGAATTGTTTTCTATGAGCAAATGTCCGGTCGTAAAATCTGGCACGTCGTGGCTTAGGTTTTGGTGAAAAACCAAGGGTGCAAGCCCCGTACCTGTAAAAGATAGTGCAGACTCATCCCCATAGTTACCAGCCGCAATGAATTTGAGCTTGCAAATGGAAGTATTGTTCGACAAGCTTGACCCATTGTTGTTGGGGTTAAACCAGACGACCGTCAATTTTCCTACGGGGGCTGCGCTGGTGCCAAAGCTCTGGGCAGTCAAACCGCCCAGGTTGAAATTTTGTACGCCGTAATAATCCATCACCGCCTCGTCCCATTCCAACGTAAACTGAAAACCCCGTATGCCCGTGAAGTCCTGCACTTTCAGTTCAAAAACCACTGTGTCGCCAGGGTTGCAAGTAGTGGCATTTGGCAAAACAAAACCAGTGTTCAACGCTGGCGGATTGGCATTTCCATCTTCAGCTACATCGCCGATTTTAACGCCCGTGAAATCCTGTCCCGTCAATGTATCCGACAAAAACGGAATTTGGATGGTGCCGGGAAATGCTTCCAGCAGCGGGTTGTTGGGGTTTAAAAAAGTATAATTTTTTGGAACAAAACGCCAGGATTCGTTGCTGGGAAAGGCTGGCAACTCACCCAGCAAAACCTTCCTTACCTGATCCAAGTCATTGGTAGTCAAGGCACTGTTGTTGTCGGCATTAGCAGCAATGTGCTTGAAAGGGCTGTTGAAAAGTTCCATGCCCATTAGGTGGCGTGATATAAATATCAAATCAATCACGCTGATGCCTTCTTTGTGGTTCGTGTTTTTGGTGGGCGTGACGGTGTAGCCTGCACCCGTTATCAAAGTAGGGCAATCATAATTGCCGCTGGCGTCGGTAAAATCTACGCTGGAGGTAGCGGCCTCCACTTTTACATCGCTGATTGGATTGCCGTTGGCCTTTTTGATTTGGCCAGAAATAGAAACAGGCGGATCCTGTTGAAAAATCAGAAAACCTGCTGCGCCGCCAATATCCAGGGTGCTGACCGAAAATTCCGCAAAGGGGTTGCCGTTGAGCGTACCATCTGTCCAATCAGGGGCTGGTCCCGGCACCATGTCGTACAGGGTGAAGATGCCATTGACAGGCTGCAGCTCAGTGGAAAGCGGGTTCAGGCCATTGCCGTTGCTGATGGTAAACATGAGCACGTCTTTCGGCTCGTCCACAAAAAAGCCAAAGTCGTCCACACTGCTGGCTATATCGCTTACATCTTCATTGTGAAAATAAAACCTGATCTGCACAGTCGATGAAATAGCGTTTGCCCCTTTCACTTGCCAGTAACGGTTGGACACCAACCATACGTCGTTGTCAATATAATCGGCAGAGGAAAGATTGTGCGCACCATTTCCGTAACCTCCAATCGTACTGGCCTCCACTATCAGCCCAGTGCCAAGGCCGCCGATGTTCTGGCCATTTTTTTTGATAGAAATGAGCAGCTTGCCGCTGATACTGTTGTAATAATGCGTCCAGCCTGCTGCGTCGGTGCATTCCATATTGGCGACAGCGACCTGGTTGGGTACGTTGATGACCTGGAGGGAATTGATGATGTCGCATTGGGCCATCAATTGCCAAGACACCATAGTAATAAGGGCAGTAAATGTGAGGAATCTCATGGGTTCTAATTTTCAAATCAAAAAACTGCTATTTTTCAATAGACTGAGGGGAATATTGGATTCGTGCCCTTGCGCTTATTGCTAACAAGGGCGGTTTTTTAGTTTTGCAAACAGCCAGGGTGGATGTGATGTCCTTTAGAAATGATACGACTCCTGGAACAGGATACGTTGAGGCTTGAATGGAAGATATTCGTTGCCGCAAATATAACACAGGATTATCGGAATATTAAAATCGAAACTCAATATGCATAACCATCAACTTAAAAAATCCCTGATTTAAGGCATGGGCACTTTACTCCAACATTTTTTCGAACAAATGCAAACGCAGACCTGGCTCGATTGGTCTATCACCGTCACAGCACTGATATATGTGTTCCTGGCGGCCAAGGAAAAAGTGTCCTGTTGGATTTGGGGGGCCGTCAGTTGCTCCCTTTGGGCTTATGCTGATTTCACGGTTTACAATCTTTGGGTGGATGGCATTTTGCAAATATTCTACGTGGGCATGAGCCTCTGGGGCCTGTATGCCTGGCGTTTTGGCAAAAAAGCAGACAAGCCGCTGGCCATCCATGTTATGCCCATCAAATACCATGCACTGATTTTTGTGGCCGGGGCCACGCTTACTGCCTTGCTCGGGTTTGTTTTTGATAAATATTCACCCACCTCCTACCCTTATCCCGATTCCTTTATTACCTCGTTTTCCATCCTGGCCACGGTGCTCACGGTACGCAAAGTTTTGGAAAACTGGCTTTATTGGATTGTATTGGACATGCTGGCCGTCTTCCTGTTCGCAGCACGTGACGCCGTTTTGGTGGCAATGGTCATGGGTATTTATTCTGTCATTGCCGTTTTTGGCTACCTGCAATGGCGGAAAAAATGGAAGGCATTAATTGTTGCCTAAAACGTCGTCGAGGTTTATCCCGATTGCTATCGGGACCACGACCTTGTGCCTCAATTGTTTTTGAATATTCCTAATCTGCCATAGTGCAGGCGCTTAATTTTCAGAAACCACTGTCTTCGTCCACAATTCTTTTCCATCTACGTTGAAAATGCGGATGGTCATGCTCCGTTCCTTCCTCGGCCCAGAAAATTCCAGCATACCGAAATTCCGCTCTGTGACCAAAGTACCTTCTTCCCGCAGTGCGTTTGCCTCATCCGTCGTGTGTACGCCGGATGTGAGTGGAGAAACCGTAATATCATAGACAGTATTTCCTGCCTCATTGACCAATTTGCTCAGTTCAGTATGGTGGCGGTCGCCTGTGAGAAATATCACGTTTTTGATGCCTTCTTCTTCGATCCTTTTTAGCAAAAAGGCCCTTTCGTTGGGGTGCAGGTTGATGTAGGTTTCATGTCCGGCAAAGGTCGTAAGCACCTGTCCGCCAATGGCCACTATCTTAAAAGGTGCCGTACTGGCGGCCAAGGAACCAATAATCCATTCGAGTTGCGCCTTGCCCAGCAATTGCAGTTCGCCTGTTTTTTGTTTATTGGGTGTGCGGAAGTAGCGGTCGTCCAGCAAGAAAAAATCAATATCTGCCCATTGGAAATAACTGGTGATGCCACCCTGCCCCGTCAGGCCATAAGCAGGGTTTCCCCAAAAGAGCTTAAAAATATCTGTGGCCATTTCTTTGTGGATGAAAGTTCCGTCGCTGTCGTTGGGGCCATAGTCGTGGTCATCCCAGATGGCATAGTGGTGCGTAGAGGCCAACAGGGGTTGCAGTTCGGGCAGCGAGCGGGTATGCGTATAGCGGTGCAGGAAGCCCGTTCTTGAAAACCAATCCACCTCCCGCAGGTAGGTGTTGTCTCCCAACCAAAGCATCATGTCTGGCCGCTGCTGGTGGATGGCTGAAAAAATCCGGTAAGCGTCACCATAAGCGTTGCCGGGCCTGTCATATTCAGGTTCGTTGACGTAGGCGCAACTGCCTGTGGCCACTTTGAAAGTAGGCGGATCAGTACGATATTGCCAAAGGGATTGCGTTTGAAAAACAGTGGGGTAGTCCAATTCCACGGCCTGGCCGTTTATCAGCAGCTCGTAACTATAGCGTTGGCCCGGCAGCACTTCATCTGCTACAAGGTGGGCCGTATAGCCTTCTTCTTTTATGGTCATTTTTTCGGATGTCAACATTCGTTTACTGGGCTCTTTTTCCGGCCAGTAGGCAAATTGGACTTTCGCCCCGCTGTTGGTTTGTACCCAAAGCATGGCTTCCATCATTTCTGAGTAGCCGAGCATGGGGCCAGATTGCAGCAAGGATTTTTGAGAAAAAACGGCCGTGGCAACAGCCATAGAAAGGAATAAAAGGAGTGAAGTTTTGATGCTTTTCATACTGTTTTTCTTTGTTGATGGGCGAAACTAAATATCAGGCTGGTTTTGGCAGTGTGTTCAAAGATGATTTTTGTCTTAAATATTTTATTGGGCTGATGTTTTTGGGGCAACCATTAAACAAAAAAAAAAGCCCCGCTCGAAAGGAGCAGGGCTACAAATATTCATCTTAAACTATTCTCTCTCAGCACTATCTCGCCACCACCAACCGACGGTTGACCGTGCTGCCGGCAGTATGCAATTGCACCAAATAAACACCTGGTGCGAGGCTTGTCAGATCCACGGTTTTTTGCTGTGCCCCTTTTTCCAGGGAAGCAGCCAAAACCAACTTTCCTGTAATATCCACCAAGCGGATGTCCAAGTTGCCTGCCAGCGGACTTTCCAGGTTCAGCAGCGCCCAGTCTTTAGCGGGGTTGGGCTGTAGGATCAAACCATTGCCCCAAGCCGCTTCTGTGGCACTGTTAATATTGTCAACCGTGATGGTCTGGCTGGAAATTTCACAGCCATTGGCATCGCTGATGGCCACGGTGTATTGGCCAAAATTAAGGTTCGCCAAATCTTCGGTGTTGGCAAAGGGCTGGCCGTTTTTCGTCCAGGCAAAACTGTAGGGCGGAGTGCCGCCGGAGACAGAAATTTCAATGGCACCGATGCCAGTATTGCCCATGTCGTGGGTCACTTCATCAATACTAATATTCAACGCAGGTGGTTCTGCAAGAGTGGTGGTGAAAGTTTGCAGGCAACCAGCCGCATCCGTCACAGAGGCGCTGATGGCCCCGTCACAAAGGCCAGAGGCCGTAGTGCCAATTTGGCCATCGCTCCATAGGACAGTAAATGGAGCCGCACCACCGCTGATGACCAATTCTATTGAACCGTCGCATGTGTTGGCACAAGAAATTTCAGTGGCATTGGCACTGATGTTGGCTGCTTCGCTCAGGGTAATGGTGAAGCTGCAAGTGCCGTTGTTTCCGCTCGCATCTGTATAGCTAAATGTCTGAGTAGTAACGCCGACTGTGAATGTTGAGCCGGAGGGCAGGCCAGCCGTTTGTACCAAATTTGTCCCCACCACTGTGCAGTTGTCGCTCACTTGTGGCAAGTTGAACATGACGACCGGGTTGCAGAAACCAGCCGTGATGTTGGCTGGGCAGTTCAAGCTTGGAGAAATATTGTCCACCACGGTGACGGTAACGCTGTCACTGCTTTCATTGCCGTTGCTGTCAGTGGCAGTTACGGTGACAGTGTTTTCGCCCAAATCATTGCAGCCAAAGCTGTTTTGTGAAATGGTCCATTCCACGATGCCGCAGTTGTCGGTACTGCCGTTGTCCAGGTCGTCTGCAATAATTGAAGCTGCGCCATTGGCATTCAATTCAACTTGGATGTCTTGTAAAACAAGTGCCGGAGCTTCATTGTCCGTGGCAGTCACATTTACATCCAAAACTTGCTCGCAACCATTTGCATCTGTTGCTGAAACGGTATAAGTGCCAGCCGGGACGTTTCCAATCGAATCAGTCAGGCTGCCATTTGACCACTCGAAAGTATAAGGAGCTGTGCCGCCCGTTGCTGCCACTACTGCTGCGCCCGTGGAATCGGAAGGGCAAAAGGTAGGAACAAGATCCACCAGCGCTATTTCCAAAACATCGGGTTCGGTTATTTCTACATTTATTATAGTTGTACAACCACCTTCATCGGTAATCGTCCCTGTAAAACCACCTGCGCAAAGGCCATTAAGGGAAGCTGATGTATCGCCTGTGTTCCATTCAAATGTGTAGGGCGGCAATCCACCCACCAAGATAATATCTATGCTTCCGTCGCAAGCGCCGTTGCAGCTTACATTAGTAGTAGTAACATTGGTTTCAAAACCTTCCACAACAGCAATTTCAAAAGTACACTCTGCGGTGACGCCAGCCGGGTCGGTGTAGGTAAACGTTTGCACTGTCACGCCCAAGGGGAATGTAGCGCCAGATGGCAAACCTTCCGTGAGCACGAGTTGGGCTGTATCAAAAGCACAATTGTCAATCAAGCTGGGCAGGTCAAATTCCACCTCGGCAGCGCAGCCGCTGGCCGAAATATCATCTGGGCAAACAAGCACTGGCGCTTGGTCGTCCGTCACGGTCACAGTGACCGTGCTGGAGCTTTCATTTCCAGTGGCGTCCGTGGCTGTGACGGTTACGGTTTCATCGCCAGTTTGTGAGCAGTCAAAGCTATCAGGCTCCACTGTCCATGAAACGATACCGCAATTGTCAGAGCTACCTGCATCCAGTTGGTCTGCCGTGATGCTGGCCGTGCCATTTGCATCCAAAATCAGCGTCAAATCTTGTAAAACAAGGGCCGGGGCTTCGTTGTCTGTGCTGATGATATTGGCTGTATAAAATGCTGTACAACCATTGCCATCGGTAAGGGTAAGTTCGTATTGGCCAACAGCAAGGCTGTGCGCCAAGGCTGAAGTACTGCCGTTAGCCCAGGCAAACTGGTAAGGCTGTGCACCGCCCGTTACTCCTACCACTACAGAGCCAGTCGTGTCGTCAGGACACAAAACATCTTCGTGGAATATTTCGGCAATGGAAATTTGGCTTGGCTCGGTGATTAAAATGGTATGTGCATTGGAACAGTTGGTACTATCAGTGATAGATACGCTGTAAATGCCTGCTGTCAGGCCAGCCGCTGTTGCCAGCGTATCGCCATTTGACCAAATAAAGGACACCGGCTGCGCTTCATTTTCCAAAAGAACAGTGGCAGTGCCATCGTCAAGGCCAAAACAGGAAGCGTTGGAAACAGATACCGTGCTGGTCAACACACAGTTAAATTCATTTACATAAGCACTGGCAATAGCCGTGCAGCCATTGGCATCGGAGGCTGTCACCACATATTCGCCAGGGGCGAGGCCCACAATGGCGGGCGTTGTTTCACCATTGCTCCAAACATAAGCGTAAGGAGCCGTGCCGCCAGTTGGGATAGCGGTCGCAGTGCCATCGTCAACACCAAAGAGGGTTTGTGGGGTGCCAATTGCCTCGGCGGTGAGCAGGTCGGGCTGTGAAATGGTGACGGTCGCCTCGGCTGAACAGCCATTGCCGTCAGTTGCTGTGACGGTATAAGTGCCAATACTCAGGCCAGTGGCCGATGCATCGTTGCTGCCACTCGACCAGGCAAAGCTGAAATTGCCATCGCCGCCCGTGGCAGTCGCCAGGGCAGTTCCAGTTGCAGTTCCAAAACAAAGTACATCGGAGGCGGTAGCGGATACACCCACAGGGTCATTCTCCGTCACTACCACATCATCGGAGGTGGAACAGCCGTTGACGGTATTGGTCACGGTCAAAGTATAAGTACCAACGGCATCCACCAAAGGTGCAAGGCTTGTGTCGCCGCTCACGATGTTGCCGTCTTGTGTTGTCCACAAATAAGTAAACTCGACGCTCTGCGAAGCAGTGCCGCTCAATGATCCACTGGTGAAATTGCAATGGAAGTTCAAGCCCTGGCCTGCATCAACCGAAGGAGCAACAGTATCCATGCCCACCAAAATGCTATCCAATGCGATGCAACCAAAGGCTGTATCAATGGCCAAAACAGTGTACCAGCCACCCGTACTTACAATTGGGTTTTGTTCCAATGAAGAATATCCATTTGGCCCAGCCCATGAATAAACAATGGTATTAATGTTTGCCGTTGTCGTGATTTGCACATCGGTAATGGCACAGGTAATGATGCCGTTGGCCGTTAATGTCAAATCTGGGTCAATGCCCAATTTGATGACCAAAGCCGTGTCAACACCAGTGCATTGTGTCAGGGTATCAGTAACGGAGAGGGTGTATTCACCTGCCACGGATACAAAAGGTACAGCTTCGTTTGAAACAAACCCATTCGGGCCAGTCCATTCAAAGGTTACATTGGTCGTATCAAAGATACCAATCAAAAATACCCCGCCCGCAAAGCAATCGAAGGAACCTCCGATAGCTTCCACAGTGGGCAAGGGGAAATTGCCCGTCACTACGACCTCATCGGTAGCAGAACAGCCGTTCAGCGTGTCAGTTACTATTAATGTATAAGTACCGACAGCATCCACGGTAGGGTTCAGGGTTTCAGCGCCAGCAGCGATGTTGCCATCGGCAATGGTCCACTGATAAGTATAGTTTTCACCTTGCGAAGAAGCGGAGCCGTCCAATTCTGCGCTTGGGATTGCACAGGTGAGTTCGATTGTTGCACCCGCAGCGGCGATGGGGGCAATGGTATCGGCAGCGACTGTGGCAGTGTCAGTTGCAAAACATCCTGTGAGCGTATCTATCAAAACCAAATAATACTCGCCTGCCTCGCTGACGCTTGGATTTTGTTCATTGGAAGAAAAACCATTTGGGCCTGTCCAAGTAAACTCCACATCAGCGGAAGTGGTGGCGGCAGTCAGTTGAACTTCCAAAACAGCACAAGAGATAGTATCGCCTTCAACTGCCAAATTTGGCGCAGCCGTATTGTCTAAAACCGCTGCCGTAAAAACATCGGAACAGGTCGTGGCGGTATCGGTCAAGGTAAGTTCATATTCGCCAGCTTCATTGATGTTTGGTTCCAATTCATTGGAAGTGAAGCCGTTAGGGCCAGACCAGGAGAAAATCAGCCCGGCAGTATCAGCAGTGACACTTAATTGAATGTTTGTCACCAAACAAGTCAGTTCACCACCTTCAACGGTGGCAAAAGGTGGGTCATTTACCCCGCTGACCATCACCGTGTCAACGTCGGAGCAGCCATTTTCCAAGTTGGTCACCGTCAAAATATAAGTGCCGGAATGGTTGACCACGGGATTGAGCGTGTCTGCGCCTGAGACAATATTGCCACCATTTTCCGCCGTCCATTCAAATGAAAGAAAGGCTCCACCATCCCCGTTGCCATTGAGTGAAAGCACTGAATTCGTGCAGGCAGCCAAAGTGTCCAAACCCGCATCGGCAGTAGGTGCGATTGTATCCACGGCTACAATGACCGAAAGGGAAGCCGAACAACCATTGACGGTATCGGTGATTTCAAGCGAATAAGTGCCAGCGACTCCGGTGGAGGTGATCAGGGTGTCCGTACCGCCGAGAAATTCCCCACCATTGCTTGCGGTCCATTCAAAAATGAAACTGCCCGATGCGGCGGTAGAACCTGATCCGCTCAGCAATGCAAGGGGATGAATACAAGTAATGTCGCCATCGGAAAACAGCGAAATTTCAGGGTATTCCGGCTGAAGGGGAATGGAAAGCACAGCCGTGCAGGCATTGGCATCAATGACGGTCACTTCGTAATCGCCTGCGGGCAAGTCTTGTACAGCGGCAGTGGTATCGCCTGTGCTCCAGGCAAAAATGTAGTCCGGAGTGCCGCCGCTGGCCGCTACTTCCAGGGAGCCGCTCAGGCCATTGCAGGTAGGAGGCACCAATGAAACGATGCTCAATTCCAATTCGTCGGGACTACCTACTTCGATACTGTCCAAAGAAACTTGGAAGCCACTTGAATCGGTGACCACAACACTGTAAAATCCTACGGCAATGCCAGTAAGATTTTGTGTGGTATCGCCATTATTCCAAAGGAAGGAAAACGGCTCGTCGCCTTGTACTTGAAGGGAGATAGCCCCATCCAAAGAACTGAAGCAGGAGGCATTTTCAACATTGTCCACGCTGACCACCAGGGAATCCAGCAGACTTGGACTTGTATTGAAGGCATTCAACTGCCAGGAAATAAGGGCTAAAAAAAAGAAGAGTAAACTGGGTCTTTTCATAAATGTAATAGGTTTTTGAACAAAAAGATTGAAAAAATATCAATGTATAAAAGTGGCCAAGGCCGCTTTCGTTCATTTCAAAAAAAACAAATGCCCCGCTCGTTTGCGGGGCAATGCCCTGATATATGCCGAACAAATTTGTAAACTTAATTTTTGATGATTTTTTGCCTTTTTTGGGTTGGATTTAAAGAGGTTGCTGAAGGTTTGTACTGAATAGTGGTTGTTTGAAACAAAAGGCAAAAATTGGCGAGTACCGCACTCTGACCCTGCGGCACAGTTGATAGGCAACTGTAGGATGTTCATGGGACTAATACTCATCGTAATCAGCTAGGGGACTCTAATTTTTTTCTTTGATCACGGCAAAGATGGGGGGTGGGCATTTAAACGATAATTAAAACTAAATTAAAAGAAAATTAAAATATAAGATCGGGCTGACCGTATATTGTTAAAGGATTTAGTCAGTAATCATAAAGGTTTACACGGTTTTATTGGCAGGAATGGCCACGGTAAAGGTGCTGCCTTTCCCCAATTTTGATAGCAGGCTGATGCTACCGCCGTGGAGTTCTATGATGCGTTTGCAAAGGGAAAGGCCGATGCCGTGGCCCTTAATGATATGCTGTGTATTGGCGGCCCGATAGAAGGGGGTGAAAATTTTGGCCTGTTCGTTTTCTGGTACGCCCACTCCCTTGTCCTGAAAGGAAATTTCAATGTTTTCCCGCCTGAAAGACAGGGAAATGTAAACCGTTTTTTCTGCTGAAAACTTGCAGGCATTATCCATGAAATTAATAAAAGCTGTGTGAAGCAGTTGCTCGTTGCCGACTAAGGTCAATGATTCCTCGTCTTCGGGCAAGTTATCGTAGTCGAACTGAAAATGGTATTCGGGTTTTCGCTTGGCGAGTTCTTCCTGTGAGGTAAACAGCACCTCGTCCACCCTCATGGGTTTGAAGTGGAATTTTTGGCCAACGATGCCCGATTGGGCGAGGGTGAGTAAACCGCCAATGAGATCGGTAAATGAACTGGTATCTTCAAGCAAAGAATGCAACACATGGCGGTATTCCGTTGACGAACGTTCCTTTTCCAAGGCCACTTGCAATTGGCTTCGCATGACCGCTAAGGGTGTGCGCAACTCATGGGAAGCATTTGAAACAAAATTTTTTTGCATTTCAAATGCCGTCTCCAGGCGTCGGAGCATCTTATTGAAATTCATGGCCAGACGGGCGATCTCGTCCGTTTTGTTACCTTCGTCCACCCTTTGTTCCAAATTGCCCGCCGTTATTTTTGAGACTTGATCGTTCATTTTAGCCAGCGGCACCAAGGCTTGCCGGGCAAACAAACGGCCCGCCAGAATGATCATGCCGATGCCCACGATCAAACCGGAAATCAGGATGGTGCCGAGGTTTTTGAGCTTATTGCGCCCATAGCGGTCGTAGGCGGTGGCTATCGCTACAAAATCATCTTCTTTATCGCTGTACAACAGCCCGACTTGCTCAAAATCCCCTTCCGTCAGGCGCAAGTTTTTGCTTTTCCTGATGCGTTCCAGCAAAGATTGTGGGTATTCCATAACCAAGCTGTCCACCGTGCTGTATGCCAATTTGTTGAATTTGTCAAATACAACGATCTCCTCTTGCGGAAGCCCCGGTACCGAATTTCTATCAACAATGCGCAGGATATCAATGCTGACCTCTTCCACTGTGACCAGCAAACGGGCCGTAGTAAGTGCCCTGCTTTCCAGCCTGTCGTAAAACTCTTCCTGCCTGTAAGAAGCAGACAGCAAATAAATAATAAGGGAAAAAAGCACCAGGATGGAGGCAACGATAAAGGAAAAACGAAGCGTCAGCTTGGCCTGGATATTCATATTGATAGGTGGGCTTTAAAATACCGCTGCCCTCACAGGTTTTATAGTTCTTTCAAAAAATATCCCATACCAGGTTTGGTGTGGATAAGTTTCACTTCAAAGTTTTTATCAATCTTTTTCCTCAAAAAATTGATGTAAACATCCACCACATTGGTGCCGGTGTCAAAATTCAAATCCCATACGTTTTCGCTGATCTCGGCCCGGCTGGTCACCCGGCCCTTGCGGCGCATGAGGTATTCCAGCAAGGCAAATTCCTTGGCGGTGAGCGAAATTGGGTGACCCTGCCTCGTTACCGATTTTTCATCCGTGTTCAATTCCAGGTCGCCGATTTTCAATACCACATCCTCAACTTGCTCGCCGCCAGCTATGCTTCTTTTTAGAAAAACTTTGACACGGGCTATCAATTCCCTGAATTCAAATGGCTTTACAATATAGTCGTCAGCCCCGGCGTCAAAGCCTGATATTTTATTGTCAATGGACTGCATGGCCGTTAGCATGATAATGGGCACCGAAGGATCTTTCAACCTAATGTTGCGGCAGACCTCATATCCGCTCACATGTGGCAGGTTGACGTCAAGCAAGATAAGGTCGTATTTTTTGCTGCCAGCCAAAAAACTGCCCACTGCGCCGTCAGGCGCCAAATCTACTTCGTAGCCATTTTCTTCAAGTCCCTGTTTGACCGAAGCCGCTACTTTGGGTTCATCTTCAACATATAATATGGCGGGTATTTTCATAAGCGATGTTTGGAAATGTTTTGGGGCAAAATATTAAACATACAGATACAGCAGTGGTTGCGCTCGCTGACCGCAGCACCAAAAGTAAAAGCCAATGCCTCAAATACTTTCAAAACCCGTATAGGACTGCAAAACCTTTGGAATGCGGATGCTATCCGCAGTTTGGTTGTTTTCCAATAAAGAAGCTACTATACGTGCCAAGGCAAGGGCGCTCCCGTTCAGGGTATGGGCAAGGCGGGTTTTGTTTCCGTCCTTGAAGCGCACTTTTAGGCGGTTGCTTTGATAGGTTTCAAAATTGGAAACAGAACTTACTTCCAGCCAGCGCTCCTGCGCTGCCGACCATACTTCAAAGTCGAAAGTCAAGGCCGAAGTAAAGCCCATATCGCCGCCGCAAAGGCGCAGGATTCGGTAAGGAAGTTCTAACTTGTCGAGCAGCCCGGCCACATGGGCCAACATCTCGTCCAGCCTTTCATAAGAAGTATCGGGATGGGCGATTTGTACAATTTCCACTTTGTCAAACTGGTGAACCCTGTTCAGGCCCCGCACGTGTGCGCCATACGATCCTGCCTCCCGGCGGAAGCACGGCGTATAACCAGTCAATTTGATGGGGAAGTCTTTTTCGTCCACCATCACATCCCTATATATATTGGTGACAGGTACCTCGGCAGTAGGTATGAGGTAGAGATCGTCCTTTTCAACGTAATACATTTGGCCCTCCTTATCGGGCAATTGGCCGGTAGCCTTGGCCGTATCGTGGTTGACCATCAATGGTGGCTGGATTTCTTCGTAACCTGCCTTGGAGGCTTCATCCAGGAAAAAATTGATGAGGGCCCGCTCCAGCTTGGCTCCTTTTCCACGATAGACGGGGAAGCCGGCACCCGTTAGTTTTACGCCGAGTTCAAGGTCGAACAGGTTGTATTTTTTGGCAAGCTCCCAATGTGGGAGCGGGTTTGGTGGCAAGGCAGGAAGGGGTTTATCCCAAGCCTTGTACACTTCATTGTCATCGCTGCCCTTCCCAGCCGACACCGATGAGTGCGGAATGTTCGGCACGGTCAGCAGCAGTTCTTCCAAGCGGGCGATGGCATCGTTCATGGTGATTTCGTAGCCTTTTGCACTTTCTTTCAGTTCGGCTACCCTTGCTTTCAGGGCATCTGCTTCGGCCTGTTTTCCTTGCTTGAACAAACCCCCAATTTCAGCGGCAAGGCGCTTTGATTCGGCAAGATTGTTGTCCAGTTCAGTCTGTGCGTTTTTCCTGGCATCGTCGAGCGCCAGAATATCATCCACCACCTTTAAATTTTCCAAAGAAAAATTTCTGATTTTTAATCCCTGGACGACCCGTTCTTTGTTTAATCTGATTAGGCTTAGTTCTAACATGGGCTTAATACGTTTTGAAAAGAAGAAGATGAAGAAGTTTAGGCCGATAAAAATAAAGTCCGGTGAACAAGGGTTCCCGGACAGTTGTTACGTTTCAAGTTCTTGCCAAAGTCACACCTTGATTTTGTTCTGTTATGTAGGTCGGCAAGACTATTTCATAGGCTAAATTTCAGAATAGGGTTAATTGTAATTCGGCGATTATCAATGCCTTACAAACAAAAAATACCCTTTTTAAAAAACTTTTGGCAAAGGTAGTATTTGAAAATTGAAAGTAAAACGTATTTTTGTGCCCACAACGTTGATCACGCCATAGGTTGCGGTTCAAAGAATTACACAAAAGATTTTTTTTGGGCCAGTAATCCCTTCAACTTTTCCCACTTTTAAAAAGTTTTATCCAGTGTAAGAGACCGAGAGGAGTTGGGGCACAACGCAGTGTATTTACGTTTTGGCGGCAATATTTATACGTTGTCAAGCTCCCCTGGAAATTCCCTTGTTAAACTACTGGAAACGCCACCCTTGACAGCGAAGATGCAAATGGCCGACTTTGATTTCATCCCTTTGTTTTTTCTATATTCTTCGGGAAATTAATGCGGATTTATTACTTGACTTTCTGGAAAGCAAGATTTCCTGTAAATTTCTTAAGTCATCAAACCTGGTTCGACACCCTGTCTTAATCAACTTTATCACAAATTGATCACACACTAACCAGTTTAGTAAAACTCATCTTTTTACATCATGTACGACATTTTGCAATTGAATGACATGCTCGTTCCCGAACTGCGGGAAATAGCAGAGCGTTTGGGCGTCATTGGTTTCCGACGATTGGCCAAACAAGACCTCATATATAAAATCCTTGATCAACAAGCACTAGCTGGTAAAAGCGAAGCCCCGGCCACCAGTGCAGCCAACGAAAGGCCAAGCCCTCCTTTCAAGAAAGAACCACCCTCTATGCGCATGCCCGAAAGGGGGCCGGACCGGCCTATGGAGCGCCCCAGCGACAGGGGCAACGAACGAGGCATGGAAAGAAGCGGCGATAGGAACCAAGATCGGCCAATGGACCGCATGGGCGATAGGAATGCCGACCGCAGGCCCATGCGTACCGAAACAGATGTCAACAGGCGAGATCGCCCCACTGGCGACCGCTCAAGGGATAGCCGTGATTCAAGGGACAGCCGCGATTCACGAGACATCCGTGGCGGCGATAGGGACTGGGGCCGTAACAACCCTCCCAGCCGGCCGATGGGGCCTCCAAGGAACGTGCGCCTGGATCCTATTGAAGTGGAAGAGGAATATGAAGATGAGGAAATGATCGAAAACGAAGAAATGGAAATGCGCCCTGAAGCCCCCGCTGGTGGCAGGAGCACTAGTTCCATTGACATTATTGTTGATCCGCCCATCCCCGACGATGCTGATTATGATACCAGGCCTTCCGAAAAATTCGACATCGAACTGGACGGTATCATTGAAGGGGAAGGTATTTTGGAAATGATGCCTGATGGCTATGGCTTTTTACGTTCTGCCGACTATAATTATCTGACTTCTCCTGATGATATATATGTGTCGCCCTCCCAAATAAAGCTGTTCGGCTTGAGGACAGGCGATACTGTAAAGGGTGCCATCCGGCCACCGAAAGAAGGCGAAAAATACTTCGCCTTGTTGAAGGTTTCCAAAATCAACGGCCTCGACCCAAAAGACATCCGTGACCGTGTGCCTTTTGACTACCTGACGCCGCTTTTCCCGAATGAAAAATTCAGCCTGTGCGTCTCGCCAACTGGCCGGGACTTCAGCACCAGGACGATAGATCTTTTCACACCCATCGGAAAGGGGCAGCGCGGCCTTATCGTCGCCCAGCCGAAAACAGGTAAGACCTTCTTGCTAAAAGATGTGGCCAACGCCATCGCCAAAAACCACCCCGACTGCTACATTATCGTATTGTTGGTGGATGAGCGCCCGGAGGAGGTAACTGATTTCAAACGCAGCGTAAATGCCGAAGTAGTCGCTTCGACTTTCGACGAACCTGCCGATAACCATGTAAGGGTGGCGGGCATTGTTTTGGAAAAAGCAAAAAGGCTGGTCGAATGTGGCCACGATGTGATCATCTTGCTGGACTCTATCACCCGCTTGGCCCGTGCCTACAATACAGTGGCCCCTGCCAGCGGGAAGGTGCTTTCCGGTGGTGTGGAAGCCAACGCTTTGCACAAGCCGAAGAAGTTCTTTGGTGCTGCCCGTAACATCGAGGGCGGCGGCTCGCTGACCATCCTAGCCACGGCATTGATAGACACCGGTTCCAAAATGGATGGTGTCATCTTCGAGGAATTCAAGGGAACGGGCAACATGGAACTTCAGCTCGACCGCACCTTGTCGAACAAGCGCCTCTACCCTGCTGTTGACCTCACCAGATCCAGCACAAGGCGTGACGATCTGTTGCTCGATAAAGACACCATGCAGCGCATGTTCATCCTGCGCAACCACCTGGCCGATATGAAGCCAGAGGAAGCCATGGAATTCTTGCTAAAGCACATGAACGGAACCAGGAGCAACGACGAGTTCCTGTCTTCTATGAATGGATAATTCCTTGTTTAGGAAATGTTCGAAGAGGTTTTTGGCCAATGCGTCAAAAACCTCTTTGTTTTTTGGGATGGTTCAAGGCATAATGTGAGATTTGCCGGAAGCATAATTTTTATTGAAATGAAAATAAGTGAAAAACTGGCCAGCCTCCGTGCCGCCATGAAGGCTGAAAATATTGACGCCTACCTCATCCCCTCCAGCGACCCGCACCAAAGCGAATACCTGGCCGACCATTGGAAATCAAGGCAATGGATTTCGGGCTTTACGGGTTCGGCAGGTACAGTGGTGGTCACAGCCGACCATGCCGGCCTTTGGACGGACAGCCGCTATTTCATCCAGGCAGAAGCACAGTTGAAGGGAAGCGGGGTGGAATTGCACAAAATGAAAATCCCGCACACGGCGGAGCATTTGACCTGGTTAAAAGAAAACCTGCCCGATGGCAGCACGGTAGGCTTGGACGGAAGGCTGTTTTCCGTGGGGCAGGTGCGGGGCATTGCCAAGCAGTTTTACGATAAAAATTTTAAGCTCGAAACAGGGATTGACTTGATAAGAAAAATTTGGCAAGACAGGCTACCCATGCCCCAATCGCCTGTTTTTCAACATGATATAAAATATGCGGGAAAAAGCGTCGTGGAAAAGCTGCAAGCCGTGCGGGAAAAAATGAAGGCATCTTTTTACTTGGTTTCTACCCTTGACGACATCGCTTGGCTGTGCAATTTGCGTGGTACGGACGTGGATTGCAACCCTGTTTTTTATGCCTATACAGTTATTGGAAAAGAGATGGCCTATCTTTTTGTTGAAACTTCCAAAATCGCCCCGGCCATCAAGGCGGACTTGAACAAAGCAGGTGTCATTTTAAAAAGATATGATGAAGCGGAAAATTTTTTGAAAAGCCTCCAAGACAGCATTCAAATTGACCTCGCCTCCACCAGCAACCAGTTTTACAATGCCATCAACAAAGAAAATATCAAAGAGGGCGAGAACATCATTGCCCAACTGAAGACCATCAAAAACGAGGTGGAGATCGGACATATCCGCCAGGTAATGTGCAAGGATGGGGCGGCCTTGGTTCAGCTATTTATGTGGCTGGAAAAGGAATTGCAACATCGTGCAATCCCAGAAGCGGAAGTGGCGGAAAAACTCATTGGTTTTCACAAAGCCCAGGGGGACTATTTTGGGGAAAGTTTTGACGCCATCGTCGGCTACAACGGCAACGGCGCCATCGTACACTACCGTCCTGAATATGGTACTTGTGCCGACATCCAACCCGAAGGCATCCTGCTGCTCGACAGCGGCGGCCAATACCTGAACGGCACGACCGACATCACCCGCACCATCGCCCTTAGCCAGCCGACCGAAGAGCAAAAAAGAGATTTCACTTTGGTACTGAAAGGCATGATCAATTTGACTTTGGCGAAATTCCCAAAAGGAACAACGGGCGTACAACTTGACACCCTGGCCCGTGTTGATTTATGGAAAAACCACTACAACTACGGCCACGGCACAGGGCACGGCGTCGGTTTTTTCCTGAGCGTACACGAGCCGCCGCAAGGTTTTTCGCCCGTCGCCAATACGCCGAGATCGACCGTAAGCATCGAGCCGGGCATGTTGACTTCCAATGAGCCGGGCCTTTACAAAGCTGGCGAGTATGGCATCCGCATCGAAAACCTGGTGCTTTGTGTGAAGGATGGCGAGGAAAACGATTTCGGCCAGTTTTACAAATTTGAAACAGTGACCCTCTTCCCCATTGATGTGAATTTGGTTGAAAAAAGCATGATGACGGATGAGGAACGCAGGTGGTTCAACGATTACCACGACGAGGTTTTTGAAAAAATATCGCCCCTGCTCAACGATGAAGAAACTGCTTGGCTAAAAAATAAATGCGCCAAGGTCTAACAGAGGGCGAGAGGAATGAGAGAAATGAGACAGTCGGCAGCTTCTCATTCCTCTCATTCCTCTCATTCCTCTCACTCCTCTCACATCTCTCATTTCTCAATGAAAAACCCAGCCACAGCCATCAAAGCCTTGGCCGATGCCGAGCGCAAGAAGGACAGTTTTCCGACGAACTCTGTGGCCTTCCATATTGCCTTTTGGCTGATATATTGGGTGTTCGCCAGTATGCAGGATGTGGTGTTCATCTCTCAGTTCCGGGAAAACTTCAACCTGCCCACGTTGATCGGGTCGGCGGGCGTGGTCTATTTCAATTTTTATTATTGGATACCAAAATACCTTATCAAACAAAAAAAACCGGGGTTTTACATCTTCAGCATTTTCACCATCATCGTGCTGAATGCCTGGCTGGTGAATGTGTTCCTGCGCAATTTCATTACGCCCAAAGAGTATTTTTTCTCTTGGGAAGGCACTTTTACCCTTGCAGTTGACACAACCGTTTTGGTAGCTTTTACCACGGCTTTCAAGTTTATCCAGCAATGGCACGAGCGGAACAACTACGCCATTGAACTCGAAAAAAAGACCCTGGAAAGCGAACTGGAAATGCTGAAATCGCAGATCAACCCGCATTTCATTTTCAATACGCTCAACACCATTTATTTTTTGATGGAACAAAAGGAAGACGAAAAAGCCAAAGAAGCCCTGCTCAAATTTTCCGACACCCTCAGCCACCAACTCTACGACTATAATAAGGATGTGATAGAATTGGACAAGGAAGTGGAATACCTCGAAAACTACATCGAACTGCAGCGCCTGCGCCACGACGAAGAACTGCTCGACCTCGAATGTTCATTGCCCGAAAACAAAACGGGCCTGTTGATAACGCCCATGCTGCTCATCCCCTTTGTTGAAAATGCCTTCAAGCACAGTTCCAACTCAAAGGGCTACAAAGTGGCCATCAACCTGAAAGTAGAAGGGAAAATGCTGGATTTCACCACCGAAAATACCATGAACCCCTACAAACGCAACCAAAACGGCAGCGGCGGCATCGGTCTGCAAAACGTGAAACGCCGCCTCGACCTCACCTATCCCGACCGCCACAAACTGGACATCGTGGAGGACGGGAAGGTTTATAAAACACATTTGAAAATCAACTTGTAATGCGTAGGCTTGTTTTTCAATAGTGAACATTGAACCTAATATCCAATGACCCAATGACTTCCTTAAAATGACAATTAACTGCCTCGTCATAGACGATGAACCTGTTGCCCGCAAAGGCATTGCCGGATATGTGGAACAAACGCCTTTCCTTTCATTGGTCGGCACTTGCAAAGGGGCGCTGGAAGCCAACGAGGTGCTGCACCAGCAACCCGTTGACCTCCTTTTCCTTGACATCCAAATGCCCGACCTTACCGGCACGGAGTTCGTGCGCTCGCTGGAACACCCGCCAGCCGTGATTTTCACCACAGCTTATCGTGACTATGCCATTGAGGGTTTTGAGCTGAACGCATTGGACTATTTGGTCAAACCCATTTCATTCCAGCGCTTTCTGAAGGCAGCCAACAAGGCCAAGCACCATTTTGAAATGCAGCGCCAGCCTGCGCAAAAAACGCCCAGTCCCGATCCGGAATATTTTTTCATCAAAAGCGATGGCCAGTTTATCAAAATCAAGCTGGAAGACGTGCTGTTTTTTGAAAGCGAAAAGGACTACGTTTTTATCCACACGCTGCAAAAACGCTACATGACCCTGCTCTCGCTCAAGCAATTGGAGAGCGAGCTGCCGCCCGACAAATTCCTGCGGGTACACCGTTCCTTCATTGTTTCTTTAGATAAAATAGAGCTAATGGATGGCAACTTGCTGATTATCAGGGACAAACGTATTCCCGTTAGCCGCAGCTTGCAGGATACTATTTTCAACACCCTTATCGCCGGACGGCTATGGAAGCGGGATGTTTGAGCAGTTTTCAGTCCAAAGTCTGGCCTTATGGGCGCAGGTCCAAGTTGGCTATTTTCAAAACCATCACTGTATCGGTGCCTTCCTCAAAAGTGGCCTTTACTTCTTTGCTCAAAGCCATCATTATTTCATCATAATCGCCGAAGATTTGGGTACTCATCGTATTGGTGTTGACGATCAGCCCCTCGTGCCGCCGCAGCCTTTCAATAAAACGGAGAATGGGCGAACCATACTCTTTTTCCAGTGGGTACATGCTTATTTCAACGGATGCTTTCATGCTGTTATCATTTTGATTTTCAATGTTTTAAAAAGCCATACTTCAAAAAAAATATGGTATGATCGTTCAATAAAGCTTAACAGTCTTTACTTTTACACGTTCAAAATTTTCAATGGAAAACAATAGTGAACACCATTTATATATTCAAGGTAAAAAGCATTGAAGGAAGAACCATTGATTTTGCTGATTTCAAAGGCAAAAAATTGATGATAGTCAACGCAGCTTCCGAATTCGGCTATAGGCCGTATCCTGATAGTTATCGGGGCAACAGTTGCAGAATTGTACGAGAGGTCTGGAGATAAATTAGCCGTCGTGGGCTACCCAACCGGGGCCAAGCGCTAATGATGAAAATAAAGGCATTTTTTGAGTTTGCGGTACGGGGTTGCATTTCCCATTGCCGCCAAAAATAGACATCACAGCCTACCCTATCATCGGCTGACCCAAATATCCGAAAACGGTATATGGGCAGCCCGGTGGATTGGAATTTTCAATACCTGTAGCGATCCAGCTTCTCCCAAATTGGCTTCCTCGTCCGCTACTTCCCTTCTTTCGCCAATCCCTTGGATGATAAAATTTTGGAACGGTTAAATGGGTGAAATAGACCATTGTTCTATTGTCCCATTGCTTCATTGTTAAATGGCTAAATTGCCCCCAACAACAATGAAACTATGAAACAGTGAAACAATGAATCAATAAAACCCTGAAACAATGAATTTCTCAAACGTCATCGGCCAAAGCGCCGCCAAAGCATTTTTGCGGAAAATGGCGGACAGTGGGCGCATACCGCACGCCCTGATGTTCCTCGGCGGTTCGGGGAGCGGGGGCTTGGCATTGGCTTGGGCGTTTGCACAATATGTTCTTTGTGAAAACAAGGCAGGCGGTGAGCCTTGCGGCCAGTGCAGCAACTGCGTAAAAGCCGACAGGCTGGTACACCCCGACCTTCATTTTTCCTTCCCGACAGTGGGTGCTAATGTCACCAGCGACGCCCACCTGCCCGAATGGCGCAAGGTGTTGGGCGAAAACCCCTATTTTGACGTGAACCAATGGCTACAGCGCATCGGGGCCGAAAACAAACAAGGGAACATCAACAAGGAAGAGTGCGTACAAATCGTCAAAAAACTGAGCTTAAAATCTTTTGAAGGCAGCTATAAAATACTGTTGATGTGGCTGCCGGAGTACCTTGGCAAGGAAGGCAACCGCCTGTTGAAATTGATAGAGGAACCGCCTGACGATACGCTGCTTATTTTTGTGGCGGAAAACCAGGAACTGATCCTGAACACCATCCTGTCCAGGTGCCAATTGGTAAAAGTGGATCGCCTGGGCGACGAGCAAGTGCAGCAGGGCTTAGTGGATTTAAAAAAATTATCCGTTGAAAAGGCCATGTCTATCGCCAACTTATCGGACGGCAATTTCAACGAAGCCCTGAAAATAGCTGCCCAGCCGGAGAGCGATAACTCGGCTCGGTTCCTCGACTGGCTGCGCAAGTGCTACAAAGGCAACGGCGTGGAAATGGCCAATTGGGTGGAACAGTTTTCCGACCTGGGCCGTGAAAACCAAAAGCAATTTTTACAATATGGCCTGCATTTTTTGCGGGAATATATGGCGTTGAAGATGACAGGCAAAAAGGAAGTCCGCCTCCTCGCAAAAGAGCGGGATAGCGCCCAAAATTTAACCAAAATAATAGGCTTCGGCCAAATAGGACATATCGCAGCCTTGTTCAACGACTGCGCCTATTTTATTGAACGGAACGCCAACCAGAAAGTGCTTTTTTTGGATGCTTCCATACAACTGAATAAGATTTTGCGTGATCCGCAATTTGTGCCAAAAGACCAGATTGCATCACATTAAGATCATGAATCCCAAATAGTTATGGCATGTGCAGGATGTACAATTGATACAAAAGACGGAAAACCGACGGGTTGTAAGAGCAACGGCTCTTGCAGCACAGGCGGTTGCAACCGCTTAAATACTTATGATTGGCTCGCCGCAATGGACATTGAAGACGTGGAGCCTTTCAACATCGTGGAAGTCAGTTTTAAAAATGGCGCCCGCAAGGCATTTTTTTACAACCAGCCTTTCACCCGTGCCAATACGGGCGACACAGTGGTGGTGGAATCACAGGCAGGGTTTGATGTTGGGCGCATTTCGTTGTCCGGCGAACTGGTGCGCCTCCAAATGCGCAAAAAACGGGTACCGATTGACGGCTTTTTCCCAAAAGTAGTGCGCAAGGCCAACGAACGTGACTTGGAAAAACTGGACGAAGTGCGCCAAGGTGAAAAGGCCATCATGGTAAGGGCAAGGGCCATCGCCCGCACCCTGGATTTGAACATGAAAATCGGCGACGTAGAGTTTCAGGGCGACGGCAAAAAAGCCACCTTTTACTACACCGCCGATGGCCGGGTGGACTTCCGGGAGTTGATCCGCCATTTTGCCAAAGAATTTAAGGTAAAAATAGAAATGCGCCAGATCGGGGCGAGGCAGGAGTCGGCGAGGATCGGCGGAATTGGGCCTTGTGGCCGTGAACTATGCTGTTCTACTTGGCTGACCTCCTATCGGACGGTCTCCACGGCAGCGGCCCGCTATCAGAACCTCGCCATCAACCAGGCCAAACTCTCAGGCCAGTGCGGGCGTTTGAAATGCTGCCTCAATTATGAGTTGGATACCTACATGGAAGCACTGTCCAATTTCCCTGAAGATGCGGAAAGGCTGCGGACAAAAAGGGGCTTGGTCGTGTTGGTAAAAACCGACATTTTCAAAGGCCTGATGTACTACTCCTACGAGCAGGAAGCGGGCCGTGGCCGCATGTACCCACTGGATCTGACACAGGTTCGCTCTGTACGTGAAATGAACAAGCGGGGCGAATTCCCACCCGACTTGGAAGAAATGCAAGTGGCCGCTGCCGCCCCTGTCGAAGAGGAACATGGCTACGGTGATGTGACGGGCGTCGTTGAACTGCCGCCCGACGATAGGCGGAGGAAAAAGAAAAAGAATAAACCTGGACCTGACAGGCGGGACGGCAGGGAAAGGAGGCCCGATCGCCCGCAGCAGCAAGCCAAGGATAGACTGGATGCTCCTCCCCCAACTCAACAGCCTTCGCCCGAAGCCAAGGCCCAGCAAGGCCCAACCAATCCGCCCAAACAGGGCAGGGATGGCGGCGGTGGCAGGGATCGTGGCCGCAACAACAACCGTTCACGGGGCAAAAAAGGCCGTGGCGACCGGGAAAACCGGGACGGTGACAAGGGAGGAGATAAGCAGTAAGTCTTTTTGATTTGAGATTCCAGATTACATGATTTTCGATTTTCGATTTTAGACATTGAAAGCCAATCTCTATCTGGAATTTTAGATCAAAATCATAAAACCTATCAACCTTCTCAACCCCATCAACCTCCATAAACCCTTATTATGAAATACGATGTTATCGTCATTGGCTCCGGCCCGGGCGGTTATGTGGCGGCCATCCGCTGTGCGCAATTGGGCATGAAAACCGCCATTGTTGAAAAATACAATTCGCTCGGAGGCACCTGCCTCAACGTGGGATGCATCCCTTCCAAAGCTTTGCTCGACAGTTCCGAGCACTACCACAATGCCAAGGAAAATTTCGAGCAGCACGGCATTGGCCTCACCAGCCTGAAAGTAAATATGCCGCAAATGATCAAGCGAAAAAACGAGGTGGTGGAGCAAACCGTGAAGGGCATTGAGTTTTTGATGAAAAAAAACAAGATTGATGTCCACATCGGGCATGGCACCTTTGTCAACGCCAACAAAATCAGCGTAGCCAAGGCCGATGGCTCAACAACAGCACTTGAAACGGACAAGGTTATCATCGCCACTGGCTCCAAGCCCATCACGCCGCCCGCTTTTAATTATGATAAAAAACGCATCATCACCTCCACCGAGGCACTGAACATTGACAAGGTGCCGAAGCGCATGATCGTCATCGGCGGCGGGGTCATCGGCCTTGAACTGGGGTCGGTTTACGCCCGCCTCGGCACGGAGGTGGAAGTAGTGGAATTCCTTGACCGCATCATTGCCACGATGGACGGCGACTGTAGCAAGGAATTGCAGCGCTCGCTGAAAAAGCTGGGCATGAAGTTTCATCTAAAACACAAAGTGAATACCGTTACTGCCACCGCCAAAGGCGTAAAAGTGGAGGTGCAAAAACGAGACAGCGAGGACACCTTCACCCTGGAAGCCGACTACTGTTTGGTAGCCATTGGCCGCAGACCCTACACCGATAACCTTGGTTTGGAAAATGCGGGTGTTGAAAAAGACGAAAAAGGCCGCATCAAAGTGGACGGCCATTTGGAAACCAACGTAAAAGGTATCTATGCCATCGGCGACGTAGTACAGGGGGCCATGCTGGCACACAAGGCCGAAGAAGAAGGTGTTTTTGTAGCAGAGACCATCGCTGGCCAACAACCGCATGTTGACTACAACCTCATTCCCGGCGTGGTCTATACCTGGCCCGAAGTGGCGGGTGTCGGCCAAACGGAGGAGCAGCTAAAAGAAGCAGGTGTGCCTTATAAAATCGGGAAATTCCCCATGAAAGCGCTGGGCCGTGCCAGGGCCAGCACCGATACGGACGGCATGGTGAAAATTTTGGCACATAAAGAAACCGATGAAATCTTAGGTATCCACATGGTGGCCGCCCGTGCGGCTGACATGATAGCCGAAGCTGTAGCGCTCATGGAATTCCGTGCTTCGGCGGAAGATTGCGCCCGGATGAGCCACGCCCACCCGACCTTTACGGAGGCCATTAAAGAGGCTGCGCTGGCAGCGACTGCTGATAGGGCGATACATGTTTGATGGAGTGTTTTATCTTAAAATGAAAATGGCGGCTGGTATAAAACCAACCGCCATTTTTTATTAAATCTATAAGTACAAGCACGGAAGTTTTACTTCCCGTACTTCTGCTTGACTTCCGTAATTTCATACCCTTCGATCACGTCGCCCACCTTGAGGTCGTTGAAGTTCTTGATGGTAATACCGCATTCGGTGCCAGCTTTCACCTCTTTGGCGTCCTCTTTAAAACGCTTCAGTGAGCCAAGTTCGCCATGGGCACCTTCCCTGGTCGGATAAATGACGATACCATCCCGGACAATCCTGATATGGGTGTTGCGGGTGATTTTTCCGTCCAAGACATAGCAACCGACCACGGTGCCGATTTTGCTGATCTTGTAAACCTCCCTGATCTCTACGTTGCAGACGATCTTTTCTTCTTTGGTCGGCTCCAACATGCCCTCGATGGCGAGTTTGATTTCTTCGATGACTTCGTAAATGATGGAGTAGGTCTTAATTTCCACGCCTTCCCGCTCGGCCAGTTTTCTGGCAGCCAGCGACGGCCTCACCTGGAAGCCAATGATGATGGCATCGGAAGCGGAGGCCAGCAGTACGTCTGATTCGACGATTTGACCAACCGCCCGGTGGATAACGTTGACCTGAACGGTTTCCAATGATAGTTTTATCAAAGAATCGGAAAGAGCTTCTACCGAACCGTCCACGTCACCTTTGACGATGAGGTTAAGTTCCCGGAAAGTACCGAGCGCCAAGCGGCGGCCGATTTCGTCGAGGCTGATACGCTTGGTGGCACGGGTGGACTGCTCCCGGTTTATTTGTGCCCGGCGGGATGCCAGTTGGCGGGCTTCCGATTCGTCTTCCATGACCTTGAAGCGCTCGCCAGCCTGCGGTGCGCCGCTGAGGCCGAGCACCAAAACTGCCGTAGATGGGCCAGCTTCGTCCACTTTTTTACCACGCTCGTTGTACATGGCTTTTACCCTGCCGGAATACTCGCCTGCCACCATCGTGTCGCCGATGTGCAGCGTACCGTTTTGTACCAGCATTTTGGCCACATAGCCCTTGCCTTTATCGAGCGATGCTTCTATAATAGTACCAGCCGACAAGCGGTTGGGGTTGGCTTTTAACTCGGCCATATCGGCCACCAAAAGCACTTTTTCCAAAAGTTCGGCTACGCCTGTACCGGCCTTCGCCGAAATATCCTGCGATTGGTAAGTACCGCCCCAGTCTTCCACGAGGAGGTTCATGGATGCGAGTTCCTGCTTGATGCGTTCAGGGGCAGCGCCTGCTTTATCTATTTTATTGATGGCAAAAACCATGGGTACGCCTGCTGCCTGTGCGTGGCTGATGGCCTCCTTTGTTTGGGGCATCACGTTGTCGTCGGCAGCGATGACGATAATGGCGATATCTGTCACTTTGGTTCCCCTGGCACGCATGGCAGTAAATGCCTCGTGGCCAGGAGTATCGAGGAAGGTGATTTTCCGGCCATCCAATTCCACATCATAGGCACCGATGTGCTGGGTAATGCCACCCGCCTCGCCTTCCACCACATTGGCTTTGCGGATATGGTCGAGCAAAGAGGTTTTACCGTGGTCAACGTGACCCATGACCGTGACGATCGGCGCACGAGGCACCAAATCTTCTGGTGCATCTTCATCTTCCTCTACAACGTCGGTTTGCTCTTCTACGCTGATGAATTCCACTTCGTGGTCAAATTCACTGGCCACCAGTTCTATCAATTCTGCATCAAGGCGCTGGTTGATGGACACAAAGACGCCCAAGCTCATACAAGTCATGATCACTTCCGAGGCTGTGACGTCCATCATGTTGGCCAACTCTTGGACGGTGACGAATTCCGTCACTTCCAGTTTGTCGGTCACATCCTCCATGTCCCTCATTTCTTGCCGTTCACGTACCCGTTCACGGGTTTCACGGCGTAGTTTCTGGCGTTTTTTCTTGCCTGCGCCAGAGATGGTGATCATTGTTTTCCTGATTTGCTCGTCCACCGCTTTTCCAGAAACCTCCCGGTCGTCTTTACGCCTCCTGCTACCTCCCCTTGCCGCGCTGCTATTGCTTTCGTCAGCGGGAGAAGTAGCTTGTACTTTTTTACGCTTGCGCTTGCGCTTTTTGGAATCTTCGGCATCGGAAGAGGCGACAGGTTTTGGGCGGCGGTTGTCGGGCCTATTGTCGGTCCGACTATCAGGCCTATTGTCGGGCCTGCCACCACCTGCTGGGCTGGGCCCTCTGGCTGGTGCCCTTTCCTTACCCCTTTCATCGCCTGCTGTTTTCTCGCCTTCTTTGGGTTTCTCTGGTTTTTTCTTCTTTTTGCCTTTCGGCTCATTTCTTTTTTGAATGTCAATTTTGCCCAAAATCTTCAGTCCCCGCAGTTCAGGTGCTTGCATTCTTACCAATTCATCCTCTTCCACTGCAACTGCTTCGACCTTGCTCTCTTCAATTTTCAAAGGAGGGCTGACCTGGCTTTGGTTGTCTGTATCAACAACAGGAATGTCTTCTTGAATCGAGGGCATTGGCACCTCCGGAGTTGCATCCTCCGGTGCTTCCTCGCCAATTGGCACCTGTTCTTCCAGAATTGGAGCCGGCGCTTCTTCAATAGGTGCTTCTTCTTCTTTATTTTTCTCCCGAACGGGATGCCCTTTTTTGTCCAATTCGATTTTGCCCATTATGGTCAAACCGATGGCAGGTTTCTCCATTTCTACCACTTCTTCTTCTTCCACTTTCTGTTCTTCGACGATGGGTTCCAAAGGAGGCAAGTGTTCTTCCTTGGGTTCCAGCTTGGGAAGGGGTTTCTTGGGCGGTTCTTCTTTTTTGAGGGCAGGAAGTGGCGGAAGAGTAGTCGTGCTGACTCCTTCTTCACGGTTGCCGGAAAGTTCTTTTTTGAGGATTGGGCGAAGCCCAATGGTAAGCTTCTCGGCTTGTTCCTTGATATCAATGGACTTTTGGAACTCCCTGTGCAACAGGGCCTGCATCTCGTCCGTGATCTTGGAGGTGGGCTTGTTCTCCACGTCGAAACCCTTACCACTGAGGAAGTCCACAATGGTTGAAGTACCTACGTTTAACTCTTGCGCTACTTTTACTAAGCGTTTATCCATTCAGATAATAAGTGATATTGAAATGTTCGTGATTTGCAACTGGCATTAATGATTGGGGGGTGTGAAACCCATCGCTACAAATCACGATCTCCCATCACTAATTACGCGTCACTCGTCACCATTAGTCTTCAAATTCTGCTGCGAGGATGCCTAAAACTTCCTCGATAGTTTCTTCTTCCAGTTCAGTCCTGCGGAGCAGTTCTGACTTGTTCAGTTCCAACACGCTACGGGCGGTGTCGCAACCAATGCGCTTCAGCTCGTCAATGACCCAAGGCTCGATTTCATCGGAGAATTCGTCGAGATCCACGTCATCAATTTCCTGCTCGTCGGTGTTGCGGTAAACGTCTATTTCGTAGCCCGTCAGTTTGCTGGCCAGTTTGATATTGGTACCACCCTTGCCGATGGCCAAAGAAACTTGATCTGGATCCAGGTAAACGGAAGCCCGTTTTTTGTCGGCATCCAATTCGATGCTGGAAACCTTGGCCGGCGTCAATGCCCGCTGTATGAACAGGCTGTCGTTGTTGGTAAAGTTGATGATGTCAATGTTTTCATTGCGGAGCTCCCGCACGATGCCGTGTATCCTCGAACCTTTCATCCCGACGCAGGCGCCCACGGGGTCAACCCGGTCATCGTAAGATTCAACGGCCACTTTTGCACGTTCGCCCGGCAGGCGGACGATGCGTTTGACTGCAATGATCCCATCCTCAATTTCCGGCACTTCCTGTTCCAGGAGTTTTTCCAGGAAGGCATCGTCGGTACGGGACAAGATGACCACCGGAGTGTTGTTCTTCATTTCCACCCGCTTGATGATGCCTTTCACCATATCCCCTTTGCGGAAGAAATCGCCACGGATGGTTTCTTGTTTTGGCATCAGGAGTTCATGGCCTGTGGCGTCGTCCACGATAAGGAATTCCCGCTTGATGATCTGGCTTACTTCGCCGACCACCATATCGCCGACACGCTCCATGTATTTTTTATAAACATCGTCTTTTTCCAGCTCCATGATCCTCGATATCAGCGTCTGGCGGGCAGCCTGGATAGAACGGCGGCCAAAGTCTTCGAGGTAAAGCTGCTCATAACACTCTTCCCCGATTTCGTAGCTTTCGTCAATGGACAAAGCCTCAGAAATGGAGATCTGGCTCCTGTCATCGGTCACCTCGCCGTCCGGCACGATTTGCCGTACCCGCCACAATTCAAGGTCGCCCTGCTGTGTGTTCACGATGACATTGAAGTTATCGTCCGAGCCGAATTTCTTTTTGATAAGTGTGCGGAACACATCTTCCAGCACCCGCACCATCGTTGGGCGGTCAATGTTTTTGCTGGATTTGAAATCCGAAAAAGTATCAACTAAGCTTATCATTTTGCTATGAAATAAATGGAGTAAGGCAATGATGAAGCGATTTGTTCATTATTCCCATCCGCCATGTATTGTTAAAAACTGATGACTATCATGGTCTTTTTTACGCTGTCAAAAGGCAACTCCGTCAATACGGTCTTTTTTACGTTTTTATTTCCTTCTTTCATTTTCAAGGTTTCTTCGATGGTAAAGCTGCCATCGGAAACTGTTTTCAAGATGCCCGTTTTGGTTGCGCCGTTTTCCTTCAAGGTGGCCTCTACTTTCCTGCCAATGTTCTTTTGAAATTGGCGCAAGAGCTTCAATGGGCGGCTCAGGCCCGGCGAAGAGACTTCCAAAACGTAGCTTTCGCCCAGCCAACCAGCTTCGTCAATATGCGACTCCAGGTAGCGGCTGAGTTGCTGGCACTTATCGAGGGTCAGGCCACTATCGCAGTCAACAAAAACTTCCAACTTATTGCCTTGGTGAAGATTGATTTCGACAAGAAAGCAGTCTTGAAAAGTTTCTTCTTGAAATTTTACAGCGAGTAAACCTTGAACCTGTTCTTCTATAAAAAATACGTCTGCAGCCATAAAGTAAAAGAGGGAACTTTTGTTCCCTCTGCCCTTCAATTTCTTAAGGTGGCGCAAATGTAAGCACTTTCTGATGATTTACAAATTTCATCAAAAGTAAAATGCGCTGTATTTATAAGCTTCTTGCGGGATTTTCTAAGGTTTTATGTCTGCGGGGAGATTAGCCAAGCGGTCGCCCACGCATTTCACGGCATCCTGTAGCGCCTGCTGCTGTTTTGGCTCCAGGGCGATGGTGGACTTGTAGTCGTTGTAGTTGATCCTGATTTTTTCCACTTTTACATTTTTCATCATGTGGAACAATTCGAGCGGCACCACACAGGTGTGCATGTATTTCCACATAAGGATGTCACGGTCGAACTCGGCGTCGGCAGGCACGTTGAAGAGCTTCATAATAGTGCCGTCCACGAATTTTACCAAGATGTTGTAGTCGTTGCCGATCATATAAAATTTGCGCTCCACAACGCCCAGCGTCAAGAAAAAGGAACGTACATTCTTTTCGTCGGAGTAACTAAAAATAGCCTTGGCCTCTTCCACATATTCTTCCCCTTCCAGGTTTTCCGGCACATTGCCCGACACTACAAGGAAGCCCAGGTTCATGGGCTTGGTGGCAATGATGCGTGTGCTATCAAAATCGTCGGTGTTGTCGAAGGCAATTTTGCATTGGGCATGTGCGCCGGTCAGGCAGGCAATGGCAAAAAAGGCAATGGCGAGGATAGGTTTCATTTTCTCAAGCTTATTAAAACAAGGGGCAAAATTGGGCAAAAAGAATGGATTCCGTCAGCGGAGCACTTCAAAATCGCTACTTCCTAAAGCAGGGGCCTCCTCAACGTCCACGCTTTCGACACTGGCCAGTTCAGGCCCTTGGTTGCACCAAACTACAAAGCCGTGCAGGGCTTCTTCTTCGCCTTCGGCCTCTACGTACACGCTGCCGTCCGGCATGTTTTTTACTAAGCCTTTGATCCCCAACTCACGGGCCTTGCGCTGCGCAGAGCCTCTGTACCATACTCCTTGCACCCTACCCCTGATGGTTAATTTGTAGCGTTTCAACATGATGGTTTCCATTGATAGACGGTAGCGCAATGATAGCATACTATCCATGAACATTCGCCGAATAATCAAAGAGTTAACATTCCCTTACGATGGCGCATTGGTTTCTTTTCCTACCTTTGCAGCTTATTTTTTTAGCTCATAAAACCATCGGCGCACACGGCCCGAAGTTTGGAACGGGAAGCACAGTGAAAAAAATCACCGCCCGTTTTTGTTGTTCCAAGCATGGCGGGTTTGACCTTTGCAAGCTTAAAAAATAGCTACTTTCCGCTTGGCAGCAAGTGGCGGCCACCCGAAAGTGGAATTCAAGTGGGTTTCCGTGGCAAAGTTGCTGAAACCCACTTGGGCTTAATTTTGAAATGTTTTATCATCATTATTAAACGGCTTTTGTGAAAGCGGAGCCAAGAATTTTTTAAAATGACTTATCCTACGCTTAAATTTTCCAAGACAGATCATGCTGACTTCTTTCGTACCCTGAACGGCAGGGTGAACGCCTATTTTCAGCAAAACCACATCAAGCGATACGGCAACTGGAAGCTGTATCTCAAATCGGCCGTTGTGTTTGCCATGCTGCTGACGCCTTATTTTCTTATCCTGTCCAACAATTTCAACCAGTGGGTGATGCTGCTGCTGACCATTATGATCGGCGCTTCGGCTTCTTTCATCGGCATGTGCGTAATGCACGACGGCAACCACGGCTCCTTTTCCAGCCGCCAGTGGGTGAACAACCTGATGGGCAGTTCCATCTACTTCCTGGCAGGCAACGTCTATAACTGGAAGGTACAGCACAACATCCTGCACCATACCTACACCAATATTTATGAGCACGACGATGACATCCAAACCGATGGCCTCATCAGGCTGCACAAGGAAGACAAGTGGAAACGTTTCCATAAATACCAGCACTACTACAGTATTTTCCTTTATGGCCTGCTCACTATCAACTGGGTGCTGCGCAAAGACTACCGCCAAATGCGGAACTACATGCGCAAGGGTTTCAATTTTGGCAAAAAGATCAATGCAACCAGGCAGTGGACCATACTTATCACTACTAAAATAATTTACGCCTTGATTTGGATTGTCGTCCCTATCCTCATTTTGGACATCGCTTGGTGGAAAGTGCTGATCGGCTTTTTCATCATGCACTATACATCGGGCGTCATCCTAAGCGTGGTCTTCCAATTGGCCCATATCGTGGAAGGTGCCGATATGCCCGCGCCTGCCAAGGGCGGCACCATGGAAAACACATGGGCTATCCATCAACTGTTCACCACCGCCAATTTTGCTCCGAAGAACAAAGTGGTGTCTTGGTTTGTAGGCGGCCTGAACTTCCAGATAGAGCACCATATTTTCCCGCACATCAGCCACGTCCATTACCCGAACATCTCCAAAATCGTAAAGGAAACGGCCCAGGAATTTGGCTTGCCCTACAACGAATACCGCACCACCCGCAAGGCCATCGCCTCCCATTTTAGGATGCTGAAAGAATTGGGTAAAAGGCCTGCCCTGGCGACAGCATGAGTGTAGTTTTAGCCACAAAAAAAGCCCCTGCCAGTGCTGGCAGGGGCTTTTTTTGTGGCGCTTTTAAATTCAAAAACGTATCATTTTTACTACAATTACCTCTTTCCCATTTGAAACAGCCAAATTGTAAAAGCCAGTTTTAATGCCAGTCAGCGGCATTTCCATTTTTAAGCTGGTATCCGTTTTTTCAACTTCCTTCAAGCTCACCACTTGCCCAGCCATATTGGTCAAACGCAATTGCATTGTACCGCTCCATTGGTTTTCCAAAGTCAGCGTAACATATTGGCCCGTTGCTGGATTGGGGGATAAGCTAAGCATACCATCGTTATTCAAAAGCACTTCATCGGTTCCAGTCACATTTTGGTTTTCATAAGCGCCCATATCCACCTCGTTGATACGTGCGTTGCCCTCAATGTCAAATTCAGGTGCGCCGTCACTCACACCGGCATCTATGACAAAGGCGCCATCCTTTAAGTGATAATCCTGGTCAGCACTGTTGACGAAAATTTCACCCGCTGTTTCATTGATAATATCCTTTGGGTGGGTGAAATAGTCTTCCAAGGTAGCGTCGTCGGCAAAATTTCCGCCATTGGATATTATCTCCGGTGTACCATCCTCGATAGCATAATTGTTGGTTCCGTCCTGCCGGAAGATTGTGTTTTGTAAGGTAGTATTGGAAGAAGCATCAATAGTGCCTGTCCAGTTGGACAAGCCGGATGAAAACATCCCGGCATTGTCGGCGATGGTCGTGTTCATAATCAACAGCTCCACATGGTTGGAGTCAGAAGCATTATTAGCAATGGCACCGCCCCGGCCCATTCCTGTAGCAGTATTGGTAGAAAAAACGCAATTGGTGATTGTTGCATCAGAATCGCCGAGATTGAGCGCTCCACCTTGATCGGCGGCTTTATTGTAATAAAATTGGGAGTTGTTCAAAATAAGAGACGAAATATCATCATCCCCGCCTTCGCTAATGTGGATGGCTCCACCAAAGCCGCCTGTTGACTCATTGTTGGTAAATATAGAGTTGTCCACAGCTACAAGCGAACTGCTCTCAGAAGCACCACTGAAAATAGCACCACCATTGGATGACGATTTATTGTTTGTGAATGAACTATTTAGCACAATGATTTTTGTGGAATCGTTTTGTAGCGCTAATGCACCGCCTGCGCTGCTTAGGGAAGTATTGTTGTTAAATGTGCAAGCATCGAAAGTCGAGGTAGCACCAAAACCGTTGTTGACTGCCCCGCCAAGGTTATTGGCAGTGTTCCCATCAAATAAGCATTCATCAAAAATATAGCTGGCGTTCAGCCCATAGCAAGCCAAATTCCCCCAGCCGGAAGCATCACCATTTACGAAATTGGTATTTTCAAAATAAACCACATTGCCTGGAGCATTATTGAATATGTGTGCCCCATTGGTAGCGGCATTTGCATCGAATATGCAATCAATCACAGAAAAACTTCCGCTGGTATTGTAGATGCCGCCACCGCCAAAATCTGTAGTCGAGTTGTTTGTGAAGGAGCAATTTTCAATAACGAAATTATCGGAATTGGCACCTGAAAGCTCTGAGCCATTGTAGTTGATGGCACCGCCGTTAGTTGCTTTGTTGTTTGAAAATATCGAATTGCTTAGTGTCATGTTCACTGGGTTCCAAATGAACATGGCACCACCAAACCCAGTCTCGTTTATATTGGCTTCAAAAATGCAATTGTCCACAGTGAAATTGGTGCAGTAGAGTGGATACAAAGCGCCCCTGTTCGTCAAGTTGAATGTGAAACTGCAGTTTTGTACCATAACATCTGAAACCGTGTTGGCGAATATGCCGGCGCTCTGTCCAGTTGTGTAGTTTTCAAAAAAGTCGCAAAGATTAATCATTGACCCGGAGGCACCCCCAGTCAAATAAATAGCAGCCCCAGAGCGGCCAAAATTTTGTTCGAATATGCAATTGTTGACTTCAACCGGACTAAGGGCAAAAATGCCACCGCCTCGGTAAAAATATTCGGGCTGCGTGCTGTAATCGCTGGTGTTTCCACCTTTTATAGTAAACCCATCCAATATTACCCCACTACTGATAAGGCTGTCAATATAAACCACATGCTGGGTATTGTCCTCCTTATTAATTGCAAATTCGCCAGATAAGTCATCTCCCAATATGTCGCCACTTAGGATAGTAGGGTGAGCGTCGGGATCCCTTTGCGAAAGGCTGGTCTCGGTGCCAACAAAACCACCATAAAGAGCGACATTACCGCTTACCGGGAACACGGAAGAGGAATCGGGACTTGCGCCGCCTGGGCTGTACACACCTTGGGCCACCCATAATTCGCCGGAGCTGGTATTGTCAAGGGCTGTTTCCAAATCGGTGTAGGCATTTTGCCAAGAGGTTCCATTGTTGGCACCCGTGGCATCTTTTTTTACATAAACCTGTGCCGAGAGGCTGTTTATTGCAAACAGAAAAAATAAAAAGTAGAGTGGTCTCATAACATTTTTTTTAGTTAAATGATGAAGGATGATATTCGGCGAAAAGTAGTGGTTTATCACCATACAAATTGTCAAATACTTTACCCTTATAAGGCTTCTCTTTATAGAAATAGTCCCTTATTACAATTCCTTCAATCGCTGATGGTAAATTTTGCACAAATCTATTAAGGCTTGAATTTCAGCCATCAATTTGTTATTTACCCCCTCGCCTTCCCGCTTTTCTTCACCCAATTTAATAGCGGATATTTTCAGTCGAACAGAAGCCCGGTACAAGAGAAAATATTGGAAAATGGCCTCGTCGGCAGCTTTTAAAAAACAGGGGAATGCTTTTCGGTAGGTTGTTATCAAAATAGTTTTCAAATCGCTGCGCCTGTTGCGTTCCAAATCCATGGCAAGGAATGCTAATTCGCTCAGCACATCGTTGATACGTAAATGCTCGTTGAACTCGATGCAATCAAAAATGATGGGCTGGTCGAGCAGGAATATATTACCTGAATGCAGGTCGCCGTGGCCATCCCGCACGAAGCCCTCTTCCGCCCTCTCTGCTAACCTGTTTTCATATTTTTCAATTGTATCGGCTGCACCGTTGATCCAATCCATCGCCCACTGGCCATATTTTTTGTCAACATATTTTTCCAAAATGGGCACCACGCTAGACAAATCCGCAAAGTCGTCCTTGGCAGCCTGAGCATCAAAAGGCTTTTTGACGATCCTGGCTTGTTGGTGAAAACGGGCCATCATTTCCCCCAAGGCGACGATGTCCTTTTCCTTCACCTTTCCTTTTTCCAACAGGTGGTGCATCTGCTTGTCGGGCGGAAGGCGTTTCATCTGCACGGCATAGTCCACCGCACGGCCAGGGCCGCCTATATGAAATTTGCCATTTTTCTTGACGATGGGCACCACGGCTTGATAAATATCGGCCAGCCTTCGGTTGAGCCGCAGTTCCTCCTCGCAGTAGAGCTTGCGGAGGGCCAGGGTAGAAAAATCGAGGAAGTTTAAGCGGAGCGGTTTTTTGATTTTGAAGGCAAAATCATCGGTCAAAACGACCCAGGAAATGTGGGTTTCGACCAGGTCCGGGCTTTTGCAGCTGTCGGGGAAACTGCCCCGTTCTACCAAATCTTGAATGTCTTCATTGGTCATTTTACAATGATATATAGGACTCTATGGCTTCGGCCATTTCTTCCAGCGAAAGCGCATGGGAGTCAAGGGTAAGGTGCGGTGCGTCCAGCGGCTCCCATTCTGCTTTCAATTGTTGGTAAACCTGCCAGTCGGCCTCGCTGTCTTCCCGTTTTTTTTGTAAACGCTGGAAGGCGGTTTCCTCCGGTATTTTTATTTCAACGAAACGATGCCTTGCCCCTTGTTTTTTGGCCAAATCCACCCAAGCCTGTCGGAGGTATTTTTTGTAAAAAGTAGAATCTACTACGACGGGCCGCCCGGCATTCAAGGCATCGGCTGCCTGGGTCAGCATGGCATTGTACACCCGCTGTTTTGAGGCTTGGTCGTAATGGCCCCGCAGGTTCATGGCCGTCCTCAGCTTGTCGCTGTTGATGTGTACAGCGCCCCATTTTTCTGATAGGTATTTGGCCAGCCAAGTCTTGCCGGAGGCGGGCAGGCCAGCGACGAGCAGCAATAGTGATTGGTTGTTATTGAAGTGAAGCATATAAAGTAGTAACAATAGACCTTGGATTTGGGTGCAGCTGTTTTTATAATAAATCATTAAATCACTGCCAATTTGCCGTAATGGAATGGGCGGGCAATGCAGTACAAAAAGAAACGAAGCCCGAATTTTTAATACCTTTGGCGCTCGTCCGGCAGAAGGATGCCGGAAATAATCAGGTAGAACAACACTAACTTTTATCCCTTGTGCTGACCTTTTTTAGGACCAATCAAATTTTTTCAAGCATACTTTTGATTTTTTACATCGCATTGCTGCGGTTCTCGGTTTTTTTGGCTCCTTTCAAATGGAACCCATCCGGCCAGGGCGTGTTCAGTGAGTGGGTATATGGCTGGGCTGGGTCACAGGACATTGTGTCGCACATACTGGCCATAGTGCTGCTGCTGATCCAGGGCTTCCTGCTGAACGTGCTGACCATCAACAACCGCCTGTCAAATGAGGTCAACCTTTTCCCCGGCGTTTTTTACGTCTTGTTTTGCAGCCTGCTGCCGGATTTTCTCTACCTGTCGCCCGTGTTGCTGGGCAATACTTTTTTTATTTTGGCAATGGTCAACCTTTTTGACACGTACAAGAACCCCGCTTGCGCCGACAAAATCTTCAATGCGGGCCTGCTGACGGGCGTGGCCAGCCTTTTCTACTTTCCTTTTGTCTTTTTCTTTATCCTGTTAATGGCTGCGCTGAACATTCTCAGGGCCTTCAACATCCAAGAGCGTTTGATGGCAGTTATCGGCATGTTCGTTCCCTATTTTCTTACCGGGCTTTATTTCTTCTGGTTCGACAGGTTTGATTTTTTCTGGCAACACCAGGTTTCTGATAATCTTGACTTTTTCAGCTTTGGCCCAGGCCTGCTGGGCTGGGAGCACTACATCAAGATTTTCATTTTTGCCGTAGCTATGCTGTATGTTATTTTAAACAATAATGAATATTTGATCAAAAAAAATATACAGGTGCAGAAGAAGATAAGCATCCTGTATTGGGTACTGGTCTCTGCTGGCTTTGCGGCACTCTTTCAGGCCAACCTTACTTTTGAGCACCTGTTGATGCTTGCCCCATCGCTGGGCATTTTCTTTGGGCTAAGTTTCACGGCCATGCGTCCACAATGGGCTGAGTCCATCCATTTTTTGATGGTAGTGGGGGCGCTCACCTTGCAATTTTTCCCTTGGCTTTTGTAACGCTGGCCTTATATTGCTTAGTAATTTTGAGACACCCAACCGAAAAACACTTTGATTTGCCACTGATGCTGGGTGATGGCCTTGGGAAAAAAGCAAAATGCCCATCCTGACCCACATTTCACAAAATCCTTTTTAATTTGCAAGCCAGCTTAATGGCAGGCAATAAACAAATGCAATGGCAAGCCTTTTTGCCGGCCATGCCATGTTCAACCTGCTGTCGCTAAATGTCCATCACATTCGTGAAGAACCTTATCCCACATTTCGTACAAGAAAAGGAGTTGGAGGGCAACCACCACGGTGGTTTCCATGCCTATACGATGTTCGTGGACCTATCCGGCTTTACACGGCTAACGGAGACCTTGTTGAAACAGGGCAAGGCAGGTGCCGAGCGGCTTTCCAATATCCTGAACGCCATCTTTGAGCCTATGGTGGGCAGGGTCTATGCCAATGGCGGTTTCATCCCCTATTTTGCCGGCGATGCCTTTACGGGCATTTTTGCTACAGAACATTCGCCGCTCAATGCGGACGGGCTGGTTGGGCTGGCCACGGCACTTCATGCAGATTTGAAGGCCGCAGCCGCTGTCTTTGAGGGTTTTCAGATCAACATCAAGACTGGCCTTTCGGTGGGCCACGTGGAATGGGGCATTGTGGGGCAGGACCACAAATTCTTTTATTTCAGGGGGGCTGCCATCAACAACTGCGCATACAGCCAGCACCAGGCAGGGCAGAACCAGATTATCCTGGACGAAATTTTGTTTTCACAATTGATAGATACCTATGGCATCGTGCCACTGGAAGAAAAGGGGTATTATGTCGTGCAAAACCGCCACTGGGAGGGTCAATTGGACAGGCAGGCTGCCGGGGATCAAAAAATGCAGGGAACTATTGTTAAAAAGATAGCTGCCAAGTTTTTGCCCGAATCCGTCCTGCAGTTCAACCAGGAAGGCGAGTTTAGGACGGTCGTTTCGCTTTTTATTTCATTCGAAGGCGTTGACTCGCACGATATGCTCGATGAATTTTCCACCGTGGTGCTCGACCAGATGCACAATTTTTCGGGCTATTTCAAAGAAATAGACTTTGGCGACAAGGGAGGGGTGATGGTGGCCATCTTTGGCGCACCCGTTTCTTTTGAAAACAATGTGGAAAGGGCGCTGGAATTTGTCTGCGCCGTACATGAGGAACTGTTGCCAATGCGCTTGGGCGAAAAGGGCCTCCGCTACAAAATTGGCATTGCCAACGGCATCGCCTATACTGGGATCGTCGGGGGCAAGGAGCGCAGCCAGTATGCCGCCGTGGGCAACCGGGTGAACATAGCCGCCAGGTTGATGATGCACGCCGACTGGGGCGAGGTTTGGGTGGACGAAGAAGTGCAGAAAAGCCGCCACTTCCAGTTTTTGCACAAAGGAAACATCACCTATAAAGGCTTAAAAGAGAAAATACCTTCCTATCTGTTGGCGGGACGCAATATTGAGCAGCAACAACATTTTGAAGGGAACATGGTGGGCCGCAAGGCCGAGCTGCAACGGCTCAACGACTTGGTGGGGGAAGCCTTTCGTGAACCGGAAGCCATTATTGCCTACGTGTATGGCGAGCCGGGCATCGGAAAGACCCGCTTGGCTTTTGAGCTAAAAAGCCTGCTACGCAGAAAAAACCGATTGCGCTGGTTTTCCTGCCGCAGCGACCAAATCTTGCGCAAGCCTTTTAATCCCTTCATCTATTTTTTAAAAGACTATTTCTCCCAATCGTCCGACAACAACCACAACACCAATTTTGAAAATTTCGAAAGGCGCTTTAACGTATTGCTGGATGAACTAATGCCAATAGAGGCTCCCGATTCGGAAGGCGTAAAGCGGGAAATAATAAGGACAAAGCCTGTACTGGCTGCACTGACTGGCCTCACCACTTCCAATTCCTTGTGGGAAAACCTCGACGCCAAGGGCCGCTACATCAATACTATCGCTGCACTGACGGCACTTTTTCAGGCCGAAGCGCTTATCCGGCCCATCGTCATCGAACTGGAGGACGGGCATTGGTTCGACGAAAGTTCCATCGAGTTTTTGAACGAATTGATTGGCAAAATCAAAAACCAGCCTGTTTTCCTGCTCGTCACTTCCCGCTACGACGACGAGGGCAACAAGCCCATGCTGTTCAAACTACAAGCGATCAAACGGCTGGAAATTCCTATCCATGAAATAGACCTCAACTTCCTGGATGCCCATGCGCTACGAGAATTCGCCGTGGACAGGCTGGAGGGCGACATCAACCCTGACCTGTTCGAGTTGTTGTTGCGCACCACGAATGGCAACCCATTTTATGCCGAACAGATGCTGGAGTATTTCATGGAAAGTGAGCAGTTGATAAATGTGGACGGCAAGTGGTCCATCAAAGACAAAAACGTGCGCCTGTCGGACAGCATACAGGCAGTGCTAACGGCCAGGATTGACAGGTTATCCAACTTGGTGAAAGAGACCATCAAGGCCGCAGCCGTCATCGGCAGGGAGTTCGAACTGCCCGTATTGTCGGAAGTAATGAAAGATAACGAAGAGTTTTCCCGTGAAAACGGCAATATGCAGTTAGTTTTAAAAGAACAAATAAGAACAGCCGAAAGGGCGCAGATCTGGCAGGCGATGAACGAATTGCGCTACATTTTCCGCCATTCGCTGCTGCGGGAGGCCGTGTACGACATGCAGTTAAAAACCAGGCTGCAATCCCTTCACCACCTCATCGCTCAGGCCATAGAAAGCCTTTACGCCAACAGCCTGGAGCAACGCTACGTGGACCTCGTTTTCCACTACGAACAGGCGGAAGTAGAAGGCAAGCTGAAGGAATACCTGCAAAAGGCAGCCGACCACGCCAAGGAGCATTACCAAAACAGCCAAGCCCTCCATTTTTACAATAAACTGCTGGTGCTCATTGATCAAAACGGGATCAACGAGAGCGAGATCATGGAGAAAACCAGCGCTTTATTGAAAAAAGGAAGCATCCTCGAACTGGTAGGCCGCTGGGACGAATGCGAAAAAATTTACCGGGAATCCCTCGAACTTGCCCGTGGCACGAACGACGCCCGTACACTGGGCACGGCAAACAACAGCCTCGGCAACCTGCTCATGCTCAAAGGCCGCTATGAGCAAGCAGATGGTTTTTTGGAAACGGCTGCCGCCTTTTTCGGCTCCATACACGACAACAAGGGCACTTCCAAAGTGTATGGCAATCTCGGTACGCTCTATTTCCGCCAGGGAAAATACGAAGATGCCAAGCTGTACTTCATCCGCAGCATACAATTGGCGCAGCTTTATAAGCATACCCCCTCCAACGCCCAAATAGTGGCAACTCTTGGCCTCACTTATATGAACCTGGGCAAATACGACGACGGTATCCGTTGGCAACAAAGCCAGCTCGACCTGTGCAAAAAAGTGAACGACCGCCAAGGCATGGCCACTCTTTATACCAATATGGGCATTGTCCATTTTGAAAAGGGCGACTACGACGCAGCCTTGGAGTGCTACGAAAAAGGCCTTGAACTGAGCGAGGAACTCGGCAACAAGCAGCTCACCTCTATCGCCATCGGGTGTATCGGCACGGTGTGGCAGCGCAAGGGCAAGTTTGACCTGGCCATGCAGAATTTTGAAAAAGACCTGGCCCTCACCGAAGAGCTGGGCGACAAACAGGGCATTTGTATTGCGCTGGGCCTCATCGGCGAGCTTTACAGCGTGATCGGCGATTTTGACCAGGCTATTGAATACATGGAGCGCAACCTAAAAATTGGGGAGGAACTAAGCTATAGAAAAGGCATGGCCAAGTCGCTAAACACCCTGGGAGATATTTATTTTTATAAAAATGAACACGACACCTCGCTTCAATATTACAACCGCTCCATAGAAGTGACTAGGGGCATCGGCAACAAGCTGGTGCTGGGCCTCAGCTTGGTAGAGAAGGGCAATGTGCTGCTGGCCATCGGCCAATTGGACGAAGCACAGTTGAGTTTGGATGAAGCCCTCCATTTGGCGCAGGATCTGAACCAGCCCGACCTGCTTTTTGAGGTGCAATTGCTCAATGCCAAATTATTGGCAGCAAAAGGGGGCAAGGCGGATGCCATTAAAACCTTGGAAGGTTTGCTGTCGGAACAACCCAGCAAAAAAGAAGAGGCCGCCATATATTTTGAACTGGGAAAACTAAAACCGGAAAGCAGTTTTTCGGAGAAGGCGCTGAACCTATACAGGTCGCTTTATGAGGCAACGCCCGAATTTGTTTATCAATTGAGGATAGAGGAATTGAAGCATGGAAGCGGGCGGTAAATCAATGCTGCAACCCTATCAGGCTAGCCGCTACTTCCAAAAAAAGCTTTTCCACATTTTCACCTGTTTTGGCACTGGTGAGTATGCTTGTCGGCACTTGTTGCGTTAGTGCTTCCCGCTCCTGCGGCGTAACCAAGTCAAGTTTATTCCCCACGATTTTGATCAGCGCTCCACTGACCAGTTTTTCCAAAAATTCTATATCGGATTTTAAACTCGCCCATGTATTGGGCCGGCTTATGTCAAATACGTAAATAACAGCACTCGAACCGAGGAAATAAGACTGGGGTACCTTGTCTTGTGCTATCTCGCCCGCTATGTCCCATATCAACATGGAAACCTGTCGGCCTTCCATGTCAACCACTTTTTTGTCCACCTTCACACCGATGGTCGTCACGTTTTTTTCACTGAAACGCTGATAAAGGAACTGATTGAACAAAGATGTCTTACCAACACCAAAACATCCAGTGAGGACGATTTTTTTACTAATCATTGGGCCTAGGTTTTTACATTGGGCAAAGCCAACTTTTTGAGGTGGAAAAATTGAATCTACTTAGGCTAAAAATTTGAATTTCAGTTTATACAGGCAGCAATATGCTGAACAAACAAGGAAGTTGCTTTTTTGCCTTCTTCCGTTTTTTTGATGATAGAGAAAACAATTTTCACTTTTATAGGTGACCCGTAACTCCGTTTGGACAAATTTGATCATTTCAAATGATAATTCCGACTTTTTCTTCCACCGAAATTTATCTTATTGTAAAATAAACAGGAAGAAATTATTTGTGCTTCCCATCAACCCAGTGTCCGAATCTATATAATATTCAATTTGCCTCCGATTTCACATGTCCCATGCTACCTTTACCTCCGCCCGGACAGGGATTTTTCACGATGCCAATTGTTCGATTTAATAAAAAGCCAGCATGGATTTATACCAGACCATTGTCAATATTTTATTGGAAAACAAGCCGCTGCTGCTGTTTTTGGTAATTGCCATCGGCTATTATATTGGCAGGATAAAAGTGGGGGGCTTCAGTTTTGGCGTAGCAGCGGTACTATTTGTCGGCCTTGCCTTTGGGGCCATGCACCCGGATATGGCTTTGCCCGATATTATCTATGTGATGGGCCTTGTACTGTTCGTTTACACCATTGGGCTGCGGTCGGGGCCAGCATTTTTTGCCTCTTTTAAAAAATCGGGCATCAGGGACAATGCCATGATTGTCTGCGTTTTGCTGTTATCCGCTGCGCTGACGGGCCTTTTGGGAAATTTATTTCAGGTAAAAAACACCGTCACGGCAGGGCTTTTCTGTGGTGCCCTGACCAATACACCAGCCCTGGCCTCCGTACTCGAAGTGCTCAAACAAACGCCCGGCGGGGCCAGTGCCGCCCTGCTGGCCGAGCCTGTGGTCGGTTATTCCCTGGCCTATCCCATCGGGGTAATCGGGGTGTTGCTGCTGTTCCAGTTCGGCATGTCTTTTTGGAAAATTGACATGCAAAAGGAGCAAAAACGCACGGGGCAAATAACGGGCATGGGTGCTGGCGAACTGCACCACAGCAACGTACTGGTGACGGCCAACAGCCTGGCCGGCAAAACTTGGGCTGAAATAATCGAGGCCGCTGGCGTGGCGGAGGTGGTCGCTTCCCGGCGGCTGCCTTATGGAACTACGGAAATCGAGGTGCCTTCTGATAATACTGTCATCCAATCGGGGGACATCCTCACCCTCGTTGGCCCTAGCGAAGAAGCCAACAAATTGATAAAAATACTCGGCCAGCCTACCGAAAAAGACCTCACCCTCGACCGCCGCAATGTAGGCATGAGACGCATTTTCGTTTCCAACAAACGCATCGTCGGCAAGTCCATCCGTGAGTTGGATTTGTACGAAAAATACCACGCCGTCATCACCCGCCTGCGCCGTGGCGACGTGGACTTGCCTATCTCTGACGACATGCGCCTGGAAGCGGGCGACCGGGTACGGGTCATTGCCCCCAAGGAAAAAATAAAGGAAATCGGGAAGTACCTCGGCGACAGCTTCCAGCGGATTTCGGAGGTGGACTACATCAGCATCAGCATCGGCATCGTGCTGGGACTGCTGTTGGGCATGGTACCCATACCCTTTCCTGGCGGGTCTGTTTTCAAATTGGGCTTTGCCGCCGGGCCGCTGCTCGTCGCGCTCTACCTGGGCCGGCTCGGCCGCACGGGCAAAATCGTGTGGGTCATGTCCCTGAACGCCAACCTGACGCTCAGACAATTGGGGGCCGTTTTTTTCCTGGCGGGCATCGGCCTCAAGGCAGGCTATTCTTTTTATGAAACCTTTCAAACGGCGGGATTTCGCATGATTTTGCTCGGTGCCATCATCACCATTCTTACAGCAGGCATTGGCCTTGTGATAGGGCGGGTGTTTTTCAAAATCCCCTATAACCTGCTCATGGGCATGATTTCGGCCATGCACACGCAGCCCGCCTGCCTTGCATTTGCCAATGAAAAAGACGAGACTGGGGCAGCCAATATCGGCTACGCAACGGTATTCCCAACGGCGATGGTGGTGAAGATTATTTTGGCGCAAGTGCTGCTGGGATTTATGTAAAACCCTTTAAAAATCACCGTTCCAGGGGCAACAGTTGAACACTTACGGGTGTTGATTCCTTATAAAAACGAAACCTTGAAACAATGACATATAAGGATTACTACAACACCCTGGGCGTGGATAAAAATGCCCCAGAAAAAGAGATAAAAAAAGCCTACCGCAAACTGGCCAACCGCTACCACCCTGACAAAAACCAAGGCGACAAGGCGGCAGAAGAAAAATTCAAGGAAATAAACGAGGCTTACGAGGTGTTGGGCAATGCAGAGAAGCGCAAAAAGTACGACGAGCTTGGAGCAAATTGGGAAGCTTATCAACAGGGCGGATATGACTGGCAGCAAGGCGGCGGCCCCTTCGGCAGGGGCGGCAACGGCCAGCGCACTTACACTTTTGAAGGCGATCCGTCGGAATTTTTCGGCGGAGGCGGCAGTGGATTTTCAAGCTTTTTTGAACAATTTTTCGGTGGTGGTTTCGAAGCTGCGGGCGATATGGGCGGCAGGCAATCAAGCGGAAGGCAACGTGCATTCAAGGGCCGTGACTGGCAAGCGGAAATGGAAGTTACCTTGGAGGATGTCTACGAGGGCAGTACCCGCAGTTTTGAGTTGAACGGCCAAAAGCTGCGCATCAAAATAAAACCAGGCATCGCCGATGGGCAGGTGCTCAGGCTGAAAGGCAAGGGTGGTGCCGGAGCCAGCGGCGGCCAAGCGGGAGATTTGTATTTGAAAATAAAAGTAAAACCGCATCCCAGCCTACAGCGGGAAGGTGACGATTTAGTGTTGGAAAAAAGCATTGACCTATTTACCGCTGTGCTGGGCGGAAAACTGACCGTTCCCACCCTGTCAGGGAACATCAACATGACGGTGCCAAAAGGCACGAATCCCGGCAGCAAGCTGAGGTTAAAAGGCAAGGGAATGCCTAAATACGATCAGCCCGGCCAATTTGGCGATTTGTACGTGCGCATACAGGTACAAATGCCGCAAAACCTATCGCCTGAGCAGGAGCGTTTGTTTGAAAAAATAAGGGATATGGAATTGGCCGCTGTTTAAAATAAAGAGGTGAGGAGTGAGGAGTGAGGAGTGAGAGGTGAGGGGTTAGGCAATTGGGCGTTGAAAATCACCCAATTATCTCAGTCCGGTTTTATTGCGACAATTCACGGTTCAATCATATAACCCAAAAACCCATACCATCAACCGCCAATATCATGATAGACATCTCAGTGTACCACCCAAAAGAAAGCCTCGACGAGGCCCTGGAAAACTTCCTCAACCTCTATCACGGCGGCCACATGCACCGCCTGGCCAGCGACCTGCTGGACGAAGGGTTAAGCGTAAAGGAAATTATGGAAGCAGTGCGGCGGGCCATGACTGTCTGCCGGACCAACGGCTTAGATCTCAGGCCCCATTTCCAGTTGGTTTATACCCAATTGGGAGGCACTTTGGTGCGGGACTGCAAACTGTCTGATTTTGGCTATTCCTTGGTGATGATGAACGGCCCTTCCGATCACCCTTCGGTTGCCAATTGGCAGGTGAAAATGGCTATGCAATTTCACCAATTATGAAATATGAAAGGCATTTAAGCAAATAGCAATCTCCTTTGCAGTCCCTCTACATCTTTTGTGGCATAGAGGTTTGAATATTCATAGTACGATTTCTTGGGGCTGGGCCTCAATTCATCACCGTTATATTCCAACCATGTATAGCCTAATTCCTGACCTATATCATATATTTTTTGACAATTAAATCCAGCTTTACGTGCATTATCGTCCGTAAATTCCACCATTAATACGGGGGCATTTTTTTGGCTCAAATATTCCAAACCGCCTTTAAATATAGGATATTCCCAGCCTTCCACGTCTATTTTTATCAATGATATATGTTGGCTGGCTGTGCCAATTGAATTCATAAATTGATCAATAGTCGTTGTTTCAACTTCCACCTGTGTTTGCGGCGAGCGCTTCATTACATTTCCAAAAGAATTATAGGCATCCTTGCCGCCATGATATTGGTTGAAAAGAAACCTGCCCCGTTCATTGGACATGGCTTTCGGCTGTGCCACCACATTTTCAAAACCATTGATTGCTATGTTTTCCACCAGCCATTTGTAAGTCAATAGCGTGGGTTCAAATGCGTAAACCTTGCCCTTTCCATCTTTCAATTGGTGGGCGGCAACCAGGCTGTGGTAGCCAATGTTGGCTCCAATATCCAGAAAGGACTCGTCGGGGCGCAGGAAGCGCTTGATAAAGCGGATTTCCTCTCTTTCAAAATTGCCCTCGAACAGACGGCGGGAGATGTAGCTGTCGTGATGGCCAATGATTTTCAGGCCATCGTCCACAGGAAAAGTGAAAGTATCACGGTAGGCAAATTGGCGCTCCCAATGGTGTTCGAGATAGATGCCCTTGCCATGTTTAAGTACCAGTTTTTTGAGCGGTGCGCCAAGGAATTTCACGGTAGCGGGACTAAGTCCGATGAGTGCAAAAAGGCTGTTCATGGTATAAATATTTAATGGGCAATTGCCCTTTGAAAAATCTTATGATTGGCCATAAGCTATTTAGGCGATCGGTCGAAATTCAACCTTCACCTCTTTGCTTGGTTCCAATTAACAAGCTCGGTATCCTATCTGTGTTGAAATAACAGCCCTAAGAAAGGGATATTCTTTGTTGGCCAGAGGTTTAATCTCGGCAACTATCAGGGCTTGGATGGAGGTGCGGCAGCGCACAAATCAGTTCGGCAGTTCAAGATTTACAAAAAGCGTTCTCCTTTGCCACGTTGGGTGTTTTTTAATGGTATTTTCATTTCAGGGTCAATAAAAATGAAGGTTGTTAAAAAATTATTAGAGCCAATGTGCCAATAGGATACGAGAATTATTTTTTATGATATAAGCTTTCGTCATTTGCAAATGAACTCTCAAAGCTGGAACAAGCCAATTTCAGCACAATCTTTGAAGCGACGGCCTTTGCACTGTAGCCTAAAAACAAACAAACTATGAACAACACCCGTAAGAATCTTACCGCCGCTGCGTGGTCAAAACTGGAGTCCCTTTCCAGCCTGCGCAGGTTTCTCCAAAAAGAACTCGACCATACCCACCAGTTTGACGCTTTCAATCCTGACGAGCGGATCGTGGAAGCGCTTCATTCCATTGACAGTTTCAGTACTGAGATTTCGAGGTTTCTTCATTTTTCCAATGAGGAAAATCGTCCATTTGAATTGGAAAATGAGTTCGACGACCTTTCTGCCCGCTATCATGCCCTGATGGATAAGCTTGAAAAGATGGTAGTGCATTGATAAGCCACTCTCCCTTCACTTTTGTTTATTTGCAAGCCATTTTTCCCATAGACCATAAACAAGGCTTGTAGCACCACTTTTCTTGAGAACCGGGTTTGCCATATTTTTCCTCCTATTGCTGGGTTTCCCATTTTGGGGCACCTATGGCATCCTTATGCAGCGCAGGGCATCGGTCAGAAGGGCAATTGCCTTGCAGATAGCAGATGGGGCTGGGCAAAACACCTTGGTACGCTTGGCTTTTACCAAAGCACAGGCAACAACCGCCCTGGAGTGGGAGCACAGCCGTGAATTTGAATACAAGGGGGAAATGTACGACGTGGTGAAGGCTGAAGAAAAAGGCGACAGCCTCATTTACCACTGCATCTGGGACAAGGCCGAAACGGCCATCAACCGCCAATTGGACAACCTGGTGAGGATGGTCAGCAACAACAACCCCCAAAACAAGCAGGATTTCAAGCTACTGCTGGATTTTTTTAAATCACTTTTCTGCACTTCCGCCCAGAACAATCACCCCCATTTTGCAGCCCTTGTAAAACAACCGCATTTTTACCGCTTCTCTTTGCCCATTGTTTATACGCTACCCGCCGTCCCGCCGCCCCGGGCATGTTGCAATTTTCAAGTTTGAGTTCTGCCGCATAGTATTCGCATGCACGGCAGAAAGCCAAAAAGCTCCTCGGCAATTGATGGGAAAGCATTCCTGCTTGAACCCCTGAAATTGTCCTGCGTTGCTGCACTATAAACTAAAAATAAGCGCAACTATGGATAGCACCCAAAAGCGGCTGTCCGCCGAGGCATGGTCAATGCTCGAATCATTGTCGGCATTGCGGAAATCCGTGCAAAAAGAGCTGGATTTCCTGCATTCCGTATCGCCCGATTTGTCATCGGACAAACTGGACAGTCTGATCGTTTCCATTGACCATTTTAGCGGGGAGATCTCGGATTTTTTGATGGCCATGAAAAATTCCATTGACAAGGATGCCTTGGAAATGGAATTTGTCAATCTATCGGAGCACTATGCCTCCTTAAAACGATTGGTTCATGGTTTGATCAAGGATTAGCTGACTATGGCAGAGATGCCAAAACGGCCGGAAAGGGCAGTCTCACGACTGCTTTTTCCGGTTTTTTTTACCATTCCAATTTTAAACCAGCGTAAAACTCCCGCCCGTGTATCGGTGCATAGGCATACGCCGTGTCGAAATGTTGGCTGAATCCCACTTGGCTGTTCAGGTCGTTGTAGCCCGTGAGCGGGGAGTAGGGCTGCACAAAATCCAGCAGGTTTTGGCCGCCGATATATGCCGTCCAGTTTTTTGAAAAACGCTTGCTGATTTGGAAATTGTGAAAGGAGAAAGGCTTCGAGCGCTCTGGCCTTGGTTCGGCCAATGGCTGCCCGTTTTCACCCAAATCATACACAACGGGCAATTCCATCTTGCCAGTGGCACGGATGCTATAGGCCAGGCTTACGCCTGCTTTCTTCCACTGGTAATTGATGTTGAAAATGCCGCTCCAGTCGGGCGAAAACTCAATGGGCCTCGTGGCCAAATCGCCTTCTTCGTTGCGCTGCGTTTGTGTAGCTTTTTGAAATGAAATGCCAAAAGTAAACGACAGGGGGAAGGCAAATTCCTGGCTGATGTTCAGGCCAATGCCCTTGGTGATGGCGTGGCCGTCCGTATTGGCGTAAACGATCTTGCCGGGCTGGTCGTAGTTAGGCGTTATTTTATTGGTGAAATAAGTGAAAAATGCGTCCACGTCCAGGCTGCCCTGGCTGTTGCCGATATTGAAGATATGGTTGAAATTCAACGTGCCATTGTAGGACTTTTCAGGGCGCAGTTTTTCGGCAATTTCCACCGTGCGCTGCCCAGTGATGAAGGCGTGGTCTTCCGTAAAAAGGTTGACGATACGGAAACCCGTGCCGAAGTTGGCCCGCAGGGTCGTCCAGTCTTCCGGCTTGTATTTAGCGCTCAGTCGGGGCGAAAAAATAAGGCCGTGCTTGCTGTAATGATCCAGCCTTGCGCCTGTTAGCAGGGTCAGCCGTTTAGACATTTCCCATTCATCTTGTATAAAAATGCCAGGCGTAAACTGCTCATCGGCCCCCGCTTGCGTTGCCACCGTATTGTCGTCGTAGTGTTGAAAACGGGAAGTCAGGCCCGCCACAATGCCGTGCTGGCGGAGTTGTTTAACCCAAATGAAATTGGCGAAGGCGATGTCCTGTTCTGCCTTGTAAAAAGCGTCGCCGTAGTAGCTGTTTTGCAAGTGGTGGCTGAGGGAAAAATCCAGCCGCAGGTGTTCGGCGGTCGGCAGTTCGTAGGTACCGAAAAACTCGCCCCGATTGGTATAAATGCTTTCGCCATACACTTCGCTGCTGCCCCGCAAGTGCCGGTAGCTCCTGTCGTTCAAAAAAGCCTCCACCCCATTGCGGCGGTCTTCGTAGTAATATTTTCCGGCGAGCGTCAGCTTTTTGCCGCTCTTGCGGTGCAGGTTCCATTTGGTAAAAAAAGCATAGCGGTCAAGGTTGATGCGGTCATTGAAAAAGTCGTGGTTGCGATCGTCGAAGCCATTGATCAAGGCATAGTTGAGGCCAACGAACCCAGCCGTTTTGCCAAATTTTGGCGCAAATGCCACGTTGCCAAACGATTCCAAATGCGTCGTGCCCATCACGTCCGCCGCAAAAAAAGGCTGCTTGGCCGGGTCTTTTGTGATGATGTTGATGACGCCTGCCACCGCCTCCGAGCCGTAGAGCGTGGAGTTCGGGCCTTTTATCACCTCGAAGCGGTCAATGATCATGTTGGGGATGCCGTTCAGGCCATAGACCGAGGCGAGGTTGCCGTACATGGGCATCCCGTCCAGCAGCACCGCCGTGTAGGGGCCGGGCAGGCCATTGATGCTGATGCTGTTGGTGAAACAAACACCGCAGGCGACCACCTCCTGCACGCCGTTCACCATTTTCACGCCGTCCATGATGGACGAGGCGGCAGCGGGCAGGTAGGTTTCGAGGTATTTTGCCGTCAGCACGTCCACTTTTACAGGCGAATCGGACACATAAGTAGGCTTCATCGTGCCGGTGACCACTACTTGGTTGAGCATGGACGTGCTTTCGATTAGTTCAAATTCAAGGGAAACTATTTCGTTTTTTTTAAGTGAAATCGTCTTGATTTGTGAGTCGTATCCCAGGAACGTTGCGCTGACGGAATAGCTCCCAACTGGCAGATTTTCTATTTTGAAAAAACCCTTTTCATCGCTGGTGCTGCCGTATTTGCCATCGTTCAGGCTGATGGTGGCAAACTCCAAAGGGGAGTTTTTCGTTTTTACAAATCCCTGTATTACAGCCGATTGGGAAAAAATCGAAGTGGCAAACGAGCATAAAACGATAAGCAGAAATAGTGTAATTTTGGGCTTTTCCATAAGTTAGCATTTGGTTGAATAACTAATACGGGCACAAAACTATAAAAGTTAGGTTAGACTAACAAATTTATTTTATGCGCCTAAAATATTATTGATGGAACTTACAAAAAACGAGGAAGACTATTTGAAAGTCCTCTTTATGCTTTCCGTAGAAGCAGGGAACGACATGGTCGGTACCAACCACCTGGCTGCCGACCTTGGCCTTGCCCCAGCCTCGGCCAACGGCATGTTGAAAAAACTGACCGAAAAAAACCTGGTTTACAATGAAAAACACGGCAAGTGGGTATTGACCGATCAGGGAAAAAGCATTGCCCTGCAACTCATCCGAAAGCACCGCCTGTGGGAGACTTTTTTGTACGAAAAACTGGAATTCACATGGGACGAAGTGCATGAAGTGGCGGAGCAGTTGGAACACATCCACTCCAAAAAATTGATAGAAAAACTCGACAAATTCCTCGGCTACCCCGAATTCGACCCGCACGGCGACCCCATCCCCAACGAAAAAGGCAAGTACAAGGCCGTCCGAAAATTGACCCTTTCGGAGGTGCCGTCCGGCTCCACCTGCAAGCTCATCGCCGTAAAGGACAGTTCGGCAGCCTTCCTTCAATACGTTTCCGAAATTGGCCTGGGCATCCGCAGCCAGATCAAGGTCATTGGCCGCCAAGCATTTGACAACTCCATCCGGATAGAAGTGGACGGGACAGAGGTGCAGGTTTCTGAAAAGTTTGCCATGAATATTTTTGTGGTAACAGTGTGAGAAATGATGAACGATAAACTATGAACCACTAAGCGAATGGGCGAATTTCCTACCTTTTTAAAGCTTGGTTTCCATCATATTGCCGACCCGATGGCCTTTGACCACCTGCTGTTCATCGTCACTTTGTGTGCCGTGTATGAATGGTCGGAGTGGAAAAAAATCCTCGTGCTGGTGACGGCTTTCACCATCGGCCACTCACTGACACTGGCCTTGTCGGCGCTGGATATTTTCCGCCTGCCCTCCGATTTGGTGGAGGTGCTGATACCCATCACGATCCTGCTCACCAGCCTCCACAACATTTGGGCGAAAAAAGTAGAAGGCAGTGCTTTTTCAAAAACTTTGTCAACGAATTATGGCCTTGCGCTGTTTTTTGGGCTGATACACGGGATGGGCTTCGCCAATTTTTTCCGCTCCCTGATGGGCGATATGGGCAGCATCATCCAGCCGCTTTTTGCTTTCAACCTGGGCCTGGAACTGGGGCAATTGATGATAGTGGCGATATTTTTTACGGCCTATTTTATTTTAAGCCGCATTTTTACCATCCAGCAAAGGGACTGGAACCTGTACATTTCGGGCGCTGGCGGCGGCGGCGCTATCATCTTGATCGTGCAGGGGATTTTTGGATAAAAAGCTTAACTGGACATGCTGTTTTTCAAAATCATACTTCCGTTTATTTTTTTGCTGAACGCAAAAGAACACGACTTCAAAATGAGCGTTTGCGAAATCGTCTATTCTGCTGAAAATGAAGCCTTTGACGTGAAATTTTACCTCTTTCAAGACGACCTGAAATCCGTCCTTTACGACAACCCCGATGCACCCACCATCGAAGAGATAAAGGCCAGTGAGTACATTTTGAGGCATTTTAACCTAAATATCAACGGCCAGGCACAAGCCCTTGTATTTCAGTCTATTAAAGGCAAAAACGACCAAGTGCTGGCGCAATTCTCCACCCAAAAAATACCGCTGTCCAGCCTCTCAAAAATGCAAGTGAAAAACAACCTGTTCCTCGAAAAATTCAGGGAACAGATCAACATGGTCTATGCCCTGCTGCCAGGTCGTGACAAGTTGGTACAGATGCTGAATGCAACCAAGACGGAGGCGGGGTTCTCCTTTTAGGCTATTGTAGAAAATTAAGGGCCTGCAAAGCGGATGAATATTTTTTATCTTTGAAGAAAAAAATCGCAAAATGATAGAGTTCAAAATTGAATTGGAGGAAAAAATAGTGGAAGATTTTGGGTATAAAAACATTGAAAACTACCTAAAGGAGCTTTCCCCGAAGCTTCAAATGCAATTGGCCGCAAAAGAAATGATGAAAGATTTTAGCGGTATCAATTTGGAAAATGATGAAAAATGGAAAGTGGCACAAGAGGAGGCATGGAATGAGCAAAAAGACTATTACCTCGATGCATTGAAAAAGAAAAATAATGCTTGATTATATTTTGGATGCAAACGTGCTGATCAGCATGATGATCAGTGGCAAAAGCGCTTACAAACCCTTCTTGGCCTATTTTAATTTTTACACACCTGAATATTCTTTAACTGAAATTACGAAGTATGAAAAGCTGATTTTCGACAAGTCCCAACTTAAACCGTCTGAATTGAGGCAATATATTCTTATGGTTTTTGAGCAAATTACTGTTGTACCCAAAATGGCCTATCACAACAAGCCATCCAAAAGGCGCTCGACCTTGCCGATGGCGTTGATTCCAAGGATGCTGCCTATTTGGCCTTGGCAATACAAACTGAAAAGGTGCTTTTGACGAGAGATAAACCACTTTACCACGGAGTACGATCTAAAGGTTTCCGCAAAATTTTGCTCTTTGACGATTTCCTCAAAAAAGCGTATTCATTATAAAAAGGAGGCTAGGCATAAAGAGCCTGATATTTTTGACCAATTTATCCATATTTATCATGAAATCTAACCTGACCACCCTCACACTTCTTCTGTTTTTGGCAAACACCCTTTTCTCCCAAACCACCTCCAACCACGGCAACAAGTTCGAGCAACTCGGCGAGGCACTGCCCGACCCGACGCCTTACCGGGGCGTGGACGGTGCCCCCGGCCCGGAGTATTGGCAGCAGAAATGCGACTACGACATCGCTTGCACCCTTGATACAAAAGAGCGGCGGCTGCATGGCGAGGAGACCATTACCTACTACAACCAATCTCCGCATACGCTGGGCTACCTCTGGCTGCAGCTCGATGAAAACCAGCACCAGGGCCACAACGACATGCACCACTTCAACGGCAGTTCGATGGAGGAGGTGATGAACGCCCGTGCGCTCTACATGCTGGAGCAGTGGAAAGACCTTACCGAGTATGGCCACAACATCGAAGCCATCACCGACGCCAACGGTAACCCCTTGAAATACACCATCAACCAGACCATGATGCGGGTGGATTTGCCCAATAAACTCAAGCCGGGCGAAACTTATTCATTCAAAGTAAAATGGAACTACCAACTCGTGGACCGTATCAACGGCCCCTGGGGGCGTGGCGGCTATGAGCATTTTGAAAAAGACGGCAACGACATTTTCACCATCAGCCAGTGGTATCCAAGGCTCTGCGTCTATAGCGACGTGACGGGCTGGCAAAACCACCAATTTACCGGGCGGGGAGAGTTTGCCCTCACTTTTGGCGATTTTCAGGTGAAAATGACCCTGCCCGACGACTACGTGGTCGCCTCGACGGGCGAGTGCCAGAACTACGATAAAATGTTGACCCCCACACAGTTGAAGCGCTGGAAAGAGGCACAAACGGCCAAAGAACCCCTCGAAATCGTCACGTTGGAAGAGGCCAAAAAGAACGAGCAAAGCAAAAAAAGCACAAATACAAAAACCTGGTTTTACAAGGCCGAAAACGTGCGGGACTTCGCCTGGGGCGCCAGCCGCAAATTCGTGTGGGATGCCATGCCACACTACAACGAGGACGGCAAGCACGTGATGTGTATGAGCTATTATGCCAAAGAAGCCTACCCTATTTACAGCAAATATTCCACGAAAGTGGTGGCGCACACGCTGAAAACCTACTCAAAATATTCTCTCCCTTATCCTTACCCCATTGCCATTTCCGTGGAGGCCTCCAGCGGCATGGAGTACCCGATGATCTGTTTCAACTTTGGCCGGGCGGAAGAAGACGGCACCTACACCGAACAGCAAAAAAATGGGGCCATTGGCGTCATCACGCATGAGGTGGGGCACAACTATTTCCCCATGATCATCAACAGCGACGAGCGGCAGTGGAGCTGGATGGACGAGGGGCTCAATACTTTTGTGCAATACCTTGCCCAGTCGGAATTTGACAATAATTGGGATCAACGCCGTGGGCCGGCCAACAAAATCGTGGACTATATGGCCATGTCGCCCGACTCATTGGAGCCGATTATGACCAATAGCGAGAACATCGTGCATTTTGGCCCAAACGCCTACGCCAAACCCGCCACCGGCCTCAACATCCTACGGGAAACCATCATGGGGCGGGAGCTTTTCGACTATGCTTTTAAGGAATATTGCCAACGCTGGGCCTTCAAACACCCTACGCCTGCCGACTTCTTCCGCACGATGGAGGACGCCAGCGGCGTGGATCTCGACTGGTTTTGGCGGGGTTGGTTTTATTCTATTGAAAAAGTGGACATAGCACTGGACAGCATCGCCTGGCACAAGGCTGATTTGGAAAACGACCCTGTGAAAAAGACGGTGGTGAAAACCGAGGAAAAGGAAAAGCCTTTCGACGATATTTCAAAAATCCGCAACCGGAAGTCAGGGATGGCCTTCTCTGTAGAAGAAGACCCAAAGCTGGTGGATTTTTACACCACCTACCGCCCTTGGCAAACCGCAGATTCTGTGGAGACTACGAAGGTTTTCATGTACGATTCCACTTTTACCAAACAGGAAAAAGCGGAAAAATTTGGCAAAAAGAACTACTACGAACTGTTTTTTAGCAACAAGGGCGGCCTCGTAATGCCCATCATCATAGAATGGACTTTCACGGATGGTACAAAGGAGGTGGAGCGCATCCCCGCTGAAATTTGGCGGAAAAATGAAAACCAGGTCACGAAGGTTTTTGTAAAAGACAAACCCGTCCAATCCATCAGCCTCGACCCCTACCGGGAAACAGCGGACGTAAACCTTAAAAACAACAGTTCACCCATGCCCGCCTCGCCCAAGCTGTTTAAGGTATTTGTACAAAACAAAGAAGAAGAAAAGCCGAACCCCATGCAGCGTTCGCAAGGAAAGATAAAACCATGAGTCTTTAAACGATGAACGCTTGTCTCGAATTCACTTTGGGAATGAACAGCTAACCCCGAGCTAGAATCATCGCTTATTTCAGTTGAAAAAACTCTTGGCTTGTCGGTGCCAAGATCGGTGAAGTTTTGAACCTCACCGACCTTGGCACCGACATTAGTTAAAACGCAAAATGACAACCTCCACACAAAATGAGTAAGCGAGCGGGTGGCCATAACTTTTTGTTGATTGGGTGAAAGCTCCTATTGGGCGATCACCAGTTTCCCATTGGTCACGGCCCCGTTAGTGTCCGTCAAATGCCAAGCATATAAACCAGTTGGCAAAGAAGGTAGGTCAATAGTGTAGGATGAGGTGCCGCCCGATAGCTCGGCATGTACGGCAGCTTTTCCATACAAGTCGTAAAGTGTCCAGGTGCTGCCGTCCGGCAGGGGCGTACCGGTTTCAATAAAAAGTTGGTGGCTGGCGGGGTTGGGGTAAACTTTGATAGCAGGCTGCAGCACTATATTTTCCGTCGAAACAAAAAAATCGGAACAGCCAACATCGTTGGAGGGATTATAATCAATACCCTCATCAGGAAGGAAAGTCCACATGCACTGGCTAAAAACATCTAAAGGTTCCACTAAGAATTTCTGATAAAAATCCTCCCATATTACCTCTACTGTTGCTCCTGGTGGGATGGGGGATGGCATAGTAAATTTTTTGTACTGTATTTTGGTAAAATCGCCAGAGAGGGAACTGAATTCAAGGGCGGATTCTAAATAAAAACTCTTTATTGGTCGCTCCCCATGATTTTTTACTGAAATTATGACAGAATCATATTCAATATAGAATGAATTTACTCCAGCATTTGTTATTTCAACTGTTTGGCCGTGTGTTATATTTTCAACTCCTAAATCGTTTAATATTGCATTGTCCGTACCGTCGAAACCATATTCTTTGGCAAAAACTGCTCTATGTTGATGATTGCCCTGCCCCGTCATATAATTGCCTGCCAAGAAAATGGAATTTGCCCCTATTTGGGTATGCGAAAAATCGAATAAGGGGTTGTTTAATTGAAAATTTTCCAATTGAACCAGTTGTTCATTATAAACGAGATACTGGCCAGTATTCGTCAAGATGCCTACCTTTCCAAATTGGGCATCGAAAGCCTCAATGTTGCCCTCTGTAATGACCAAAGTATCCAATACGTCAAATACTGTTGTCATTCGGATAAGTGTATCTGCTCTTTGTACCAGTAGATTAGTACCGCCAAGTGGTTTTATTCGGTCGAAAACTTGGCCAGGGAATTGGGATACGATTTCTCCATCCCCATTGAGTGCAAAAAGACCTTCATTGGTACAAATAAAAATTTGACCATCCATAGTAGCCAGATCATAAACAATAGGTCCGTCAAGATCTTTATACCATATAATGGTGTTTCCATCGGTACTTACTCTCCCAAGATCGGGGTAGCCTTGAAATTCGCCGTCATATACTATCATGCTCGTGTCGTCGAATGCTATGCCCTTCCTATAATAGTGATACCAATGTACAGTGTTTAATTCATCTTGCCAATCTTGTCCATATCTCGTCCCATAGTAAATAGTACCAATTATGGTAAATTCTCCAATAATGTATAAACAAGTTGAGTCCAACAATTTTAAAACATCCATGACTACTGGTTTGTCAACTGCTGTTGGTTTCAATGTTTCAAATAAAAAACCACCTGCACTGTCAACGGCCGTAAAAAAGCTGTCCCTCAATATGATATGCCCTTCATTTTGTGTCAGCACATATTTATCCACATTATGGCCCAGCCCGGCCCAATCAAATTGCGCAGAAGAAAAAGTGCTGATAAATGCCGCACAGAGCCAAGTCGTTACTATTTTTTTCATTGGTAGGATGTTTTGAAAACGATAAACGATGAATGATAAACTATGAACAAAGCTGTTGCCCCAGTTCATCATTCATCATTTATCGTTCATAGTTACAGTTTGACAAACTTTTCTGTACACCGCACCACCCCTCCCTCCAGGTATTGCAGGAAATACACCCCAGCGGGCCAGTCCCATACAGGCACGATGAAGGTGGTGTTGGCGGCGCTGCCGCCGAACCCGCTGACGGAACGGCCATTGGCGTTCACGATCCGGAAGGATGCCTCTTTTTCTTGCGAGGCGTTTTTCAGGTAAAAGTTCAGGTAGTCAGTAGTGGGGTTGGGGTAGATGGCCAGTTGTATCTCAGGCCCAGATTCTTCATTGGTGGCATCAATAAGGTGGCAGCCGGGCACGAGGCAGCCGTGCCCGTCCAGCTTGATGATCCAGGCCTGCTGGCGCAGGGTGTCCGCATCAGAGTCGTAGGCCTGG